>NZ_CP090064.1:1328333-1992500 GCF_023100685.1 Proteus vulgaris | reverse complement strand
ATATTGACCAAGCAGTAAGAGCACTCGTTTTGGGAAAGCATAAAGTGTGCGGGTTAACTCGTACACAAGATGTAAAAGCGGTTTATCAAGCCGGTGCTTATTATGCGGGATTGATTTTCGCAGAGGAATCCCCGCGAAAAGTGACATTGTCACAAGCCCAAGAGCTGATAACACAAGCTCCCTTAGCATTTGTAGGTGTTTTTCAAAACCAGCCCATTGCACTTATTTGTGACTATGCTGAAAAACTTAATTTATCTGCCATTCAATTACATGGGCAAGAAGATGCTCAGTTTATTGAGCAACTTAGACAAAAAATTCAGCCTAGCTGTGAGATTTGGCAAGCAATAAACATGGCAATCCACAGTGATATTCCTCCTGTTTTACACGTTAATAAATATGTACTTGATAACGGCACAGGCGGTACAGGAACAACGTTTAATTGGCAAAAAATTCCAAACACAATACGTGAAAAAGCATTACTTGCAGGTGGTCTTAACAGTGAAAACTGTTTAGATGCAGTTAAAACAGGCTGTATCGGGCTTGATTTTAACTCCGGAGTAGAATCGGCTCCTGGCATAAAAGATACGCAACGTCTGAACCAAGTATTTGCACAATTACAGCGAAACTAAATTTCATAAAGATAAAATTTTAAACAGGATGACATCACAATGAGAAAACTTAACCCCTACTTTGGCGAATTTGGTGGCCAATATGTACCTGAAATCTTAATTCCTGCATTGGATCAACTCGAACAAGCTTTTATTGATGCACAAAACGATCCGTCATTTCAGCAAGAATTCCAAGATTTATTAAAAAATTATGCAGGTAGACCAACAGCATTAACCCTTTGCCGTAATTTAACAGAAGGCACGCGAACTCGTTTATATCTAAAACGTGAAGATTTACTGCATGGTGGCGCTCATAAAACTAACCAAGTATTAGGTCAAGCATTACTGGCAAAACGTATGGGGAAAACCGAAATAATTGCGGAAACGGGTGCAGGTCAACATGGTGTTGCAACTGCTTTGGCCTGCGCACTACTTAATATGAAATGTCGTATCTATATGGGTGCAAAAGACGTTGAACGTCAATCACCTAACGTCTTTCGTATGCGCTTAATGGGTGCTGAAGTTATTCCTGTTCATAGTGGCTCATCTACCCTAAAAGATGCCTGTAATGAAGCATTACGCGACTGGTCTGGTTGTTACGATCGCGCTCACTATTTACTAGGAACCGCAGCAGGCCCCCATCCTTACCCAACAATTGTACGCGAATTCCAACGTATGATTGGTGATGAAGCTAAAGCACAGATCCTAGAGCGTGAAGGCCGTCTACCCGATGCAGCTATTGCCTGTATTGGTGGTGGTTCAAATGCTATCGGGTTATTTGCTTCATTTATTCCTGAAACGTCAGTACAGCTAATTGGTGTTGAACCTGCAGGTAAAGGCATTGAAACGGGTGAACATGGCGCACCACTAAAACATGGTAAATTAGGGATCTATTTTGGGATGAAATCCCCTATTATGCAGACAGATGAAGGACAAATTGAAGAATCTTATTCAATTTCAGCAGGTCTTGACTTCCCATCTGTCGGGCCTCAGCACGCACATCTAAATAGCATTGGTCGTGCTGATTATGTTTCTGTTACAGATGATGAAGCCATAGAAGCATTTAAAGCACTCTCACGCCGAGAAGGTATTATCCCAGCATTAGAATCCTCTCATGCTCTAGCTTACGCACTTAAATTAATTGCTCAAAATCCTGATAAAGAGCAATTACTGATTGTGAACTTATCAGGCCGTGGCGATAAAGACATTTTTACTGTAAACGATATTTTAGCAGCAAGAGGAGAAATCTAATGAGCCGTTATCAAAACTGCTTTGATGCATTAGCACAAAAACAACAAGGTGCATTTGTTCCCTTTGTAACATTAGGTGATCCTTCTCCTGAGCTATCACTACAAATTATTGATGCGTTAATTGAAGGTGGTGCAGATGCTTTAGAGATTGGTATTCCTTTTTCCGATCCTCTTGCAGATGGTCCTACTATTCAAGGCGCTAATTTACGAGCCCTCAATGTTGGCGTAACCCCCACTGAGTGCTTTGCGCTATTAACCAATGTACGTAAAAAACATCCTAATATTCCTATTGGTCTATTAGTTTATGCCAACCTTGTTTTTAGTAATGGGATTGATAATTTTTATGGTAAATGCCAACAAGCTGGTGTCGATTCTGTCTTAATTGGTGATGTGCCCTTACGTGAATCAAAAGAGTTCCGAGAAGCAGCCCAGCGAGTGAATATCGATCCTATCTTTATTTGCCCGCCTAACGCTGATGATGAGCTTTTACAAGAATTAGCCATCTCAGGTAAAGGCTATACCTATTTACTCTCAAGAGCTGGCGTAACAGGAACAGATAAACGTGCTGAACAATCGCTAACACACCTTACTGACAAATTAAAAACTTATAATGCACCACCTGCATTACAAGGATTTGGTATTTCAGAGCCAAAACAAGTCAAAGAGGCTATTGCAAATGGTGCCGCGGGTGCTATTTCAGGATCAGCCGTTGTACAAATTATTGAGAAAAATCTTCATCAACCTGAAGTGATGCTTAAAGCGCTTACTCAATTTGTCAAAGAAATGAAAGCGGCTACACTCGCATAACTATCGTAATCAATCCGCTTTAGGAGAATAGTTTGCTATTTTTCTAAGCGGATTACTCTTAATTCATCATTTATTGACTCTCGCTTTTGAAAGCCCGTTTTTGGGCTTAGTCTGCATGAAATGGCGCAATCCCTCTTCTTTCTCCAGTTAAAGTAACACAATTAATACCTATAAAAATTTGGCAATATTTTATTTTTTGCACATACTTTATAAAGTGCTTTATATTTTCTTTTCAGAAATACTCAATCAATTACGCAATGTATAAGGAGTTTGATAATGAAACTATGGGCAAAAATCTCTGCTGTCATGGCGGCATTACTGATGGCATTTACGTTGTCTGCATGTTCTCCAACTGCAACGTCAGAAGGTACTGGGGGTTATTTTGATGACTCCGTGATCACCACCAAAGTTAAAACAGCACTAATCGGTGAAAAAAATCTTAATTCAACACAAATTAGCGTTGAAACTTTTAAAGGTAAAGTTCAATTAAGTGGTTTCGTTTCTTCTCAAGCGGATGCTAATCGTGCCATTGAAACAACACGCAAAGTTACAGGCGTAAAAGGCGTTATCAACTCTATGGTTGTTCGCTGATCCCTTTTTTATTCTAGTCTTTCTTTAGCTTTACGTTTAGACCACTTCGGTGGTCTTTTTTCGTTTATAAGTTTATGTTTATTTGTAGCGATTATCATAATTCAGATCAAATTTTGCAAAAAACTAAAATTAATCAAAAATAGCCTGCTTTTGTCGAGCTTTAAAAATAGCTCACAAAAAGAGCAAAACAAAAGAATTGCTAATCATTTTTCATTCAAAAACCAACCGCTTTGTTATTATCAGTGTGAGACCTTGCTAATCCTTTTTATTTCTCTATAGATTTTATCTATCCATTGATAGATAACGCACTTTTACTAAAATTAAATATAAAGATGTATTTTAAATGCATCTATAAAATACCCAATTTTATCAATTACAATGCTATTTATTATTAATAAATAGAAATAAATAATTTTTAATTTATTTATATCCAAGCATTAAGATGTATATTAAATACAACTTAGAAGATATTTAAATATAAAATGTTCCATTTTAAATACACCTTTATTTATTTAACATTATTTAAAAATGACTCTTATTTTAAGTATTAACAATAAAATGATATCTTTTGATAATCTAAAAATGAGTGTTGTCTGTGAATTTAAAACATAAAAAAGCGAAGATAATCTTCGCTTTTCATTATGAGATATTCTTTTAAAGAAAGAATAATTAGAAACGGTAGCCCACACCAAACATAAATACAAATGGGTCTAAACGTGTACTGATTGATTGTCTATCATCACCCGCTTTAAATTTAACATCCGTTTCGATATTCATCCACCAAACAGACGCATTCAACATCCAGTTTTTATCGAGGTTATAATCTAAACCAGCTTGTGCTGCAAAGCCCCATGAATCCTTGAGGTCTAAGTCAGATAAACCAGCATCTTTACCCGCTGAATTGAATTTTTCATCAAAGAAAGTAGTAAAGTTAAGACCTGCACCTAAATAAGGACGTAATTTATCTTCACCATTACCAAAGTAATATTGTGCCATTAATGTTGGTGGTAAATGTTTAACTGTCGCAATTTCACCAAAGTTTGTTAATGATACTTTGTGCTCAAAAGGAGTCGCTGCTAATAATTCAACACCAATATTATCAGTGATCATATACCCGAAAGTTAAACCTAATTGGGTATTATTATTAGCTTCAAAATGACCAATATCTAATACATTATCAGAGCCTGCATTAGGACGAACAGTTGCAGTACCTGCACGGAATAAGAAATCACCCGCTTGGTGAGCGAAAGAAATAGAAGGCGCAAGAGTTGCAGCCGCTAAAATAAGCGCAGAAAGTTTTTTCATTATTTAACCCATTCCTGTAATAAGTAAAATCTCCGCTAAAAATATAACCATTTATTGATAATTATGATCTAATACCGATCACAACTTTGGAATTATTTTTGCAGAAAGTGTTATTTCTCTTTTTATTATTTATCAATATGATTATTTATAATTGATCCACATCAAATTACCCATTAATACAATTTTTTCTTATAATTAAATTTATTATTAGTAATATTTTTTGAATAAAAAATATCCTAAAAAGACACATTTAAAAATAAGGTTATTTTTATGTTAAAATAATGTTTGGTTTAATTTAAATAATGAGTGTGCAGTGACTATCAAGATCAAGAAATAAGCTTAATAAGCGGTTTGATAGAAAATATCCCTTTTTGCTGTTGTAAAAGGTACAATAGCGCGCATTGACACAGTCTATTTTTATAGGAGCAGTTTCATGCCTACCACGGCACGCACAATCTATCGAGACAGTCTTAATTTTTATAAGAATGAACGACGTAGTATTGTTACCCTTTCCGCTATCCTTGCTGTTGTTTTAGCAATAGTTCATGTCTTAATTGGCCCTAATCCTCAAGAATACCAATTGATGATTGAATTTGTGGCTAATTTTAAAAATACACAACTTTCTTCTGCTTCTCCTGCCGAGTTAGAAGCAATGTCAAACAGTGTCGTGGGTGTTGCCAAAAAAGTATTATCACTGTATGCATTCGAAACATTACAGCAAAGCATCTTGGTTCTCACCTTATTGATGTTCGCTATGGCAATCTCTGCAGGTCATAATGTCACCTTAGGGCAAACATTTAACGCCTGCTTACCTCGCTTACCAAAAATGTTTTTACTGATTGTCCTGTGCTCTATTTTAATTAGCGCTGGTTTTATGGTGATGATTATTCCTGGCATCATTTTGCTCATTGGTTTTGCATTAGCCCCCGTTGTTTTAGTGCGCCAACAAAATATGGGAAGTGCAATACGTTTAGGTTGGAAAATTGGATTTAGTGAATCAGGATCACTTATTCCTGCATTAGGCATTTGGATCTTATTGCAGTTTGGTATTGGTTTTGTAAGTAATCTTACAATTCAACTACCTGATCTTGTCCATAATTTCTTATTCTATCTTTTGAAAAATATGGCTTCAGCGTGGATGATTATTTACCTATTTCGTTTGTTTATGTTGGTTGAAAACAAATACACAACACAACAAACTCGCTAATTTGTTCAAAGCATAGCTATCTACAAAATTTACCGATAAAAAATCCCGTGTATAAGCTAACAACTTATCACGGGATTTTACTTTGTATTCATCACCACTGGTAAAACTTAACCAAAATGCTTAATGTGTTGATGCATGGCTCTCTATTGGCACTTCTAATATCGAGTCTTCGCTATTCTCAGCTTCTTGCTTTAATGCCTCTTTTCTTGCTTCTTTTTGCTTCTCTTTAATTTGTTGTCGGCTTTGATAAAGTCGGATCACAAAATAAAGATCGGGAGCAATAATCAAATCATCTTCATTGAGTGAAATCTTATTACGTTCAATCCAACGATTTAATTCTGTTCTGCGCCCAGCTAAAACTAATTTAACGCCTTTTATTCGCAATTCTCGTATTAGTTCATCAATAGCAGCAAACACACTGACATCGTCATAGGTAAAGCTTACAGCTGCATCTACCGCTAACCATGCTGGTCGTTGAGGTGCATTATCAACAAGTTGGAGTACCCGTTTTTTAAAATAACCCACATTAAAATAAGTCAGTGGTGAATTAAACCGATACATCATTAAGCCATCAATAGGCTCAATGCCATTATCTTTATTCATTGAGTGAACCATACCCTGTTCATCAACACCCAATAATTGATCGCTTGGACGAAAAACAATACGTAAAAATTGTAACAAACCTAATAAAACGGCAAAACCGATACCATTAATTAGCCCTGCCAATAACACAGCTAATAAGGTGAATGATGCCAAGGTAAATGCTTGTTTATTACGTTTACGATAAGACCAAATATGACGAATACTTAGTAAAGACCATGAAGAAACAATCAAGACTATGCCTAATGAAGATAATGGAATATAGGCGAGAAAATCAGTCATAAATAATAGTACTAGCAGAATAACCAGTGCTGCGATAATAGAAACTAACTGCGTTTTCCCACCAACAGAGTCATTGACTGCAGTACGACTACTTGCCGCACTAACCGCAAATCCTTGAGAAAGCGCTGCCGCAATATTGGCAATACCTAACGCTTTTAACTCTTGATCTGCATCGACATCATAACCGTTCTTACTGGCAAAACTGCGGGCCGTCATCATAAAACTCACGAAGCTAATAACTGCCAAGTTTATAGATGGAACTAACAATTCTCTCAAGACACCAGGATGGAATCCCGTCATAGATACAACAGGTAAAAACAGATCAACATTTCCTGCATCTTTATCTACGATAGCAATACCAAAGCTTGCTAAATCAAATTGCCAACTTAAATACGTCATCACGACCATCGCAATTAAAGGGGCTGGCCATCGACTACGAAAATAACGAATGCCTAATAAGAGTGCTAATGTTATTGCAGACATTAACACTGTGGGTAAATGCGCATCCATTAATCGAAATGGAACTTCAATTAATTTTTCAATTAGGTGATCGGGGGAAGTATCAAAACCAAATACTTTGCTGATTTGCCCAACCATAATGGTGATCGCGACACCATTTAAAAGTCCTTGTAAAATAGGTCGAGATAGAAAATCAGTAAAAGCCCCTAACCGAAAATGGCTGGCTAAAATACACCAAAATCCCGTCATTGCCGTCATAATAATTGCAAGTTGCCATCTAGCATTCTCGTCACCAGCAGATAATGGAATAACAACGGCAGCAATAACAGCACAAGTTGCGGCATCAGGCCCTGTAATTAACTGCCGCGATGTGCCAAATAACGCATAAATAATCATCGGAAAAATACAGGCATATAATCCAACAATTGGGTTAATCCCTAATAATTCGGTATAAGCAATTGCGACTGGCAATGCAACGGCGGCAACAGAAAGCCCTGCTTTTAAGTCATAGCCAAAATAATCACGCTTATAATTAAACAATAAGCCTAATCCTGGCATCCATTTTATTATTCTTTTTCCGTTCATTGATTTCCTCTTATCAGAAATACTTTTTTATCTATGCATTCATCAAAAAGTAGCGATAATGTTGATGAGTTACTGAATCATATACTAGAGTGATATTAAAATCCCCTTTCATAACTCAAGCTTTAATTTTAATTCCCCCTAAATGCAATTATGTTGATTTTTCATTGAGTTATTTCAGAGGAAAACCGTGTTTTTTATATAAATCAGCACTTCATAATTAAAGATATGCAATTGTTTACCCATTTCCTGTCGCTTTGCATTAGAATAGCCTAGTTTATGAATTTAATTACCATAGGTTCCTATTTGTTATGAAAAATGGCTGGCTTAAGCAATTACTTGATTTCGCTCCACTATTAGTGTTTTTTATCTTCTATAAATGGCAAGATATTTTCTACGCTTCAGGTGCATTAATTGTCGCTACGTGGATTTCAGTCGGCTTGACGTGGCTTATTTTCCATAAAGTTGAAAAAGCACCACTCATTACGGCTATTGTTGTCACTATTTTTGGCTCATTAACTATCTTCTTCCATTCGGCTGATTTTATTAAATGGAAAGTCACGGCCATATATGCCATTTTTGCCGTTGTATTAATTGGTATGCAACTATTTACACCTAAAACATTAATGGAAAGAATGTTAGGTAAAGAGCTTGCCATGCCTGCGGCTAATTGGAAAAAAGTAAATATAGCTTGGGTGATTTTCTTTTTTGCTTGTGCCTTAGGTAATATCTACGTGGCATTCTCTTTACCAGAAGAGACTTGGGTTAATTTTAAAGTCTTCGGTTTAACCATTTTGACCTTTATCTTTACTATCGCCAGTGTAGTTTATATCTGGAATAATCGTTTACCAGAAGAACAAACTGAAGAAGAAGCCCCGCAAAATGGTGAAAACCTATTATCAGATGATATGACAAAACAAGCATCTAAACCGACATCACATGATGCTCATTCAAAATCTGAATAATCATTTTTATTTTATTGGGAGATGTGAACTCTAAATAACTCAAGTACAGCTAGGCGACAAATAAATGAGTTGCTACGAGTAACGCTACGGCTTGAAGTATAACGAGTAAATATCTCCTTGGTTTCAACATTAATAGATACATTATTCCCCATGACTGAACAACAATCTTTGCCTAATGGTGAGCTCGTTTTACGTACCCTTGCCATGCCTGCTGATACTAACGCCAATGGTGATATTTTCGGTGGCTGGTTAATGTCTCAAATGGACATTGGTGGTGCAATTTTAGCAAAAGAAATTGCGTTAGGTCGTGTCGTTACTGTAAGCGTAACGGGCATTACCTTTCTTAAACCTGTTGCTGTTGGCGATGTCGTCTGTTGCTACGCACGTTGCTTAAAAACAGGCAACTCTTCAATTACTGTTAATATTGAAGTCTGGGTTAAGAAAGTCGCCACAGAACCTGTCGGCCAACGCTATCGTGCAACAGAGGCTGTATTTACCTACGTTGCTGTTGACGAGAACAATTCAGCTCGTCGCTTACCTGAAGGTAAAGCGCACTTCACGCTAACAAGCACAATGGAATAAAAAGCTATTACGACAATTCGATTACGGCGAATAGCGTGAAAACATTAAAAATTAAATACTAAAAAGGCACTTATTAAAGTGCCTTTTATTTATCTGGTATCAAATAATGATATCACTTTGTTTAACCACTAATTTTATAAAAATTAGCTTGCTGATATTCCTGTCATTTTGAACTCAATCAGAACCACTTTTCCTTTATAAGGAATTTTTTCATAACGCCATTGGCGCATCGCTCTTTTTACTTCGCGCTCAAACACATTTTTAGGATCAGCTGAAATAATTTCTACATTATCAACTCTTCCATCAGCATCAACATCAAAACGAACTTTAATTGAACCTTCCATCCCCACAGCGCGTGCTCGTGGTGGATATTCAGGTAAACCTTGACGTACTGCATTAGGTACTTTGCCTTCACCGCTACTTGCCACTGCAACTGGTTTTTCGTCACCTTTATCACTTGGCTTTGCCGTCGGGTTAAGATTTTTGAGATCATTACCTTTATTAACAACTAAAGGTTGTGGTCGCTCAACAGGCGGTTTGGGTTTGTCCACTGGTTTTGGCTTAGGTTTCGGTTTTGGTTCTGGTTTTTTCTCTATTGGTTTTTCGATAACAGGCTTCACATCTGGAATAGGCTCAGGCTCTGGTTCGGGTTCAGGCTCGACAACCGGTTCAGGCTCTGGAGGTGTGACTTCTTCAACCACAGGTTCTGGTTCGCCAGCAGGCTCATCTGCAGCAAATGCTAACATTTGTATAGAGATAGGCTCAGGTGTAACTGGCTTATCTTCTACAACATACAACATCGCTGCCGCAACAAGTGAGGCATGCAGACAGAGTGATATGAATACCCAAAGCTTCCAACGCATAACTGATCTTATTTCACCTAAAGAAAAAATAATGCCCCTAGTTTAAATGCAAATAGCAATCATATTCAATAACGTTTAGCAAAATGATTGATATAAAGTGTTAAAAAGTGGAATTATGAGTTCCATTCTATGTGTTGAACAAACAAAAGCGCTCTATGTTTTTTAGAAGTATCAAGTTTACGCAGTTTATAAATTCGGAAATTACGACGAGATTGCCCTTCTAACCATCGACGACGTTTACGTAATACCTGTCTCATCATTCGCCAACGTGCAACTTCATTCCTACTGTGTCTCATGCTATCAGCACCTATTTTTTCGAATAAGTGGTGTATTATAAGACGTTCATTTTGTGATCCAAGGGGCGATTTATAATTTGCTTGAATTTCATCCATTCTTTGAGCATTTCTCACAAAGAAAAAATAAATAATGGGTTGTATCTTATCGCTTATTTAATGCTTATCTCTCAATAAAGAGATTTGACAGAGATAATAATCCTGATTTAATAACAACATTCGGCAAATAACAAAAATAATGAACTATTTTTAGTAAATTGCCTTTTGCTCATTCATGCAATTCATTTTCAACGGAAAATAGCTCTACTATGACAACATTTTATACTGTATTAAGTTGGCTAACCTTTTTCTTCTATTGGCTATTAATTGCGGGGGTCACATTTCGTGTCCTAATGCACCGACGACCTGTCACATCAACCATGACATGGTTATTAATCATTTATATCCTGCCACTAGTTGGGGTTATCGCTTATTTTGCCTTTGGTGAATTACATCTTGGTAAACGACGCGTTGAGCATGCTAAACAAATGTGGCCTTCTGTTGTTGCATGGCTTGAAGACTTAAGAAAATGCAAGCATATCTTTGCGACAAGTACGAGTGATGTTGCAACGCCTCTTTTCCAATTAACGGCTAAACGCCAGGGCATTAAAGGGGTTAAAGGTAACAAAATTGAACTTTTAACAACCTGTGAAGATTCTCTCAATTCGATTACACGTGATATTAACAATGCACGCGACAACATTGAAATGGTCTTTTATATTTGGCAATCAGGTGGTTTAGTTGATGAAGTCACCGAGGCATTAATTAGAGCGGCTAAACGTGGCGTAAAATGTAGGATCATGGTTGACTCAGCTGGTAGTTGGAATTTCTTTCGAACTAAAGGCCCTGATGTGATGAGGGCGGCAGGTATTGAGTTTGTCGAATCATTGCATGTTAATTTATTCCGTTTTTTCTTGCGCCGTATGGATTTGCGCCAGCATCGAAAAATCGTCTTAATTGATAACTATATTTCCTACACAGGAAGTATGAATATGGTTGATCCTCGTTATTTCAAACAAGATTCAGGCGTCGGTCAATGGATTGATATTATGGTAAGAATGGAAGGCCCTGTTTCAACCACTTTAGGGATGATTTATGCCTTTGATTGGGAAATGGAAACCGGAGAACGTCACTTACCACCACCGCCTGATGATAATATCATGCCTTGTGAACAAGAAAGTGGTCACACAACACAGGTTATCGCATCAGGCCCAGGATTTCCTGATGAGCTTATTCAACAATCCTTAATCACAGCTATTTATTCTGCAAGAAAAGAATTAGTACTCACAACACCTTATTTTGTACCTAGTGACGATCTTGCACATGCCATCTCAACCGCAGCAATGCGTGGTGTTGAGGTAAGTATTATAGTGCCTCGTAGTAATGACTCTTTTCTTGTGCGTTGGGCAAGTCGTGCATTTTTTACAGAAATGCTTGAAGCAGGTGTGAAAGTCTTTCAGTTTGAAGATGGCTTATTACATACCAAAAGCGTCATGGTTGATGGGCAACTCAGTATGGTAGGTTCAGTAAATCTTGATATGCGTAGTTTGTGGTTAAATTTTGAAATTACCGTTGTTATTGATGATGAAGGTTTTGGAAGTGATTTAAGCATTGTTCAGTATGATTATATTGCCCGCTCTACAGAATTAACCATGGATGAATGGGAAAAACGACCATTTTTAAATCGTGTATTAGAGCGTATCTGCTATTTCTTTAGCCCTCTGTTATAATCAGAATGGTAACAATATATTTTGCTAAATGAGCAAAAATATCATACAAACAACGCGATAATTATTGGAATAATAAACAGGCATTACCATGAATGAACCAACCTTAATTAGTGAAGATGAAGCGCTAGAACAAGCTTATGATTTATTTTTAGCTCAAGCAGTCGATAATTTGGATGTTGCAGATCAATTACTATTTAACCTGCAATTTGAAGAAAGAGGCGCAGCTGAAGTGGTTCCATTAGGTAATGATTGGCAGTTTATTGTCGGCCTTCCTGTTACACCTGCTCGCTTTAGCGAAGTGATTATTGGTCTTGCACCTGATGACGATTCCGATATTGATGATATTTTTGGTCGTGTCCTAATTAGTCGCGATCCATTACAGCCTATGTTCCATATTATTTGGAAATCTTGATATCCGCCCCCTGAAGAACGCGGTTTTACTGCGCACCTGATAATTACCTTTATCTTCACCTGCTTATGTTTTAGTAGGTGATTTTTTATGTCAGAGAGAAATAAATGAGTGATAGTCACTTTATTATTGATGCTATTTTTGCCTTAGCTTTCTTTGGAGCATTTTACTGGTATATCTGCGTAGCAGTTATTATCGTCATGCTCTATGCCACAATAAAAACACAAAAAATATTATTTCGTCTTTTGTTTATGTTCATCGCTTTAGTTTTTGCTTATTTACCCTTTATGCAATATCTTTGGTAATAATGGTATAGAAAATGAAAAACACTATATAAGCATAAGCAATATAAGCATAAGCAATTAGTACCTTTCACCTATTTTTACCTTTGATATGGGTAATTCACTCAAAGCATTTTGATGAATGAGCAATAGTTAAAAACATTGTACCTTCTCTTGTGAGCGTACTATCTTGTTTTATTGGTGGTGATTTGATCATTCTATCAATTTCAGTTGAAGAAAATTTATCACGCGCTTCATTATAAAAACACAGACACTGCTCGTTTGTTACTGTGCTATAAATATTCAATGTATCCATGCAATATTCAATAACTCTATTTTCTTGTGACTCAGAGCAAGCCGATAGGGTGAATAAAGATAAAATAATCACTAAATTTTTTTTCATAATAATTCCACTATTATATTATTTATTAATTTATGAAAAAATTATTTCATTAAATCATGAGTGTTATTACGATATAAATCAAATTTAAGTGGATAATTATTATTTATATAAGATAAATAATAATAATTTTCACTGTCTCTTCTATTTTATATCTTTAATATTTTTCTCAGTATTTATACTTACTTTTATTTAATCTTAAATGCAATAATGGAAAAGGATTTCCTTGCCCATCTACTTCAGAGCGCCCTACTTGCTCAAATCCAATATAAAGATAAAAACCAATTGCTTGAGGATTTTGCTCGTTTACATCTAACTCATCAATATGCAATGTATTTATCGCAAAAGTTGTAAGCAATTTACCACAACCATTCCCTCTAGAATTTGCATCAACAAAGAGCATTTCTAATTTATTTTCTGCCACACCCAAGATCCCATGAATAACATTATTATTGTCTATCGCAATATAGGTATTAAGCATAGGAAAATACTTTTCTACAATATTTTTTTTAAGCGAGAAAATAATATTTTCAGATAGAAATGCATGCGTAGCTCTAACCGATGACTCCCAAACTGTAATCATTTCATCATAGTGTGAAGGTTCTGCTTTTATTATAGTTAACATATAATTTCCTAATAAAAATTATTTTTTAATATGATTTATTATATCTGAATAAGAATAATTAAAAATTATAATTTTTGTGTATGTTAAGTTATAGCGATGAACTTATATTTTTCAAATAAAGGTTGATAAACATATTACCAACCCTTTTTATCAAAAAGAAAATTTATCTATTTTTTATAATTAACCGTAATAAAATTAGAATCGATAACCAAGCCCGATCACCCATGTACCAAATTCGATATTATTTAACTTTGAGTATTCGTAAGATGCATCAATAGCAAGTTTTGCAACCGGGTTATATTGTAAGCCCGCACCATAACTATTTGATATCTTATTGAAATGAATATTACCAGAGTTATTTTCACAGTTTAATTTCATGTTAATTGAGCTAATACCAATCAAACCATATAAATTTATATATTCATTAAAACGATAACTTGGGCCTATAGAGAATAAGTAATAATTATAATTTATATTCCCTTTACTATCATTAATATCAAAAGAATACTTTTCTTTATTATATGTAAATGAGCCAAACATGCCCCAATCATTCATTAATTTATAATTATATTTAACATTAATACCTTTAGGCGTATCAGTTACATTATTACTATCCATTTTTAATTGACTTTGTGCATAACCTAAAGAAAATGTATTTTTCAATGTTGCCGATGTACTAAAAGATAGTGTTGACAAAACAATCATAATCATTGAAATAAATAATTTATATTTCATTATATTTCCCGATAAATTAAATTCTACAATAAAATAAAACACCAAAATATAATTAGCATTAAAATTAATTTAGTGTTATAAAGTGAAATTCACACTTAAATAATAAATAAAAAATTGAAGAAAATAAATATATTGTTATTTATAAATTAATAATAAATATTATATTTTAACAAATAGACAAAAAATGATATTTAAACTGAAATAGAAACAAATGAAAAGTATTTAAATTTAGAATAAAGTGTTAAATGGAATGTTAATTCTAATTTTATGATGTGATTTTTAAAAGGCCACATAATGTGACCTTTTAAAAATATTATTTATCAGCTTAATATTAGAAACGATAACCGACACCTAATACCCAAGTACCGAATTTTGCATTATCAAATTTTGAATATTCATAAGATGCATCAATTGCTACGTTTGGGATTGGATTAATTTGCAAACCTAATCCATAAGCCATGGACGTTTTGCTGTATGTATCATTAACATAATAATATTTATCTTCTTGACTAACGTGACCAAGACCAATTAAACCATATGCACTAAAATAGTCATTAAAACGATAACTAGGGCCAGCCGTTAATGAAACATAGTCAATTTCACTTGAACCAATTTTTCCCCAACGACTATAATAATTATAGGTTAATTTTGTATACGTCAGTGATCCAATAACCCCCCACTCATTATCAAATTCATGGTTATACTTAAAGTTAACCCCTTTAGGATTATCATCTATTTTATCATCATTCAATTTAATTGAACTTTGAGCATAACCTAATGATAAAGTATTATCTAACGCGGCTTGTACATTAAAAGAAAGTGTAGAAATAGCTAACAACGAAGTGGATAGAAATAAATTACGATTCATTTTTATTCTCTATATAAAACAAAGGATAGAAAAAAGGAACTAAACTAGAATTTAGCTCTCTTATTAAATTGAGTTTAATACTCAATAAATTTTATTTATAAATAATACGTTATTAATTTATTTTTATAAAGAAATTATTATGGTTAAATTGATAATTAAAAGACCATCTGTCTCAACAACAAACTTACCTTATTTTTCTCTATTATTAAGGGAATATTAAGTCTATAAATTATAAAAAAACTTATTTTAAATTTTAATTAGATTTTTTATTTTCCATCTATTATTAATATTTTATTATTTATTAAAAGTAAAAAACTTAACTGCCAACTAAAGTAAATATATTTTATTATTAATACAATATGGCTTTTATTTTAAATAATTTAAATATTTATGCTACGAAGTAACCTCAAATTAAATATCACTTAACTCTCCATGGTGATTAATCGATCAATTTAATATCAAGATATTTAAGTAAATCGAGTGCTTCTATTTTAGAAAAAATTGCTTTCGTCATTTTATTTTGCCGAATATCAATATCAAAAGAATGCGAATGAGTAAAATCAACCCCTTCTAAATTTGTTTGCATAAACAAACTATTAGAAAAATCAGAACCAACCATAAGTGATCTTTGAAGCTCCGCATTTCTAAAATCCACATCATGTAATCTACACTCTTCAAAAATAGATTCGCTCAGTTTTAATCCAAAAAAGTTACATCCGCTTAAAATGCTATTTTTAAAACTGAGTTGAGAATAAAGATCGAATTTTGGCCAATGCGCTTTTGTCCAATCAATACCAACAAGTTTACATTCAACAAATTCAGTATTAGAAAATCGAGTATTAGGAAAATTAGCTAAACTTAAATTACATTGTTCAAATAAGCAATGTACAAACTTGCAATGCAATAGCTCAGCAGATAAAAAATTACACTGGTGAAATTCACATTCCTCAAAAATAACATTGCTAAGTGCCAATTCATTAATATCAAGTTTAGTAAAAGTTCTATCTAAATATTCTTGATTACTCTTTAAATTTTCCATATATGAACTCAATAGAAATGTATATTAATCTAGAGATAAAACAGGCCTAGAGTAAAGTTTATTTTATGTTTATATATTATTAGCAAGTTGCATTTTTAACCAAAAACTTTGCTGACATAAATTAAAAAATTCTTTCCGACAAGGAGAGATAATTTTGTTATTCGATTCTACAATTTCCCAAGTGATCCAATGTTCGGGACATTGAGCGTCATTATCATAGAACTCTGTTTCTATCTCTTCTGTGCATTTCAAGATGACACCATCAGGAAATAACCAGCTATGAGTTGCTCTGGTTATTTCTGCTAAGTTATCCCAAAGTTTCTGAGTACTTAAAATTTGATAATTATCTTCTTGGTTTACAATTTGAGATATATATTTCGCTAACATCATCATCTCTCTTGTTTTATTTCTTAAAATTTAGTGTATTCACTATAATTGAGACAAGGTTTATTACTTTTAATTTTCATCAAAAGCATCTGCCATAAGCAAAAATTTAGGCTCAGCTTTTTTATATGCATTGATCATCGGAACTAGCCGCTGAAAATGTTCACTAGCACAATGTGTATCAAGCGCAGCATGATCTGGCCATTGTTCAACAAAGACAAAGTGGCCTGGATCTTTTTCATCAACATATAAATTATAGCTAATACAAAGAGGCTCTTTTTTAGTCGCTTCAACAAGCTCACGATAAAGAGGTAAAACAATTTCTATCGCTTCTGTTTTAATAAAATCTTCAGCAATCACTTTTAACATCACATTTTCCTTACCGTAATTGAATAACACAAGATGCTGTATAAAAACACAGCCAAATATAGTCTAGTTGACTTAAGAGATCTAGACTTTTTACAAAAGAAAAATGCTTCTTTAAAAGAATAAAAACCGCCTTAGTTTTTCAGGCTATCCTCTTTATCTTTCTTTAAACACTCGACTTCTAACCAATGAGTAAATAGCTTTGCTTTTTGTATAAACACATTTATATCATCGATTGGGTTTATGCTTTTAGATAAAAGATAATTAATACTTTTTTGTTGATCTGGATAATTTGCTTCTACTATTTTTACAAAGTCTTCTAGTATTTCAGGCCAATATTCATCTTTTTCACTACGTAAAATATTTGTTGAGCGAATAAGTTTACGCGCTATTGCCCTTTGTAAGTGATGTTTTTCAATAGCCAACTGCCTTTCATCTATCTGTTTAATATAGCTATCTATAACTTGTACAAAATCACCATTTATTGCCAAGGCAATTTTTCTTGATGGTGAGAATGGTAAAAAATATTGAGTTAAATCATCACCAAAAATACAACGACAGTGATGTTTTAACCAATAGCCCCAACTGTATAAATTGTTAGGCGCCAATACCTCGCTTAAAACACCAATATCGAAATCAATTTTGCTGACAATAGAGTGTTGTTTTTCTAATATTGCTCTTGCATTATCTAACAGGTGAATTTCGCTTTCGTTTATTTCATGATTTAAAATTAAGCAAATATCTAAGTCTGATATTCCCTCTGTTGCGCATCCATTGGCCACACTGCCATAAACATATATGCTATGTAACCTTTCTTTTAACAATTGAGAAAGTTGCTCAGTGACATCAGTAATAACAGATTGAAATGATGATTGAAAACACTTTGTGGAAGGTAACTTTATTTTACCTACTTGAGAAATTGTCATAGCTTACCTTTATGGAAAATCTATATATAATTAAACCCTAACTCTTTCTTAGCAAGACGCAATGCATAAAAAACAAAACGATGCAGCAACCTGTTTTGAAACAATAAAAAAGGTCTGTTTCTCACACAGTAGGCAGTAAATATCAAACATTTATTCTCAATATCGATAAAAATATACGTTTAAATAATACTGATTCTCTTTATATAATAACCATTCATTAAGTAATACAGAGAAAGTAAGATTTTGGGGGTTAACGTGTGGCTTGAACAATTTGGTGTACTCAATATCTGGACATACCTTGCAGGCATGTTTTTTATTATCCTGGTTCCTGGCCCTAATACACTTTATGTGCTAAAAACAAGCGCATCAGGGGGCGTCAGGGATGGCTATCGTGCTGCATTCGGTGTCTTTTTAGGTGATGCTATTTTAATTTTTCTCGCCTTTATTGGTGTCGCATCTGTTATAAAAGCCTCTCCTGTACTCTTTACTATTGTCCGTTTTTTAGGTGCTTTTTACCTCCTTTATTTAGGAATAAAGATTATCCATGCAACTTTTTTCTCCAAAAAAGTATATTCAGAACAAACAACGACAGTACAGAAACACGTTTTCAGAAAAGCGCTTACATTAAGCATGACCAATCCTAAAGCGATTCTATTTTATATTTCATTTTTTGTTCAGTTTATAGATTTTAATTATGCACATACTGGATTATCTTATTTAATTCTTGCTTCCATGCTTGAAGCGTTTAGCTTTATTTATCTCTCTTTTCTAATATTTGGTGGTGTAGCCCTTGCCCGCTTCTTTGGCTCACGTAAAAATATTGCAAAATTAGGCAATGGTGTTATTGGGCTTTTCTTTATGGGATTCGCGACTAAACTAGCAACATTATCATCCTGATTTTTAATAACAATCCTTATTAAAGAGATGGCAATCAGAATAAGATTGCCATTTTTTAATATACGATTATTTACGTATATTTGTAAAATTCTACTCCTATTATTTTATTAAATAATATTCATTCTCATTCTATTTTAGTTTTAAAGGCTATTTTTATTTTATTATTATTTAACCTCATTTATTTAATATAAATTTGATTAATATTATTAAAACACTCCCATTATCGATATATCATAAAATACATATCCTTATAGATAGGTATTGAGATGAATAGCCAAATTGTTATTGATTCTAAAAAATGTATTGGCTGTAAGACGTGCGAAGTCGTTTGTTCAGTCGGTCACACATCAGAAAAAGATGGAAATGATTTTCTCAATAAAAAGAATTTTCATCCTAGAATACATATTATTAAATTAATGCATCAGTTTACTGCTTCTGTTTGCCATCAATGTGAAGATGCACCTTGTGCACAAGCTTGCCAAACACAAGCATTAGTACGTGGTGAAAACTTTGTTGAAACACACCCTGAAAATTGTATTGGATGTAGAGCCTGTCTTTTAGCTTGCCCTTTTGGCGCCATTGAGCTTGAGAAAAAAAACAACACCTCCCCAACTTCATTTTTAGATCTTGGCCAACATTTCCAAGTTGATATCATCAAATGTGATTTATGTAATCATAGAGAACAAGGGCCTGCCTGTGTTGAATATTGTCCTCAAGACGCCTTAATTTTAGTCTCTGATAACGATCTAACACAATTGACTGCTGAACGTAGAAAAAACTCGATTTTACGCGAAGATCTTAATATACAGGGAATATCTATTTAAAATTACAATAGCCTTATCCATTTCTATAAGGCTATTACTTCTTACTTTTTACTACCTTGAAATCGCTTAACTGTAGTTATCTATATCGAAACTACCCTGCCATCTGCTATCATTAGCGACTTATCCATTTTCTTGCCATAAATAACTTTGTTTTCCAAACCACTCATCAAATGAGTTATAAAACATTTTATTGATTTATATAGCTTTTAAATCATTCAACGTTCGAGATAGAAAACAAAGCCTTGGTTAGCAAGTTACAGAATAATCAGCAACGATATAGAACCGTAAAAATGAGCATTCCAAAAGAACAGTATAATTTCAACAAACTACAAAAACGCTTACGCCGCGATGTTGGGCAAGCTATCGCTGACTTTAATATGATAGAAGATGGCGATAAAATCATGGTCTGCCTTTCTGGTGGTAAAGATAGTTACACTCTACTTTCTATCTTAATGAATCTGCAAAAAAGTGCGCCAATTAATTTTTCACTTATTGCCGTGAATTTAGACCAAAAACAACCTGGATTTCCTGAGCATATTTTACCAGAGTATTTAAATGAGCTCGGTGTGGAATATAGAATTGTTGAAGAAAATACCTATGGAATTGTCAAAGATATTATTCCTGAAGGTAAAACAACCTGCTCTTTATGCTCTCGTTTACGTCGTGGTATTTTGTATCGTACAGCGACAGAGTTGGGTGCTACTAAGATTGCGCTAGGACATCATCGTGATGATATTTTAGAAACATTATTCTTAAATATGTTTTATGGTGGAAAACTTAAAGGTATGCCACCTAAATTAATGAGTGATGATGGTAAACAAATCGTTATTCGCCCTCTTGCTTATGCTCGTGAAAAAGATATTGAGCGTTTTGCACAAGCAAAACAGTTCCCAATTATCCCGTGTAATCTTTGTGGTTCACAGCCTAATCTACAACGTCAAGTTATTAAAGAGATGCTAAGAGATTGGGATAAGCGTTACCCTGGACGTATTGAAACTATGTTTAGAGCAACACAGAATATTGTTCCATCACACTTATGTGATACTCAATTATTTGATTTTGCTAATATCAAACATGGGGATGAAGTCATTAATGGTGGCGATTTAGCTTTTGATAAAGATGATATTCCAACCGTACCCGTGATGTTCCAAGAAGAAGATGATGAACGTCCCGACTTTAGCCAAAATAAACTCGATATTATTGAAGTGAAATAAAACACGATATCCTAATCCTAAGTCTTGTTTTCAAGGCTTAGGACTTTTATGACCAAATAATCACCAATAATAAATTTGAGCAAAAAAAAACCGATGTTAATAAACATCGGTGTAATAATGGTCAATTATTCTGTATTAAGAACTCAATATGAGAAAAACTACAATTATGGAGCACAACGTTCATCGCTCAACGTTGTATTCACCTGCGAGAGTTATAATGCCAGATGTTCTATTTTAAAAAATTGATATATCTCAAACAGGGTTAGAGAATTCTTTTTTAAATCCATTTAGTTACGATTAATTTGCTGAATTTTTACAACCATCTACTACGCTTTAACCACCAAGTAACAATCACAATCAAAACAAAGAGAGATAAACAAAAAATGGCAAAACCATAAGGGAATTCATTTCCAGGAATTCCGCCTAAATTGACACCAAATAGCCCTGTTAGAAATGTCGTTGGTAAAAATAACATCGCCATTAATGACATAGTGTAAGTACGTCTATTCATCGCATCTGCCATCATTGATGTTATTTCATCAGCGATCACCGCTGTACGAGAAATACTACTGTCCAAATCCTCTAAACGTCGAGAAAGTCTTTCTGATATTTCGAGCATTGTGACTCTATCACTATCACTCATCCATGGTAATTTTTCGATAGAAAGCCTAGAAAATACATCTCGTTGCGGAGCCATGTAGCGACGTAAAACTATTAACTGTTTTCTTAATAATGCGAGTTCACCTCTTGCTGGTATTTGTTGATCAAGGATCATATCTTCGAGTTCAATTAATTGGTCATGCAAAGTTTCAACAAATTCACCTATTTCATCAGTAACAGCATCTGCCATAGTTATAAGCCAATCACCACTGCTTTCAGGTCCACTGCCTAACTCTAAGGTATGAATAACAGAATCCACTGAATTAACTCGACGATGACGACTCGAAACAATTGTTTGGCTGTTAATATAAATTCTGAATGCGACTAGTTCATCAGGTCTATCATTAGGATTATTATTAATTGTTTGCAAATTGATGACGACACCTTCACCAATCCTTTGTGCTTTTGGTCTGATGTTCTCTGCTAATAATACATCTTTGGCAATAGGTGGAAGTGCTTCTGTTTCCTCTATCCATTTCGCACTTTGTGGCTTACGATAGTCCAAATGTATCCAATAAGGATTATCGTTTGTAGCGATTGTATCTGCTGTTATTTCTATTACTCCACCATGACCATCAAGTTGCGCGGTGTAAATTGCATCTGAATCTTGCAAAATAGAGTCATTAATTGTTTTCATTTAGTTTCCTCCGTACGCTTGCTTTAGTCGCAATAGATTAATTTATCGTCTCTTTATCTAATTATTTTTCAATGTTTTATTTTATACTTTTTTCTAGCTCACTGTATATCAACACTATTTTTGTATAATTAATCTAAAACTTCTATTTATATTCTCCACTTTAGGATTATTACACTAAATCCAATTCGGATAATTACGTTAGTATATTAATACTAGAAATATCTATAGGTAACTTACTTTATTTATAGGAAAAATTTTATCTACTGTAATTTATAATAATTAGATCCCTAGTGTATACTAAATATTATCTTATACATTTATTGCAACCTAAAAATAAGGTCATCAATATGAAAAAATTTCTCGCTATTCCTTTATTTTTGCTTTTAGCTGGATGCAATGATGCAACATCGACTGAAAGTGCTAATACTGCCTCTACTTCTGATATAACAAAAACACTTCTAGTCGATTCACAACTTTATGATTGTGTCGGTGTTGCACCAATGAAATGCATGAAGGTGAAAGAGCTCCCTTCAGGCGAATGGTCCCTTTTCTATCAGAACATTGAAGGTTTTGAATATAAAGCAGGTACTGAATACACATTAAAAGTAAATGTTACAGATATTCCTAATCCACCAGCTGATGCACCTAGCGTAAAATATACACTGGTAGAAATTGTCGATAAAAAATAATTTTTTACTTAATTTAAACTCACAATAGACCGTATTCGCTATTGTGAGTCATTTATCTATTGATATTATTCTTCTGATAGTTTCTTATTAACAAATTAATAAAACTTATTAATAAGCTATTTATGTGATCTCATTTTTTATTATGTATTAAAGATAAGTCTGCTAATTTTTTTTAAGAGTAATTTCAATCAATTAACATTGAAATTGTGTTTGAATTTACTAAAAATAGAGCTCTTCACATCAACATAGAACCTCTATAATGAATAAATTAATACTTATTTTAATTAGCTTAATTTTACCTTACTCTTCTGCATTATATGCTTACAATGAATCACATACTGTCTATAGTGGCTATATTTACGGAAAACTAAAAGGAGATACCGCCAAAGGCCCTATAATCAATTATCGTTATGAAACAGAAAATGCTTGGGGTTTATTAATTTCTCTACTCTATTTAAATTCAAATTATAAAGAACCCTTTAAAGATCCTCGTTTTATCACTCCATCAATAAAACAATATAAAACTAAAACCACAGCTCTATTAATCGGCCCTACTTATAGAATAACGCCTAAGTTTTCTGTTTATGCCCAAATGGGGCCCAATAAATTAAAGTATCAAGAAGATAAATTTCACCCTGAAATAAATACTACAGACACGCATAGAGTGGATACAACAAGTGTTATTGGTCAAATAGGCATCGATTATAACCCCATAAAAGAGGTCGCAATTAACTTTGGTTATCTTTATTCCGATACCACTGCAAATAAACGCCATATTGAATTAAATAGCATACAATTATCTTTAGGTTATCGCTTTTAACCCCCCCTTATAAACTATAATTTAATTTAACAATTTATAGATTGCTAAGAGGTGGTTTTACCTATAAAAGGCTTAAATATAACAATAAACTCATCAATTTTTATTGTCTCTAAGGAGTTATACCTATAAATAATATGAAATATAATATTTAACATCGAACACATTGCACAATTAGTCAAAACAAAGTAGCAAAAATGTATTAACATCTCTTCTGCAATGTTTATTCCTTTTGAGTCTCCTTCTGTTTTTATAACAGAGGGACTTTTTTTATACATATATTATTAATTGCTGTAACAGTTCGATACAATAAAAAGCGTGCAAATAGGGCATTAAAAATATAATTTATATCCAGACAATAAATTAACCTGCTTTATTTTGCTACGCCCCTTTTTAAAGGGGTTCTTTTTTATTTATATGCCCTCTTATTTTATACACTCCTCTATTTATTCAAGATTAAAACTGAAACGATAACTGTTTAGCTTTTTATTTATTTTTTAATAAAAAAATACCTCAAAGCAAGGGTATTAACTTTGAGGCATTATCTATTTTCTCTTATTCTTTTACGCAGCCAGAGTTCACTGATGGCTATTTTCAAGTAATCTATTCATTACTATCTTAATGCTGTAATATATAAAGTGTATGGCTATAAGCGACATCTTCAGGATTCTCAATAGGATAACCCTTCAACCAAGGTTTTATCAATCGCCCATTAGTATATTGATAAATAGGTGCTATTGGTGCATCCTCTGCGATAATTTGTTCTGCTCGGTTATATAGACTATTTCTTTCATTTGCATCAATCGCCATACCTGACAATGTCAAAATTTCATCATATTGCTTATTTTGATACTTAGGTATATTACCCGCATGTTTAGAGCCTAATAAACTTAAGAAAGTAGAAGGTTCATTATAATCACCCACCCATGATGCTCTTATCACATCAAAATCCCCTGAGTTTCGGCTGTCTATATACGTTTTCCATTCTTGATTACGTAGCTCAACTTTAACCCCTAGCTTTTTCTTCCACATAGAAGCGACTGCAATGGCAATTTTCTGATGATTTTCCGAATTATTGTATAACAATGATAATTTTAATGGATTATGAGGCCCATATCCCGCTGCCGCTAACAATATCTTGGCTTGGCTATCTAATTCATCTTGATTATATTCATCATAAATAGTTGATTCAGGGGTAAAATTAGCCGTAACATCTGGTGTAAAACGATTTGCTGGCTTTTCACCTGTGCCTAACACTTTATCGGTAATGATTTTTCTGTCTATTGCCATTGCCAATGCTTTACGTACACGAATATCTTTTGTTGGCCCTGATTGAGTATTAAAAGCATAATAATATGTTCCTAATTGATCGGGTATATAAACCTCATTAGGAATATCTTTCATTAGTTTGTGGTATAAATTTTTAGGAAATGACTCTGTTATATCGATATCACCTGCTAAATAGCGTTTAGTTGCATGTGATTCATGGTTTATCGGTACAAACGTGACTTTTGTTAATACTGTATTTTTATGATCCCAATAATAAGGATTAGGTGTTAATACAATTTTTTCATTAACCACTCTATTTGTTAAAACAAAAGCACCATTTCCAACCAAATTACCAACTTTGATCCAACCAGCACCATATTTTTCAATGCTATGGCGAGGAACTGGATATAAAGAAAAATTCGTTGTCAAACTTGGAAAATAAGAAACAGGTCGCTCTAACGTCACCTTTAACGTTTTTTCATCTATTGCTTCTACACCCAATGAGCTTGGTTTTAATTTTCCATCAATAATTTTTTGAGCATTTTCAATAGAAGCGAGCGAAGCATACCATGCAAAAGGAGAAAGATTTTTAGGATCAACTAATCGTTGCCAACTGTAAACGAAATCAGTTGCAGTGACTTTTTCTCCATTAGACCATTTCGCATTATCACGCAAAGTAAAGATCCATACACGATTATCTTCAGTACGCCAACTCTGAGCGACACCTGGAATAGCTCGTCCATGTTCATCTTCTATCGTCAATCCTTCAAATAAATCACGTTGCACCTGAGCTTCAGTTAACCCCACGGCATTAATAGGATCAAGTGACGCTGGTTCATCTTTTAAATGTCTAACCACTTCTTGTTTTTTATCGAGTATCGTTCCTGCTGGCACTACCGCCGCATTTACCTGCGATACGAGTAATCCTTGAACGACAAGTGCACATGAGATGACGAATATTTTGCGCATGTCTGTTTCGTCCTGTAATCTGTATGAGAATGAACTGCATAATTATAAGAGCCTGATAAAAAGGCACAATCACTGATTACAAATATTTTATAAATTTTTATGTTTTTCATGGTCACTATGCAAACAGTGGCAAATTTTAATAATGGTTAAGCATTAACAAGATTTTTCGTTAATAATTTAGTATTAATAACAATTAGTCTGACAACTAATAAAGGAGAACAACAATGGCACATCAAGTTACTTTACAAGGAAATGCAGTGACTCTGGCTGGTAAATTCCCAACAGTAGGTCAAAAAGCTGCTGATTTCTCTCTCGTAGGTAAAGATCTTAATGACATCTCTTTAACAAGCTTTGCAGGTAAACGTAAAGTTCTAAACATTTTCCCAAGCGTAGATACTGGAGTTTGTGCTGCGAGTGTTCGTCAATTTAATAAAGTTGCAAATGAACTAAATAACACGGTTGTTTTATGTATTTCAGCTGACTTACCTTTTGCCCAAGCGCGTTTCTGTGGCGCTGAAGGTTTAGATAATGTTGTAACATTATCTACAATGCGCGGTGCTGAATTCAAAGAAAATTACGGTGTTGCAATTACATCAGGCCCATTAGCAGGCTTAACTAGCCGCGCAGTGATTGTGTTAGATGAAAACAATACTGTTCTCTACACCCAGTTAGTTGATGAAATCACAACTGAACCAAATTATGATAATGCATTAAATGCACTAAAATAATATTCATTATAAAAAAAAAGACGAGCATTACGCTCGTCTTTTTTATGCAGAAAATCCTACAACCAAATTAACCTTCAGACTTTTCGGTCTTTTTATTTGTTAAATTATATTCTCTCAGTTTATTGGCAATCGCTGTATGAGAAATACCTAAACGTTTTGCAAGTTTCCGAGTGCTTGGATAATCACGATATAAGCGCGTTAAAATTGAAGCCTCAAAGCGTTTTGTCATTTCATCTAATGAGCCTTCTAATAAATCCACATCAAATAGAGTTTCATCTGTATGCTCAGGTAAAGTAATATCCTGAATTCGCAGAGTGTTTCCTACTAATTGCGCCATTGCTTGATAAACAGTATTTCTTAATTGGCGAACATTACCAGGCCAACCATACTGTGTTAAATAAACTGATAACTCCGGTGATATTACAGGTTTAGTTGCTTGCTGCTCAATGCAATATTGGTTAATAAAATGCATCGCTAACGGCATAATATCGGCTTTTCTTTCTCGCAACGGAGGTAGAGTTAACGTTAATACATTCAGGCGATAATAAAGATCTTCTCTAAACAACCCTTTTTGTACCAGTTCCCACAAATTTTTCTGCGTTGCACAAATAATGCGAACATTGACATTAACCTCGTGCTCCTCACCTACACGACGAAATGTCCCGTCATTTAAAAAGCGTAGAAGCTTAATTTGCATTTGAGGAGACATTTCGCCAATTTCATCAAGTAAAACGGTTCCTCTGTCGGCCTGCTCGAAGAAGCCTTTTTTTCCTTCAACAGCATTAGGGTAAGCCCCTGCCGCATAACCAAATAACTCACTTTCTACGACATCATCAGGCATTGAAGCACAATTGAGTCCCAAAAAAGGATTTCTAGCACGGGAACTAAGGAAATGACAGGCTTTAGCAAATAAATCTTTTCCTGTACCGGTATCACCTACCAATAACAGTGGCGCATCCATTTTTGCCATTTTTTTTGCACGTTCAACAAGTTGTTTCATTTGAGAACTAACAGCAATAATTTTCTCAAATTCATGATTATCACTGACAATTAATTTTGAATGATCGTGAACAACATCTCGATATTTCAATAAAATAAGCGCACCAACACAATGGTTAGATTGGTTATCATCTGCAAGTTTTATTGGTACTATTTCCATATCAAAATTTTGTTTTTTTAAATTGATTGGAATAATTTCAGCAGAAGGATCTTTTTGTTCTAACCAACGATGAATATTAAAATTAGGGATTAGTTGATTGAATGATTTTTCACTATTATCGTTAGCATCCAATTCAAACAGTTGGCGAGTTGCCGGATTTTGTAATTTTATTTGGCCTTTAATATTAATAGAAAAAACCGGAACTGGCACAGATTCAAGCAGTGTCCACATGGCTCGATGCTCTTGTTCTGATGGCATAAATGCAACTGTCCGCACATCAATAACACCATTTATTCGCCGTATTTCCGCCATTAGCGGTTGAAATATATCAAAATCAATCTGTGAAAAATTCAGGTAGATAAGACCTATTGGAAATATTTCAATTCCACGTAAGTCAATATTTTTTAATACTAGTAGATCCAATAATTCACGGGTTAACCCGATGCGATCTTCACAAGTGATCTCTAAACGCATTATAAACCTTCTTAATACTGAGTGACCCTGAACTTATTCTAGATATTATACATAAATATCAACCAAATAAAGAGCCTTGTCAGCAAAAGTTGACACCACTAGCATTTATTTTTACACAGATAAGCTTGTATTTTGATTTTAATACCTGAATTATTTATGCTTTAAAAAAATCAAATAATGAAAATGAAGAGTTTTTTATTATTTTTTTCAGCTCAAAATCAATAAGATATTCGATATCTTTTATTAAGGGGCCTAATTCCCGGCGTATTACTTTCTTAATGGTTTTACAGCCATTATCAAAACAAAAAAGAAGATACTCTAGAGCACTGATTGCCTGTTCTTTTTTATCTGTCTCTCTCAGATATTCAAAAAATTCTGATGTTTCTTTTATTTGAAATGGTTTAGATTGTTTTTGATACTGCTTTTTTTTAATTTCATCAATTGTTTCACTAAGAATAGGGATCAAAATACTCAATTGTTTATCAATATTTGAAACATTAAGAGCAGAGCTAAGATAAAGTTGGCGTCTTTTCTTCGAGAGTTTTTTTATTACTGACATCTGTATTTCTTTCATTTTTCAACCTGATTAAAAGTATTATTTGTTAACTCTTTTCCTATTTTTTATAAATAAAAAACCATCTCTATTTTTTAATAGAAATTTATCTACAAAGTAAATTTTACAAATATATTGAGATAATATTTCTGTGGTAAACTTCTTACCGTGATATTTAACGCCATTTATCACACTAAACTCAATACTATTTTCTATCAAAAAGGGAATATTTTTATAGAAATTACGAGTTTTTAACTAGAGATGCATGTATTTTCAAATAAAAACAATGGGTTATAACCTCTTTTCTTTTTGGATGTTTTTACTCTTTTTAAAGATATTTTATTTATCTAATTTCATTTGAAATAATTACACTATAATAAATAAAATATAGATAGTACTTTATAGTATGAATTTATTTGTTTAGATATAAAATATCGACACCTAAGCCACTTGCATGATTTTATACAAACTATTTTTTGCTAAATTTTTATACAAAAAAACCGTAGAAATAACTCTACGGTTTTTTATTTAAAATAACTCAACATTAGGAATTTTATTTTATTCTTTTTTCTTGCCACTAATTGTATTTTTTAATTTTCCTATAAGCTCTTTTCTAAAATCACCCAACTTAGGTTTATTATCATCGATCCAAGGCAGCGGTCGACATAATTCCATTGCCTTGAGCCCTAAACGTGCCGTTAATAAACCAGCGCCAATTCCTTGAGCTGCTCGTGTTGATAGTCGTGCGGCGAGATCTTGAGAAAGCCAATCCATCCCGACTTCTCTTACTAGTTCAGTAGCCCCTGCAAATGCAATATTGACTAATACAAGGCGAAATAATTTTAAGCGACTATAGTACCCTAGCTCTATACCATAAATTTCAGCGATACGATTAATTAAACGAATGTTACGCCAACCAATAAAAGCCATATCGACCATCGCTAGCGGACTTACTGCTATCATTAATGTTGATTCTGCAGCAGAGCGACTAATTTCAGCTCTCGCTTGTTTATCTAAAATAGGTTGAACTAATTGACTATAAAGCTCTAATACTTCCTTGTCATTATGCGTATCATGTAATGCACTCTGCCAACGAATTAGTGCAGGATGTTGTGAATGAATACCCGCTTGTTTAGCCAATTTCTCACAAAAAGGTCGACCATTACCCATCGCATGACTATAAAGTAATTCTTTTGCTCTATCTCTTTCATTTGCTCTTTGACGTAAGCGATAAATACGACGCCATTCTGTTATTACAGAGCCAATTCCTGCAATAACAATTAATCCCCCCGCACTTGCTGCACCTAATGCAATCCAATCAGAGTTTATCCAAGACTCATAAATCCATTGCCCTGTTTGAGCGATAACACTAATCCCTAAAATAGTACTTGCAACTGTGATTAAGCGTTTCCATACACTTTTTTTAGGTTTTAAAATAGATTGGATATCACCTTCTAACTGCCCTTCGTTTTCTTCATCTACTTGAGGATCAATAGGTAAAAATGCTTCATTTTCCTGAAAATCAATACCTTTTTTTAAGCTTACTTCATCTTGAAGTATGGGCTCTTTAAAATCAATTCGTGATTTTAATGGCTCATTCATTTTAATTTATCCCCTAACAAGAATTCCATTGCACTATCCATGCGAATATGAGGAACTGCGCTATCTCTTGATATTTGTTGTGGTCTAAAAGATTCGAAACTAAACCCTTGTTTTTCCCAAAATTCTTTTTCAGGCAATCGTTTAGGAACTTCACCAGGGAAATACACCAAAGGTTTGTTATCACTTAAACGAAAACCTTTTAATGCTGGAATTTTTTCACCATGGTGATCCACAATGCCACTTTCAGTTGCAGCTATAGAGGCAAGCCCCATACAATCAATGCTGATCCCTTCAAAAATAGCATTTTGTTTAGCATCTTGAATAAGTTGTTGAAGCAATGAAACTAAATTTTCGTGCTGATCAACTGTAATATGATCAGCTTTAGTCGCTGCAAATAATAACTTATCAATGCAAGGTGAAAATAAGCGTCTAAGTAAGGTTCTTTTTCCATAATGAAAACTGCGCATTAATTGTGTTAATGCTTGGCGCATATCATTAAAAACATCAGCACCTTGATTTAAAGGTTGTAGGCAATCCACTAAAACAATTTGTCTATCAAATCCTTGGAAATGATCTCGATAAAAACCTTTTACCACATGCTGGCCATAATATTCATACCGTTGCTTTAGCATGCCAATATTAGTCCGTTTATCAGCATTCTTTAATTTGGCAATATCATGCTGTTGTAAATCAGGCCAAGGAAAAAACTGCAAAACAGGCGCACCGGCTAATTCACCAGGTAAAACAAAACGCCCCGGTTGAATAAAATGAAGCCCTTCTTTTTTACATGCTAATAAATAGTCAGTGTAAGCAGAGGCAATATCCGCTAATAATGTTTCATCAGCAGGTGCAAAGGGATCGCATTTTTTAAGTTGTGTTTGCCAATTTTGTTCTGGCAATCTTCTTTGGCGATTTACCTTATTCATTTGCTCTGACCATTCAAAATAATCTTGCTCAAGCATCGGTAAATCTAATAACCATTCGCCAGGGTAATCCACAATCTCTAAATAAAGCGAAGATGTTTCTTTGATAAAACGTGTTAATGACTCATTTGAGCGATAACGTAATTGTAAACGAATTTCACTCACTCCTTTGGTTGGAACCGGCCAACTTGGAGGTGTGTGATAAAGCGATTCCATTCCTTCGTCATAAGTAAATCGGGGGATATTTAAATTATGCTGAGGAATACGTTTTACACCCAATAGTTGCTTATCTCGTGCCGCTGAAAATAACGGTAAACGCGCACCAGTATGCACATTAATAAGTTGATTAACTAAAGAAGTAATAAATGCCGTTTTACCACTTCGGCTTAATCCAGTTACCGCTAAGCGAAGGTGCCTATCAACACCACGATTAATAAAAGCTGTAAGTTCATTTTGTAGGCGTTTCATGTTTCTCCCAAGACATTTGACGCGATAGCTTATTTAAACCTGCTTTAATAACAGGCTCTGCTATCAATAGAACCAACCAACGTAACGGTTTGCTACTTACGCGTTTTATTATACTGCCAGTTATTGCGGCCGGCCCAAATAAAGTCAATAACATTAACCCAAATGTTAACCCTTTTTTGGCAAAGTAGGTGAGTTTATTTGTTTTTAGCGAGATATAAGCTTGATTGATATTCACAGCACTCTCCTCAATCAGGAATTTTGCTCATTTATAATACATTTAGTAGAAAATAGACCGACTTAACGAAAGACGCTCCTAAATCGGAGCGTCTTATCGGATTAAATGGTGAAAATATTACAGATCGCGAAAGCGTTTATTTAACTGATAGCTGGAAGAAGTAATATATCGTTCCATTTGCTGTAAACGTTTTTCACCTTGCATTAATTGATTATCAACACCGCTTAAAATTTCTTTTAAACTCTCCTGTTGCTCATCACCTTGTTGATAATTAGCAGGCGCAGGCTCCATAAAGAAACTCAAAACAAGATAAGCAACAATCGTTAAGCCAAAAAATCCAGCAAAGAGTGCAATCACCGCAATAACCCTGACAAGTAAAACAGGAATATTAAAATAATGGGCAAGGCCTGCGCATACGCCACGGATCACGCCCTCTTGTGGCAAGCGATACAATTGTTTGCTTTGTACCGTCATTATGATTGCCTCCAGTTAGGATGTTCTGCATCAAGTATTTGTTCTAGCGTCTTAATGCGTTCCTGCATTTGCTGAGCCTTATCCACCAGCGCGCTCAGTCGCTGCATTTCTTGTTGGGTTAACTGAACATTCCCTCCACCTTTCTGATTGCTGTAATGCAACCACAGCCAGATAGGGAGAACAAATAAAATAAAAATGGTCAGTGGTATTCCCAGAAATATATAGCCCATTACATATCCTTTATAAGATGGTTATTACGCTTGCTGTTACTCTTTATTGATATTGATTTTAGCTTTTAATGCCGCTAATTGCGCGCTAATTTCATCATCAGCTTTTAATTCAGCAAACTGTTGGTCTAATGATTTCTCTTTACCTAACCCGTAGCTTTGTGCTTCACCTTCCATATGATCAATACGGCGCTCAAATTGTTCAAAACGCGCCATTGCTGCATCCATTTTACCGCTGTCTAATTGACGACGAACTTGACGAGATGAATTTGCTGCTTGATGGCGAACAACTAAAGACTGTTGTTTAGCTCGAGTTTCTGTCAATTTATTTTCTAATTCACTGATTTCACCTTTCAAACGAGTCAAGGTTTCATCAATGATAATCAACTCATGTTTTAGCGTATCATTAACTGAAGCAACACGTTGTTTTTCAATTAATGCTGCACGCGCTAAATCTTCTTTGTCTTTAATCAGAGCTAGTTCAGCTTTATCTTGCCAATCTTTAATCTGTTTTTCCGCTTGTTCAATACGACGCTCTAATCCTTTCTTTTCAGCTAAAGTACGTGCAGATGTTGTACGTATCTCAACTAACATATCTTCCATTTCTTGGATCATTAGGCGGATCATTTTTTCAGGATCTTCCGCTTTATCTAATAAAGAAGCGATATTGGCATTAATAATGTCAGCAAAACGTGAAAATATACCCATGATGTCATCCTTAATAGCTATGCTAATTAGTAATGTTAAATATTTCATTAAATGGCGTCATCTAATCATAACGCCCGGCTTACTTTAGTTAATACAATTAACGTGCCAACTTTTAAAGTTCACCTAACCTATTAATAATAGTTAATTTATATTGTTCGCCTATTTTTCGAACACCTGATAAGCTGGTAAAAAATACCTTACTATGGTGAATTTAACCAATGAATGAGAATTTAGAGACAATAATCGGTGTTGATAGTCAATTTATTGATGTTTTAGAACAAACATCAGCACTTGCTCAATTAAAAAAGCCAGTATTAATTATTGGTGAACGAGGTACAGGTAAAGAGTTAATCGCTCATCGATTACACTACCTTGCGCCTTGGTGGCAAGGCCCTTTTATTTCTATCAACTGCTCTGCGCTTAATGATAACTTGCTCGATTCTGAACTTTTTGGTCATGAAGCTGGTGCTTTCACTGGTGCTAAAAATCGTCATCAAGGGCGTTTTGAACGTGCTGATGGTGGCTCTCTTTTTCTTGATGAACTGGCAACAGCACCAATGCTTGTACAAGAAAAATTATTACGAGTTATTGAATATGGTCATTTAGAGCGTGTTGGTGGCAGTCAATCTTTGCATGTGGATGTTAGGCTTATCTGTGCTACAAATGCAGATTTACCTGCAATGGCTGAAGAAGGTAAATTTCGCGCGGATTTACTGGATAGATTAGCTTTTGATGTCATCCGATTACCCCCGCTAAGGGAACGCCGAGCTGATATTATGTTACTTGCTGAAAACTTCGCGATTTCAATGTGCCAAGAATTGGGATTACCTTTTTTTCCTGGTTTTAGTGATAACGCATGCCAAATTCTTTTAGACTATTCATGGCCTGGTAATATTCGTGAGCTAAAAAATGTTGTGGAGCGTTCGGTTTATCGCCACGGAACCAGCGATAGAGAATTAGACAATATTATTATTAATCCTTTTGCAGGCTTGCAAACACCGATATCGAAACAATCACCATTAGAAAAAAAGATTTCGTCTTTTTCACCACCTGATTTACCTCTTGATTTGCGACAATGGCAAAATGAAATGGAAAAAATATTAGTGAGCAATGCGTTGAAAGAGAGTTTATATAATCAAAAAGAAGCTGCTGAAAAACTGAAATTAAGCTACGATCAATTTAGAGGATTGATTAAAAAGCACCAAACAACAACATAACACAATGATTAATAATCATTTTTATTTTACAGGGGGAGTGTTTTTAAAAAAGAGGCAAAAAAAAAGCCAGCACCCGAGCTGGCTAGTAAAAAAATACTGGAAGCAATGTGAGCAATGTCGTGCCTTCTGCGGAAAACCTCTTACCGCTGAAGGACAATACGGATGATAATCTTTATCATTAGCATTTGTAAAGCTTTTTGTTGAGAATTTTTCTCACTTTGTTTTTTTGACTATTTGGGGATAGAAAGTTTTTTAAGTTACAATAGCAAAATCGTTTCTCTAAAAGACATTATTATGCGCCCTATTTTACTTATTGGTACTCTGCTAGTTAGCTTAACAAGTGCAACTTGTATCGCAGATGTAGCACCAAAAACACAAGCGCTATCGATAAAACAAGAGCCAACTCCAATTAATCAAAATGGCTTTGTTTATTGTGTTGATGGCAGTGTGAATACCTTTAATCCACAATTATCAAGTAGTGGATTAATCATCGATCCCCTTGCCGCGCAACTTTATGATCGTCTTTTAGATGTTGACCCTTACACTTATCGTCTTATTCCTGAAATAGCCGCTCGTTGGGAATCGCTAGATAATGGCGCAACATACCGCTTTTATTTGCGTAAAAATATCTCGTTTCAACAAACATCATGGTTTACACCTACACGAAAACTCACAGCAGATGATGTGATTTTTAGTTTTGAACGGATGATCAACCCACAAAATCCTTATAATCAAGTCAATGGTGGAAAATATCCCTATTTTGATAGCTTAAGTTTTGCCGACAATATCCAATCAGTTAAAAAGTTGGGTCAATACACAGTCGAATTTAGTTTAAAAGAGCCTGATGCCTCTTTTTTATGGCATTTAGCAACACATTACGCCCCTATTCTTTCCGCTGAATATGCACAAAGCTTAGAGAAATCGGGCAACCAGACACAACTTGATTGGAAACCAGTAGGTACGGGCCCTTTCTTTCTAGATGAATATCAACCGGGACAATTTGTTCGTTTATTTAGAAATAACGACTATTGGAAAGGTCAGCCTAAAATGCAACAAGTTGTTATTGATATGGGAGCTGGAGGTACAGGCCGTATATCTAAACTATTAACAGGCGAATGTGATGTTTTAGCCTATCCTGCGGCTAGCCAATTAAAAGTTTTACGTGATGATCCTCGGTTAAGATTAACATTGCGCTCAGGTATGAATATCGCTTATTTAGCCTTTAATACTAGTAAGCCTCCACTCAATGATCTTAAAGTTCGCCAAGCTATTGCTTATGCCATAAATAATGAACGTTTAATGGAATCGATTTATTATGGTACTGCTGAAACAGCCGCATCGGTACTTCCTCGTGCATCTTGGGCTTATGATAATCGTGCAAAAATCACAGAGTACAATCCTGAGAAATCGAAACAAATACTAAAAGAGCTAGGGCTTGATGGGCTTAAATTGAACCTTTGGGTACCCAGCGCATCACAATCTTACAACCCAAGCCCATTGAAAATGGCTGAGCTCATTCAGGCAGACTTAGCTCAAGTAGGCATTCAAATGAATATTCGCCCAATTGAAGGGCGATATCAAGAAACCAGTATGATGGATAGGACTCATGATATGACATTATCTGGCTGGTCAACAGACAGTAACGATCCTGATAGTTTTTTCCGTCCTCTCTTTAGTTGTGCAGCTATTAGTTCACAAACTAACCTTAGTCATTGGTGCCTACCGAGTTTTGATGATATTTTAAAAAAAGCGCTTTATAGTCAGCAACTTGCTTCAAGAATGGATTATTATCATCAAGCACAAGATATTCTCGCTCAAGAACTACCTGTATTGCCTTTAGCTAATTCTTTACGTATGCAAGCATATCGCTATGATATTAAAGGATTACTATTAAGTACTTTCGGTAATGCGTCTTTTGCTGGTGTTTATCGAGAAGCAGAAGTGGATGAACAAAATCACAAGAAAGAGGCTATAAAATAATCTATGATTATTTATTCAATACGTCGATTGCTTTTATTACTTGTGACACTGTTCTTTTTGTCACTGGTGAGCTTTAGCCTGAGCTATTACACGCCAAATGGTCCATTAAGTGGTGCATCACTAATAGATGCCTACTTTTTCTATGCTCACAATATGACTCATTTTGATTTTGGTATTTCTTCTATTAATGGAGAACCCATTAAAGCGCAATTAATTGAGGCATTGCCAGCAACAATGGAACTTTGCACCTTAGCTTTTCTTTTTGCCTTAATTGTGGGTATTCCTGCTGGGATCATTGCTGGTGTTTGGCGTAATAAATCTGCTGATATTATTATCAGTAACTTTGCGCTCTTAGGTTTTTCTGTGCCTGTTTTTGGACTTGCCTTGTTATTAACACTTTTCTTCTCACTAAAACTGGGTTGGCTTCCTGTTTCTGGTCGTATTGATTTACTTTATAACTTACAGCCTATTACAGGTATTGCATTAGTTGATGCTTGGTTATCTAATTCACCTTATCGCCAGCAAATGATTATTAATGTATTACAACATCTGATTTTACCTGTAACAACACTTGCTATTGCACCCACAACAGAAGTTATTCGATTAATGCGCAATAGTACGGAAGAAATTATGTCAGAGAACTACGTGAAGGCAGCCGCAACTCGAGGTCTCTCACGTTTTACAATTATTCGTCGCCATATTCTTCATAATGCTTTACCCCCTATCATCCCTAAATTAGGCTTACAGTTCTCCACCATGCTTACACTTACCATGGTGACAGAAATTGTATTTAATTGGCCGGGACTCGGCCGCTGGTTAGTCACAGCAATCCGCCAACAAGATTACTCTGCGATTTCCGCAGGAGTGATGTTAGTAGGTTCAATGGTCATTGTTGTTAACGTCTTATCAGATATTGTCGGCGCTATGAGTAATCCAATGAAACACAAGGTGGGATATGCCTTTAGATAGCCAATTTTATAAAGAGAAAAAAACACCAACACCCGTAGCGGTGATTTGGCAATGTTTTTCTAAAGACGTTATCTCAATGGTAGGGTTTTATGGTGTTCTTTTTCTCTTAGTATTGAGTGTAATTGGCCCTTATATTGCGCCTTATGCTCTTGATCAACAGTTTTTCGGACATCAATTAACGCCACCATCTTGGTATCAAAACGGGAACGTTTCTTACTTTTTTGGTACAGATGACTTAGGCAGAGATGTTTTTAGTCGAATTTTAATTGGGACAAGTATGACCTTTGGTGGTGCATTTATTGTCACTTTTGCTGCGACATTAATGGGGTTAATTATTGGTTGTTTTGCGGGGATGACTCATGGTTTAAAATCCGCCATTCTTAACCATATATTAGATACCTTATTATCAATTCCATCACTACTTCTGGCCATTATTGTTGTAGCTTTTGTGGGAACAAGCCTTGGTCATGCCATGATAGCGATTTGGCTAGCATTGTTACCTCGCTTAGTCAGAATGATCTATTCTGCGGTCAATGATGAATTAAACAAAGAGTATGTCATTGCTTCTCGACTTGATGGCGCATCGAATATTTCCATTTTATGGTATACCGTATTACCTAATATTACCCCTGTATTGGTCTCTGAATTAACGCGTGCTTTTTCAATCGCTATTCTTGATATTACCGCATTGGGTTTCCTCAATTTAGGCGCTCAGCTTCCTTCTCCTGAATGGGGTGCCATGCTGGGCGATTCACTTGAGTTAATTTATGTCGCCCCATGGACTGTCTTAATTCCAGGCGCCACAATCATGATCAGCGTTTTATTGGTGAACCTATTAGGAGATGGTTTACAGCGTGCAATAAATGAGGGAGTTGAATAATGCCTTTATTAGATATACGCAATTTAACCATTGAATTTATGACGCCTGATGGGCCAGTTAAAGCCGTCGATCGTGTTTCTATTACCTTAAATGAAGGTGAAGTCAGGGGGCTTGTCGGCGAATCAGGATCAGGTAAAAGCTTAATTGCAAAAGCCATTTGTGGCGTCACTAAAGATAATATCAACGTAACTGCTGATCGTTTCCGATTTGATGATATTGATTTACTTAAATTATCCCCAAGAGCGCGACGTCGTGTCATTGGTCATAATATTTCAATGATTTTCCAAGAGCCACAATCTTGTCTTGATCCTGCGACAAAAATTGAACAGCAGTTGATACAAGCTATCCCAGGTTGGACATTTAAAGGCCATTGGTGGCAACGCTTTCATTGGCGAAAACGCCGTGCAATTGAATTATTGCACCGTGTAGGTATTAAAGATCACAAAGATATTATGCGCAGTTACCCTTATGAATTAACAGAAGGTGAATGCCAAAAAGTGATGATAGCTATCGCCATTGCTAATCAGCCTCGATTGTTGATTGCGGATGAACCGACTAACGCAATGGAACCCGCAACACAAACACAAATATTTCGTTTACTTACTCGACTTAATCAAAATAATAATATGACAATTCTTTTGATTAGCCATGATTTGCAATGGATGAGTAAATTGGCGAATAAAATTACAGTGATGTATTGTGGTCAAATGGTTGAAACTGCCTCTCCCGATGAACTATTAGTAACACCTTATCATCCTTATACTCAAGCATTGATACGCTCTATTCCTGATTTTACCAACTCATTGGCACATAAGAGCCGTTTAAATACATTGCCTGGAGCAATCCCTTCGCTTGAACATCTACCCGTAGGTTGTCGTTTAGGCCCACGTTGCCCATATGCACAACGCCAGTGTATTGAAGCCCCTCGGTTACGTTTATTTAAAAACCATGCCGTGGCTTGTCATTTCCCGTTAAATGTGGAGCCAACTGATGTTCGATAAACTGCTTGAGGTAAAGAATCTTTCAAAAACCTTTCGCTATCGCACTGGATTATTCCGGCGTCAACAATTAGAAGCTGTAAAACCAGTTAGTTTTACACTTGAGCCAAAACAAACCTTAGCCATTATTGGTGCTAATGGTTCAGGAAAATCTACATTAGCAAGAATGTTATCAGGTGTAACTGAGCCTACCGGCGGGGATATTTTTATTAATGGGCATCAACTCCATTTCGGTGATTATCCTTATCGTAGCCAACGCATTAGAATGATATTCCAAGATCCCACTAACTCATTAAATCCGCGCCAACGTATTGGTCAAACATTAGATATTCCTTTGCGTCTTAATACGGATCTGAGTGCTATTGAACGTGAAAAGCGCATTTATCAGACATTACGCCAAGTGGGCCTTTTGCCTGAACATGCCAACTATTATCCCCATATGTTTGCATCAGGTCAGCGCCAACGTATTGCGCTTGCAAGAGCATTAATTTTACAACCTCAAGTAATTATTGCTGACGAGGCTATCGCATCATTGGATATGTCCTTACGATCACAAATTATAAATTTGATGTTAGAACTGCAAGAAACTCATGATATTGCCTATATTTATGTAACACAAAACTTAGGTATGACTAAACATATTAGCGATAAGATTATTGTGATGGATAATGGTGAAGTTGTTGAACGCGGTAATACAGCTGAAGTCCTTGCTTCACCTTTACATGAAGTCACACGAAGATTGGTTGCAAGCCATTTTGGTGAAGCCTTAACAGCCGAAGCTTGGCGTCAAGATTTAACTTAAGTGTAAACAATATAGGCCTAATGTTAATTGCACATTATTTCGCCCTTTTCCCTTAACTCCTCGGAGGTGCTAGGGAAATTAAACAAATTTACAAATGTCGTGGTAGAATCAGCCACGTTTATTAACAATAAGCGTGATAACCCAACAGATAAATAAAACTGTGAATGATGTTATTATCGCGATTTACGAAAAAACAAGGATACAGCTATGGGCTTTATGACCGGCAAACGCATTCTTATTACTGGTGTTGCTAGTAAATTATCAATTGCTTATGGTATTGCCAAAGCTATGCGTGACCAAGGTGCAGAACTTGCATTTACTTACCAAAATGAAAAACTGAAACCACGCGTTGAAGAATTTGCAGCATCATTAGACTCAAATATCGTATTAGAGTGTGATGTGTCAAAAGACGAAAGCATCGATACCATGTATGCAGAACTTGCAAAAGTTTGGCCAAAATACGATGGTTTTGTTCACTCTATCGGTTTTGCACCTGCTGACCAACTAGATGGTGACTATGTTAACGCTGTTACTCGTGAAGGTTTTAAAATTGCTCACGATATTAGCGCATACAGCTTTGTTGCGATGGCAAAAGCAAGCCGTGAAATGCTAAATCCAAACTCTGCTCTATTAACTCTGACTTATTTAGGTGCTGAACGTGCAATCCCTAATTATAACGTCATGGGTCTGGCTAAAGCGTCTTTAGAAGCTAACGTACGTTACATGGCAAACGCCATGGGTCCTGAAGGTATTCGTGTTAACGGTATCTCTGCTGGCCCAATCCGTACATTAGCGGCGTCTGGTATCAAAGACTTCCGTAAAATGTTAAGCCATTGCGAATCAGTAACCCCTCTGCGTCGCACTGTAACAACCGAAGATGTAGGTAATACAGCAGCATTCTTATGCTCTGACTTATCAGGTGGTATTACTGGCGAAATCATCCACGTTGATGGTGGCTTTAGCATTGCAGCAATGAATGAATTAGAACTAAAATAACTCTATTGCCTAAATAACAAAAGCCAGCCTAAAATCATTAAGGCTGGCTTTTTTGTGAGAATAACATTCCTGCGTATATTCATTTCATCCTCCCTGTTAGATTTTTTTAAGCTTTTTCTATGTTTAATTATTTGGCTCTTTTGTTGATAAACATCCATATTTCATCTTGTTTTCACTCTTTTTGAACTTCATATTTAGAGTAATTACTTTTTAGATAAATATAACTTTTGTTTTTTAGTTAATTCCTATAATCTTCTCACTTATTACAGATAAAATAATCACATATTAATAAAAGGATTTAATGTATGAAGAAATTTAAATTTCTGTTTTATATTTTTGCCATTATCGGCGTGATTATTTTTATCGTTGCTTTATTTGTTATTAAATCAGAATTACATTTAGTAAGAAATGGCATAGAAACAACGGGTATTGTTATTGATCAAAGTATGAGTCAATCCTCTAATGAGAGAAATGTTTATCACCCTATTATTCAATTTACTACTAATGATAATAGAAAAATTACTTTTCGCTCACTAGAAGGAAGTAACCCACCTCGTTTTCATCTTGGTGAAAACATTAGTGTTATTTATCTTCAAAATGATCCTCAAAGAGCGACAATTAACAACTTTTTAGGCTTATATGGTGCAGGCACTATATTAGGTATTTTTGGCTTGGTATTTGCCTCAACGGGACTTATCCCTCTGTATTTTATAAGAAGAAAAGCCAATAGAAATCAACGATTGAAACGTGATGGTATGCCTATTAATGTAAAAATATCTGAGGTCATTATTAATAATAATATTCGAATTAATCACCGTTCTCCTTATCAAATCATTGCAGATTATCATGACACATTAAATAATCGTTTAATTCGTTATAAAAGTGGTTATATATTTTTTGATCCCACTCCTTATATTAATAAAGAACTGGTTACAGTCTATGTTGATAAGAGAAATCCCAAGATTTATTACCTTGATATTTCTTTCCTACCTTCATTTGAAGAATGATAATTAATATAAAGAATACTTATTTTCTTATAATTTCATCAATTATCTGTCTTGTTCACAGATTTACAAAAGCCTTTTTCATTCGCATCATTTGAGTTTGCTAATTTCTTAGAACGCCTTATTATCTTATGTTAATGAAGATATTTTTTGATATCCGTAAGTCATTATCACCATCTCATTGATAGGGAGCTATTCAATATGAAATTGTACTACACACCGGGTAGTTGCTCACTTTCCCCTCATATCGTTTTACGTGAAACGGGCCTAGATTTCTCTATTGAACGCATCGATTTACGTGCTAAAAAAACAGAGTCAGGTAAAGATTTTCTAACCATCAACCCTAAAGGGCAGGTTCCTGTCCTTCAATTAGATAATGGTGATATTCTGACTGAAGGCGTTGCTATTGTTCAATACCTTGCAGACTTAAAACCAGATAGAAATTTAATTGCACCACCAAAAACATTAGAACGTTATCACCAAATAGAATGGTTAAATTTTCTTGCGAGTGAAGTTCATAAAGGTTATAGCCCACTATTTTCACCAGATACTCCTGAAAGCTACCTACCAGTGGTTAAAACCAAACTCAAAAGTAAATTTGCTTATATCAATGATATCTTAAGCAAACAAAAATTTGCATGTGGTGAGTATTTTACTGTTATTGATGCTTATTTATTTACATTAAGCCAATGGGCACCGCATGTTGGCTTAGATTTAACTGATCTAACACATCTACAAGATTACTTAAAACGCATTGCACAACGCCCTAATGTACATAGCGCACTGATTACTGAGGGGTTAATTAAAGAGTAATCTCTTTTCTATTTTTTAATTTAAATAGCTCAAGTGACATATAATTACTTGAGCTATTCTCTTTTAAATGCACAGACAATAAATGTGGTTATCTAAAGTAATACACTTTCATATCTGTATCTAAAAAGTACTCAGGGAAATGACTTTACTAGGCTAATAGGATATTACATGATTAACGTTTCGACTTACTTAAAAATAAGAGATAATTTTATTAATATCAATGACTATAATGGTTTATTAAAAGATACTTTCTATATTGAAGGTGCCATAGAATTATCTATTTATAATACTAAAATAATCGATATAAGCATGTGGGATTATGTTGACCAACTATGGAGCTATCTAGTCGAAGGTTTAGTTAAAATAAATGAAAATCAAGAGTTTAAAACCAACTTTCCTGACCAGCCTATTGAAATAAAATTTCAGCCTATCAATGAAAACGTGCTCATTACCATCAATGCTAACAGTTCAAGAAAATCGTTTATTAATAAACACCTGCTTATAAAAACAATGGCATTACATGCTCAAGGATTTTTTAATAAGTTAGTAACCTTTAAAGGTATTGTTCTTAATGATTATGCTATTGATTTTCAAAATATAGAAAACTTACTAAAAAAAGAAAGTTAATATAAAAATAAAGGAAATAAAATGAATAATAATTTCGAACACTGCGAAAAAAACATTTCTTTGTTTGAAATAGAACAATTGGAGAATAATTTAAAATATAAATTTTCTAATGATTTTGTTGAACATTACCTACAATTTAATGGAGGAGTCCCTTTAAAGAGTTGGTATTATATCAATAATGATATTGAACCTCTTGAAATTGCAAAGTTTAAATCCATAAAACACTGTAACTTAACTTTAGATAGTAGTACTTCATTACTCGATAATTGTTATTATTATATGATTGAAAAAAAAGTTATTCCTCAAAACATCATCCCCTTTGCTATTGATTGGGGTGGGAATTTTTTCTGCATTAATCAAGATGATAATAGTGTGCTATTTTATGCGATAGATCTCTTTAATGATGAACTAACTCTTGAAGAAAACCATAAAAATGCTCAACTCTATTTAGCTCCTTCATTTGATGTTTTTATCAATAATCTAATGAGTGAAGATGAGATAGACGGCTTATAATACGTATAATCCATTGATATCTTACAACTGGCTCCTAAAAAAACGGAAACTATTAAGCCTCCGTTCTGGTTCTAATCAAATTTGTTTTATTGCAATTAATCTATCTGTGTTGCGCAGAATCTATGTGTTGGATGCACCATTTGATCTTGTGCAGCAACGAGTTGCAATTCGTACTCATTCATTTCTTTCGTTTTGAGCATCACTTCATAAACTGCCGCGGCAACGTGTTCTAATGCAGTTTGTAACTCAACCCCTTTGAGTAAATCCACCAGCATTAAACCACTGGTTAAATCACCGACTCCCACGGGTTGACGCTCACCAAAATCAACTAATGGGCGACTAACATGCCAACTATGTTCTGCGGTTACTAACAGCATTTCAAAGCGATCATGGCGATATCCAGCACGTGATAAGTGTTTTACTAATACAATCTTAGGGCCTTGTTTACACAATTCACGAGCAGCGTTTACGCACTCATCAACGTTGTGAAGTGCTTTACCACCACTTAATGTTTCAAGCTCTAAAAGATTAGGGGCAATAATATCGCTAATTGGTAAAGCTTCTTCACACAGCACACCTGAAACTGCAGGAGGGACAATACAACCTTTTTCAGGATGCCCCATCACAGGATCACAAAAATACCATGCGTTAGGATTGGCTTGTTTTACTTTTTTAACGATATCAACAATACGCAAACCTTGTTCAGCCGATCCCAAATAACCACTTAGTACAGCATCACATTGTGAGAGCTTGCCGATTGCGGCAATACCATCAACAATTTCTGTAATATGTTCTGCTGACATAACACATCCAGTCCATTTTTCTGGGTACTGTGTGTGGTTTGAAAATTGCACTGTATTTAAAGGCCAAACGTTCACACCCATCCGACGCATTGGAAACTCAGAAGCACTGTTACCCGCGTGACCGAAAACAACATGAGATTGAATAGAGAGTATATTTTTCATGACATAAACCGATTATTGTGAATACACACAACACCCAAGCTTTATCATCATAGGCGAGGTATATACGTTATTTATTGTTATTAAGAAAAAGGGCAACTCACCGGCTGCCCTTTACTGTCAATTATTTCCAGATAACAAGGCAGTAGTGTTTTTTACCGCGACGTAAAATAGAATAATGACCAAATAAGAAATCTTTTTCTTCAAAGACGTATTCAGGATTGTCTTGTTTTTCACCGTTAATTGAAACAGCGTTAGAGCCAATCATTGTACGAGCCTGACCACGAGAAGGAACTAATTCTGCGTTAACCAGCGCTTGTTGCAAATCACTGCCTTTTTCTAATTCAATTGTCGGCATACCGTCTTGTGCTAATTGTTCAAGATCAGCTTGTGTTAAGTCTGCAATTGCACCAGAGAATAAGCTTTCTGTAATACGTTTAGCAGCGACTAATCCCTCTTCACCGTGAACTAAACCCGTAACTAGTTCTGCTAATACACGTTGAGCACGAGGCGCTTGACCGCTATTTTTATCTTCTTCTTCAAGTGCATTAATTTCTTCAATGCTCATAAAGGTGAAGAATTTTAAGAAGCGATAAACGTCAGCATCTGCTGTATTGATCCAGAACTGATAGAATTTGTATGGGCTTGTTTTCTTAGGATCTAACCAAACCGCACCACCTTCTGTCTTACCGAATTTAGTTCCGTCAGATTTAGTAATTAATGGTACAGTCATACCAAATACTTGTTTCTGATTGAAACGGCGGGTTAAATCGATACCTGAAGTGATATTACCCCACTGATCAGAGCCACCGATTTGTAATTCAACACCTAAATGCGTATTTAATGACGCGAAGTCATAAGCTTGTAATAGGTTATAGGCGAATTCAGTAAAAGAGATACCCACATCGTCACGGTTTAAACGCTGTTTAACCGCTTCTTTGTTGATCATTTGGTTCACAGAGAAGTGTTTACCGATATCACGCAGGAATGTCAGCACATCCATTTGACCAAACCAGTCATAGTTGTTTGCTAATTCCGCACTGTTTTCACCACTGTCGAAATCTAAGAAAGGTGACACTTGTTTACGAATTTTTTCTACCCATTCGTGAACAGTATCTTGGGTATTCAGTTTGCGCTCGGTGGCTTTAAAACTAGGATCACCAATCAGACCCGTTGCACCACCCACCAACGCCACAGGCTTATGCCCGGCTAGTTGGAATCGTTTTAAACACAGCAAAGGAACCAAATGCCCCAAGTGCAGGCTATCAGCGGTAGGATCGAAGCCACAATAGAGAGCGATAGGACCTTGCTCCAAACGCTCTACTAAAGCTGCCTCATCCGTGACCTGAGCGATTAGCCCACGCTCCTGCAATTGTGTGATTAGGTTCTTGCTAGACATCAATGACTCCATCGGTTTATTGTTTTTTGTCTATTTAAAATATAAGTGAAACACAAGTGGTATAGCATAAAGCGCCACTACGTTAAGTACCAGTAGAAAAAGACTTTTTGAGACAAATTTATTAGCACCATTAAGGTGCTAATCGCTCAATATCCCATCCTTGTGGTGATTTTTGGTAAATAAAGCGATCGTGTAGACGATTTTCTCGTCCTTGCCAAAATTCAACAGATTCAAATGTCACACGATATCCACCCCAGAAACTCGGTAATGGGACTTCTCCATTTTGGAATTTCTGTTTTAATTCCATAAACTTACTTTCCAACACGCCTCTTGCAGAAATGCGAGAAGACTGTTGAGAAGCCCAAGCCGCAATTTGACTATCTTTAGGGCGACTGTGGAAGTATTTTAAAACTTCAATAGGCGAAAGTTTTTCTGCCTTCCCTAAAAAACAGACTTGTCTTTCTAAGGGATACCAAGGAAATAACAAACTCACTCTTTGGTTATGCTCTAAATGACTCGCTTTACGACTGCCCAAGTTGGTGTAAAAAACTAATCCATGTTCGTCAAAGTGCTTTAATAACACGATACGCTGGTAAGGTTGTCCATTTTCATCAACAGTTGCAACACACATTGCTGTAGGATCGCTTAAACGCGCTTCACAAGCTTGTTTTAGCCATTTCTCAAACAATACCAATGGCTGTTCAGTTAGTTCATGACGTCGTAATCCACCTTTCATATATTCACGGCGTAAATCAGCAACATCAATAAAATCAAGATCTGTCATTTTTCATTCTCTCTCTTTTGAGAAACTGCATTCAGCATATCACGCTTAACGAGGATTTGTAGGGTAAATCGCCCCTAAAACGGTTTCTCTTGATGCCCCTGTGACAGAAGGTAAATTTCCTGATTCATTGGCAATAGTTCTAGCTGCGAGCCAAGCAAATGCAAGCGCTTCCATATCATCACCACTTAAACCATATTTATCTGTAGGTGCTACTTCTGTGCCTGGTAATAATGAGGCCAAACGATGCATAATTTGCCCATTTCTAGCACCTCCACCACAGACTAAAAGACGTTCACATCCCCCGCTTAATTGTATTTGTTGCACAATACTGATAGCGGTTAATTCAACTAAAGTGGCTTGTACATCTTCAGGGAAAACATTAGGTACTCTTGCTAAGTGATAGTTTAACCATTGCGTATTAAAATATTCTCGCCCGGTACTTTTAGGTGCTGAACGAGAAAAATAAGGATCAGACAGCATATCTTTTAATAATGCAGCATTTACTTTTCCAGTTGCTGCCCATTGCCCATTATCATCATAAGGCGTTTGGTTGTGTATCCAGTTCCAGCTATCTAACAACATATTGCCAGGGCCAGTGTCATAGCCTTTTACTGCAACACCAGGCAATAATAATGAAATATTGGCAATACCCCCAATATTTAAAATAATACGTCTCTCGATAGAATGCCCTAATACTGCAAGGTGAAAAGCAGGCACTAAAGGCGCGCCTTGTCCACCATATGCAATATCACGACGACGGAAATCACCGACAGTGGTGATCCCTGTCAATGCAGCCACACGATTGTTGTCACCGATTTGCATAGTAAATGGCATATCACTTTCAGGTTCATGCCAGACCGTTTGTCCATGGCACCCTATCGCCGTAATATCGCTTGCACTCAGTTTTACTTTTGCCAGTAACTCTATAATTGCTTGAGCATATAGCTCTCCTAATTGTGCGTCTAATAAGCCTAGCTCATGTAGAGTAGTGGGTTGTCCTTGGCAAACAGCTAAAATACGTTGACGTAGAAGTTGTGGATAAGGTAAAAAATGAGTTTCTTGTTGTGCAACGAACTTATTATTGATTGCAGCTAATACAACATCAACACCATCTAAGCTTGTGCCAGACATCACGCCAATGTATCGCCCTGCTCTCATGTTCTTTTCCTTATAATCAAGATGATGCAAATTTTTAACATATAATGTTATATTCTCTTTTTTCAGAAATCTCTTCTGTTTTTACTATCGGCCTTTACTATATAGTAAGCTATATATTATTAAAATCAGTGTCGACATAAGTAAAAAATAGTCTATAACTGATACTAGACAACATTGGTATAACCTGAACAATGTACCTCAGGTTTTCTTTAGGAGTAACTATGTTTAAGCATTTACTTATTGGTCTTTTTACGATGACCGTTCTTACTGGTTGTGTGAACACAAGTTCATTATCGGGCGACACTTACACAGCAAGCCAAGCTAAACAAGCGCAAAATATTACTTATGGTACGATTGTTTCTGTTCGTGCGGTTAATATTCAGGCAGGCAGTGATGAGAATATCTTAGGTGCCATTGGTGGTGCTGTTCTTGGCGGAATGTTAGGTAACACAATTGGTGGTGGCACAGGCCGTAACCTTGCAACAGCAGCTGGTGCAATCGCAGGTGGTATGGCTGGACAACAAGCACAAGGTGCATTAAATACTACCAAAGGTGTTCAAATTGAAGTTCGTCTAGATAGCGGTAAAACTGTGGCAATCGTTCAAAAAGCAGATAATACTGTTTATAGCCAAGGTCAACGTGTTGCTGTTATTGGTAATGGAAATAATTTAACTGTATCTCCTCGATAATTCATGGATAAAAAACAGGCAACTTAATGTTGCCTGTTTTTTTATGATCTATAATAATAAATTTAAAGAGAGATTAAATATATAACCTACCTATTTATTACCCTCACGTAATAATTATTATCACAATAGTAATTAATCTTTATTTAAATAGATTATATATTGATTTTGAAATTATTAGCTATTTAGTCTATTTATATTTTTTTCCAACTTTTGAATAATACCAATTAACGTTTCAATCTCATCTCGTCGAATATCACCCAATATCTCTCGTCTTGTTTGTTCTATAACTGCATAGACTTCATTAATAAAAGGTTCAGATTCGTTTGTTAATTTTATACGTTTTGCTCTACGATCATTTGCACATGTATGTCTACATATCAGTTTTTTTTCTTCCAGTTGATCTAGTGTTCTTACTAAAGATGGTTGCTCTATACCTATAGCTTTAGCCAATTGAATTTGTGACTGCTCTGGTGGTAATTGGCTAATATTATACAAAGTGATCCAATGGGTTTGAGTTAATTTTAATGGTTTGAGACGATGATCAATTAAAGCACGCCATAATCGAACTAAACGCGCCAAATCTGCTCCTAATGTTGATTCCACTTATCTCTCCTTAATTAGTATTTTCAGTCAACTTATTGCAAAGTTTAGATATTCATTTTTAATACAACATTTACCTATTCTTTTTAATTAAAATATTTACCTTTAATAACTAATATAATTATATTCCTATTTATTAGATAAGTAATTATTTTCAATACTTGATTAATTTATTTTCTTTCTGACAACGAAAGTTCATAAAGAATAACCTTGTTATAAAAACTAATCTATATTTTTTTACATAATAACAATCATTATTTCACGATTTACCCCCCCGTAAAGAAAAATATTTTTGTTATCATGCAATTACAAATAAATAGTCATTAGAAATATTTTTAATAGATATAATTATATTAATAAAGAAAAAATAATAAACCAACTAACTATAATAAATAACAAAAATGAATTAAAACAATACTTCATTTATTTTTCAAGATTAAAAAATAAGTGGAACATTTAAAATAAATTAAGTTGTTCATTTTCTTTTTCTATTGTCGCCCCTCCTTTTTTAAATGATCTTAAATAACGCTGCTGACAAAGGCGTAATACATTTCTTTTATCTTGTGTGCTCATTGTTGACCAATTAAATCGTTCTTGCCGATTACGATAGCATCCCATGCAGTAACCTTGAGCATTCATTTCACAACGTCCAATACAAGGGCTAGGAATATCAAAAAATTCTAATTGATCTTGCATTTGATTTCCCCCCCCTGTTGTTTGTTACTATAGAGTATAGTTAATGGAGAGATTATCTGCACAATGCACTGATTGAACTGTTAAGGGTGTAGTAAAATTGAACTTTAGGGCTCTAACGCGCTATAGTACTGCGCCATCAGTTTATCTGTAAGGTTTAACATTAAAAAACACGAGAGGTTTATATGCGAGTACTTCATACCATGATTCGTGTAGGCGATTTACAACGTTCTATCGATTTTTATACCAAAGTATTAGGTATGCAACTTCTACGCACTAGCGAGAATGAGGAATATAAATACTCGTTAGCTTTTGTTGGCTATGGTGATGAGAGCACCGGTGCGGTTATTGAGTTAACCTATAACTGGGGTGTAAACAGCTATGAAATGGGAACGGCTTTTGGCCATGTTGCGCTGGGTGTTGATGATGTTGCAGCAACCTGTGAAGCTATTCGTCAAGCTGGCGGTAATGTTACCCGTGACGCAGGCCCAGTTAAAGGAGGCTCAACTATTATTGCTTTTGTTGAAGATCCTGATGGGTACAAAATCGAACTCATCGAAAATAAAAGTGCAAGTCACGCACTAGGTAACTGATTTTTATTTAAACCAGAAAGATAATCTATTTATCTTTCTGGCCTTGCTTATTATTAATTTCCGATATTTTATTTTTATCGGATAAGTACAATTTGATGCCTGAAATAAATAATCCCAATAAGCTTTGTAACCGTTTTCGAGGTTACTACCCTGTTGTTATTGATGTTGAGACAGGTGGATTTAATGCAAAAACAGATGGTTTACTTGAAATTGCAGCCATTACATTAAAAATGGATGAACAAGGTTGGTTAAAACCTGATAATACGCTACATTTTCATGTTGATCCCTTTGAAGGTGCTAATCTAGAACCTGCTGCCTTAGAATTTACAGGCATTGACCCAACAAACCCACTTCGTGGCGCAGTCAGTGAATATGAAGCCTTGCATGCAATTTTTAAAATGGTACGCAAAGGAATGAAGGATGCTGATTGTAACCGCGCTATCATTGTAGCGCACAATGCAAATTTCGATCATAGCTTTGTCATGGCTGCGGCTGAACGAACAGGGTTAAAACGAAACCCTTTTCATCCTTTTGCCACCTTTGATACAGCGGCGTTAAGTGGATTAGTTTTGGGGCAAACTATTTTAGCTAAAGCCTGTATCACTGCAGGAATACCTTTTGATAGCAAACTCGCTCATGGTGCGTTATATGATACGAATCGCACATCATTACTTTTTTGTGAGTTAGTTAATCGCTGGAAAAAGCTCGGTGGATGGCCATTACCAACACCTTAATTCTATTATTTCAATGATAACAATATGAATAACAGAAAAAAGCCAGTTCATCACTGAACTGGCTTTTCTTATTGAATACTTAATTTATTTTTATTTCTTTTAATATCAATCTGTTAAAAGAAAAAATAATAATTAGGCTTCTTCTTCACCACGATATTTATCAGCAGTCTCTTTTAGTAACTTCTGTAATTCACCGCGCTGATACATTTCTAGAATGATGTCACATCCACCGACTAATTCACCATCTACCCATAATTGTGGGAAAGTTGGCCAGTGTGCATATTTTGGTAATTCTGCACGAATATCTGGGTTTTGCAGGATATCAACATACGCAAAACGCTCACCACAAGCAGAGATAGCTTGAACTGCCTGAGCAGAAAAACCGCAACTTGGTAATTTTGGTGAACCTTTCATGTATAAAATAATTGGGTTTTCATTGATCTGGCGTTCAATTTTTTCAATAGTCGTCATTTGTAAGTCCTTACAGCCTTTTATATTCAATATGCTTTATAGGGGAAAACATGAAAGAAGAATACCACTTTATATTGGAAAGCTCTATATAAGTTTAGTTATCAATATAAAACAATAGGTTGGTGTTAAATCGCAATACTATTGACGAGAAAGTGCACGATGATGCATAGAAAATAAATCAATACGTTACAGATGTTTATGAGTGTGTTTTATCTCATTATTTCACTACCTACTACCAACACATTTACGAGCTAAAATACGAATAAAATAAAAAGCCTCAATTAAGAGGCTGAGAACATTTCGATTGAGAAAACTCTCAGTGCTCGAATCGATTAGCTTAATTATATGAATTATTATTGTATGGTTCCGTTGTCTAAAAGGATCAAGCAACCCAGAGTATTAGCAATATCAGTTATTTCACCTTTTATTTTTGCAGTTTGTCCTTTCTTAATTTTAAGAACATTTTCTTCTTCACTTGGTTTTAAAGTATATGAAGCACTAGCTTTATTATTAAATGAAATAGCAATGACTTTAGGTGGTGTTGGTTTATAGAGGTCATATCTGACTACTTCTTCCAAACTTGCAATAGTGGTCACTCTTCCTTCAAAAATAACCCACTTTCCTCTCCATTTTTTCTTAGCTGCTATCTCATTATCACTAAAGTCCTTACATATTTCTGCATAAGTCGCTTCAGTTACTGTCGATTCCATCGATGGAACTATTTGGTTCACAGCACTATTAACTGAACGAATAGCTTCATTTATTTTACACCCTGATAATAATGTGATTATAGATAGTAATAACACCGTCTTCTTCATACAAATTCCTTTATAAAGTCAAAAAAAAATAGATAAAATATAAATCCACTAAGATAAAAATCTATTTTAATTAAATAAAACAACGCCCTCGCCAACATTATGGATAAATGTATGACTCTTTCTAAATAGCTTAATATTTTGATCTAAAAGTATAGAACATGAAAAAATAGCACTATAACTTTTCGTTATCTTATTTTAAATAAGAAAAATCTTGCCACCCTAGGCTTCCATAAATAAATAAAAACAAGCTAGTCATATTCCGATTTATTATCCCTATAAAATTAATATAATTATTTTTAGCTTATAGTTTAAAAATATAATTTATTATAAAATCCAAGATTAAATATTTAATTTATTTCTTTATTTGAATTATATTTAGCTATATATTCTTTCATATTAAAAAAATAGCAAGAAAAGAAATAACAATTTTCATATCAATATCAACACATTAAATTTCATAATCTATACATTAAGATAAAACGCTACCTTCTTAAAAGGATATAATGTATATAAATGAGTTTGTTATAAACCCTGATGAGTATTAATGATGGACATGATTTTACTGTTTCTTTTAGTGGGATGTATCACTGGCTTTTTTGCTGGATTACTTGGTATTGGCGGCGGTGCAATCATTGTTCCAGTGGTCATGTATGTGGTCAGCCAGCAAGCCATCCCAACAGATATGGTGATGAAGATAGCCTTATCTACCTCATTCTCTGTTATTATATTTTCCACTGCATCTTCGGCGTATTCCCATAACAAGCATAAAGCCATTTTATGGCAACAATTTCCTTTATTATCCATTGGCACTATCATTGGTATGCTTGTGGGAACATTTCTAGTACAAAAAATGTCAAACACGATATTGCAAATCGTGTTCTGTATTTTCATGGTATATACCATCTATGGTTTATTAACTAAAAAGAAAGAAGCGGAACGCATTGAAAACGTAAAAGATCCTGTTGTTTCAAAACCTGCCTTAACAAGTGGTGGCTCTTTAATTGGTTTTATATCCAGCTTTATCGGCATTGCTGGTGGCACTATTACTATCCCTCTTTTAAGTCATTGGGGATTTAATACACGTAAATGTATTGCAACCTCTTCAATGATTGGTGTCATCATTGCTTCTATCGGCACAATCATGGGTATTGTCTACGGTTGGAATCAAACAAATATTGATGATTATTACTTGGGTTTTATCTATTTACCTGCCTTTATCGGAATAAGCATAACTAGCATACTCTTCGCACCTATCGGTGTTAAAGTTGCTTATCGCCTACCAATTCCTAGAGTTCGTCAAATATTTGCATTATTCCTATTCTTAGTCGTAGTGAAAATGATGTATACGCTTATTACAGGATAAGCGCCTGTTCTGAAAATCATATTCCGTTAAATTATTCTATAAAAACAAGCAATACTAAAATCTAACATTTCTAATAATGTTAGATTTTAGTAAGTTAGGGTATTTATAGATAAAATAAAATGAACGAATCTCATTAGGTAATCTTCACCTAATTAAAACAAATATATTTAAGTATCACGGATAGCTTATTCTTTTCTCACTTTGACTTGTAAAGCAAAAACAGGATCCGTTGTACCACACATAGTACGCCCTACTGTGGCTTTTATTTTTATCCGTACATTGCCACTTTTAGGTGCTGTTCCTTGTAAATGAGCAAAAATGATAGGACGCTCGTCTTGATGCATGACATGCTTTTGCCAATCTTCATCTGTAATAAGAGAAAGCCACTCCCCATCTTTATTTTTGATCATTAATGTCACAGTAACCCATTCAGGACTTTCCACAATATAATATGGAGCTAAACCAGAAAATACCCCAATTTCAATCTGTTGATCATAATTTTGATTAACAACAGCTTCTGGCATATAGATTTTTTCTTGTGATTCTGACGGTGTAAATAAAATACTGGTACTGCATGCAATACCATAGAACATGCTACAGCCATTTAGCACACCACAAAAAATAAGCAAAAATAGACTCTGAACTAAATTTTTTATAGAAAAATACTTAAAAATTATACTTCCATGCATGCTTTTATCACTCCATTGAAAAAATTTAAACTATTATCGGAGAATTTAAATCAACCCTTATACCATCTCAAATATCATTTTATTGTTTAGCATTAAATACCGTTCCTTGCTGCCAATCAAGGACTGAAATTCCTATTTTATTTGCTAATTTAATAACCACAGGAAGAGTTTCATCTACTTTAGAGTAAACAAAACCAATAACTGGGATTTTGGTCATAAAGTTATTAATTAAAGGCCCATCACACCACACACTATCATCTATTTCATCATCAGGTAATTCGCAAAGGCATGGATATAAATAAGAAATTTCTTGATAAAAACGCAACATTGATGGGCTTAATTCTTGAATATCTTCATCTTCATATTTTTCGAAGTATTCACACGCTTTTTCAAAATCATCCGGAATAGGAAAATCAAATAATGCAATATTATAACTCATTTTAACTCCTACACTCTATTTGCGTAAATTTAATCTACAATATCGCTACGACGATAAATGTATAAATAATAAGGCTTATGTGAATACATTATTTCTATATCCCCTTCTTTAGCCTCAATACTCTTTATATCAGAAAATACAAATATTTTATTCTCACTTAATGACTCATATTCGATTACCTCTAACTCCTTACAGTTATTTACCTCTGTTAACAATGCTTTTTTATCTTTAACTAAAGGATAAATATTTTTCATTTTCTGAGCTAAAAGATCACAGACCGAATCAATGTCATCGCCACCAAAATAGGATAGCTCTACGCCAATTAATTTACCTTTATAAAATTTTAATGCATTTCTATCAGAGTCTTTCTCAAACGGAGGCTCATTATTAAAAAAACAAGTGACAATATCTTCCTCTGTTTCACACACGCCATTTTTTATAAAAGGAATATCATCAATTGATCTTCCAAAATCTAATTTCAAAGGTTCATTACTTTTAAAACCAAAACCAGATAAAAATACTATCATGCCAATAGCTATAAATAGCTTTTTCATATTGTATATTCCTTTAGAAACAAGTTCATTACCCTATATGAGCTGTAACTACTTCTCCTGAACCACACAATGTTAATTGATTCATTAAGCTATCGTAACAGCATTAAATTGTTATTTTTTTATTTTTACCTATCTCATTATAAATGCGATTTTGCTACTTTACGTGTAAGCAAGAGGGATATACTCTTATGAGTATTACTAATCTATATGGCTTATAACTATAGATAAAATATATTTAGCTGTTATTTCAGCAGGTTTTTGTTAAAATAATTAGCAAAATAGCAACAAATTAGTGATTCATTTGCCTCATTTTATCAATTTAGATGAAATGATTTCAGGCACAAAACCCGAAATAGATAGTATAAAGGAGTACGCAATGTCTTTCGAATTACCAAAATTACCTTATGCGTTAGATGCTCTTGAGCCACATATCTCTAAAGAAACATTAGAATTCCACTATGGTAAACATCACCAAACCTATGTAACCAACTTAAACAATCTGGTTAAAGGTACTGATTTAGAAAGCAAATCTTTAGAAGAAATCATTAAATCTACTGATGGTGGCATCTTCAATAACGCGGCTCAAGTATGGAACCACACTTTCTACTGGAACTGTTTAGCACCAAATGCAGGTGGCGCACCAACAGGTAAAATTGCTGATGCTATCAACAAAGCATTTGGCTCTTTTGAAGAGTTTAAAAAGCAATTTAATGATGCAGCCGCTAAAAACTTCGGTTCTGGTTGGACTTGGTTAGTTAAAAAAGCTGACGGTTCAGTTGCCATTGTTAACACCTCTAATGCGGCAACGCCAGTTTCAGGTGCAGACAAACCTCTGTTAACTGTGGATGTATGGGAACACGCTTACTACATCGACTACCGTAATGCCCGCGTTAAATATTTAGAAGAGTTCTGGGCACTGGTTAACTGGTCATTTGTTGAAGCTAACCTAGCTTAATTGAACTTAGTGATCAAAAGTGAATGATTGTGATTCATTTTTGGTGACATAATAACAAAGGGCCTTGAGCCCTTTGTTATATTCAGATATTCGATAATTTATTATTACAATTGATCGGATATTTTATAAAGCAGTGATTAGAACAACATAGTTGAAAATAAAACAATCATAACAAGCGCTGCTACTGCTGTGCTCAAACCAAATTTCAGATCCGTATCCATCTATATCTCCCTCAATATGATTATAATACACGTTATTAACCATAACCTTGTCATGGTTAATTATTATCACATATCAAAATTTGCTAAAATAGCGACCAGTGCACAATTTATAACATTGATTAATACTTTCACTTTTGAGCTAGATCATACAAAATTCATAGCTAATCGCTAAATTATTGCCAGTGTTTGCCCTATGTATGACTATACTGGCAGTTAAACCACAAAATTAGATAAAAGAGACCAATGAAGGTCAGGAGTTTTCCACACCATGGCAACAATAAAAGACGTGGCAAAACGCGCAGGCGTATCAACCACGACTGTTTCTCATGTGATCAACAAAACACGTTTTGTTGCTGAGAACACACGGGCAGCAGTTTGGGCCGCTATAAAAGAATTAAATTATTCGCCTAGTGCCGTTGCGCGTAGTTTGAAAGTCAATCACACCAAATCTATTGGCCTGTTAGCCACGTCCAGTGAAGCTCCTTACTTTGCTGAAGTGATTGAAGCAGTTGAAAACAGTTGTTATAGCAAAGGCTATACACTGATTTTATGTAATTCACATAATAATCTTGATAAACAAAAAGCCTATTTAGCGATGCTGGCACAAAAACGCGTTGATGGGTTATTAGTGATGTGTTCTGAATATCCCGATCATCTTCTGACTCTTTTGGAAGGCTATCGTAATATTCCCATGGTTGTCATGGATTGGGGTAAGGCCCGTGGCGACTTTACAGATACTATTATCGATAACGCTTTTCATGGTGGTTATATCGCTGGCCGTTATCTTATCGAACGAGGTCATCGTGATATCGGTATTATTCCTGGACCATTAGAGCGCAACACCGGTGGTGGTCGTCTACAAGGCTTTCTAAAAGCCATGGAAGAAGCCAAAATCACAGTAAAAGATGAGTGGATTGTACAAGGTGACTTTGAACCTGAGTCAGGTTATAAAGCGATGTATCAAATGCTAAATCAAAAACAACGCCCTACTGCAGTTTTTTGTGGCGGTGATGTGATGGCAATGGGTGCAATCTGTGCTGCAGATGAGCTAGGTTTACGTGTTCCTTTTGATATTTCAATCGTAGGTTATGACAATATTCGTAATGCACGTTATTTTACCCCTGCACTAACCACAGTCCACCAGCCCAAAGAACGTTTAGGTCAAATGGCCTTATCAATGTTGCTTGATCGCATCGTTAACAAACGTGAAGATGCCCAAACAATCGAAGTACACCCTCGATTGGTTGAGCGTCGTTCAGTTGCTGATGGTCCTTTTATCGACTATCGTCGCTAATTCCTATTCAGTTATCTGATGTCTAGCGAAGCCATTCCTCATTTAAGGTTTGGCTATTTCCAAGATAATCTAACAACCACGTTAAAGCAGGCGATTCACTTTTATCAACCCACGTCAGACAGCATGGACTGTCTGGCAATGGCTGTGCAAGTTTTAAAGTAACTAGCTTTCCTTGGGCTATCAATGGCTCAGCACGATGCCAAGGTACCATTCCTACACATAATCCTGCCAACAAACACTCAAGCCCCATATCCCATGTTGGTACAACCATTCTACGTTGGTTATTTAACGCCCAAGTGTCACGCTTTGGTAAACTACGTGATGTATCCTCTAAACATAAGCTAGGATAAGGTCGCATTTCATCATCGGTTAATGGATGTTCTGCTTTAGCTAATGGGTGATCAACATGACAAACACAGCGCCAAGGCATAAAACCCATATCCCTGAAACTATAACGTTCACCAATCGGTGACGCTCTTGTTGCACCAATGGCTAAATCAACACGACCATTAACTAAGGAGTCCCACACCCCATTAAACACTTCTGGGTAGACATACAACTCAATATCAGGAAAATGGCGATAAAAATCGAGAATAAGTTGTTGTGTTCTTTCGGGTTTAACAATGCCATCAACTGCTATACTAAATTGACCACGCCACCCATTGGAAACCTGTTGACATAGGTGTCGAGTGTCATTCATTTTTTTGATAACAGATCGCGCTTCTTTGATGAAAATTTTACCCGCATCGGTTAATTCTACATCACGGTGACGGCGCTCAAATAAAGGAACGGCGAGCCATTCCTCTAATTGCCGAACAGTATAACTAACGGCGGAGGGCACTCTGTGCAATTCTTGAGCAGCGGAGCTAAAACTTCCTGTTCTTGCGACTGCATCGACAACTTCTAAAGAGTATTCTGACCACATAGAGTTTATTCCTTTGAAAATTTTTCACAGCATTAACCAAATATTCCCGTTTCACAAGTAAAATAAGTCTTAGTTACAATACATAAAATGTTCTACATCACATAGCATAGAAAATAAAATGAATACTAAAACGTCCACACAATCAAAAACACCTATGAGCTTCATGGTGTACCTAGCAGGTTTGAGTATGCTGGGTTACTTAGCAATTGATATGTACTTGCCTGCATTCGGTATGATGCAGCGTGAACTTGCTATCAGCGAAAGCGCTATCAGTAATAGCTTAAGTATCTTTTTATTTGGTTTTGCTGTTGCTCAGTTACTTTGGGGACCACTTTCTGACAAAGTTGGTCGTAAACCTATTCTTCTTATTGGATTAAGCCTTTTCTCTTTAGGCTGCCTTGGTATGTTGTGGGTTGAAAGTGCAACGGGTTTACTTGCGATGCGCTTCTTACAAGCTTTTGGTGTCTGCTCTGCGGCTGTTATTTGGCAAGCATTAGTTATTGATCGCTTCGATGAATCTCGCGCTCAACACGTTTTTGCTTTAATTATGCCACTGGTTGCATTATCACCTGCACTCGCCCCTTTAATTGGTGCATCACTATTAAATCACGGCGGCTGGCGTATGATTTTTATGCTATTAATGGCAGTAACACTTGTTTTAATGTTACCAACATTAATGCTGAAAAATATTAAACAAAAATCAGTCTCCGATGCAAACCAATCTACTGCGTCATTTATGACATTACTGAAATCCCCTCTCTATACAGGTAACGTATTAGTTTACGCTTCTTGTAGTGCAGGTTTCTTTGCTTGGTTAGCAGGTTCACCTATTATTCTTGAGAAGATGGGTTACTCACCACAGGATATCGGTTTAAGCTATATTCCACAAACTATTGCCTTTATGGTCGGTGGCTATGGTTGTCGTATTTTACTGTCAAAAATGACGGGTAAAGCATTATTACCACTGCTGTTAATTGGCTATGCTGTTAGTATGACTGCATTATACCTTGTTGCTAAATTTACTGAGCCAACATTAACCACGATCTTAATTCCGTTCTGTATTATGGCTGCAATGAATGGTGCTTCTTATCCAATCGCTGTATCTAATGCTTTATCGGCTTATCCTGAAATCAGTGGTAAAGCAGCCGCATTACAAAATGCACTACAACTGGGTCTTTGTAGTTTAGCAAGTTTTATCGTGTCTGCATTTATCAGCCAACAACCGCTTATTAACACCACAGCAATTATGGCGTTAACAGCGATCCCAATGGCGGTTGGCTACTTTATTCAGCGTAATAAATCCGTTAGCAAACACACAGTTCAAACAGCAGAATAACCGCACCTCTCCTTTTAGGAATATTCTTAAAAAGGCCATTTTATAAAAAATGGCCTTTTTCTTTTCTAGAGAAAAATAATCTACGTCTCTATACTTATCTATACGCTGTAGTGGCGTTTTATTTATTTTTCTTTCGGATTTTGAGGCATTAAACAGATTATTAGCTGATTATGTCAGATTAGTTGTCTTATTAATTCTATTCGTTCAATCCATATTGAACACAATACCATTTTAATACTGTCAATCTGTACACGTCCTTTTTTAGCTTTATGTCTCAAAACCCGCTTAGTTTACGCCGGAGAGTATATGAGTACATCTTGTGTAGAAGAAGGCCGAAAGACCTCTAATGATCCTTATAAAAGGATCGCTATAGAACTATTAACTCATGCAGATATTCGAGTAAATGGCTCTGAACCTTATGATATTCAGGTTCACAATCAAAATTTTTATAAAAGAGTATTGCAACAAGGCTCATTAGGTCTCGGTGAAAGCTATATGGACGGTTGGTGGGATTGTGAGCGACTTGATATATTCTTTCATAAAGTATTGCGTGCAGGCCTTGAAAATAAGCTTCCGCAAAACCTACGTGATATTTTCAAAATTGCAACGGCCCGTCTTTTTAATCTACAAACACAAAAACGTGCATGGATGGTTGGTAAAGAGCATTACGATCTTGGTAATGATTTATTTACATCTATGCTTGATCCTAATATGCAATATTCCTGTGGCTATTGGAAAAATGCAGATAACTTAGCACAAGCTCAAGAACACAAATTAGATCTTATTTGCCGGAAGCTAGATTTAAAACCCGGAATGACTTTATTAGATATCGGTTGTGGTTGGGGTGGGCTTGCCGCTTACGCAGCAAAACATTTTGGTGTTTCTGTCACAGGTGTCACCATTTCTGTTGAACAGCAGAAATTGGCACAGGCACGATGCCAAGGACTTGATGTTAATATTATTTTAGAAGATTATCGCGATTTACATGAACAATTTGATCGCATCGTTTCTGTTGGGATGTTTGAGCATGTTGGCCCTAAAAATTATGCAACCTACTTTAAAGTAGTTCGCCGTAACTTAAAAGAAGACGGTCTGTTTTTACTGCATACCATTGGATCTAATCGCGATAAAGTGAATGTAGATAGCTGGATAAGTAAATATATATTTCCTAATGGTTGCTTGCCGTCAATTCAAAAAATTGCACATGCCATAGATGGTAAGTTTGTAATGGAAGATTGGCACAACTTTGGTGCTGATTATGATAAAACACTGATGGCATGGTATCAGCGCTTTTTAACCTGTTGGCCAGAGATTGAATCAAATTACACACCGCGCTTTAAACGCATGTTTAGCTATTATCTAAATGCCTGTGCTGGTGCATTTAGAGCCAGAGATATTCAATTATGGCAAATCATGTTAAGCCCTAAAGGGCAAATTGGTGGTTTACAAATTCCACGTTAATTTTTATTAAAAACAAAAAAGCCAGTTTAATCAATAGACTGGCTTTCTTTTTAATCTGGCTTTAAAAGTAATAAAGCTAATAAGTCATAATGTTATTATTACTCTTCGTTTTCACTTTGCTGTGCTGCTAATAAAGCTTGTTGCTGTACTTGCTGTGCCATAACACGTTCAACTGTATCCACAATCGCTTGAGTTTGAGGATCAAGTTCAATATTCACTTTATCGCCAAGGCGTTTACGACCGAGTGTCGTTCTATCTCGTGTTTCTGGAATAAGATGAACACAGAATCGGTTATTAACCACATCACCAATAGTCAGACTAATACCATCAATACCGATAAAGCCTTTATGCAAAATATATTTCATCAACGATTTATCGAAGATGCGAAACCAAATTTGTAAATTGTTTTCTGAAGTAATAATTTTGGCAACTTCGGCGGTTGTGACAATATGGCCAGACATCACATGCCCGCCTATTTCATCACCATATTTAGCTGCGCGTTCAATATTAACTTCAGAGCCCACGTTTAATTCACCAAGGTTAGTGAGGCGTAACGTCTCTTTCACTAAATCAAAGCTAATGTGCGTACCTTCGATTTTTGTAACCGTTAAACAGCAACCATTATTTGCAACAGAGGCTCCTGTTTCTAAGTTACCGACTAACTCTTTCGGTAATTCAATGATATGGGTACGAAAATCGCCTTTATCTTCTATAGCAATAACTCGCCCTTTTCCCTGAACAATACCTGTAAACATCTTACATCTCCTTGGGTAGATAAACTGGTAAACTCAATTTAGGCTTATGCTAGTTAGAATAACATAGCTCTTATTAATACAAAGGAACAATTATCGTATTTATTCCTTGCTGAAAATTGCCGTTAAATATAACGTAAAAACACTTAATAAATTATCAAAATCCTGTGTTTAAAAAGCTAAGCATCTTTCGTTGCTAATTAAACTTTTATCATTAGAATATGCCTTCTTGAGGATCTCTTTACGCCATTTTAACAATACGGCGTTTGTTCTCTTCCTTTCCTTCCTTTTTCTTATAATAAATAAAGGTGTATGCGTGCAGAAGTACATAAAAGAAGCGCGTAGCTTACTTGCTTTAGGTATCCCCGTTATCATCGCGCAATTTTCCCAAACGGCAATGGGTGTGGTTGATACTGTTATGGCGGGTGCTGTAAATGCGACAGAAATGTCCGCAGTGGCAGTAGGCACGTCTATTTGGTTACCAACGATTTTACTGGGTCAAGGCATATTAATGGCATTGACGCCAATCGTTGCACAATTAAATGGCTCAGGACAACGAAAACATATTGCGGATCGTACACAGCAAGGTTTTTGGCTCGCGACGTTCTTATCAATCATGGTTATAGCTATACTTTATAACAGCCGATTTATTATTGAAGCACAGCATGATATTGAACCTGAATTGGCGGAAAAAGCTATTGGCTTTATCCACGCCATTATGTGGGGTGCTCCTGGCTGTCTTTATTATCAAGTTTTGCGAAGTCAATGTGAAGGGTTATCCAAAACGAAACCCGGTATGATCATTGGTTTTATTGGTTTATTAATTAACATCCCTGTTAACTACGCCTTTATTTACGGTAAATTTGGTGCGCCACAATTAGGGGGGATAGGTTGTGGTGTTGCAACTGCCTCTGTTTTCTGGGCAATGTTCTTGATGATGCGTTATTACGTGCGTAGAGCACCAACACAGCGAGATGTAATGCCAGTAAAACGGTTAGTGCCTCCGCAATTCCACACTATAAAACGTATTACTTTTTTAGGCCTACCTGTTGGCTTGGCATTATTCTTTGAAGTAACACTTTTCGCCGTTGTTGCATTATTAGTATCACCTTTGGGCGTTACTGCAGTGGCAAGCCATCAAATTGCACTGAATTTTAGCTCATTGATGTTTATGTTCCCTCTATCATTGGGTATAGCAGCAACTATCCGTGTGGGTTATAACTTGGGGCAACGTTCTACAGAACAGGCTCGTATTTCAGCGATTACAGCCCTTGCAGTTGGTTTAATACTGGCAAGCTGTACCGCCGTTTTCTCTATTATCTTTAGAGAAAAAATTGCCTTAATGTATAACGATAATATTGAAGTTGTGACATTAGCCTCTCATCTAATGTTATTCGCTGCCCTTTACCAGTTATCAGATTCAGTACAAGTTATTGGCTCAGGTGTGTTACGTGGGTATAAAGATACGCGTTCTATCTTCTTTATTACTTTTATTGCCTACTGGGTCATTGGTCTGCCTTCAGGTTATATCTTAGGGCGTACTGATTATTTTGTTGAAGCGATGGGCCCTGCCGGTTTCTGGATTGGCTTTATTCTTGGTTTAACCGCATCAGCGATTATGATGGGTTCTCGTATTTGGTGGATCCAGCGTCAATCTGATGAAGTGGTGTTATTACGCTCAGAGCGTTAAACAAAAAGGTTAATTTGGCAAGAGAATGACACAAATATCAACAAATAGCTTTAAATACGAGCAGTTGAGTATAAATTTGTGTTTTTCCTCTTGCCAGAATCAGATCATCTCGTTAATATTCGTTCCCGTTGTTACCCAGAATAGATAATGCGTCCATAGCTCAGTTGGTTAGAGCACCACCTTGACATGGTGGGGGTCGGTGGTTCGAGTCCACTTGGACGCACCATTTATTTTTCAACAACATCTCAATACAGTGCGTCCATAGCTCAGTTGGTTAGAGCACCACCTTGACATGGTGGGGGTCGGTGGTTCGAGTCCACTTGGACGCACCATTTCTCTTTTTTTCTGATTTTTACTCATCTTACCTACCCTACAAAATAATTAATTTGGCTTGCAAAAATTTATTGCGCAACAAAACGTTTAAAAAACAAGCAATCAGCACCGTATTTTGATCACATCACTTAAATTTACCTTTTTTCGATTTTCTTCATAGAAATTAACCTCTATAATACGAAACATAATTTTGTTGAAAGGTTTCAGCGTATTGATTTACGGGCATCTTTAGAAAACAGAACAAATGAATCGTGATAGACTATAATGTAAGATGTCTACCAACCTTTGATACAAAATAGTGACAAGTTTTTTATGATGTTGCTGGATCATTAACATGTTGCGCAACTTATCCATTAGAGATGAGTTTACATATTCTGTTTCGCACAGTTGATTAAAAATAGCGACATTAATCCTTATTCATCCATTACAATACAACCATTAAATAGACTGCCATGAAAAAGACAAAAATTGTTTGCACCATCGGACCAAAAACCGAATCTGAAGAAAAACTGAATCAATTACTGGACGCGGGCATGAATGTTATGCGTCTAAACTTCTCTCACGGTGACTATGAAGAGCATGGCAACCGTATCAAGAACCTGCGTAACGTTTGCGCTAAAACAGGCAAAAAAGCCGCTATTTTATTAGATACTAAAGGTCCAGAAATTCGTACCATCAAATTAGAAGGTGGTAACGATGTCGCTTTAGTTGCTGGCCAAACTTTCACTTTTACTACAGACAAATCTGTTGTTGGTAATAAAGAGTGTGTAGCTGTAACTTATGAAGGTTTCGCAAAAGATTTAACCGTTGGTAATACTGTATTAGTTGATGATGGCCTTATCGGTATGAAAGTAACAAAAGTTACTGATACTGAAGTCGTTTGTGAAGTTTTAAACAACGGTGACTTAGGTGAAAACAAAGGCGTTAACTTACCTGGCGTTTCTATCGGTTTACCTGCATTAGCAGAAAAAGATAAACAAGATCTTATCTTTGGTTGTGAACAAGGTGTTGACTTTGTTGCAGCTTCATTCATTCGTAAACGTTCTGATGTTGAAGAAATGCGTGCACACTTAAAAGCACACGGTGGCGAAAACATCATGATCATCTCAAAAATTGAGAACCAAGAAGGTTTGAATAATTTCGATGAAATTTTAGAAGCCTCTGACGGTATCATGGTTGCACGTGGTGACTTAGGTGTTGAGATCCCAGTTGAAGAAGTTATCTTTGCACAAAAGATGATGATCGAAAAATGTAACGCAGCGCGCAAAGTGGTTATCACTGCAACGCAAATGTTAGATTCAATGATCAAAAATCCACGCCCTACTCGTGCTGAAGCGGGTGACGTTGCGAATGCTATCTTAGATGGTACTGACGCAGTTATGCTGTCAGGTGAAAGTGCGAAAGGTAAATACCCAGTAGAAGCGGTAACTATCATGGCCACGATTTGTGATCGTACTGACCGCATCATGAAATCACGCCTCGAAGTAAGCCAAAAAGGTGCAAAACTGCGTGTTACTGAAGCAGTGTGTCGCGGTGCGGTTGAAATGGCTGATAACTTAGATTCACCACTTATCGTTGTTGCTACTTTCGGCGGTAAATCAGCACGTTCTATCCGTAAATATTTCCCAACAGCACCAATCTTAGCCTTAACAAACAACGAAGAAACTGCTCGTCAACTTCTGTTGGTTAAAGGTGTAACAACTCAATTAGTTAACGAAATTTCTTCTACTGATGACTTCTACCGTATCGGTAAAGAAGCCGCATTAGCGAGTGGTTTAGCTCATGCAGGCGATCGCGTTGTTATGGTAACAGGCGCATTAGTTGATAGCGGAACAACAAATACTTCATCTGTTCACGTTCTGTAATTTACATAGTACATTTATTGTACAAAACGCCACTTTTTAAGTGGCGTTTTTTATTATTCACCCATATTTTGTTTATTTCTTCTCTTTTCTTTTCCACTTCTTCTATCCTTTTAGTAAGCCTTTTATTCATATACGCTAAATAAGGATATAAAATGTCTGATGACACAATAAATACTAATGTTTTTGCTTGTACTACCCTCGCGATTAAAGATAAAAAAAATCGTATTTACCATGGTAGAACAATGGAATTCTCAACAGACAAACCCGCTTCAATCTTTGCATATTATCCTAAAGCACATACTTTCCAACAGAATGCTCCTGACGGTACGCCAGGACTAAAATATGCCGTTAAATACCCTTTTATTGCCATTACAGCGCCAATTAATTTAGAAGGGACAAAAGACGTACTTGAGGGCGTCAATGCTCAAGGCCTTTCTTTTAGCTTGAATATGCTTCCTGATTCAAAACTCGATGATATTACCCCGCAAGATTACGCAACATCAGTACCTATTGCGGCCATCGGTGAATGGGCTTTAGCACAATATGCAACCGTTGAAGAGTTAAGACAAGCCATTCCTAAGACGGCTTTTTGGTCACAAAAACTATTACTTTTACGTAATTTACCCAGCCCTTTTCATTATGCTTTTTACGATAAAACTGGAGCTTGTATTGTTGTTGAAGTTTCTGATGGTCGTTTGCATATTTATGATAATCCGACTTATTGCATGACCAATGGCCCATTATTTCCATGGCATCTTACTAACTTAAATAATTACACTCATCTTTCTAATGTTAATATTTCCACCAGCACATTGGGAAATGTTAAAGTCAAACAACCAGATAGCGGGATTGCTTTAGCTTCTTTACCAAGCTCCGATACTTCTGTCGATAGATTTATTCGTGCGGTTTACTATACAACGTATTATCACCAAGTGTCTGATCCTGATATACAACTCGTTGAATTAGCACATATCATGAACCGTTTCGATCGTCCTAAAAATTCCACAATCGATCCATTACTAGGCCATGACACGTTAAAAGCGCTTCATACAAGTGAATTTTCAGTGTGGACAACGCTCACCGATTTAGAACGAGGAATACTCTTTTTTAGAGGGTATAACAATCTTAACTTCCAAAAATTTACGCTTGAAGCATTTAAAAATGAAGCAGAACCTATTTTCATAAAAGTGAATTTAGAAGGTAATTTATAGATAAAAGCATGAGCAATAATAAAAAAGAGCAGATAATATGTTTTTCTATCAGACTTTTATGAATAAAATTCTTTTGTGAAATAACACGCATTTTTTGTACTGAATATTTGCGTTTTAGGTGTTATTTTTTCTATTGTTCAGTTAATGAGTAAGTAGAATATGGTAAATAAACCCAGCATTTTCTTATATCTGTGCCATACTTATTAATGGCTTCATATAAATGCTACTTGTTCCTTTACACAAATTAATAATAGAGGTTGTAACTATGAAAGCGAAACTTGTACTAGGTGCGGTAATTCTGGCTTCAGGCTTATTAGCAGGTTGTTCTTCTAGTAATAATGCACAGTTAGATCAAATCTCTTCTGATGTAAGTAGCCTGAATTCTCAAGTTCAACAACTAAGTAGTGATGTACAATCTGCTCGTGCTGAAGCTAAATCAGCTTATGACGAAGCCGCTCGTGCTAATCAACGTTTAGATAACCAAGTCACTACTTATAAAAAGTAATTTGACTCACCGATAAGCTCAAAAGCTTTAGGTAAGCATTAATCACAAAGCCCTAACATAGTTAGGGCTTTGATTTATATCAGATTATATTCTTTTAGATTTTCTTGAAGCTTGGAGAATTCCTCAATTTTATATTCTATTTTTTCTTTCAATGCTTTTTTATGATTATTCAATTCATCTTTGTATTTTTCATGCATATTACTAAGAAAATCAATAAATTTACTATTTTCATTGTTTACAGTACTCTTTTCATTTCCTGTTTTATATTCAATAATAAAATTATCTTTAATTAAACACTCTATTTGTGATTTCAAGTACAAATTCAACCCTGGATGAATTTTGTTTTTTATGAAGGCACTAGCTTGTTCATGTACTTCATACAATGCCGCCAACATTAAGTTGACTTGCTTATTTGGATGACCATCAGTAAACGATAGCCTATTATTCTGTTGTTTTAAAAGCTCATTCTTGACTAAACTAAATAGTTCAGTGGTATTTCCAGACAGTGAATTCTGTTTAAATCGAGAACTGATAGTGGCCTCAAGCGACAGTTTTTTTTCATTTATGGTGTCATATTTATGATTAATCGGTACGGTAATACGATTAATCAATTTTGCACATATCCAGTTTATATTTTCTTTTTTACGTTCTTCACTACCTAACAACAATGTTTTGGCACTATTTTTAATTGATATTAATAAATCGGATAGCTGGCTAAATTTGTTTTCAATACTAGAAGTAACACGTTCAAAAGTACTAACCATGTTATTTGAATCAATTTTCATAACTGCAATTTCCCTATATCAACAAAAGATATTTTTGATATTAAGGAAATAATCGTTAATTTAATGTTAAAAAATACACTTTTTATGATTTAAAATTGTTTTTATATAAATTAGCTACTCATAAAAAAACAGATGCTTATAAGCATCTGTTTTTTTCTATAACTTTATGAGATATTTAATCAATAGTCACATCCATAGGTATACCCGAGCGACGAATAAGCTCTGCATCGACTTTATTTTTATCGACTTTGCCACTTTCATACCAAGCATTAAATTGCTTCGTAAATGTAAAAGGCATGGTTTGTGGGTCGTCATCTTCATTGCGGGACAGTGGCTGATGAACTTCAATAAATTGTCTACCGTCTGCTGTTTCAGTAAATTTAATCGGTTTATTGATAATCTGAACTCGGCTTCCTTTAGGCACTACATTAAATAATGTCTCAATATCATTTGGACGTAAACGAATACAGCCTGAGCTCACTCTTAAACCGATACCAAAATCAGCGTTAGTACCATGAATAAGGTACTCCCCCCTGCTATGAGCCAATCTTAACGCATAAGCCCCCATAGGGTTTTCAGGGCCAGCAGGAACAACCGCAGGTAATGTTATTCCTTTTGCTGCATAATTTTTGCGAATATTGGCCGTTGGTGTCCAAGTGGGATCTTTTATAAGTTGAGAAATAGAAGTCACCATTTCAGGTGTTTCACGCCCTAATTGGCCAATACCGATAGGATAAACATCAACTGTACCACCTTCTTTGGGATAATAATAAAGGCGCAATTCGGCAAGATTGATAACAATACCTTTTCGTACAGTATCAGGTAGAATCATCTGCAACGGAATAGTTAATGTTTTACCGGCATCGGGTAGAAGAGGATCAATACCTGGGTTTGCTTCCATCATATTGAGCAATCCCACTTGATATTCAGACGCTATCGCTTCTAGTGAACGCTTGTCATCCGGCACAATGTAAGATTGATTATTACCAATAATACGCTGGCCATCATCAGGTAATAGGTATTCTGTAGCATAAGATAAGTGACTACTCATCCCTAATAGCGATGCACCCAAGAGAGTTAACCATTTTTTCATCGTTTATCCCGTGTGTTAGAAATAAAATAAACTGACTATTATGATGATAACATTATCATTGTTATGCTATTCATATAATTAGTCAGTTTAGATCATTAATGAGGGATCTGGTAACATTTACGCCACAGTGTATTCTGAAAAACGCCTAATAAGCGTTGTCACCATTGCATGTAAACCTTGTGTTCTAGATGGTGTTAAGTGACTTTCCAGGGCTAATGATGAGAAATAATGTTTTACATCCGTCGCTAAAGCTTGCTCAACTGTTTTACCTTGAAATAAGATAATAACCAAGGCAACTAGTCCTTTAACAATGCCTGCATCACTATCACCAGCAAGGATAAGTTGCTTACTCTCATTAAGAGAAACAGCGATCCAAACTTGGCTTTGACAACCTTCAATAAAGTTAGCTGAAATGCGTTGTTCATCTGTTAAAGGAGGAAGACGCTCACCTAGCTCCATCATATAAAGATAACGTTGTTCCCAATCCTGACAACGAGAGAAATTGCGTAATAATTTTGCTTCATCTGGCAAATTAGCAACTGCCATGAATAACCTCTTTGTTTTAATCTTTAACCTAATAGCATTTCGATACGCAATAGCGCATTAACCAGTGCATCTATATCGTTTTTATTGGTATACAACCCAAGAGATGCGCGACACATTGCTGGAACTTGATAATAATCCATAATTGGCATAGCACAATGATGCCCGGTACGGATCGCAATACCATAATTATCAAGAAAAGCCCCCACGTCATAAGCGTGATGTTTACCTAAATTAAAAGCTATCACACCTTGGCGAGAATCATTGCCATACAGCGTTAATGATTTTACTTTTTGTAGCTGCTCTTGTGCATACTTCATTATACTATTTTCATATTCCGCAATATTATTCATGCCTAAATTTGAAAGATAATCTAATGCGGCACCTAAGCCAATCATCCCCATAATGTTAGGCGTACCGGCTTCAAAACGCCAAGGCGCATCCGCATAGGTAATATCACCATTGATATGGACATGTTTTATCATTGCACCACCGCCTTCCCAAGGTGGCAATTCATCGAGTACTGCTTTTTTACCGTACAACAAACCAATCCCTGTCGGTCCATAAAGCTTATGAGCACTACAAACAAAAAAGTCACAATCAAGTTGTGAAACATTAATGGATTGATGCATTGCGCTCTGCGCACCATCAACCAAAATATGTAATTCACCACCTTGTTGAGAAGCATATTGCCGAGCATCATAAATAATTTGTGCAACAGGATTCACTGTACCTAATACATTTGATTGATGCGTAATACTAAGTAATTTTGTTCGTTCATCAATTAAACTAGGCAACTGACTTAAGTCCAGCGTACCATCTTGCAATAATGGTAAAATACGGACATGAAAACCATACTGTTTTGCCAGCATATACCACGGAACAATATTCGCATGGTGTTCCATTTCTGTGATGATGATATTATCACCATCGTTTAAGAACCGTTGGCTATAAACATTCGCAATTAGATTGATCCCTTCCGTTGTTCCTTTAACAAAAACGATCTCTTCTTCGCTATTGGCACCTAAAAAATCACAGGCTTTTTTACGGACATTTTCAACTAACGTTGTCGCATTCGCACTTAACGTATGAATGCCGCGATGAACCGCGGCATATTGTGTTAAGGCAAACTGCTTTTCATGTTCAATGACGCAAGCCGGTTTTTGAGCACTTGCGGCACTGTCGAGATAAATCAATGGTTTTCCTTTCACTTGTTGTGAAAGGATTGGAAAGTCATCTCGCGCTTTTTCAATGGAATGCGTCATAATGCCTTATTTTATACCTCTAATAAGCGCTGATTAATTCTGTCTAATACAAGCGATTTAATCACACTATTTTCTATCGATTCAGTTAACTCAGCGGCAAATGCATGAATAATCATTTTACGAGCGTCACTTAAAGTAATACCCCGTGAACGTAAATAAAACAATTGTTCATCATCAATTCTACCTACCGTGGCACCATGACTACATTTCACATCGTCGGCATAAATTTCAAGCTGTGGTTTAGTATCAATTTGCGCTTTATCACCCAACAACAGATTGTTATTAGTCATTTGACCGTCTGTTTTTAATGCTTGTGGCGTAACAGTGATCATACCGTTAAATACGGCTTTTCCTGCATCCATTGCAATACTTTTATGTAGTTGGCGACTTTGGCAATTTTTCTCACCATGAACTAACCAAGTACGAGTATCCGCAATTTCACCTGCTTTAGGTAATACAACGCTATTCATCGAAAGCTCTGTATTTTCACCTTTTAGCGCAGAACTCGTGTGATGACGGCTGAGTTTAGCACCCAATAAGAAAGCATAACTATTAACACGAGCATCACGACCTATAGTCATATCATTATGTGCAAAGTGCTGACTTTCTGCATTTTCAAAACTTAATTTTATATGGCTAAAAGAGGCATTATCACCAATCGTTGCCGTTAATCTTGCGCCTGTAAAATGACGATTTTCATTGTTACTGCTGATATAGTGCTCAATGACCTGCATTTGTGTATTAGCACCCACATCAAGATGAAAACGATAATTCGCGTTATTCACCTCTGCACCATGCTCACCTTGTGTAATATTAAGGATATAAAGCGGTTTATCCGCAATAACACCGTTTTTCAGTGTAATAAGCAAAGGATGTGGCGCTAAACTTTCAACTAAATGCAGAAAAATTTCACCATTGACGGCTTCTGGTAACTCGCTCTGGTTATCAAGTAAGGTTACTTGATAAGGGCCAAATTCTTCACTACTTTCTGTTGGCGAAAACGTACCATTCACCATCACAATACGATAGCAATCAAGCGCTAAAGCATGTTTAGCAATTAAATTTCGCACATCAAAAGGTGGCAGCTGTTGATAACTTTGGCTTAACGTCTCATCTAATGGCGTATAGTGCCAATCTTCATGACGATAAACAGGAAAACCTACTTTCTCAACTTGCAACCAATGATTGCGAGCATTGAGGTTATCGTTACCCTTACGTTGATGATATAACTCAGAAAACGTTTTTAGTGCTTGTTGATTACGTAGTTCAACTTGGCGCTGTTTTTCACGCTTTTCATTGAGGGTCAATAAGCCAGCCATAACCTTGTTCCTCCAATTTTTGCGCCAATGAAAAATCACCTGATTTAATGATTTTTCCCTGATAAAGCACGTGCACAAAATCAGGTTTAATATAATCAAGAATACGTTGGTAGTGTGTTACAACAATAAATGCACGTTTACCATCACGTAGGCTATTAACACCATTAGACACGATTTTTAATGCATCAATATCAAGTCCTGAGTCGGTCTCATCTAAAATGCATAGTTCAGGCTCTAGTGCGGCCATTTGCAAAATATCGTTACGTTTTTTCTCACCACCTGAAAATCCCACGTTAACAGAACGTGTTAACAAATCTTGAGGCATATCCAGTAATTTGATTTTATCTTCAATAAAATCTTCAAAATCAAAGCGATCTAACGGCTCTTGCCCACGATATTCTCTTACTGCATTCACTGAAGATTGTAAGAAAAACTGATTACTAACACCGGGTATTTCAACAGGATATTGAAATGCCATAAAAATACCTTCGCCTGCGCGATCTTCAGGTTCTAATTCTAATAAATCTTTATTTTTGAAAGTAATAGAACCTTCATCTACTTCATATTCTTCACGACCAGCAAGTGTTGCAGATAAGGTACTTTTACCTGAACCATTTGGCCCCATAATCGCATGAACTTCACCTGCACGAACTTGCAAATCTAGTCCTTTCAGGATTTCATTGCCTTCAACACTGACATGTAAATTTTTAATATCTAACATAATATATGCCTTCGGTATCGTTACACCCAGAATTTGATTAATACTTAACCAACGCTATGTTCTAAGCTGATTGCTAATAATTTTTGTGCTTCTACAGCAAATTCCAGCGGTAATTCTGAGAACACGTCTTTACAAAATCCGTTTACAATCATTGAGATTGCATCATCTTCACTTAATCCACGCTGACGACAATAAAACAGTTGATCTTCACCAATACGTGACGTTGTCGCTTCGTGTTCAAGCTGTGCTGAGTTATTCATTACCTCAACATATGGGAAAGTATGTGCGCCACATTGCGTACCAATTAACATGGAATCACATTGTGTAAAATTACGGGCATTTTTTGCACTAGGGAGAACTTTCACAAGTCCACGGTAACTATTTTGACTTTTACCCGCAGAAATACCTTTAGAGATAATGGTTGATTTGGTATTTTTGCCAATATGGATCATCTTAGTACCGGTATCTGCTTGTTGATTGCCATTAGTTAGAGCAACCGAGAAAAATTCAGCAGTAGAATTATCCCCTTTTAAAATCACGCTTGGGTATTTCCAAGTGATTGCAGAACCTGTTTCTGACTGTGTCCACGACATCTTGGCGTTTTCGCCTTCACAGATAGCGCGCTTAGTTACAAAGTTAAGGATGCCACCTTCACTATCGCCACCAGAGAACCAGTTTTGTACAGTAGAATATTTTACTTCAGCATCTTTATGGATAATGACTTCAACCACAGCGGCGTGAAGTTGATAACTGTCACGAACCGGCGCTGAACAACCTTCGATATAACTGACATAACTGCCTTCATCAGCGACCAGAATAGTTCGTTCAAATTGACCTGTTTGAGCCGCATTAATACGGAAATAAGTCGATAACTCCATTGGGCAACGTACCCCTTTTGGAATATAGACAAAAGTTCCATCAGACGCGACTGCGGCATTTAGTGCGGCAAAGTAGTTATCATGGCTTGATACAACGGTGCCTAAATATTGACGTACTAAATCAGGATATTCTTGAATAGCTTCGCTAAATGAGCAGAAAATAATGCCATGTTCAGCAAGCTCTTCACGATATGTTGTTGAAACTGAAACAGAGTCAAAAATCGCATCAACCGCAACCGCTTGCCCTTCTCTTACGGGGACACCCAGTTGGTTAAAGGCATCTTCAACTTCTTTAGTTAAATAATCTTGCGCAGCTTGTTTATCACTAGTTACTGCTTCATTTGCACCACCAGCACAACTACCGTTAGCACAACATGAACTGCAAGAAGGTGCAGAATAGTAGCTATAATCTTGATAATTAAGCGATGGATAATCTGCTTTTAGCCAATGCGGCTCTTCCATTTCTAACCAATGGCGATAAGCATCTAAACGAAATTCCAGCATCCACTCTGGCTCGTTTCTTTTTGCCGATATTGCACGTACAACCGCTTCATTTAATCCTTTTTCTAAGGTATCGGTTGATATATCGGTATAAAAACCTTCTTTATAGTGGTGATCGCTTAGCCATCCCTGAACTTCATCACCAATTTCAACATTGCTCTGAGACATAATCTGACTTCACTATGTTATACCCCAAAGCTCTCACCACATCCGCAGACGTTTTGAGCTTTAGGATTATTAAATTTAAACATTTGATTAAGTCCTTCACGAACATAATCAACAACAAGCCCATCGATGAATGGCATTGCTTTTAATGAAACAAACAGTTTTGCACCATTATGTTCATACACAATATCATCTTCATTTGGGCCTGTAGCGAGTTCAATAACATAACCATACCCAGTACAACCAGAGGGTTTGATATTTAAGGAAAGCCCCTGTTTTTCAGGGTTTTTCTCAACTAAATGGCAAATATGTTTTGCTGCATTATCCGTCAGTACAATGCCTTGCCAAGCTGTGTCGTTAAGAGAAAAAGTTTCAACGTTGTTTGTCATTTCTGACCTCATTTCGAAAGGAGATTGATATCTTTCCTGACACTAATGGTAATGATAACCCTTATCACTTCAACCATGTCTTTTGAAAGGATATTATGCAAATGTATGTTTTTTGTTCTATTATTGCGTTAAATTTGTTAAATTTCATTTTTAACGCTATGTAATATATCACTTTTATCTTTTTTTATAACAAAAAATAAAACTTTTAATTTTTATTATATTTCGCACAATAAGCATATAAGTTGCAATATAAATACACTTTATATGTTATCACTGAAATCGAGAGAAAAAAGCATAAAAATATGTATCTACACGATGATGTTTACTGTGCACACGTTTCATTTTTATGCTTGTTATGCGGGATAAGATAGCACCACTGATGGAATAACTTCTTATTGTATTGTGTGTTTGCTGAACTTATTTATTAATTGAAATGGTTTGAATATGTTCTCTTGTACATTCAATAATTTGTTTGTATTTCTGCTTGTTTGACTGGCTATTTATTGTACTAATAAATTGTAATTGCCAAACGCGATTTGTGCTTAGATCTGCCACTAAAACACCTTCATAGCTTACATTTTCTCTTGCCATATTCCCTTCAAAAAGAACATGTCTGCTTTCAACACTCGGAATGGTTAATGGCTTTATTGATGTAGAAATTTCATTCATACCATCAATTATCGCAATATTATCAACGATGCCTTGTGCTCCAGCATCCACATCGTAAGTCATTGCATCGGCCATTTTAAAATAAACCAGACGAACTTCTGATAAATCGCAAATAGGCTTTGACTTATAAACTATCATTTCTGTTGTAACGTCCTGAACATTATCAGGCAATATTTTAAAATAGTTTTCAGTATCTTCTCTGCTCATTGAAAATGAAGTGGGATACGCCATATTAAAACCAGAAATAGTTTGTACTGGAATATTACTTACATCATTACTCGTTTTAGAGGTAGAATTATTATCACATCCGGTGAGTAATAAACCTGCAATTAATAATGCTGCGGTGTTGAATTTTGAAATAGTTAACATTGTGAGCGTCTTTTCTTTTATTATGAAGATAATGATTATCATTAAAAATAAAATCTAAATAAAGAATAATTTCTATTTTTGTTCTCTATTTTTATTCTTTTTCTCATTATCTATAAATAAAAACGCACAAAGCGAGTATTTCACTTTGTGCATTTAATTTTTTACTTTCTTAAGAAATAACTGATGTGGTTAATCTTGAAATACATACTTGACGATCTTCATCATCAAATATTTCTATTGACCAAACTTGGTGAGAACGCCCTAAATGAATAGGTTTACATACCCCTCTCACCTTACCTTCTCTGGCTGAACGAATATGATTAGCGTTAATTTCTAAACCCACAATTTTCTGTTCACCTTCGGTACAAAGATACCCAGCAACCGATCCTAGGGTTTCAGCTAAAACAACAGAAGCACCACCATGCAGCAAACCTAGAGGTTGTTTTGTACGATGATCAACAGGCATTGTTCCTTCAAGATAATCATCGCCGAGGCACGTTAATTCAATACCTAAATGGCTCATCATATTATTTTGGCTAATATGATTAAGATGCTCGATTGTCGTTTCACGTTTCCATATCATGGCATAATCTCCAATAGCGCCTGTAGTGGGTGTTTAAGCTCAATATTATCAATACGTTTTACTTGACTACGACACGAATACCCTGTGCTTAAGCAACGCATTGTCGGCAATGTTTTTAGTGCATTACCCCATGAGAGTTGGTAAATGCCTAATGAGTTTTCATAATTGTTCAGTTCATGTCCATAAGTACCAGCCATTCCACAACATCCTGTGCTTACAAATTCGAGTTGTTGCCCATAACGTTGGAAAATTGTCTGCCACTGTTTCATGCTTTGTGGTAGTGCCGTTACTTCCGTACAATGCCCGAAAAGATACCATTTTTCAGCATCATCGCGAACAGCTATTGGTTCACTCACTAATTTATTTAACCATTCATGAACGAGTTGAACCTTAAAATCACCCCGTTTATCACCCAAAATTTCACGATATTCATCGCGATAACAAAGCACTAATGCGGGATCAACTCCCACCATTGGAATATCTAATTTTGCAACACGATTAAGCATGGTTGACGTTTTTTGTGCCGTTTTACTAAATTGTTGTAAAAAGCCTTTAATATGTTGCGCTTTTCCATTGGGTGAAAAAGGCAATAAAACAGGTTTAAACCCAATTTTTTCAATAAGTTTGATAAAATCCGCGACCACTTTTGCGTCGTAATAGCTGGTAAAAGGATCTTGCACCACCAGCACATAATGGCTTCGTTGCTTATCAGATAAACGTTCTAAATCTTCTAACGTCATATCTAGAGCGTGGTGACCTGCTAATTGTTGTTTTAATGTTGGCGATGACAGTAGCGGTAAATCTACCATTCCTATAGTATGTTTACTTAATGACTGCACCAAGGGTTGCTTCATAAAGAAATTAAAGAATCCTGGCGCTTTAGCCATGATAGGGGTTGTTAATTCAACATTCGCAACAATATGATCTTTTAATGGCCGTAAGTAGCGCTGGTGGTACAATTCAGTAAATTTAGAACGAAATGACGGTACGTCAATTTTAATCGGACACTGAGTTGAACAGGCTTTACAAGCTAAACAGCCATTCATAGCCGCTTTCACTTCATGAGAAAAGTCATATTCGCCACGTTTGGCTTTCCATGTATTACGTGTTTTTTCAATCAAACTTCTTAAGCTAGGTTTATTATTTTCTAGGCTAGATCCAAGTTGTTTTGGGTTAACACCTTGCTCTGTTAATAAACGTAACCACTCTCTTACTAGTGCAGCTCGCCCTTTAGGTGAATGAATGCGTTGCCCACTAATTTTCATAGAAGGACACATTGGACTTTTCGCATCGAAATTAAAGCAAAGCCCATTACCATTACAGTCTAAAGCTCCTTTAAAATCTTGACGAACAGATAAAGGGATGGTGCGATCAAAGGTGCCTCGTTTAATGGTATCAACTTGTTTCATAGGTTCATCAACCTCTAACGGAGGGCAGATTTTCCCAGGATTAAGCCTATTTCGAGGATCGAATACCGTTTTGATTTGACGCAGTTCATGATAGAGCGTTTCACCGAAAAATTCGGGGCTGTATTGCGCTCTAAAGCCTTTTCCATGTTCACCCCAGAGTAACCCACCATATTTGGCTGTTAACGTGACAATGTCGTCTGAGATAGATTTCATCAACAATTCTTGTTGTGGATCGCACATATCAAGTGCGGGTCTTACGTGTAATACACCTGCATCGACATGCCCAAACATGCCATAATTGAGTTGATGACTGTCAAGTAACGCTCTAAATTCGGTAATATAATCAGCAAGATGTTCTGGTGGTACACAAGTATCTTCCACAAAGGGAATGGGCTTTGCTTGCCCTTTTGCATTACCTAATAAACCCACCGCTTTTTTACGCATGGCATAAATACGGTTAATATCCGCTAAATCATCACACACTTGATAACCGATAACACCACTTTGCCCCTCTTTCATTAATGAATCTAAACGTTGACATAATGATGTAACTTGAGAATGAATTAATACTTCATCATCACCCGCAAACTCAACAATATTAAGGCCTTGCATATCTTTATCTGGTACATCTGTGATCAATTCTTTGACGGAATGCCACACAATATCTTCACGAGCAAGATTCAAGACTTTGGAATCAACAGTTTCAACAGAAAGTGCATTGGCTTTAACTAAAAAAGGCGCGTTACGCAATGCAGAGTCAAACGAATCATATTTTACGTTGACTAAACTGCGCTGTTTGGGAATTGGCGTAATATCCAACGTTGCTTCAGTAATAAAAGCCAGCGTGCCCTCTGAACCGGTTAAAATTCGGGTTAAATCAAAGCGTTTCATGTCATCACTAAAAACATGACGCAAATCATATCCCGTTAAAAAGCGGTTTAATTTAGGGAATTTTTCAAGAATAAGTTTTCGTTGTTCTTTGCAACGGGATAAAACAGTTCGATAAACCTTTCCAATAGCAGAGCTTTCTTGTGCGATATTCTCGGCTAATGCCGTATCCATGGCCCGGGTTTCAAGCAGTTCACCACCTAACAAGACAGCCCGAACACCAAGGACATGATCAGAGGTTTTACCATAAACCATAGAACCTTGCCCTGAGGCATCGGTGTTAATCATTCCACCTAATGTGGCTCGGTTACTGGTAGAAAGTTCAGGTGCGAAAAAAAAGCCATAGGGTTTTAAAAACAGATTGAGCTCATCTTTTATCACACCAGCTTCAACTTTAACCCAACGTTGTTCTGGATTTATCTCAATAATACGTTTCATATAACGAGATAAATCAACCACTATACCATCAGTCAATGCCTGCCCATTGGTTCCGGTACCTCCGCCTCTTGGTGTCAAAGAAAGCGAATGAAATTTGGGTTCATCGACTAGGCGTGCAACAATAGTTACATCAGCCGTTGAGCGAGGAAAAACCACCGCCTGTGGCAATAACTGGTAAATACTATTATCTGTTGCCATAGTGAGTCTATCAGCATAACTGCTGGAGATATCACCGGTGAAGCCATTTTTTCGAAGAGTATCAAGAAATTCTGTTGTGAGTTCACTAACTTGCGGTGCTTGCGATATACGTGGGATCATTTGTTATAGCTCTTTAATCTAATAGTCCACATTGCTTAATTTTTGATATTGAAATGTATGCTAAGAGGTACTTTGCCTCATTTTGTACTTTCAGACCGATACCTGTTCACCTTATCATACAATTCTGGCAAATTGCGTAGTGATATAAACAACGTGATATTTGCAATGCTTATTCATCTGCTTCTAGCATTTTTATTCGTGTAGGGATTTAAAACCATGGAAAAACCGCAGATCCATACAGATATACCCAAAGTTTTATTCACTGTTCTTTTTATTTCTTTTTTTATTATCGCCAGTTTTTGGATACTCAATCCCTTTATTGTGGGTTTTATTTGGGCTGGAATGATTGTTGTTGCCACATGGCCTTTACTCCTTATTATTGAAAAACGAGTAAAATATCGTTGGCTATCTACCATGATAATGATGATCTTGATATTACTGATCTTTGTTATCCCTATTATCTTGTTAATTAGTAGTGTTATTGATAATAGTGCTCCACTCATTGAGTTAGCTAAATCACCTTCGAATATTCAGCCTCCTCAATTATTATGGCTTAATGATATCCCAATGATAGGAAGCAAACTTTATGATACATGGCACTCTATTCTCGTTTCTGGTGGCAATGCGTTAATCACCAAAATTCAACCTTATGTTGGGCAAGCCGCCAACTGGTTTTTTGCTCAAGCCCTAAATATCGGTCGATTTGCTCTGCATTTAGGTGTGATGTTGTTATTTTCTGGCTTACTGTTTTTACAAGGTGAGAACGTTGTTGCTTGGTTACGTCATTTTGCTATTCGCTTAGCAGGCCAACGTGGTGATGCGGCTATTTTACTAGCATCAATGTCTATTCGTGCCGTTGCCTTGGGTGTGGTATTAACCGCCTTAATTCAAGCAATTGTCGGTGGTATTGGCCTTGCAGTATCAGGTGTTCCTTATGCCACAGTGCTTACCGTTGTCATGTTCATTTGTTGCCTTGCACAAATAGGCCCTTTATTAGTGCTAATCCCTTCTGTTCTATGGCTATTTTGGACTGGTGATACAACTTGGGGCATTGTCATGGTGATTTGGGGAGGAGCTGTGGCAACTATGGATGGTATATTACGCCCATATTTGATCAAAATGGGGGCCGATTTACCGATGGTATTAATTCTAACGGGGGTTATTGGCGGAATTTTGACATTAGGTATGATTGGATTATTTATCGGTCCTGTTGTTCTTGCTGTTGCACATAGTTTATTAAATGCATGGATAAATGAAGTACCAAAGCCTAATCCTGATCTAACTGAAACAGTAGAATTTATGAATAAAAACTTTATTGAAAAAGAATAAATAATAATGGGCATGTAAGTGTAGCTACTTACATGCTCTAAAATTAATAGACTAAAGTTTAATAAAGATTATCAATTTAAGAATGAATTATTATATTTTTATATTCAAACTTACAATTTGAAACAAATTACATTCTTTTAAACCTGTTTGTTACCAGCTAGTTATATTCACTTTGAAATAGGCTAATATTATTTTTATTGAGATAATTCTTAGAGCATAATTAACTCATTTCTCTTAATATAAATATCAACGAAACAAATGTTTCACCGAATTAATGATTTCGCCTTTCATATTAATAGATTAATTGGCGGAATTAAAGAATATAAAATATTGCTGTGTGTAGTCTTTGCCTGTCAGCCCATGATAGGCTTTTTTTTTACCTATTATTTAATAATTGTATAAAAAAAGCTCACATTATTTTGTGAGCTTTAATTTATGACCTTTATATTAATTCTATTGTGCTAATTTCACCCAAGTTTTAATTACGGTATCTGGATTTAAAGATAAACTATCAATCCCTTCTTCCATTAGCCATTGTGCGAAATCTTCATGATCAGAAGGTCCCTGTCCACAAATACCCACATATTTACCGTTACGTTTAGCCGCTTGGATTGCCATTGATAATAATGCTTTTACTGCATCATTGCGTTCATCAAATAGTGCAGAAACGACACCCGAATCTCGGTCAAGACCTAATGTTAATTGGGTCATGTCGTTAGAGCCAATAGAGAAACCATCAAAGTGTTCTAAGAATTTATCCGCTAATAAGGCATTTGATGGAATTTCACACATCATAATCACTTTTAAGCCATTCTCACCACGTTTTAAACCGTTTGCAGCCAATTCTTCAATAACTTCTTCAGCTTGGCGTACCGTACGAACAAATGGGATCATCACTTCAACATTATCTAAACCCATATCATTACGAACACGTTTTACCGCTTCACACTCAAGCGCAAAACAACGACGAAAATCATCGGATATATAACGACCTGCTCCACGGAATCCTAACATTGGGTTCTCTTCATCCGGCTCATAACGGTCACCACCAACTAAGTTGGCATATTCGTTAGATTTAAAGTCAGACAAACGAACAATCACACGTTTAGGCCAGAATGCTGCCGCCAATGTCGCAATCCCTTCTGTTAATTTACTAATGTAATATTCAACAGGAGATTCATAGCCAGCCATCATCTCATTAATTTCAGCTTTTAATGCTTCGCTTTGATCGTCATACTCTAATAATGCGCGAGGATGGACACCAATCATACGGTTGATAATAAATTCTAAACGCGCAAGACCCACGCCGTCATTTGGTAAACCAGCGAAATCAAATGCACGATCAGGGTTACCAACGTTCATCATGATTTTCAGACCAAGTTCAGGCATGTTATCGATTGCGGAGCTTTGAATAGAAAAATCCAGTTTGCCATCATAGACAAACCCCGTATCACCTTCAGCACAAGAAACTGTAACGACTTGCCCTTCTGTAATACATTCTGTGGCATCACCACAACCTACAACAGCAGGAATACCTAATTCACGTGCAATAATCGCAGCATGACATGTTCTACCACCACGATTTGTCACAATCGCAGAGGCCTTTTTCATAATAGGTTCCCAATCTGGGTCTGTCATGTCAGTAACCAGTACATCACCCGCTTCAATTCTATCCATTTCATTTAAGTTATGAATAACTTTGACTGTACCTGTACCAATTCGATGACCAATAGCACGACCTTCAATGATTACAGTGCCACTTTCATTTAACTGATAACGCTCCATCACTTGCTGGTTAGATCGAACGGTTTCAGGACGAGCCTGTACTATATACAAACGACCATTATGCCCATCTTTAGCCCACTCGATATCCATTGGACGACCGTAGTGTTGTTCAATCAATACAGCTTGTTTTGCCAATTCTTGAACTTCATTATCAGTCAAAGAGAAACGATTGCGCAGTGCTTCTGGCGTATCTTCAATACGTACTTGTTTACCGTGCTCTATACTGTCTGCGTAAACCATTTGGATCTTTTTAGAACCTAAGTTACGACGAACAATTGAAGGTAGGCCTTTTGCTAGAGTTGGCTTGTGCACATAAAATTCATCAGGGTTTACTGCTCCCTGAACAACCATTTCACCTAAACCATAAGCTGATGTAATAAAGACAACTTGATCGAAGCCTGATTCAGTATCGATGGTAAACATCACACCTGAAGAGGCAAGATCAGAACGCACCATACGCTGAACACCTGCAGATAACGCAACACCGCGGTGATCGTAGCCTTGATGGACACGATAAGAAATTGCTCGGTCATTAAATAACGAGGCAAATACGTGTTTAATCGCAACGAGAATGGCATCAATACCTTGAACGTTTAAAAACGTCTCTTGTTGGCCCGCAAAAGAAGCATCAGGCATATCTTCTGCTGTTGCTGATGAACGAACGGCAAAAGAAGCTTCTGACTCACCTTCACTTAATGTGAGATAAGCATCGCGAATATCTTTTTCAAACTGAGGCGTAAAAGGTGTATCAATTACCCACTGGCGAATTTGATTACCTGCTTGGGCCAGTTGATTAACATCGTCAACATCAACACTATCAAGCAATTCATAAATACGCTGATTGATACCACTCTGTTCCAGAAAATCATTAAACGCTTGCGCTGTGGTAGCAAACCCATTAGGAACAGAAACTCCCAGTTCCGCGAGGTTTGTGATCATTTCACCGAGGGAAGCATTTTTCCCACCAACACGATCAACGTCATTCATACCTAATTGGTTATACCAAAGTACATTGCACGGGGTGAGGCTATTGCTGGACATTGAGAACAATCCTTTTTTAAACAATTATGAGAGAGAGAAAAAAAGAAAAACCCGCTGTCAAAACGACAACTTAAATAAGCGTATCACAATGTTATAGTGAATATAGAAAGGTGAATCGATCAACCAGAAAACTTTATTTTTTTATCCTTTATAATCACTAAAAATGCTATAGATAATGTTGTTTGATTCGCTAATTCAGCTAAAAAAAGGTGAGCGTTATGATATTAAGCTTAAATTCTATTAATTGTGATAATAATGAACCCATTGATAGAACAGTCTTTTTTATCTCTGATGGTACAGCTATTACAGCAGAAGTTTTAGGCCACGCTGTACTTTCTCAATTTCCATTAAGAATGAAAAGTTATACATTGCCTTTTGTTTCTACAGTGGAAAGAGCTGAAGAAATAAAACAGAAAATCGCTGAAATTTATAAAAAGAGTGGCTCTAAGCCCCTTGTTTTTTATTCTATTATTAGCCCCGAAGTTAAACAGGTAATAAATAGTAGTGAAGGCTTTTGTCAGGATATTGTGCAATCTCTTGTATTACCGCTTGAAAAGGAGATGGGTATTCAAGCCTCACCAAAATTAAATAAAACACACGGGTTAACAGAGAAAAATCTTAGTAAATACGATGCCCGTATTGCAGCTATTGAATACACGCTTTCTCACGATGATGGAATATCATTACGTAATCTCGATCAAGCACAAGTTATCTTAATTGGCGTTTCTCGTTGTGGTAAAACACCCACCAGCCTCTATTTAGCTATGCAATTTGGTATTCAAGCAGCCAATTACCCATTTACTGCTGATGATATGGATTTTTTAAAACTCCCTACTGAATTAAAAGAGTATCAACATAAATTATTCGGTTTAACCATTGCACCAGAGCGCCTGGCTGCTATCCGAGGTGAACGTCGTGAAAATAGCCGTTATGCTTCAATTCGCCAATGCAGAATCGAATTAGCCGAAGTGGAAGCCCTTTTCAGAAAAAACAATATTCCTTATCTCAATACCACTAATTATTCTGTTGAAGAAATTTCAACTAAGGTAATTGATTCTATGGGATTAGCGAGAAGAATGTTCTAAGTCTTAACCTTATTTTTTTTATTGGTTTTTCTCTAATAACGCTGTTGAAATTAGCTGAATTTCGTTTATTGTGATCTTAATCACTGGGTAGACTTACCCTGTATATTTATTGAGATGAATTATGTTAAAGACAGACGAACTACGGACTAAGGCTTTAGACAGTCTGGTGACACCAGAAACCTTAGCAAAAGAGTTCCCCATTTCTGATGAGATAATCCAAAATATCACATCAGCACGTAAACGAATTGAAGCTATCCTTACTGGTGAAGACAAACGACTTTTAGTGATCGTGGGTCCTTGTTCTATTCATGACCCCAAAGCAGCCAAAGAATACGCCACGAAACTTAACCAGCAAAAAGAACGCTATCATGACCGCTTAGAAATTGTCATGAGAACCTACTTTGAAAAACCACGTACAGTTATTGGTTGGAAAGGCTTAATCTCTGATCCTTATCTTGATAATTCTTGCAATGTTAATGAAGGTATCCGCCTTGCAAGAAAATTATTAATTGAGATAAATACATTAGGTTTACCAACTGCAACCGAGTTTCTTGATATGGTAACTGGTCAGTATATTGCTGACTTAATTAGTTGGGGTGCTATCGGCGCAAGAACTACAGAGAGCCAGGTTCATCGTGAAATGGCATCTGCGCTTTCTTGTCCTGTGGGCTTTAAAAACGGTACGGATGGTAATACTCGTATTGCTATTGATGCAATTCGTGCTTCTCGCGTTGGTCACACTTTCTTATCACCTGACAAAAATGGCCGTATGACAATTTACCAAACTAGCGGTAATCCTTACGGACACATTATTATGCGAGGTGGTAAAAAACCAAATTATCATGCCAGCGATATTGCAGATGCTATTGATGCACTAAAACAAGTGGATTTACCTGAACATCTTATTATCGACTTTAGTCATGGTAATTGTGAAAAGATCCATCGTCGCCAATTAGAAGTGGCTCGCAATGTCAGTCAACAAATTAAAGATGGCTCACAAGCTATTGTTGGCGTGATGGCTGAAAGCTTTTTACAAGAAGGCTCACAAAAAGTCTTGCCAGAAAAACCTCTTGTTTATGGACAATCTATTACTGATCCATGTTTAAGCTGGAATGATACCGAGCAATTGCTTGAATTATTAGCACAAGCCGTTGAGAGTCGATTTTAATAAACCTATTTATTAAGGGGATAATTCTATCCCCTGCTATTTTTCTTCTCTATTCATTCTGTATTGATCTTATTTTTTAGTAAAAAGATAAGCCTCTTTTATTCCTTTGTTTTAAATTTCATCACATACCGTTTTATCACTCACAATATGACTTAAATTTACCTGTTTACGTTAAAAAAAGCTTGTCTAAATACATTTGTTAACGATAATGATTATCATAATGATAACGCTTATTACTCTTAGTGTATTATGAATAAAAAAGCTAATAATTTGGATAGTTCATTGGTTAAACAGAACTCTCATTCTTCAATAATTCAATCTATTAATAGTATTGAATTATTGGGTAAAGATGGCGTGGTTTACATTCAACATAACGGAGAGTTGTATCAACTACGTCAGACCAAATCAGGAAAACTGATCCTGACTAAATAATCATTTTTGACAATAACTCGCAAGCCACCTATCAATTCAGCTAGGCAGCCAGCTAAATAACTCCATATACAAGGACTTTTTATGGACATTTATGGTATGTGTATGCTGAAAAAACATTTCAAATATTCAGGTATAGCAACAGCTCTTTGTCTGTTGTATTCCCCTATTGCCTCTGCACACCCAGAAAAAACGAACACGGACTCTCTTACTGTTGTTGGTCATAAATATCACGAACTAGAACATAACTTCCAATCTACGATTGAAACCTCAACACCTCAGGCAAAAACAGCGTCAACAACAGGTGAAATGTTAAAAGAAGTCGCAGGTATCACTCTCTCAGGAACAGGCGTGACTAATGGTGCCAATATTCTAATGCGAGGATATGACCAAAAAGGTGTCAAAATTCTCGTTGATGGCATTCATCAACCACTCGAAAACACCATGAATAATTTAGGGGGCATATTTCTTGACCCGTCTTTAATTAAAAGTATTAATGTCAAACACGGTTCCGCCTCGACTATTCATGGTGAAGGCGCTATGGGGGGAGTTGTCGCTTTTAATACTCTCGATCCTCAATCAATATTGAAAAAGAATAAAAACTTAGGCGCTAAATTATTCAGTTCTTATTCTTCTGCTGATCGCCATTTTTCTTATGGTGGGATAATTGCAGGTCAACATAAACTATTCTCTGGTTTGATTTCTTACACTCAACGTCAGCGTGGCCCTATCTTATTGGCTGATGGGCAAAAAATGGATAACAATGAATCCATTAATAACTACTTTGCTAAAATCTATCTCTATCCTACAAATAACCAAACCTTTATTTTCTCAGCTCGCCATTATGATAATTCAGGTGAACAACGAGAAGTATTACATCGTATGGGTGGATATGGTAAAGAAGAAAGTAATCAGGTATATCGAGATACTCAGCAAAAAAATTACTCTCTAACTCATCACTATGCCCCTGAAAGTAATTCTTGGATTGATTTAACAACCTATCTTTATTACTCACAGTTTGGTATTAAGCAAACTTTTTTAACCGATGTAAAACTTACAGAATATGACCGTAAAAAAAATGAAAAAGGTGATATCGGTCTTTTCGAAGCTCGAACACAATCAACTTATGGTGGGAAATTAGAGAATTACACTAATATTACACCTCATAATAATCTTAATTTATCTGTCATTATTGGTACTGAAGTTTACCGACAGAAAATGAAACCCAACAACAAGGCTAAAAACTTCCCATTGGCAAAAATGGATTATGCCGCAACATGGTTACAGAGCACACTGTCGACACCACTATTCCCTTTATCCTTAACTGCGGGTATTCGCTATCACTATTATGAAAGTGTTCCAAATAAAGAAATTGATAGTGTCATTTATAATCATGCAGTTAGAAATGCAGATACAAGTAAACTCATGCATAAAGCAAGTTATCGAGGTACCACTGAAAATGTAAAATTAACATTTTCCGCAACACCGTGGTTACAGCTTTACACGTCATACTCGACTGCATTTAGAGCACCGACATTAAGTGAGATGTTTAATGATTCCGTTCATTTTGATATAAACCGATTGGTAAGGTCTTATTGGATACCTAATCCTTACTTAAACCCAGAAAGAAATAGGACTTGGGAATATGGAGGAAAGATCTCATTCCAACAGTTATTATCAGAAAGTGATGCACTAGAAATTAAAGTAGCTTATTTCGATACATTATCAAAAGACTATATTTCTTATGCTGAATGGATGGGAACGATTTTTGGAAGAATGAGCCTAAAAGCCTATAACATTGCGAATGTTTATATTGAAGGTACCGATATTGCTTTACGTTATACCCACTCTTGGCTCTCTGCTGGATTAAGCTATAACCGAACAAACACATTCCAACTTACAGATAGTGAAACCATCTCCCCCGTAAGACCAGAAATTCTTACCGCCTTTATACAGGTTCCTATTGCCAAAACACCTTTCTCATTAGGTTGGTCAGGACAATTTGCCAGCGCTACTGACTCTAAAAGTGGCTACAGCGGCATTGTTGCTCCACATAATAAGGGTAAAAAAGTCACTCGATTACAAGAAGTTGTTCAACAATTTCCTGGATATGCTGTTCACGATTTTTCACTCAGCTATCAATCTAAGAAAAATAAAGATCTACAAGCAACACTGATGTTGGCAAATGCTTTTAATTATGAGTATTTCTCAACACGAGGTGTGCCACAAGAAGGCAGAAATATAAAAATGTCCATCAGTTATCGCTGGTAGATGAGGAGCAATGATTTATATAACAAAGGGCTGTTTTAACAGCCCATTAAAATAACGGAGATCCATCTGCATGTCTCAGTCATCCCTATTAATTAAATTTAGTTTACTGGCTGTTGCTGTTTCTTCTGCTTGTGTGTCAGCACAAGAGAAAACACAAACTAGCGAGGAGAAAAAAACAGAAGTGCTTACCGTTTATGCGACTGGTAATGAGCGTGATAGCTTTACGTTACCCATGATGTCAACCGTTATTAAAAATAACAATGCGTTGTCAGAAACCGCAGGTAGTGCTTCTGAATTACTTCGCCATGTGCCCGGAATTTCTATTTCCGGCGCAGGTCGTACTAATGGTGAAACCATCAGTATGCGTGGATACAGTAAAAATGGAATATTGACACTTGTAGATGGTGTACGTCAAGGAACTGACACTGGCCATATTGACAGTATTTTTATTGATCCTCTTCTTATAAAGCAAGTTGAAGTAGTTCGGGGTCCTTCTGCATTATTGTATGGTAGTGGAGCACTTGGCGGTGTTATTGCTTACGATACCGTTGATGCAAGCGATCTACTTTCAAAAAACGAACAAGGCGGTGTACGTGTTATTGGTCTTGGTAATACCGCGCAACATAGCCAAGGTTTAGGTGTTACTGCTTTTGGTAAACACGATAACCTTGATGGTCTCGTGGCATTATCAGCTCGTGATAAAGGTGATATTCGTTATGGTGGGGGTTATCGTGCACAAAATGATGAAACCATTATTAACCTACTCTCCAAAGGGCGTTGGTTTATTGATGATAGCAATACATTAAGCGGACAATTCCGTTATTACCATAACAATACTAATCAGCCCAAAAACCCTCAAGTTCCCTCAAATCCTACACTTGCTAATGTAGAAACTGATCGTACTACAACACAAAAAGATGCACAGTTAACCTATCAATACAATCCTTCGGATTTACAGTGGGTTAATCTAAAAACGCAGGCTTATTACAGTGAAGTTGATATCAATGCCAAAACGATACAAAAAGGATTTGAAGGTCGAGAACAAAAAACCTATGGCATAAAACTCGAGAATCGCTCTCAAGTGGGGATGGATAGCTTTGCATCACATGGGCTTACTTATGGTGGCGAAGTGTATAAACAGAAACAATCACCAAGTCAAAATACAGAAAGCTTCCCACAAGCAGATATCCGTTTTATGTCAGGCTGGGTTCAAGATGAGGTCACTTTACGTGATTTGCCTGTCTCCTTAATTTTAGGAACCCGTTTTGATAAATATAAAAGCCAAAACGATCGTTATGATGATATTACTGCTGATAAATGGTCATCCAAAGGAGCTATCAGCATCACGCCTACTGATTGGTCAATGCTTTATACTTCTTATTCACAAGCGTTTAGAGCACCTTCTTTAGGCGAAATGTATAACGATGCTAAGCATTTTGATGCGCCATTCCCAGGAGCACCAACAAACTATTGGCGTCCTAATCCCAATTTAAAACCCGAAACCAATTCAACCACCGAATACGGATTTGGTTTTCAATTCGATGACTTATTATCTAATAATGATAATCTGAAAATTAAAGCTGCCCATTTCAATACTCGTGCAAAAGATTATATTGATGCAGATGTCGCTATTTTTCAGGGATATACACAATCAACAAATATTCCAAGAGCAACTATTTGGGGGTGGGATGTTTCTATGAGCTACCAATCCAAATTCTTTAATTGGGACTTAGCGTATAACCACACCAAAGGAAAAGATAATGCCACAAATGCCTCAATTACTTCGATTGAACCAGATACATTGACCAGTCGCTTTGATGTTCCAGTTCCAAGCACAGATTTTTCTGTGGGCTGGGTCAGTCAATTTACCAAGAAAACGGACTTTACTAAACATGACCGTTTTAATCGCCCTACCAATCACCAACAAGCAGGTTATGGCGTCAATGATTTTTACCTTCGTTATGAAGGTAACGCCTCCTTAAAGGGGCTAACAACCTCATTTGTACTGGGTAACGCATTTGATAAAACTTATTATTCTTCTGCCGGTATTCCTCAAGAAGGTCGTAATGCAAAAGTACTTGTGAGTTATCAATGGTAATTAACAATAAAATCAACGATAGATACAATAGGAGTTTCTGTGAATAAACCTCTTTATGAGAGCTACCTGCAAGCAAAAGCGGATAAAAAAGCACCTTATGCCCGTGATCTGGCAGCATACTTAAATGTAAGTGAAGCCGAATTAACACATGCACGCGTAGGACATGATGCAAAACGCTTACGTAACGATGTGCAAGAATTATTAAAAGCCTTAAGTAAAGTGGGTGAGGTCAAAGCCATTACTCGTAACGATATCGCCGTTCACGAACATCTTGGTGAATACACTAATGCACGCTTTAACGATCATGCAGGTTTGATTCTAAATCCTCGAGCAATGGATTTACGCTTTTTCTTCGCTTATTGGTCGAGCATTTTTGCACTCGCTGAAGAAACCTCAAAAGGAACTCGCTATAGCATTCAGTTTTTTGATATGCATGGCGATGCATTACATAAAGTCTATACAACTGACAATACCAATATGGATGAATGGAATGCGCTAATCCAATCATTCTTATCGGAAGAAAATCCAGCTCTAGACATTACCCCTATCGAACCTTATTCAAACACACCTGTTAGTCATGAATTGGCGGAGCAACTTGAACAACAATGGCGTTCAATGACTGATGTTCACCAATTTTTCAAACTACTAAAAGAAAATAACTTGAGTCGTCAACAAGCTTTTAAAGCTGTTGCCGATGACCTTGCTTATCAAGTTGATAACAGTGCACTGAAAACCTTATTAACCCTCGCTAAAGAAGCACAAAATGAGATCATGATTTTTGTTGGAAGCCGTGGTTGTGTGCAAATCTTTACGGGGCAGATTGACCGTTTAGTTCCTCATCAATTTGAGAATAGCGATCAAGTCTGGATTAACGTTTTCAATCCTGCATTTACACTTCATTTAATTGAAAGTGAAATCGCCGAAAGTTGGATCACTCGCAAACCAACTCAGGATGGTTTTGTCACCAGTCTTGAAATCTTTGATAGCAAAGGCCAACAGATTGCCCAGCTTTATGGACAACGTACTGAAGGCACTGCAGAGCAACAACAATGGCGCGAGCAAGTTAATACACTTGCCAAAATAGCCTAATCGGAGAATGAGTTAATGAAAAAATGGCTTCTTTTGATCCTGTGTAGCGTCATGTCGTTTGTCAGTTCCGCCAATGAACGTATTGTCACTATTGGCGGCGATATCACTGAGATCGTTTTCGCGTTAGGTTCGGGTGAACAAATTATTGCAAGAGACAGCACTAGTTTAGTCCCTGAACAAGTGAAAGCACTCCCTGATGTGGGTTATATGCGAATGCTAAACCCTGAAGGTATCTTATCGGTCAAACCAACATTAATTATAACCAGCGAACTCGCTCGCCCTTCTTTAGCACTACGCCGAATAAAAGAGGCAGGAGTCACTGTTAAAACGATTACAGGTACACATTCATTAGAAGCCATTAATGAAAAAATAGACACCATCGCCACTATTTTAAATAAACAAAAAGAAGGTGAACAGCTAAAAGAAAAACTCACCCTATCTATTAGCCAAATACCCACAACACCTATAGATAAAAAAGTCATTTATATCATGAGTCATGGTGGTGTTGTTCCTATGGCCGCTGGTCAAAATACTGCAGCAGATACCATTATTTCACTAGTTGGGGGTAAGAATGCAATGCAAGGCTTTACGAGTTATCGCCCTCTTTCTCAAGAAGGTGTCATTGCGAGCCAACCTGATATTTTGCTGGTAACTAAAGAAGGTATTAAAGGTATAGGTGGTATTGAAAAACTTTGGAATTTACCCGGTATAAAGTACACACCTGCAGGTAAAAATAAACATTATGTCGTCGTCGATGATATGGGATTGTTAGGTTTTACGCTTTCAACACCTGAAGTTATGAATCAAATTCGTCAAGCATTGGAGCAATAATGTCTCGTTTTCGTTCACCGTGGATGAGTATTTTAGTTTTACTCTTTTTGCTCACCATTGTTACATTAATTTCTGTGAATAGCGGTGCATTGGCACTCTCATTTCATACATTATGGAATAGCTCTTTTGATGATATGGAGTGGCAGGTTTGGCTTGATATACGCTTGCCTCGTGTGCTTTTGGCTATTCTTGTCGGTGGTGCATTAGCGATATCAGGTGCAATCATGCAAGGATTATTTAGAAACTCATTAGCTGACCCTGGGTTACTTGGCATAAGTAGCGGTGCGGCACTAATGGTTGCTATCGTGATTATACTACCTTTCTCTTTTTCACCTGTATTCGCATTTTACAGTCATATTGTAGCCGCCTTTGTTGGCGGCTTAATTGTGGCAATGATTATCTTCTCATTACATCAATTGAGTGATGGTAATTTAGCGCGGTTATTGCTTGCTGGGATTGCTATCAATGCACTTTGTATGTCCTTTATTGGTGTCTTAAGTTATATCAGTACAGATCAACAATTACGCCAATTTTCGCTGTGGATGATGGGGTCATTAAGCCAAATTGACTGGAAAACCTTATCCATTGCAACCCTTGTGATCATTCCAGTCAGTATTGTGGCATGTTGGCAAAGCCATAAATTAAATCTGTTACAACTTGGTGATGAAGAAGCGCACTACTTAGGGCTAAATGTAAGAAGAACCAAGTTTATTTTGTTACTACTTAGTGCCATTTTAATTGGTTGTGCGGTCGCGCTAAGTGGTGTCATTGGATTTATTGGCCTTGTGGTTCCACACCTTATTCGTATGCGTATTGGTAGTAATCATGTATGGCTATTACCTGCTACCATTTTAGGTGGTGCAACACTGTTACTCGCTGCTGATACATTATCCAGAACACTGGTATCTCCAGCAGAAATCCCTGTGGGGCTCATTACAGGATTAATTGGTGGCCCTTATTTCCTTTGGCTTATCTTACGACAACCCGCGAGAAGGATGTCATGATTCAAAAACAAAACACTTCGTTGCTCTATGGAAATAATTTGACGTATCAAATTGGTGAAAAAACTATTATTGATGATGTGTCTCTTTCACTTAATGCCGGAGAGTTAGTCACTATAATTGGACCTAATGGCGCAGGAAAATCATCATTACTACGTTTATTGACAGGTTATACGACACCAACACAAGGTGAGTGCTATTTTAAGCAAAAGACTTATTCGCAATGGAATAGCCAACAATTAGCACAAAACCGTGCTGTTATGCGCCAAAATAGCCAACTCTCATTTTCTTTTTCTGTAGAAGAAGTGGTTGCAATGGGAAGAACCCCTCATGGGCAACAACATAAAAAAATAGCTATCGAAACGGCTCTACTACAAACGGATTGTTTAAAGTTTAAAGATAGAGACTATCGTCAATTATCAGGTGGTGAACAACAACGAGTGCAACTTGCCAGAGTATTAGCTCAATTATGGCACCCTACACCACAAGAGTCGGTATTATTCCTTGATGAACCGACTTCAGCACTTGATCTTTACCATCAGCAACACAGCTTACGCTTACTAAAGCAATTAGCAAAAACACAACATCTTATGGTTTGTTGCGTTCTGCACGATCTTAATTTAGCCTCACTTTATGCCGATAGAATTCTATTATTGCATCAAGGAAAATTAGTTTGTGAAGGTACTCCACACGATGTACTGACAACAGAAAATATCCAACAGTGGTATGGCGCAGATGTGAGTGTTGATACCCATCCAGAGCATTCGTATCCACAAGTTTTTCTTCGTCCATAAGTTATCTTAGTTTTACTCAGTTGCCTTCTAGCATGGATTTTCTAGATTGTGACTGAGTTAATTTATTTTTATATGCTTATTTATTGCAAATAAAACACACTAAGTAATATCACCTTAATTGATTAATAAATCTTATTTCTAAATTTTCCTATTTAGTCAAATAAATTGACTTTAAAATACACCTTAATCACTGATTAGCTTGTAAATCACACAAAAAAACATAACAACCTAAAGAATAAATGGTATAACAGATTTATCAAAGGAAAAATAAATCAATAAATTCAACAAAGTAAAATACATTTAAAACGATTTTTTTAATCAAAAATATCTATTAAGCTCTACCTTACTTGAGATATATAGCTTTCACCTATTAATTTGATAATGATTATCAATAACAAAAAGCACTTTTTGCCTACCTGTTATTTTCCCCATGCTTAAAATAGATTATAAATAACATACGTTACTATTCTATTTACTTGGGCACTGTGTCCCCACCATTTTTGTGGGAGGTTTTATGGCTGAAAATGTCGTTAATGATATTCTAAAATGGTTAGAAACCCAGTTACAACGTAACGAAGGTATAAAAATCGATACTATTGCGAACAAAAGTGGTTATTCAAAATGGCACTTACAACGCATATTTAAAGATTTTAAAGGCTGTACATTAGGCGAATATGTCCGCAAACGTCGCTTATTAGAAGCGGCTAAATCATTACAAGAAAAAGATATGTCTATTTTAGACATCGCTTTAATGTATGGCTTTAGCTCTCAAGCAACATTTACTCGTATTTTTAAAAAACATTTTAATACTACACCGGCTAAGTTTAGAGAAAATGGCACAATGCCAGATACTCATTGTTTCATGTCATGCGAAAATCACTAATTGATTTAGCATCATGTCGATGTTACTTGCCATAAAAAACCAGCTTTAAAAAGCTGGTTTTTTACTTTATTTACAGAAAACTAAGCAATTGCCGTTATAAGCCATTCTTCAAGTTCATTAAGCTCCCCTTTATTATTAGGATAACGCTGTATAAGTTGCTGAATAAGCTCTTTTAAAGACTCAGGTGTATAACGTTTGCCAACTAGCATATCTGATAATGCTTCTAATGGTGCGGGATCTAAACTGTCAGTATAGATTTGACTTCTGATTACATTACCACGCTCAATATCAAAATGTAGTTCAACACCACCCCACTTAAAACGATTATCTAGCAAATGAGAAAATGCAGGGGCTTGTCCAAAATTCCATTCCCAACTACTTTGCTTAGCGAATGTCTCTTCAAAACTAGGTAAATCAGGTAATTTTTGCGGGGAAATAATCTCTGCATCTACTCGTTCACCATAGTATTCAAAAAAGCTTTCGGTAATAGTTTCACAAAGTTTTTCGTGAGTGATATCAGATTTCAGTTCGACCAAATTAGCCACTCGTGAGCGTACAGAGGTGATCCCTTTAGCTTGAAGTTTTTTCGGATCTGGATTGAGGTAATTGGCTAGTCTAGATAAGTTAGCATTTATTAATAATGTGCCATGATGGAAACCACGATCTTTCGTCTCTTTATAAGCCGAGCCTGAGATTTTTCTTTCACCCTCTTCTTGCGGTACGACTAAATCATTACGCCCTGATGCTGTTGCTTGTATACCTGCCTTTGATAAACCATCAAGTATAATTTGAGTTGAGATCGTTTTATTATACTCAGGCTTTCCCGCCATAAAGGTAAAACAGGTATTACCAAGATCGTGGAAAACAGCGCCACCACCACTTGAACGACGTGCTAATTTCACGCCATCTTCATCCATTTTTCGCGTATTACACTCTTTCCACGGATTTTGGGCTCGTCCAATAACTACCGTGTTATCATTACGCCACAGAAAAAGTACACGCTGATCCGCTGGCATTTGTCTAAAAATACACTCTTCAACAGCAAGGTTAAACCAAGGATCATAAGATTCGGAAATTAACAGTCGCAACTTACCTGACATGAGGAATACCTATATGAAGAAAATAAGGTATAAGATAGCATAACTCTCAATATATTAGGGTCTTAAATGGCACGAAATTACAATCGACGAGCTTGCCAGAATGTTTTTTTCCAATAGACATTATCAAGAGAAGAACGAGTAACCCCTTTACTAGTTGATGCGTGAATAAATGTGTTGTCAGTATCATAAATACCGACATGAAGTCCATTTTCACCACCACCTGTTTTGAAAAACACTAAATCCCCTGGCATTAAATCGCTTTTACTGATTTGTGTTCCATATTTGGTTTGATCGATAGTCATTCGAGGCAATTTAATATCAAAACGATCACTATACGTTTTATAGACAAACCCTGAACAATCAATACCTGAAGATGTCATTCCACCATAACTATAAGGTGTGCCATACCACTGCTCAAGTTGTGATTTGAGCTGCACTATCACCATAATAGGATCGGAAAGCTGTGTTTTTAAAGGAGGGGCTGGTGGAATGCGTTTTGACGGACTAGATGAACACCCAGCCAGCAGGATAATACAGAGCAAGAAAGGATAGAAAACGGACTTTCTCATTGCATCCACCATTATTATTACGAGAGATTTTAAAATCTATCTGCTTTTTTAAGCAAAAACAAGTTATTGAAGGTGAATGAATCAAGATTAATAGAATAAATCGCACAATAACCAACAAGATATAGGAAATAAAACCCAAACTCTGAATTTAGTGTGATGTTGACCCTTTAGGTTTCTGGCTAATCAACCAAACACCTACCATAATAAAAGCAACACCTGCAGTTTTTGTCCATGAAGGGGTTTCTTGAAACCAAGGTAATATCACAGCAAGGATATAAACAAAAACATAGCTTAAACTAATAAGTGGATAAGCTTTATTTAAAGGGATAGTGCGTAAAGTGAATAGCCAGCAAACCATAGAAAGGACATAACCGACAAGGCCAGCAAACACAATAGCGATTGGCGTTATGTTCGCCCATAGCCATGAAAAATCAAACCACTGTTTTTCTAACTGTAAATCCGGTAGCTCAGACATACCAAACTTTAATAACAATTGAGCGACAGTGACTAATAGCGCACTTCCCATCGCCCATAAATAGCCTTTCATGCTTGCAGACTCATTAATAAAATGCCAACCATAATCGATGCAATACCAATCCAATGTTTCACATTAACAGGCTCTTTATAAACAAACTGCCCAATTAATGTCACCACAATAAAATTAATACTTAACATAGGATAAGCAATACTTAGCGGAAGAATTTGTAATAGCCGTAACCAAAAAAGCATCCCCAAGCCAAGCATTGCAATGGCAACAAAAAGCCAGAAAATCGTTTTTCTGGCTTTTGTTAATGAACCACTTTGCCAGCTAACCACCGCTTGTTTTTGACATACTTGTCCTATGCAGGTCAAAAAGCTCACAATTAGCAATAAAACAAAGGACATTAATTACGCTTCTCATACGTTAAAATAGCAACTCGATGATTTGTCACAAGCTCTTCAGGTCTCGGCAATTGAGCTAACTTTTTCGGATCTTTAAACGTAATAACGACTGATACATTACCTTCTTTTCTTGCTTGCTCTAACCATTGAACAAAATTGTCAGGTTTAATTAATTTATGCTGAGAATCTGGATATTCTTCGACACCATAAGTTAACTCACCTGTTCTTTCATAAAGATAAATATCACTACGCTGTAATTCCCACGCCAACCCAGCACCAATACCCACACTGTTACTTACAATATATTTGCTCGCATTGAGTGTATCAATATTTTGACGAATAAATTCTTGAGGTAGCTTTCCATCAACACTACTGTTAGGTATTGCCTGCCCAATGCATAAACTCACGCCTAACGAGCAAGATGCCGCCCATAACCAATGTTTACCATTAAGCGTAGAGCAAAGATAACCAATAATACCCCATAAAGAGAATGCAACGATGGCTAAAACCCATTTAGACCATTCATAAGGCATATAAATAGGTTTTGAAGAAGCAAGTTGAATGACTAAGATAGCGACAACGGCAGCAACGCCAATAAAGATGTTGATATAACCGTTAATACGCAGCGCTTTCATTCTAAATTTGCGTGCGCAATCTACACCATATTTCGCCATTAGCATTGCTAGTGGTGCCATAAATGGCAACATATAAGTCGGTAGCTTACCTTTAGCAATACTAAAAAATAAAAACGGAACAACAAACCAGCACAATAAGAAAAATAGTTCTGGACGTTTACGTCTTTTCTTCCAAGCTCCCATTAATGCGCCAGGCAATAAACCAAGCCAAGGTATTACCCCTAGTAATACAATAGGGATATAGTACCAGAATGGGGAACTATGCTGAGCATCTTCACCAGAAAAACGCTGAATATGTTCAATCCAAAAGAAATAATGCCAATAATCAGGCTCTGCTTTTGCAATAGCTAACGCCCATGGCAAACTAATCAATGCAGCACTAAACACCGCAAGTAAGCCATAGAGCAACATTTGAGTAAATTGCTTTTGATAAAGAGTAATAGGTATCATCACAATGACAGGGATAGCTAAGGCTAAAAAACCCTTAGTCATAAATGCCATACCACAAGCCAAACCTAATGTTATCCACGCTAATATTCGTGTTTTTATCGTCGTCGCTTTCAGTGCCCAAAAACAGCAGACCATACTCGCAGTAACCCAAAGTGCTAACATAGGATCTAACACACTGTAAGTGCCTACGCTAAACACTAAAAACATAGATAAATAAATTAAGCTAGAAACAAAAGCAACTTGGCGGTTACGCCACATCATTCTTGCCAGTAAATAAACAAGTAATGTGCTTAATAGAATAGAAATTACTGAACCAAAACGTACAGCAAAATTTGTGTGGCCAAATATTAATTGGCTAACATTATTGATCCAATAACCTGCAACAGGTTTTTCGAAATAGCGAATGTCGAGCATATGAGGAACTATCCAGTTCCCGCTCACCACCATTTCGCGGCTAATTTCCGCATAACGGGTTTCATCTGGTTGCCATAATAACCGGCTGTTCAATGGAAATAAGTAGGTAAGAACAAAAAAAAGAGCCAAGAGGATGGCCCCGATTTTACTCGCCCGGTTATTCAACATAGTTTCGTTAGACCTCTTGTTGGCACCCTAACCAGCCTTCTCGACCTGGAAAGTCAGATCGAACAACTTTACCCATCGGAAGCGTTTCTTTATCTTGTGGTAATAAATCGCTTAACGGACAGAATTCGATGCCTTCATTTGCAATCATTGCCAGTAACTGCTCAAACTGAGCCGCTTTTGACATTCCTTCAACTTCGGTATGGATAGTATAAACAGGTATTCCACTGTCTTTTTTGATTTCATCAATAATAAATTGATTAAAATCCTCATCCTTTACCTTTGTGCCGACGACTTCATCATAAGTTGGTAATGTTACTGGAATTTGCACCGTACCGATAGAACCATTTTCTAAAATTGGCCTAAAAGGATGCGTTCCTCGGCAATCGCTATTGTAATCGAATTGAAAAGTTTCTTTAACTGTTAATACGCGCTCATCAGCACGCCACCCAGCAACTGCTGAACATTTTACAGGGTTTTCAAGTCCTTTTTCCAGTGCTTCTACACCTAAACGAACTTGTTGCATTAATTCTTCTGTTGACCAACGAGCGACTTTTGCTTGCCAACCTTGGTGATCCCATGAATGTAACCCTACTTCATGCCCTGCATTTTGGGTTTCTTTCATCAAATAACCTAGATTCTTAGCAATTTTTTTGCCTGGCCATGCCGTTCCTGCTAATAAAATATCTAATCCATACAACGATGCAGCGTTAGATCTCAGCATTTTCCATAAAAACTTTGGTTTTAAAAGGCGCCATAAATGGCGCCCCATATTATCTGGACCCACGCTAAAGAAGAAGCTGGCATGAATGTTATGTCTGGCAAATACATCCAGTAGCTGTGGAATACCTTGCTTCGTTCCTTGATAAGTATCCACATCAACTCTCAAACCAACTTTCTTCATTATCTGATCCTATTTATCGCCTAATTCTTCAACCGCACCACGTAAGAAGAAGTCTAATGTTTCCTCTACAGTTTGACGGGTTTCAATACTTGGTTTCCAATCCAATAAACGCTCTGCGTTTTTAATACTTGGCTTACGGTGTTCAACATCTTGATAGCCTTTACCATAGTAACTGCTACTTTCAATTTTCTTAAAGCCTGCAAATGGAGGAAAATGGCCTCGTAACTCATGTTTTTCAAAGCAATCTAACAGCATTTCTGCCAATTCGCGAATACTTGCTTCGTTAGTTGGGTTACCAATATTGATAATTTGGCCATCACATTTGTTATCACGGTTTTCAATAATACGGAATAATGCTTCAATACCGTCATTGATATCAGTGAAACAACGTTTTTGTTCACCACCATCAACCAATTTAATTGGCGAACCTTCAACTAAATTTAGAATTAATTGTGTAATGGCGCGAGAACTACCAATACGTGCTGAATTTAAGTTATCTAAACGAGGTCCCATCCAGTTAAACGGACGGAATAATGTAAATTTAAGACCTTCTTTAGCACCATAAGCCCAAATAACTCGGTCTAATAGCTGTTTAGATACAGAGTAAATCCAACGTTGTTTATTAATAGGACCAACAATCAGACGTGAATTATCTTCGTCAAACTCTTTGTCATCACACATACCATAAACTTCTGATGTGGATGGGAAAATAATACGTTTATTATACTTAACGCAATAACGTACAATTTTTAAGTTTTCTTCAAAGTCTAATTCAAAGACACGTAATGGATTACGGGTATATTCGATAGGCGTTGCAATAGCCACTAATGGCAGAATAACATCACATTTTTTAATGTGATATTCAATCCATTCTGTATGAATGCTCACATCACCTTCAATAAAGTGGAAACGTGGATTACCAATAAAACGTTCAATTGCAGATGAACCGATATCCATACCATAGATATCATAGTTATCATCTTTCAATAGACGCTCTGTTAAATGGTTACCAATAAAGCCATTCACACCTAAAATCAGAACACGTTTACGACGTTTAACTTGTGCCGTAGCTTTTGGTCCAACGCGAACATCTGTCACAATGCCCATTTCAGCCGCTAAACGACTTCCTTGAACATAAAGACCATTTTCACTTTGACCTGTTAACACTTCGATTGCGCCTTTTTCACACGCAATCACTAAAGGTTCTGTTGATATAACTGTACCAGGGCGTTTACCTTGATTATCTGCAACAGCACGAGAGCGCCAGATAATCATTTTACGTTCACCTAAGAAAGTAAATGCACCTGGGTATGGTTCAGTAACGGCACGCACTAAATTGTGGACTGTTCTTGCGTCTGCATTCCAGTCGATTAAGCCATCATCAGCACAACGACGACCAAAGTAAGTAGCTTGGCTTTCATCTTGTGCAGTTGTTGAATAATCACCTGATGCAATATGTGGTAATGCACTTGAGAGTAACTTATTCGCTGCTTCTCTTACTTTTTCATGTAAAATCAGAGAAGTATCATTATCTGTAATGGTAACTTTTTCTTGAGCAACAATATCACCCGCATCAGCTTTTGCTGTCATTTTATGCAGAGTAACACCTGTTTCTGTCTCACCATTCACAATAGCCCAGTTAATTGGTGCACGACCACGGTATTTTGGTAATAAAGAACCATGTAAATTAAATGCGCCTTTTGGTGCCAAATTCAGGATCTCATCACTTAACATGTGACGATAATAGAAAGAAAAAATGACATCAGGTTTCATTTCACGAATACGTTCAATCCATAATGGGTGATTGACATTTTCAGGCGCGAATACTGTCAATCCCATTTCTGCACTCACTCGAGCCACAGATGAGAAAAAATGATTTTCGTTTGGATCGTCAGTGTGGGTAAATACAGCTTGAATATCATAACCCGCTTTTTCAAGTGCTTTTAAACCAACACAGCCGATATCGTGATAGGCAAATACTATTGCTTTCATTAGTCTTTTTCCTGATCTTCGTTGGGTTTGTTAACACCAACCACTTTTTGGATAAAATACCGAGGACGCGCTCTTACATCATTATAAATCCGGCCTATATATTCACCTAATAAGCCCATTGCAACGAACTGCGCACCGATAAACATAAATAAGATTGCGAAAAGTGTGAATACACCTTCAGCGGCCCACATTGCACCGAAAATAATACGCAAAACAATGAGAAGTAATGCTAAAACAAAGCCAGAAACAGCGATCACACTGCCGACAATGCTTAATAAACGTAACGGTGCTGTAGTAAGGCAAGTTAAAAGGTCGTACATCAGATTAATTAGCTTTAAAAAGCTATATTTTGAATCACCATATTCACGCTCTGCGTGTGCGACATCAATTTCAATAGTACGACGAGCAAATGTGTTCGCAAGAATAGGAATGAAGGTACTTCTTTCGTGACACTGTAACATTGCTTCAACAATATGGCGACGATATGCACGTAGCATACATCCATAATCTCCCATAGAGCGACCTGTCGCCTTGGTTATCATGGAGTTAATCATTTTTGAAGCTGTTTTACGAAACCATGAATCTTGACGATTGCGACGACGGGTCCCCACAACATCATAACCTTCTTCTGCAGTTGTAACGAGTCTTGGGATCTCTTCAGGTGGGTTTTGTAAATCTGCATCTAATGTAATGACTAAATCACCATCAGCTTGATTGAAGCCAGCCATAATTGCAGAGTGTTGACCGTAGTTACGATTCAAAATAATTGCAATTACATGATTTTCTTCTATTGCAGCCGCTTCTTCTAACATTTTGGCTGAATTATCACTACTGCCATCATCAACCAGGATCAGCTCATACTCTTGTTTTAATTGCTTACAGCTTTTTATAGTACGCTCTAAAAGTTGAGGAAGGCTCTCTTCTTCATTATAAACGGGGATTACAACCGATACTTTTTTGATTTTATCAAATGTTGACACTTAGATATGCTCCGAAAGAATTTCATTGATCGCATCTACAACGCGAATAACATCTTCATTACTCATATCAGGAAACAATGGCAGCGAGCATAACGTTGCAGAGTTCCACTCTGATTGAGGAAGGGATAAAGCGGGATAGCGCTCACGATAATATTTTTGTGTATGCGCCGCACGGAAATGAAGTCCTGTACCAATTTCCTTTTGCTTCAATTTTTCCATAAAGGTATCACGATCGATACCGCAAATGTTTTTATCTACTCTCACCATAAATAGGTGATTAGCATGCAAATGAGGATACTCAGGAATACTCAACATCTCTAATGGTGAGTCTTTGAGTTTTTCACGATATAGTGCCACTAATTCAGCACGTTTCGCGTTCATTTCCTCTAAACGCCCTAATTGCACCACAGCAATAGCAGCGTGAATATCAGATAAATTATATTTATAGCCAGGTTCAACAACTTCAGCTTGAGGCTTACGCCCTTGAATTTGTCTATCAAAAGCATCAACACCTAAGCCATGAAATTTTAAGCAACGTACTCGATTGGCTAATTCGTCATTATCAGTAACAACCAAACCACCTTCAGCACAAGTCACGTTCTTAATAGCGTGAAAAGAGAAAATAGAGGTTCCTTTTTCACCAATCCATTCATTTTTATAGCGTGTGCCAATCGCATGTGCCGCATCTTCAATAAGAGGAATTCCCGCATCTTGTGCAACTTTTCGTAATGCATCCAGATCACAAGGCGCACCTGCATAATGAACCGGAATAATTGCCTTCGTTCTAGGAGTAATCGCCTTTTTGACATCTTCTGCACTTACCATCAAAGTATCACGATCAACATCAATCATCACCGGCTCTGCACCTAGTAACGTAATGATATTAATGGTTGACACCCATGTTTGTGATGGCGTGATAACTTCATCACCAGCGCCAATTCCCATAGCCATTAGAACAACATGCATACCCGCAGTGGCCGAGCAAATTGCAATAGCATGTTTGCTACCAAATTTTTCACAGAAGTCTTGCTCTAATTGATGGTTTTGAGGGCCTGTTGTGATCCAACCTGAACGCAATACATCTTCAACGGCTTTGATTTCTTCATCGCCAATCGCTGGGCGAGAGAAAGGAAAGAAGTGACTCATAAAAATGTAGCCTAATTAATGAATGAATAAAAACAATTATATACAAACTATTGTTCATCGACATCCGTCTTATTAAGAAAACATTAAAAAAACCTTAATAATTACTTGGGGATAATCGTCTCAATAGCCATAATATTAAAAAATTTGCCAATCAATATGATCAACATCATTGATGCATTTGATATTTGTATTAAATGTAGTTGATAATAATTTTTCATCCAATAAGAGCGCAGATGATCCAGAATCAACCAAATATCCATTTTTTATTAGCCAAACTCTGTCTGCTTTTTGATAGGAATGATTTAAATCGTGTGTACTCATAATAACAGTGCCGCCTTGTTGGCAAAATATATCAAGCCATTTGTCCAAAATCGCCAATTGTACGACATCTAGATTATTCGTTGGTTCATCAAGTAACATTAACTTTCCTTTTAAATCGTAACTTGACCATAATTGAATAAATGCGCCAGCGATCCTGATCCGTTGCCATTCTCCCCCAGACAAATGATGAATATTTTTTGATAATAAGTTATCAATCTGAAAATCACTCAACAATACATTTAGTTGCTCAACATCCATTTCAGACACTTTGTAATATAAAGCGAGATAATGAAAAACGGGCATAAATGACAAAGCCTCTAATTGTTGTATAACAATACTTTGCATTCTAGAAAGATCATCATATTTATAATGTCTTATTGAGGTTTCGTTTAGAATAATTCCACCACTAAATGAAAGCTCTCCCGCTATAGCCATTAAAAGCGTGCTTTTTCCTGCACCATTTGCGCCAATTAAGTGAATACGTTCACCATAATCCACAAGCTCTGTAAATGTATGGAGTCGATTATCAACATTCAAATTATCAAGCTTAAGTAGCGCCATATTACAAACGCCCCATCTCTTTCGTTACTAATAACCAGATAAATAGAGGAGCACCAAGTGTTGCCGTAATCACACCTATCGGAACTTCTGCACCATTTAGCATCAAGCGAGATAAAAGATCAGCAAGTAATAACAATCCACTCCCCGTGAGTGCACACGCAGGTAACAATGTTTTATAATGAGTTATGCCACTCAATCGTAATAAATGAGGCACAACAAGACCTATAAAACTAATAGCACCAGCTATCGCCACACTTAGCCCTATCAATAATCCGACAGCTAAGATAAATCCATTGCGCCATCGATTAACTGATACCCCTAATTGCTTTGCCCTAAATGAACCTAATGATAAATAATTCAAAGTATCTGCGTGTGAAATTAGGATAGCAACTATCGGAATAAGAGCCCAAAATAATGCTTGATGACGCCAATCAATCCCCCCAAAGCTCCCCATCAACCAATACATTAATTGTCTTAAATCTAAAGCTGAACTGAAATAAACTAACCAAGTCATGACAGCACTCGCCATAACACCTAATGCAACACCAATTAATAGCAGCTGAGCATTAGACAGTTTTTTTATTTGAGCAAAACACATTAACAAAATGGTAATACCTAAGGCACCTATAACTGCCACACTGCTTATTAACCAAGGATTTGAGCCAACGTGTAAAACAATCAGTAATACAATACACACACCAGCACCACTACTTACCCCCAATAATCCTGGCTCTGCCAACGGATTTTGAAATAAAGCCTGCATAATAGCGCCAGCAATGGCTAAACTTGCTCCTACCATCATGACAGCAAGTATTCTTGGTAGTCGAATTTGCCAAATAAATAATTTAGCTTCATCGGTTAACCATTGATGTGGAAATAAGGAAATTTCACCGAGAGAAAGGGAAAAAACAAAAAGTAGACACAATATTGATGCCATTAAGAATAATTTTTTTCTATCGCCAATACTTTGTTTTTTTTTAAGTTCAATAAGAGGATTATCTTTACTCATTTTATTCCCTATTAACACTACCGCTTTTTTCATCGTTTTTATTTATAAAATACCTTTAATGCAACATAACATGTTCGTATTCAATGATGAAAAGCTAATTTTAAAACACTTTAATTGGGAGTGAATAATGACAAAGAGATGTATCTATGATTACAGTATTTAACTAAATGATAAATAATAAAAAACTACGATTATTAAAAAATAAAACATCTTCTAAATTGGAGAGCCATCATAAAATTACAGATAAAAAAGCAAAAAAACGGCCTTCAATAGAAAGCCGTTTTGGGTGTTTTTAATTTTTACTCTTTTGGTGTTGCGCTTTCAACCCGGCTTTTTAACTTTTGTCCAGGGCGGAAAGTAACAACACGGCGAGCCGTAATAGGAATGTCTTCCCCTGTTTTCGGATTACGACCTGGGCGCTGATTTTTATCACGCAGGTCAAAGTTTCCGAATCCAGACAGCTTCACCTGTTCTCCATTTTCAAGAGAACGACGCACTTCCTCAAAAAAGGCTTCTACAAGGTCTTTTGCATCGCGTTTGCTAACACCAAGTTTTTCGAACAGATTTTCTGCCATTTCAGCTTTTGTAAGCGCCATAGGTCTAGTCCCTCAAGGATGCTTGGAATCGCTGTTTCAATGCTGCGACACAGTTACTTACTGTTGCAGCAATCTCATCTTCTTCCAGTGTATGCTCGATATCCTGCAAGATTATGCTAATAGCGAGGCTTTTATAGCCCTCTGCTACTCCCTTACCACAATACACGTCAAATAAGTTTATGCCAACTATTTGATTTCCGCCAACTTTCTTACATTCAGCTAAAATATCTTCTGCAGCAACATCATTCGGAACAACTACAGCGATATCTCTACGATTCGAAGGATAACGAGAAACTGCTTTTGCTTGTGGTAAACTACGATTTGCAATTGCATTCCAACGTATTTCGAATACTACCGTACGACCGTTTAAGTCAAGTTTGCGTTCAAGCTCTGGATGAACAACGCCAATACAGCCAATGTATTCATTTCTCAGATAAATCCCAGCACTTTGTCCCGGATGAAGCGCTGAATGATTAGCTGCTTTAAATGTAATTTCATCTAGCTGGCCTGTCAATTCCAGAATTGATTCAATATTACCTTTCAAATCAAAGAAATCAACAGTTTGCTTCTCTAAAGCCCAATGTTCTTCATAACGGTTGCCCGCGATCACACCAGCCAGCATCAGTTCCTGACGTATTCCATATTCTGCTTGATTATCAGGAACAAAACGCAGACCTGCTTCAAATAACCTAACTCTAGATTGTTGACGATTTTGATTATATACAGTAGTCGTTAATAATCCGGTCAGTAGAGACAATCTCATTGCTGACATATCAGCTGAAATTGGATTAGGTAGAATTAATGCGTCTTCATTTGGGTGTAATAAAGCTTGGATCTTCGGATCAACAAAGCTATAAGTAATGGCTTCTTGGAAACCATTGTCTACCAGCATTGTTTTAACGCGTTTTAATGACAAGTTCGCTTCACGATGATTAGTCATCACCAAATCAGCACGTAGTGGCACATCAGGAATATTGTTGTAACCATAAATACGAGCGACTTCTTCAATAAGATCTTCTTCGATTTGAACATCGAAACGCCATGAAGGAACGCTTGCTAACCAACCATCATTTTCAACAGTAACGTTGAAACCTAGGCGAGTTAATGAATCCAGAACTTGTGCATCATCAATAACGTGACCTAATAAACGGTCTAACTTGTTACGAGTTAATTTAACTGGTGCAATATTAGGTAAATATGCTTTATTGGTTACATCAATCACTTCACCAACTTCACCACCACAAATCTCTAACAGTAGCTTAGTTGCACGTTCCATTGCCTTGTATTGAAGCTCAGAATCAACACCACGCTCAAAACGATGAGAAGCATCAGTATGTAAACCATAACGGCGTGCACGGCCTGTGATGGATAATGGAGAGAAGAATGCGCATTCTAAAAATACATTTTTAGTTTCTTCATTAACACCTGATGATTCGCCACCAAAAATACCCGCCATACCTAATGCGTGTTTTTCATCAGCAATAACTAAAACATCATCTTTTAATGTAATTTCATTGCCATCAAGTAAAGTGAGTTTTTCACCTTCTTTACCCATACGAACAACGACAGCACCTTCAACGCGATCAAGATCGAACGCATGCAGTGGCTGACCCATTTCAAGTAGAATTAAGTTAGTAATATCAACAATTGGATCAATAGAACGAATACCACCACGGCGTAATTTTTCTTGCATCCATAAAGGTGTTTTTGCCTTCACATTCATATTAGTGAAAACACGACCTAAATATCGAGGACATGCTTCTGGCGCTTCAACACGAACAGAAAATGTCGCTGAAGAAGTTGCCGCAACCGGCGACATATCAGGTACTTGGCATTCCATTTTATTGATAACAGCGATATCACGAGCAACACCTAAAATACCTAAACAATCAGCACGGTTTGGTGTAATGCTAATTTCAATCGCATTATCATTTAATTTTAAGTATTCACGAATATCCATGCCAATAGGTGCATCGGCAGGCAATTCAATAATACCTTCATGATTTTCTGAAATAGCTAACTCAGAAAATGAGCACAGCATACCTTCTGAAGGTTCACCACGCAGTTTTGCTGCTTTAATTTTGAAATCGCCAGGTAATACAGCCCCTACTGTTGCGACTGCAACTTTTAAGCCTTGACGGCAGTTAGGTGCGCCACAAACGATATCTAATAATCTCTCACCGCCTACGTTGACTTTAGTCACACGTAATTTATCTGCGTTTGGATGTTGCCCACACTCAACAACTTCGCCAACAAACACACCGTGAAAATCACCGGCAACAGCTTCAACACCATCAACTTCAAGGCCAGCCATTGTCAACTGTTCAGAAAGTTCTTCGCTACTAATCGCTGGGTTTACCCACTCACGTAACCAAAGTTCACTGAATTTCATGAGATAATCCCACCTTATTTAAACTGTTTGAGGAAACGAAGATCGTTTTCGAAGAATGAACGTAAGTCGGTGACACCGTAACGCAACATAGTTAGACGTTCCATACCCATACCGAACGCAAAACCTGAATAAACTTCAGGATCGATACCAACATTACGTAATACATTTGGGTGAACCATACCGCAGCCCAACACTTCTAACCATTTACCATTTTTGCCCATGACATCGACTTCAGCAGAAGGCTCTGTGAATGGGAAATAGGAAGGACGGAAACGAATTTCCATATCTTCTTCAAAAAAGTTTTTCAGGAAATCGTGCAGTGTTCCTTTTAAATTGGTAAAGCTAATGTCTTTATCAACAATTAAACCTTCAATTTGGTGGAACATTGGTGTGTGAGTCTGATCGTAGTCATTACGATATACACGACCTGGTGCAATAATGCGGATAGGTGGCTGTTTATCTTGCATGGTACGAATTTGCACGCCAGATGTCTGCGTACGCAGTAAACGTTTCGCATCAAACCAGAATGTATCGTGATCAGCCCTTGCTGGATGATGTGCAGGAATATTTAACGCATCAAAATTATGATAATCATCTTCAATTTCAGGGCCTGATTCTACAGAAAACCCTAATTCGCCAAAGAAAGTTTCAATACGTTCAATTGTACGAGTTACTGGGTGTAGACCACCGTTTTCAATACGGCGACCAGGTAAAGAAACATCAATTTTCTCAGCAGATAAACGTTCGTTTAATAATGCTGATTCCATAATCTCTTTACGAGAGTTCAGCGCTTGCTGAACTTCTTGTTTAGCCTGGTTAATGACAGCCCCTGCAGCTGGACGATCTTCCGCGGGTAAGTCGCGCAGCGTGGACATCTGAAGCGTTAAATGACCTTTTTTCCCCAAGTATTCAACACGAACCGAATCCAGCGCAGCAACATCCTGTGCCTCTTCGATAGCTGCTTTAGCTTGAGCAACGAGTTCAGCGAGATGTGGCATCGTTTCCTCTTCCTTTGACCTGATGAGGTCTATTAGTTGTTATCAATGATGACGAATAAAATTGCCCTTTTTGGTTTCTAACCCAGTATTGGGATCTGAAAACAAAAAAGCCTCCATATTGGAGGCTCAGGCGCTACTTTTCGTTTCTTTTCTTACGCGCAAAAGCCCCTTAATTTAGGCGCTAAAGTAAAAAAAGAAACGGAAAAAAGCGATATTTAACATGAGTAATGTCTCTTCAAATATTAACTTATTGAATTTATATCATTAAGCCACAAATTTAGACAAAATAAAAGAGGGAGAAAACTCCCTCTTCCATTGACTTAATAATTAAGCCAGAGCACCTTTCGCTTTTTCAACTAAAGCAGCAAATGCTACTTTGTCGAATACAGCGATGTCAGCCAGAATCTTACGGTCGATTTCAATGGATGCTTTTTTCAGACCATTGATGAAACGGCTATAAGACATACCGTTCTGACGAGCTGCTGCGTTGATACGCGCAATCCACAGCTGACGGAACTGACGTTTTTTCTGACGACGGTCACGGTACGCATATTGACCAGCTTTGATAACAGCCTGGAAAGCTACACGATATACACGTGAACGTGCACCGTAATAACCTTTAGCTTGCTTTAAAATCTTCTTGTGACGAGCACGGGCAACAACGCCGCGTTTAGCACGAGCCATATTAAACTCCTAATGTCTATATTCTGTTAAAAAAATGATACTTATGCGTATGGTAAGCAAGCTACGACCAGACCTAAATCTCCTTTAGAGACCATGCCTTTTGGACGTAAATGACGTTTACGCTTAGTTGATTTTTTAGTCAGAATGTGACGGAGGTTAGCATGTTTACGCTTAAAGCCACCACCAGCAGTTTTTTTAAAGCGCTTAGCTGCGCCGCGTACTGTTTTAATCTTTGGCATTTCTATAATCCACTTCGCATTGTTAATAACATAAAATAATGAGGCGAATAGCAATCAGCCATTAAGGCTGACGCTATTACTTGAATTGCCCGACTATTTCTTCTTCGGCGCGAGCACCATGATCATCTGGCGACCTTCAATCCGGTTAGGGAATGATTCAACAGTTACCAGTTCATCCAAGTCGGTACGGATACGGTTAAGCATTTCCATACCAATTTGTTGGTGAGCCATTTCACGACCGCGAAAACGCAGTGTGACTTTGGCTTTATCGCCATCTTCAAGAAAGCGAATCAGGTTGCGTAGTTTGACCTGATAGTCACCTTCATCTGTACCAGGACGGAATTTAACTTCCTTGACCTGAATAACTTTTTGTTTCTTTTTCTGTTCTTTGAGAGTCTTACTTTTCTCATAGAGGAATTTGCCGTAGTCCATAATACGACAAACCGGCGGCTCGGCATTAGGACTAATTTCAACTAAATCAGCACCTGCTTCCTCGGCTTTCTCAAGAGCCTCTTTCAGACTAACAACTCCAATCTGTTCGCCATCCAAACCTGTTAAACGAACTTCATGAGCGCGAATCTCACCATTGATGCGATTCTGACGCGTTGATTGAATTCTTTTTCCGCCTTTAATACCTTATTCCTCCAACTGATGAAGACTTCTGCTTCTAATTTCTTGCAGAAGCTTTTCTTTAAATTCGCTAACGTCAATACTGCCAAGGTCTTTTCCTCGACGAGTACGAACCGCCACTTTGCCTGATTCAACTTCTTTATCACCACAGACAAGCATGTACGGAACACGACGTAGAGTATGTTCACGAATTTTAAAGCCAATCTTCTCATTTCTCAAGTCTGCTTTTGCACGAATTCCGGCATCTTGCAATTCTTTGACGAGTTTTTGTACATAATCAGCCTGTCCATCCGTGATATTCATCACGACAACCTGCTGTGGTGCCAACCAAGTTGGGAAGAATCCTGCGTACTCTTCTGTCAGAATACCAATAAAACGTTCTAAGGATCCTAGCACTGCTCGGTGAAGCATAACAGGTACTTTACGCTCGTTGTTTTCAGCTACATAAGACGCACCTAAACGACCTGGTAGTGAGAAGTCTAATTGTACTGTACCACACTGCCATGCACGATCTAAACAATCGTAAAGTGTAAATTCAATTTTAGGGCCGTAAAATGCCCCTTCACCCGGCTGATATTCAAATTCAATATTATTATCAGACAAGGCTTTTGCTAAGTCTGCTTCTGCAACATCCCATAATGCATCTTCACCGATACGTTTTTCTGGGCGAGTAGACAGCTTAACAACGATTTTTTCAAATCCGAAAGTAGAATATACATCATAAATCAATTTGATGCAGTCATTTACTTCACTTAAAATTTGTTCTTCAGTACAGAAGATATGTGCATCATCTTGTGTAAAGCCACGAACACGCATTAAACCATGTAATGCGCCTGACGGTTCATTACGGTGGCAACTACCGAATTCAGCCATACGTAGTGGCAAATCACGGTAAGAACGTAAACCTTGTTTAAAAATTTGTACGTGACCAGGGCAATTCATTGGTTTAATACAATATTCACGGTTTTCCGAAGAAGTAGTGAACATATTTTCTTTGTAGTTTTCCCAGTGACCTGTTTTTTCCCAAAGAACACGATCCATCATAAATGGACCTTTTACTTCTTGGTAATCATATTCTTTTAATTTACAACGTACAAATGTTTCTAACTCACGGAAAATTGTCCAACCATCATTATGCCAGAAAGCCATACCTGGTGCTTCTTCTTGCATATGATATAAATCAAGCTGTTTACCAATTTTACGGTGGTCACGTTTTGCGGCTTCTTCTAAGCGGTCTAAGTAGGCTTTTAGCTGTTTTTTATCAGCCCAAGCTGTGCCATAAATGCGTTGTAGCATTTTATTATCGCTGTTACCGCGCCAATATGCACCTGCGATTTTCTGTAACTTAAAGTTATGACAGAAACGCATGTTTGGAACATGAGGTCCACGGCACATATCAACATATTCTTGGTGATGATAAAGACCTGGTTGAGAATCTTGGCTAATATTTTCGTCAAGAATAGCAACTTTATAATCTTCACCACGGGAAACAAATGTTTCACGAGCTTCAGCCCAGCTTACGCGTTTTTTAATAACATCGTAATCTGTTTTCGCCAACTCTAGCATGCGTTTTTCTAGAGTTTCTAAATCTTCCTGCGTGAGAGAATGGTCTAAATCTACATCGTAGTAGAATCCATTTTCGATAACAGGACCAATCGCCATTTTGGTGTGTGGCCATAATTGTTTAATTGCATGTCCCAGTAAGTGGGCACAAGAGTGACGAATAATCTCAAGACCTTCATCATCTTTTGCGGTGATAATCGCCAGATTCGCATCATGTTCGATTAATTCACAAGCATCCACCAGCTCACCATTAACACGGCCTGCAATACATGCTTTCGCAAGTCCAGGACCGATATCTGCAGCGACATCCATGACAGAAACTGCATTTTCAAATTGACGTTGGCTTCCGTCAGGAAGAGTAATAATTGGCATTTAAAATCCTTATTTACAGTGGTGACCCATACGCAAGATCACATGCAAACATCATTTTTCTTTAAAGTTTAATACGTTAGTAGCATCTACTTGCTTCACTCTGCAAGTTATGTACACCATTGTGTACACATTTAGCAAAAGTACCTCAAAATGCGTTGGTGTACTGCTCTAACTCGGACGCGATAGTATCATAGTGAAAAAAAATTATATATCGTTAGTTGCATCAGCATCTTAATTCCACACCCTGCTATACTCCCCAAAAACCAAAATGGTTGTATGCATATCCACTACTGACCTAAATTTACATTAGTGGTAAAATTGCATAAATACTAAACTCAACCTTAGATTACTATGCAAAAAAAGAAATTTAGAACAGATATCAATGGAATGAGAGCAATTGCTGTCCTACTTGTTATCTTGTTTCACTTTGATAATTCACTAGCTCCAGCTGGTTTCATTGGCGTTGATATATTCTTCGTTATATCAGGCTATTTAATGACCTCTATTATTTTGACTGGTATTGAAAATAGCAGCTTTTCAATTGTTAAATTCTATTCAGCACGATGTAAAAGAATAATTCCAGCATTAATGCTTTTAATATTTATATTAGTGTTTCTATCTTATTTTTTGATAGAACCAAATGATTATAAGAAAATAGGTATTCATGCTCGTGACTCATTATTATTCATATCAAATATTACATATTTCAATGAGTCTGGGTATTTTGATGTTGAATCGATGGAGAAGTTCTTACTCCATACATGGTCATTATCTGTTGAGTGGCAATTTTATTTAATATATCCATTAATAATATTAGCAATCAGTAAGATAACGACATCAAGTAATACTAGAAAGTCTTTAGTGTTTCTTTTTTTTGTTTCACTAATATTGTCTTCAGTCATAACAAAAATAGATCCAAGCCAAGCATATTACATGATACACACAAGAGCATGGGAAATGATGGCTGGTGGATTAGCATTTGCATATCCTGTAACAAAGGTTTCAGAAAAGAATAAAAAAATATTATTCTTTTTATGCCTAATTATAATTATAATTGCTTCATATTTTTTTGATAGCAATACACCTTGGCCTAGTTTTTATGCATCAATTCCTGTAGTAGCAACAGCTATAATATTAGCTATAAATTATGAAAAAAATTTCATATTAAGTAATCCTATTTTTCAAAAAATTGGTTTATGGTCTTATTCTATTTATCTATTCCATTGGCCTTTACTTGTCATAACTAAAAAATTAAACTTAGAACTAAGTTTGATAATATACTTAACAATCACTTTCATCTTAGCTATTTCCTCATATTATTTGATAGAGAAAAGAAGACTAAAAATAGCATTTATTATTCCATTCTATATTATTATTATTATTGCTTGCCAATATATTGCTAAAGATGGAGTAACACAAAGGATAGACAAAAAAACACAAGAATATAGTAAGAATTATAAATTTTACTATAATCCGTGGGTTTTATATAGAGATAAGCAAAATGATATATTATATTTTAACGAGAATTTACCATCTAAAAAAATAATATTATCAGGTGATAGTTTTGCTTTAATGTATGTTGAAGCAATGAAAGGATATGGTGTTAAGTTTGAATTATATTCTAATGAATCATGCAACACTACAATGATTAATGATTCATATAAAGGTAGTAGAAATTGCATTACAATGAAAAATAAATTCTTAGAAAGAATAGCTAAAAATGATGATTCTCCTGTAATTATATCACAACGGTGGGATTTGTATTTAAAAGGGTTAGATAAAGTACAAATAGAAAATAAAATAAAATTATTTTTAGATAATTTAAAAAACAAAGGTCAAAATAGAAAATTCTATATTTTAGGTGATTATCATCAACCTAGTTATAATCCATACAGTTGTTTGTTAAACTCACAAGCAATGCAAAGTAATTTTTTATCTGATTTACTTCACTCTGAAAGATGTGAAAAGATGGAAAGTAAAGATAAAGATAGCTTAAGGACAGATGTTGATATTGAAGGTATTTTTGAATTATTAACATTGCAATATGATAACATTGAATTCATTTCTATGAGAGATGAACAATGTAATAAATTCAGCTGTACAATTATAGAAAATGATAACCCTATAATTATAAAACCTCACCTCACAAAGTTCGGTGCGGAAAAGTTCACTAAATTTATTATGAATAAGATAAATTACAAATAAAAAAACCACCTTCATTAAAGGTGGTATAAAACATTAAGAATAATAGGATTAGTTATGGAGCCTATTATTCTTTCTTCTCACAGATGATCGCTTTGAGTGCAATCTGCATAGAGCGCGGTAGTGATGTTGGCTTTACCTTCATCCTGTTCAGTGTTATTAAAGCACCGGAAGAGCTGCTAATCATAAATGAGTTGTTAGATATATTAGAGATAGATACCGAACCGCCACTCACCCCAAACAGAGCAGGAAATCCAGTTATTCCACCATGTGTTATTTTAATTCCATTTGTTTTATCTATCATGATATTTTCAGAGATAAATGGAGGAATGCTGGATGAGCTCAGATCTGGCGCTCTCATCAAATCACCATCTTTTGAAACGGCAAATGAAACATCCATTAAAAAAGATAAATCCACAGCAAATTCATTGTTTCCAACAGACACAATAGTAGGGAAACATTGAACACCAAAAACCTTACCGCCTTCATTCATTTCAACATCAAGACCAAGTATCCAGTTAGCCCTACTTTGCAAGTAAAGCCTGACTTTATCTTCTAACATTTCTATTCTAGAGATATTTATCGTTCTATATGAGTACCCGGTATTCGACTTATCAAGTAGTGTTAAATTTCCATCAGAGCCAACAACTAGCCGTCCATATGTGTATCTCCATATTTGATCTGGTGGTAGTAATGGAGTTCCGTACATTTCAGTTTCAAACTCTGAAGATGGGTTTTTACTAAATAGAGAATCAACAATAGCACCAGCCGATTCGTGCCCCATAACATTATAGCCATTTTGAGTATAATGCACTCCCTCGCGCAATAATCCATTGCCAATAGTAAATGTCCCACACCCAGAATAAGCCATCACCATCCAGTCATAAGATTGACACAAATAATCTTGAGCTGTTTGCATGGCATACCAACTCATTTCTTTCCTATTTTGAGGACATCCAACTCTATACAGGAAGCACTTATCCAGCCCCATATCTGAGCGCATATCTCTAATTAGTTGATCTAACTTATTTTGATATTCCTGTTTTTTGGTTCCTAATGTCATATCTGTTTCACCCTGATGAAACAAGATTGACTTATACCCTATTGATATACCATCTCTATTTGCAATAATCATTGCGGAGTTAAATGAACTAATCATCTTGTCATAGACAGTATTTGATGGTGTTAATGGTTTTGATAACTCAACAATAGAAGATTCGCCCTTGGCGCATGGTATAATTAGAACTTTCCTTCCTGTTTTTCTTATGTACTCATTAGCAAACGCAGCCCATGCATGACCAGTGCTGACATTTCCAGATGAGTATGGCAAACCCTTGGTTATTTTCTTTATTTTGTTATCTTTGTAATCAAAGAACATGGCGCCATCAAAAATATCTGGAAATCCAATAGTGTCGTGAGCGTACCCAACAGCGTTTGATTGCCCATAAACAACAAAAACATCAAAAACATCTCCGCGATTATAATATTGATGACTAACAAGAGATGATAGATTATTTAGATTGTTGAAATTCACGTCACCAATCATTAATGAACCATTCGTTGATGATAGTTCAGATCTTAGTGTTGCATCCCCAATGCTTTTCCACTTTCCTTCGCCAATTCCTCCCGCTGACTCTGGTGTTGAATCAGCGCCAACTACTTTGGGTAGTTCGCCATCCCATCTGTAGTATTCGCCATTACTTTCCCAGAGAAGAACATCGTTAGGATTGATGATGGTATTACCCGACTCAAAAGACCTCTTCGTGATATAGCCATAGTTAAGCATTGCCTGTTTTGATAAGTTATTAATACCATCTATTGTATAGTGTTTCTTATCAAAACGGTCAGTGTAAAAGTGATTATTTGAAGTAACGAACTCGTCAAATTTACCTGAGTTAAATTTAAGGTCGCTCGGAGTCTCACTCGGAACTGGATTTTGTGTTGGAATTGTAGACATGATTTTTCCCAATAAAAAAGCCAGCACTTAGGCTGGCTATGATTGAAATGAGTTTAATTAAACGTTGTAATCTTTTTTTGCAGAAAAATACTCACTTGCTGTAATGCTAAAAGTTCCGTCTGCATTAGGCTTTTTATCGCTTACAATCCACCTCATTGAGTCCATTTCAACGATATTGGATATAACGTAACGTGACGGAGATTGAACATTCATGCCGTCATAGATATTTAGTTGTATATCTGGTATGTCAGCGATAAATCCATAAGCGGTATCGCTTCTTGGTGTGGCTTTAAGCCTTTCTGTTGTGTTGCCTAGGTGATCAGTGATACAAACAAACATCTCACCATCAAAGATAACTTTTTCATTTGTTGAAAACTGATTGCCGATCCTCTCAACTATATAACCCGCCTGTTGATTCTTATCGTATGTGTCAGCAACAATAATTAAGTCACCCGGATAAACATAATCGCCATCTGCGAGAGTTTGCACACTGACACTCATACGCTGATGTATTAACCTATCCATTTCCAATAATGCTCTATCTGTCGCTTGATACTCATTGCGACAACCGTGGATAGTTATTTTGTTAGGGTTTCTAGCTGGCTTGTTAACTATTTTATTATCTTCAATACGATATTTAAGATAGGTCTTTTTGTTGGTCTTAGGGTTTACGTATTCGATTTCAACACCATCATTACCGCTCGGCATTGTCATATCATAAGAGAGTGAGAATCCGTTTCCTGTCGTGTTTGCTCTATTAAAAGTGCCAGATGGATATTGCTTTTCCTCCTCACGAGTAAATGTAAGCACGCCGTTATCCCAAAATGAAATAACACGAGCAACGTTGCATATTGTTTCTACGCGCTGACCCAGCGATACATCTTCATCATCAAACGTGTAATCAAAATATCCTAAACGCTTATCTGGAAGTGATTCATAGATTGAATACAAACCATATAAATCTATGGTGCTTTCTGGCTGCCCTGCGGTGACTAACCAAGTATGAGCGACGGCATCAGCAAATGATCGTGATGGTCTTAATGTATAATCAACGCTACGGCTATTCGTGTCGTAACTAATAACATGGCGTGTTGCTAGTGCGTTGTATTTACGCTCTCTAGCACTGGTTGGACTTTCAGTTGCTCGCACACTCACTCGAACCAGAGTGTCCTCACTATGAATTTCATTAATTCTTTCACGTACAATATGAGCTTCTTCAAGTTTCAGAATACTGTGGTCATTGCTGTTTTCTAATCTCGTTAGTTGAAACGCATATCTTCCATGCCCAGTCATCGGCTTAAATTTTTCAGTTAGATAATATGTTTTCGTCTTTGGTGCCGACGGAAAACCTCTATCAAAGGATTCCCTTGTTCCAGCTATTTCATTGTTATTCTCATCAATCTTCCAGAGCTCTATTTTTGCATTAGCACGATCACCGTCACCAAGCTGGGCGTTTAAATGCACCCATAACTCACCACCATCTAAGGGGGAAAAGAAAGGCCCTACTGTCAGGAACTGATTGTCATAGAGAATAAACTTTGATGTATTAACAATTGCATTAGGCGGTAGATTTGATAAATCACCACCAGTTAAATTAGTGAAAAAGAATTCGTAGTAATATTTTGGTGAGATAATAGCACCATCATCACTCTCTTTCGCATCAGATAGATAAGCATCAACCTTAATATCCTTTGTAACCGAACCCTGAGGAGTATCATAAGTCACATTAACAACAAGGCTTACTGATCTAGGCTTTACGATATCCATAAAATATCGAAACTCATCTTGCTTCTCTATCTTTATAGCAGCCTCACCACCTTTAATTTCACCAGAAATAACATTGTTAGCAGTGGCCTCATATTGAGGTATCTCGTCACTTTCATTCGGCCCAGGTATCTCTTGACCATCAACATCGGGAAACTCGAAACCTTCGAATATCTTTGGAATTATTTCACCCGGTTGGAATATCTGATAACTAGCACCATCAAGAGCGATCAACTCAGACTCTGAATATTTTACGTTCTCAATCGTGTAGTAACCGATACCGAAGTTCATCCACTCCGTGACCATCTTTTTATTATCAATGTATTCAAACATTGATTGCTGAATGAGATCTGGAAAGGCTCTAACTTGTCCGTGAATTTCAGGTCTAGCCTGATATGTTCTCGCTATATTAGTTTGACCAGTTAAACGGTTATTAGGACTTTCCTTTGCATTCACATCAGCGGCGCTAAATGATGGCGCTTTGGGCGCTAAGAATGAAAATATCTTAGAAACAAACTTAAACACTGGATTAAGAATGTCGCCAATAATTCCTTTCGGTTGGTCAAATATTTGAATGTGATGAAATTCACTAATAGTAAAGTCAAGGCGATCATCGTCGTTAAGCTTTACGCCGTTAACATAGATATCAACGTCATGATGAAAGCTTTGCTCTTTTAACCAATCAAAAAAAAGAGAGCCGGCTTTTATCTCGACTCTCTCTTTCGGCATTCCAGCGACACGCTGAATTTCAATTATTGGCATATTTCATAAACTCCAACTTAGTGAACTTTCTCTCAAGAATAATCAACCTATCCATTCTTACAGATCCATTTTCACCTCGACTATGTAATGCGTTTCCGTCGATAACCAAACCAATATGAGCCGGTTTTGATCCTATATAACCTATAAAGATTCCGCTATGTTCTGGTTTATTTACTTTATCCCAAAACTCAACTTCATTTTTATAACAAGTAACAAAATCAGTTTCAGACTCATAACCTGCGTCATGGTGGATCTCAACACCTAACACATGACGATAATAGAGAACAACAAGCCCCCAACAATCCATAGCGTCAAATGTGCAAGACCTGTTTTTCCAAGGCTTTCCGATAACTTTATCGATGAAATCTTGAGTTGTCATACAGCCTCCAATCCCGGCCATTCTTGTGGCTCATAAATGCGTCCGATGTTTTTATTCAATGGGTTACTCATAGATAACGTGACAGTGACACTTTCATGATCCATTGACACATCTTTCACAAATAATTTCCATCGAGTAATGGCCGTACCTTTGTCTTTCTCGTCAAATAAGCGATAAGTGGATTCTATAGGAGTCATTCTATTGAATGATTTCCATAGTTTAAGTTGCTGTTTAAAGTCTTGTGCGACACGGCTGAATTTAACGCTGGCGTCAATGATTGGCGTTCGGCTTTGCTGACTGTCTGATAGTTCAAAATTACACGGCTGATATTCAATGCCGCCTAGAACCTTTGGGAATACCTGATAAGATACAAGATAGATATCGCCAAATGACGGATGACTAAATTGCAGTGCCTCATAAAGTATTCTGTTTGGCCTTTGTGCCCGATACTCTCTTAGTGTAGGCATTACAACTCCTTATACTTTGGTAGAGTCTCAGTAACGATAATGTCAAGCCAACTTCCAAATGATGGCGGAAACTCAACAATAATATCGTCGAATTCATCATCTGAATTATAAAGTTTCTTGCTAATAACTTGACCGGTCCATGTTACAGAAGATCCATTAATACTGGTTTGTACAGGGTAGGAAACAAAATGCAATTCCTGCTCTTGCAACCCACTACCACCAAGATTAATTTTCATCCTGAACCAGCGATTGCAATTATCAAGATAGTTGGAACTGCGCAACCACTGCGCAAATGCACGCTCCTGTTGAAGTGTAAATATCCAATTCACACTCCATACAGTTTTTAAGTCATCAGTTAGCTTCTGAAATATCGGTGCTCCTACCTGTGGCTGATCTGTCAAGAAACCAGTATCTAGTGTCATGCTTTTATCAGCTTTCTGAGCCAGAGGAAGCCAATCAGGGTAATAAATAACCATATATCAACCTCTTGCTCTCGCTGTTGCCGATGTGTTTCTTGTGATGGATTGAAGCATAGGGCCTTTATTATCCATATCCATAATGAATGCCTGAATGGTTAGTGTGTTCCCATCTTGTGATGTCTGCGCATCAAACTTGTGGCCACCAGATGAATAGTCATTAAATACAACATTCACATTCATACCGCCACCCTGCATATCTTTATTGGAAATAACCTTTCCAGAATCACCGGGGATCATGTATTGGCGACCGTTGTTAGCCTTGAATATCTCAGGCTTACCACCCTCACCAACTCGATACATTGAACCAGCATCAACAGGTCCACCATTTTTACGAGCGCCAGCAATTGCTAGTGTTTGTGATAATCCAGTAGTTCCAATCAATCCTGCGTTAGCTGGCGCGGCATTAGCCCCCATTGTAGCTAGAGAAACAAACGCAGCGGCAGGAGCCCATGCAGAAGCGACAATAGCGGCTTCACCAATGGACGCGGCAGCTGCGGCAGCGCCCATTGTTTTACCAATGATGAAATTCTTCAGCATTTCAACGCCAGTTTGAACAATGGAATTAACAACACTGTTTAGTATCGTGTTACCTAGTGATCTCATTGCATCGGCAGCAGTCATGGTACCAGTCAATAATCCAGTAATGGCATTCGATGCGCTTCCAGACATTGCGTCAACGGCAGATGTAAGCATGTCAAAACCTAAGCTTTGCTGACTTAACATCTGCCACTGTGCAGCAGTTTGCTGTTCGTTGAATTGACGCTCCTGTGCTGTTCTTATCTGAAGGTATTGTGCGTCAGTGATTTGTTTAGCTGTCGTAAATTGCTCGTGTGAGATCTGTTGATTTGCATACGCCTGGTCAATGATTGCCATTTCATCAGCATAATACTTATCCATGAGTGCTAGTTTTTTAGCGTTCTCATTTTTCAATTGCTGAACAGGGTCGAACTGAGCCCTATTATCTTCAATTGGAGAAACTGAAGCCTGAGCATTTGCCTCAGCTGTTTTTTTAGAATACTCACCAGCTAGCTCAACTCTTCTTCTATGGTAATCTTCCTCAGTAACCAAATTACCTTTAAGTTGCCTTTCAAGCTGCTCGAGAGATAACTTATATTCTTGGTTTGCCTTTGCTTCTGGATTTTGAGAGAAAGCATCCTTCCTATCTTGGATTTTCTGTTTTAAATCAAATTCCTTCCCAGCCAACTCTGTTATTTTTTCAATCTGCTTCTCTGTTGCTTTACTACCAAGTTTTTGAACGGCTTCAAGAATGGCGGCTTCGCGAGCAAGTCCTTCTGTTTCCAATTTAGCAACTTCTGTCGCATTTGCTACATCAGCAATCTTCTGTTTCAGCTTTTCAGCTTCCGTGGCTTCTTTTAATGCTGCACTAGCCGCCTCTTTTGCTGTTTTTATTCCTTGTTTTTTAGCCTCAGTGTTTTCATATTCCTTAGCAGCTAAATCTTGTAGGTTTTTTATTGCTTCTTTATCAAAGACACCAGCATCTTCGGCAGCATACAATGCATTTAATTTTGCTTTTTCAGCCCCTTCTAGCTTAGATAACTCAAGGCGACGCTCCATTTGCTTAAGTAACTTGTTACCATCCTCGCCCCCATAATCTAACTCCGGTCTAAGTAGGCTAAATGCTGCCTTTGCTTTAGTTGCTCTTTCTATTGAAAATCCATAAGAGTTCCAACCAGCCGCTGCGTTTGGAAGTATTGATGCTTCACGCTGTAATAACTCAGCGCCTTGTTTCAGCGTGCCATTTAGGTCTGCCTGAATTAAAGATATTGTGCTTTTTGCTCTACTGTAATCATTTGTTGCCTTTTGTGCGTTATTTGTCGCGATAGCCAGATCATCTTGCGCAGAGGTTAATTGATTAGTTAGTGATGTGTATTTACTAGTTCCGGGAGTGGCTTTTGCGACTTGAGACTCAAGATCCTTTACTGCGCCAATTGCCTTTGAGTGTGCAATTACTGCATTAAGAAGCTCATTGTTTAACTCAGGCAGGGCTTTTCTTAACTCCGCCATTTCAGCTTCTTTTTGCACTCTAGACATTTCTTTCATTTTAGCTGTCAGCTCATCAACGCCTTCAGCTAATTTTATTGCACTTTCTCTGGCTTCTTTTGCCTGCTGATAGAAATACAACACTGCGGCACCTGCTAACATGGCAGCGCCTGCTGGCCCACCAACTAATCCAAGAGCGCCTTTAAACAGGTTCATTGATACTGACGCAGCCCTTGCAGCAGTAGCAGAATTTGCCATTGCCGCAGTTTGTGCCTGAGTTGCTTGAGTGAGAGTTAACGCAGCTTTTGAAGCTAATGATTTTTTAAGGATTAAATTATCAAGCGCTGTTGCCTCAGCCAATGTTCCTTTTGCAACATTATATTCAGCCTGCGCAAGAGCAACGGCAGATCTTGCAGATGATAAGTCAGCCTGAGCCTTTCTTACTGCCGTTGTTGCTGCATATTCAGATGCTTTCGCTGCGTTTAATGTCGCTGTTGTTTGGTTTATTGATGCCGATACATCACTGATCTTGGCTTTTATAGTCGAATATAAAGCACCTGCCATTCTCGCACCAAGAATTGCCAATGCCACATTTGCAACCATTGATACTTTTTCGAAATTGTCCGTTAATACAGCGAATCCAGCAGAAACAGAACGGGTAATTCCTAGAGTCTGGTTCATCTCGCCATAATAGGCTTTAGCTGAGTTCGTTAATTTAGTAAAACCATCAGCAATAGTGTTATCCATCGAGTCAGCAAGAGCGTTATTCTCTTCACGTGCCTTAATCATTGCATCAGCGAATAGCTTCATGGAGATACCGCCCTGCATTGCCATTTTCTTAACATCGTTTTCAGTGACTTTTACACCACCCCGCAAACGAGATAATTCTTTAGCAATATCAGCAACAACTGATGGCGTGGCATTTAAAACGGAGTGCCAATCGTTGCCTTTCAATGTACCAATAACCATAGCCCTATTAAGAGCATTCATTGCAGATTCGGTTTGTTGTGCGCCAGTTGCGTTGGCTGTGAATGCAGAAGAAAGAGACTCAATGTAGTCAACTGTTTGAGTTGTGTTATAACCCAACTCTTTCATTGAAGTGGCAGAGCCAGCATATAACTCTTGAGTTGTCTCAATAGCTTTACCGTTTCTGTTACTAACCTCTAAGAATCGTTGCTGTATTTCTGCATAGCGCTCAACGTCACCTTCAACTGAATTGAGTGCCATTTTAATACGCGCAGCCATTTGCCCCCATTCATCTACCGCGTTAATGATCGCACCAGCCGACAATGCAGAAGCTACAACACCAGCAACTTTTGATAGAGATAACATTGACTGCTCAGTGTTATTCGCTGCTCTAGATGTTCTGTTGAAGCTATCATCCATGCGATTTAAGCGTTGCTCTAATTGGCGTTGAGATGTAAGTAATTGACCGACATCCATTTGAACTTGATAAACGATTTCACCTACATCAGCCATTTTATGATCTCCAAAAATAAAAAACCCCGCCGATTGGCAGGGTTGGACTGAACTTTCTGTTAGCTATTTTGAATAAGTTGTAACTGCTACCGGATAGATAGTTGTTGGTGGCACTGTGACCCAAATACTGACATCACCTTTTTGGGTTTTAATTAATTGGCTATATTCAGTGCAGTTACCATCAATGCACTGAGCTTTTATTTCATCTATTTTTTCAATGCCTGCGCCAAATTTACTTATAAAATCCAATTCACTTAGTAAATTGTTTTTAAATTCATTCATATCGCTAGGATCATTATTGCTAGCTGTGGTTATGACTTTTATTGATTCTAGTCTGCCGTTTAAAAATATTAATTCATTACTTCTTGACCACTTATTAAATGGAGATACTGAGCCAACCTCACAATTTGTAACCTCATCTTTTGACTCGCATTTATCTTTATCAACAAATGAAATGTTTGATATTTTCTCATCCCATTTAATACCAAAGGCGCTCTCATTGCCTTTATCACCACAGCCAGCCAGCAGTAGAAATGAAAGTATAATTAACGCATTTCTCACAACACCATCCTCGTTAGTTAATTTGTTATTATGTTATATAGATGGTGATGCAAAAGAAAGCAAACTAACTCATTTACGTTTCCTGCTCACTAATCGACGCTTACCATTGATCAACTCATCATTACGCTTATCATCTTGCTTAATGATGTTGTCGTATTCTTCTTTAGTGAATCCTTTCTCATCAGGATATTTAGCTTTGAGCATCATCTGAAACTCAGTCATGGTTAACTGCTCGGCTTCATCACGGTTCATGCCAAAGTGGGCACGAGCAGAGCTGATGTAATCAATTGCCATAAACTCATCTGAGAATTCGTTTTTTCCTTCATTGCGTTGAAGTTTACGGATCTTAGCTTTACCGATAATTCCGTGAGTGAATAGCTCTTTGGCAATGACGATAATGTCATCAATTGGCATCTTGCCGTTTTTATAGACGATTCCTCGTTTACCTGATTTCCATTCACCAATAATTTCAGAACAATCATCATCACAACACGCCTGCATCACTATCATTGCAGTTTGCAGGATATTGCGGCCGTATGTTGGCTTGGTAATAGCCTTTATTAGCCATTCAGGAATTACCCTGTAACTCATTACGGCGCGTGTAATTAAATCTTGCACCTCTGTGCCATTTAATTGACCATACGCACTCACAATCTGTTTAGGCTCACCGATTCTTGTCATACTGATGAACGATGGTCTAAATAAGTAATCCTTTTTATCAGTAGAGATAACCATCTCACCGATTTCTAAAATAGGCGTCATAATCCCTCCTGAATATTATCAAGGGCACTAGAAAGCACCCTTTGTAATATTAAACAGCGGTAACGGTGACCACGCATTTTGCCGTTTTACTGCCATCTTCAGATGTGACAGTAACGTTTGCAGTGCCTTCGGCAACACCACGTACAGTGACTACATTCACAAGCTGAGTAACTGTTGCAAGGTTTGTCTTATCGCTTACAGCGGTGTAGTTTTTGTTCGTCGCATCAGTTGGGGTAAATTTGACAGTAAATGTCTTAGTTTCACCCACTTTTACAGACAGAGTAGCTGGATCTACCGCGACACTTTCAACAACAACTTCTTCTTGCAACCACTCAACGGTGTCTGAGTCATAGGCTTTCAATTCACCTGAATAAGTGGAAATTTCTTTTGTTGGAAACTCCATTGACCAAGATGTGAAAGCCATATAGCCCTGAACAACATCAGAGCCATCGCCTTTCATATCAAGTTGAACCCAATATGTTGGTTGGCGACTTGCTTTGATTTCATCAAGGATTTCTTTGGCAATATCAAACGCGGAAGTAGAACCGGTTACACCAGCTTTCTTTAATTCACCATCGAAACTAATGGTAAAGTCAGCGCCAGTAACAATTGATTCAGTTAAGCCTTTAGTGTCATCAGCATTAGATGTCACTGTCTCCATACCGAAATCGAATGACTTGCTTGTTAGTGCGCCTAAGCGCAGGAATTGATCTTGTGCTGGTACTTGGTCAGGACAGCCTTTTGCAATGCGCAGAATACCTGCGTTACCCATCACTAGGCCTTTATCATCAGGGCATTGTGCCATGTTATAACCTCTTTATTTGCAAATAAAAAAGGCCGCATAAGCGACCTGTTGAGATGTATTTAATTTAAGATGTACAGCGGAAAGAAAGTTTAAGGATAAACCGACCTTCTTCTGTCGGTATGGGTCTTGGTAGACCACCTAGGTTGTAGATTGAATTGAGTTCGCAATCTAACGAGTTATTAGCAACGTAATTTAGAATTTCATTAGCTCTTATCACTGTTGGTTCTGGGTCTTTCCATGCAGACACAAGAATAAGTGCCACGAAATCATCAGCACCCAAATCAGCAAACCTACCGCTACTATCATCCGGTTGAATAACTGCATATTGCTGGTGTCTTGTATCTTCTTCTTCGTCCCACGCAAACCTTTGAACAATGAAACCATCGAGTAAATTACCTCTGTTTAAGTAGCGCTCAAACTTCTCATGTATCATATTTGAAGCTCCCGTCTCACTGCGTCATCAATAGCCTTTCGCTCATCCTCAAAACCAAGAGATAAGAACTCTTTACGAGCACTTGAGCGCCTAAAGGTTTGCTTGATTCTAGGATCATGAACATAAACCGCATAGTTTGCTGTATATCCAACGCGACCAGTAACGCGAGTGCCGTTAACAGTGACTTCCCTGAATTGAGAGTTGATAAGCGTTGATGTGTCAATAGGTGTGTATATAGCCGCCTGAGCGCTACCAATCAGCAAAGCAGACTGAATAGCTCTCATAACTCTCTTGCCTTGTATGTCACCAACAAGCGCCCTAAGGTTTGCGTTAGCCTGAGAAATCCCTCTTACTCTTGTTGCCATATCACACCGCCGTTATCAGAGTGTAGTCATCTGCAATATGCTCGAATAAATCCTCATCACGTTTGATAAATTTGATTTCGTCAGCACCGGCAGATAGCGGATCACCTGAGTGCGTGCCGATAGCGATAAAATCACCTTTCTTCGCATCAGCATACTCAGTCCAGAACACCAGTTTGATGGTGATTTCAGAGCCTATATCAATCTTTCCGGCTTTCAGTTCACTACCATAGCCACAAAGAAAATGAACCGGATCAGAGAATACTGGCTTACCGTTTTTGTCTTTCTTTGCTTTCCATAAAGTAGCCCATGATGTATACGCCCAATTTGCAACTGAACTCATTAAGCCCCCCTGCACATACAGCCACCTTTCGCTATCCACAAGCCAGCATGAGCAGTTTGAGTCGGATCGGCTGGTATTAAATCATTAGCACAACCATACTTATCTAAACTACGCAAGAGTGATGCGGCCGCCTTCCATCTATCACCAAACGATTGATATCGAAATGAGCGTGATGCGCCGTTAGGTGCTGTTTGTGAGCTGATATACTTATCTCCTTGACCAAGCGCCATGAGTGAAAGCAGATACATCTGGATTAATATTGCGGTTGCCGATGAATAGCGTTTATCAAGACACTCTTGAATACTGCCTACCTGTTCAATAAGTGCATCGAGAATAAAATCAGGCAATTCTATTCCCTGCCCTGTCAGGTACTCTTTGGCTTGCTCTTTTGTGATCATGATTACCTCACAAAGTAAAGCCCCCTTTCGAGGGCATAAAAAAACCGCTTTCGCGGCTATTCTTCTGGAAGCAGAGCAATTAACTCATCGACCTTGGCTTTCTCATCAAACTCAATGCCTAGCTCTGTGAGTTTTTCGATTAGATCTTTCTTGGTTGGCTTTTTAGCCTGCTCAACTGATGGTGTTAATGCCGCAGCGGCTTCATCTGAAAGCAAGCGCACATTTGGCTTTAACACTGGATGCAGCTCTTCAAATTCAACTACCTGACCCTTAGCTGTGCCATACCAAGGGATAATAACTTCATACTTAGCCATAACTATCTCCTTAGCTCAGGTCGCCGCCATAAATAACGCCCGATAAGCGTTCGTCATCACGTTTGATTTGCATACCTTGCGCCGTCATTAACATGAAGTTAAAGTTTGACGTTGGTAGCCGACGCTCAAGAGGGATAATATTTGTTGGCATACCAACAAGAGGGGAAATAACATCCTTTCTGCGCTCATATGCAATAAATTCATTTCCTTTAAGCGCGAATGAACGGCGAATTTCTTTTACAGGAATGTACGCCATAATCTCGCCAAGCACGGTGCCATTAACGATTGTGTTACCACCTCCGAACGAAACCATATTAGGCTTATTCAGGTTTGACCAAACCTCATCACTAACCCACATAATGTCATAAGCAGACACCTTGTTTGCTGAAGCTTGCTTTCCAAATGCACCACTCGCACCAAAGAATTCAATTAACTGCTCTTTTGTTGCTGTGCGTAAGTCAACCGAGCCACCGCTAGGAGATGCTGTTTTTAAGTCGATTTTTACAGTGTTCCTGTGGTTTCGAATGCCCTGCATTTTCTTACCATCAACAGAAATTGACGCATCACCATCTAACGCAGAGCTAACCAATCTTTTATTGTGCTTACGCTGTTTTGCCATATGAGAATCCAAAACCAAGTCCAAGCCAACGGTTTTGAGGCCTTCACTGTGGCGCCAGTTAACGCCAAACCCAGACGTATAAATAGGGATTGGATCTCCATCTGAATCGTAACTAGTATGGTCGAATGAAAATGGTGCCTGCCCATCAATACTTACAGCCACATCGTCAGAAATATCACCGACCATGTTATACATTTTTAGCGTCTTACCAATTGGCAATACGGTTTGAACGCTTATTAAATCATCTAAGATTTCCATGCCATCAGTTTGATTGCGCAGTTGGATAACTTGATTATCTAATTCAGCCCAAAATGTTGTAGAAAATCCACCTAACTGATTAGCAGCCATAAACGCTTGGTTTGCCACTAACATCTCATTAGTCATGAATCGCTGATTCGCTTGCATCATTTGATTTTGTTGAGCGTTATGCATATTTCGAATAGCCCAAACATGATTCCAGTGATCTCGAATATGACTGTTAGTTGCTAAAGTTTCAGCATTAAAATACATAGTTTTTTCCTTTTAATTACGCAGCAGCTACAGTGCCAACACGAAATCGAACACGAATGAAATCATCAGCTTTTAGCGTTACTTCATCCTGAGAGTAGCCAATTACTGATTCCGTATCAGCGGATGCAAGAGCGCCTTTACCACTCGCGCCAAGCTTGATCGGAGAGTCTTTTTTATAAGTACCCGCAGGAACTAATACAGCCAACTCTCGACCTTCTTCTACATACTCACCAACCAGAGAATCACCAACAGGAACGCCATCACGAATAGACAACCCTTGGTGATATGCTGGATTAGCTACATAAATGCGACCGGATAATGCAGTGGCTTGAGCAAACTCATTGTCTGCGTTAATAACAACAAAAGTTCCCGGCAACGTAACTGCTTTTGCTGCACGAGTTTCCGTGATTGATTTACCGTCAAGGTTTACACGGCGATAGCGACTAGTAGCCATTATTTAGCACCTCCAAAGTATGCTGCTGGATCTGGTGCGCCAGTTTGCTCTTGTTGAGCGCCTGAGTTTCCAGCCAAACTTGCTGCGTCACCAATTTGTTTATGCATGTCGATCAGCGCCTGACCTTGCAATGAGTTTGCAACTACTTCACCGTATTTTTCGGCAACTGCTTTACGCATTTCGGTTTCTTCTGCGCGTTGGTTTGCGGTTAATGATTCTTCCAACTTTGTGTGGTTAACCTGTAACGCATCAACCTTTTCGTTAATTGGCTTTAGTTGCTCAGCGAAGTTTGCAGCCAATGCCTGAGTGATATCACCTACGAGTTCTTTCTTTTCTTCTTGAGTTAAAGGCATATCGCCCTCCGTGCTGTTATTGATTGCAGGGCTTGCCTGCGGTTTACTGAATAATGATTTAAATTTATTGGCAGCAATAACTACCCATGACTCCTGTCTAGCCACCTGAGTTCCAGAGTCATCGATTAGTATCTTTCCGCCTTCGTCCGTATAGCCAAATACCTCGGCCTTACCACCATTTTTAATAATTACGAGTTGCGAGTCTGTGAAATCAGCAACCCAAGCGTAATCATCCTTGGCAAGAACGAATTTATCTTTCACTGCTTGTTCAATTCTGTTCTCTTTTTCTCTGTAAGATTCGCCAATAAGAGCACCAGAGTTTGGTTTTAGTGAAACGGCTTGGTCTGCGTTAACCATTAAGCCGACGCCTTTATCTGGCCCCGCAGCAGGTGGCTCATCTAACAAAATTGCATCATGATCAATAGAGTGTATTTTCACCACCCATTGAGCGCCCTGCTCTTGCAGTTCTTTCGGTGCTTCTGTGCGCTCCCTGAATACTGCCACGCTTGACCAGATAGGATCTGACGACTCGCCTTTCTCCAAAGCTACCAGTTTATCCATGAGTCTCTGACCGCCAGATGACTCCATAGCTTTTTCAACATCAACCCATTTTTCTGAATAAACACGATTACCTTTTAGGCTTACGTTCCTATTCCATGCACCTACAAAACCTTGGTTAAGTCCTTCTGGAGAAAATGCAGAAACAAAATGGCCATCCACAGTTGGGTGACCTAACGGAGCGATTGTTCCTTCCATACTTTGATAGTTGGCTTGTATCTCTGACTCTGGGTAAAACTCGCCATTCATAATGACGTTTGCTGGTAGCGTGTAACTTGGGATAATAATGTGTTCACGACCGTTGTATGTTTCACGCCGAATAGATGCGCTATTAACTTTTGTCGTGACGTTTACTTGAATTGGCATCAGTTACTCCTCCGCCCATTGATAACCACGTTCTTTCATAGCCTCTTTTTCCTCTAACAGTTTATTGGTGAGAGTCTTGTTGTAAGGCTTGCCGTCTTTATCAACAAGAACGGTTACAGTTGAGCATTTACAGTTAATTGAATTGGCATCACGAGCCCACCAATCACGTTGTTCATCAGACGTAAACATTTTCCCATGCCTGGCTGCGTGATTAGGCCTTGTTGTTGGGCTCAGCGCGGAGATATGAATTTCACGAGTTTCAAGGTTAAGCATCTCCTTAGCTTCGTCCGCTTCATCTAATCGCGCCCTGCGTAATGCGCTCGTTATCTCTGTTCTTGCTATTCGATTAGCTCGACGAGCTTCAATACCAGCTTGATTAGTTAGGTTTCTCGCTACTTCGCGAGGATTTAGCCCTCTCGCGATCCCGTCAGTAAGAATCCGAGCCATGTCAGCTTTAACCTGACCGGACAGACCTTTCACCTCCTCAAATACACGAGCGCGAACTAGGGCCATTCTTAACTGGTATGGTTCGCTCATCAGTATCGTTGCAATACTTTGTTGGGTGGCTGCATAGATAGTGGATTGCTGAGTTAGATTTGCGTACTGCTGCGCTGTTCCTCTTTCGTATGCTATACTGCCATAATCCAGAAAAAGAAAGTTCCCGAACTCACCGCCATTCAAAAGCACCTCATCAACCATTAGCTCACCATCTCTCAACAGTATTGATAGATAGTTAGGGTCTAAATCGAATTGGTATTTCCTATTGACTACTGGCTCTGAGGGAATTCTATTAAGAAGCTGAATATAGCCTTTTGATATTCTTCGAATACGTTTCGCAAACTCTCTCATTGCGCCACGCTCTAGCTTATCGACTGATGTTGGATCAGCTTTCGTTCCGGGTCTTATCGCTGTCCTTATCTTCTGTATCTTCATCAGTTTCACCTAATGGCTCTTCACTATCATTTTCATAGCCAGCCGCCGTCCTAATTTCTTCGACACTAAACACTGGCTCACTAGTGGCGAGTGATGTTTGATTAATTCGGCTCATCTTCTCAGCGCTGTCGAGCTTATCTATTGATGACTGTTCGTTTAAATCATCCCAAATAACCGCTTTCTCACCGATAGGTTCTAGCACCTTGATATTAATTAGATGTTCAATGAAATCTTCTATCTCAAATGAGAGCTCGCTTTCTCTGCGTGATTGGCATCGTGCGTTGAAATACTTCTGATCTTCTGTACTGGCTCTCTCACCTGTTTGCATGCCGACAAGTATTTTTGATGGGATATCCATTGCAGCTGATGCTGTTTGGAGGTTAACCATATAGGTTGGCGTCGGATCAGATACAGCAGTAACCATAGGGCTGACGCTCGCACCCTTCGTAACAAGAACTGAGTCATTACCTGCGTTAATTTCTCTTGCTACTTCATTATAAATTTCCTGCAATCCAGCAATGTCAACACCATACATACTTGCCATTTCATCAAGGCTAGCTTCCTTTTCGTAGTTGATATTTAGCTGTCTCGCTGCGTTTTTAAGGAATGACTCACCAGAGCCCCCCTCAACCTTTTCAAGGCTTACAAATGCGTTATAGGCAGGCTCAAGGAAACCGATGGCGTCAACTGAATAGTCACCGAGAATGAAAATCCTATCCGGATGAATATTGATATTTCTAGTCCCGCCATTTGGCAGCGTCTCCGTGTACTGCCACATACTTGGCTGGCCGTAATTAGTAGAGTTAATATCCGTCACCCAATCAGTGGGCTTAATTGCGTTCGCCCATGCTGGCGTTGCTTTCTTTAGTAGCTTTGATTTCGTGACAGGCTCATGCCACTTTCCACTATCATTGATATGAAGAATTAAACCCGCATAGCGACCGACAAGTCGCTTCTGGTCTGCTTCTTTGAACGCTTTCCAAATACGTTTATTCACGTACTTTTTAAATGAAGCTTCCCAAGTTGTTTCTTTCTTGTATTTATCTGCTTTGTCACCTTCAATTACTTGAGGTGATGTTTTCCAGCAATTACCTACGAGTTTCGTTACTCCACCAAAGGCAATACCACCACGGCGAAATAGCTTATATAAATCCTCAAAGGTTAAATCTTGTTTGAATCCGTACTCACACCAAGCTGATGATCGCTTCGCATCAAGCCCCATGGTTGGATTAACCAAAGCCATACGGGCACGAGCTATCGCATCACTCACCATGTGATTGACGGCTAGTTTCATGTTTTCTTGCATTATCGCCTCAGTAATCGTTTTGGAACCAATAGGCCTGCGTTTGATTTTTGTGTGATATACCCATCCAGCCCATACCTAGACGCATCCCAACAGTGGTTATTCTTATCCTCAATAACGGGAAGAACCTCGCCAGTGATACGGTCTGTTTTGTATGAGTAGAGACGGGCTTCTTTTGCTGTTTCTTTACAGCGAGGATGAATGATTATTTGCTTGAATCCGCGTAGATGTGTAATGCCATCTTCTACGCTACCCTGCCATTTTTTAGCTGCGGATATATTGAAGCCTTGGCGTTTTAGGTAACTGATTGTTTCGGGTCGTGCGGAGTCTGCTTTAATCGGCCACTTACGAGATTCAGGTATCTTGTCGTAAAACGCTGGCATGTGGTCAAGCTCAACACCTATTCCGTATGCCTCATACTCGATGTGCAAGCAGTCGTTTAAAATGAACTGACGTAGTAATGTATTTGGGTCTTTTGCAAAACCGAAGTCAGCGCCGAATAGCAATCTGTCTGCTTTTTGCCATAAGTCATCAGGGAATGCTTGAACGACGTATTTATTCGCCAATACCTGCTTATCGGAGTTTTCAAGATAAGCCCCTTCCCATATCCATGCGTAAGTGTTTGGATCTAAGCGTGATTGATCGCTCAAACGTTCCTCTTCAAGCACTGACGGAAACCACGGATTATCGTCATAATTCATTTCAACAATCATTGAGTTATCTGGTGGGCTTTTACAGAAACGCTTATCAGTGGCGCTACCGTCACGCTCAGGGTTCCATGTTACCCATATTTCAGAACCTTCCTCACGAACAGTCGGGATCAGCTTTGACCATGCTATTTCAGATACTGATTCAGCTTCATCAATCCAAGCTATCAGTATTCTTGCCTTAGATTTGATGCTGTCTAAGTTATGACGCAAGCCAGAGAATACATACCAGACTTTGCGATTCTTGGCTCGAATGAAGTTATCACCAATTTCGTAGTAATTATCTAGCCACGGCTCTGAGCGGATAGCCTGCTTAACTTCTTCCATCGAAGAATCGGAAAGTGAGTTCATATATTCACGACCGCAGAGAATTACACCCTCCACTCCAGACTCTGCAAACATTACCCCGCGAACAGCGGTCATCTTGGCGAATGTTCTCGTTTTCCCTGATCCTCGCCCACCCTTTGAGCCTCGATATCGGTAATTACCACTGAAAACTGGAATTAATTTAGGCGGTATTTCAATCCTTGCTACCGTCATTGTTACCTCCAGCAACTAAAACTATTTTAGTCGGCGTCATCGAACCGTCAGATGATTTTAAATCAATATCCTGAGTTACTTTATCGCCATACTTTTTAGGGCTCATTCTTGCTAAAGCCCACTTTCTGGTATCTATCCTTAACCTTGCCTTAGCAACTGCCGCTGGTTCTTCTGTTACATCATCAGCAATATCAAACAACTCTTCAAACACGGCATCAGCTCTTGATTCCATTGCTTTCGCGTACTGTTCACGAAAGTCAGGATATTCTCGTAACCAACGCATGACTTTAGTTGTGTTTGGCATTCCTGGTCGCTTGCATACAGAACGCAAACTTTCACCATCGGCAATTAGAGCGCATACATCGTCCGCCACCTCTGGTAAGTAATCAGAAGGGCGACCCATTTTCTTTTCAGTCGCCATTAATCAGCCTCTTTTGGAATAATTAACTGGTTTCGTTTATATATCTCCGTCAATCAATGACATTATTGAGGATATAAACCTATATAAAACTCTATCAATGCCACTCAAAGAATGACATTTGTAGAATTTTCTAAAATGAATAATATTTACTGTTCAACCACTGGCACATATTTAATATCACTAATTTCATCAGGTGAAATGTATACCCATGAGCCATCGAGTGATGCGATACCGATTAACCCATTAGTTACACGAGGCTCTTTAGTCGTCATCATGCCTTCGTAGGTTGTACCGTCTTTCTTAGTTGCTATTACGTGATATTTTTCTGACATGAATTCGAGCCTTCTTTCAATACATCATGAAATGCCTTAGCAATAGTTTTGATTTGACGAACGTTTCCACGACCAGTAACGATGATTTTTCTAACATTTCCAGCCTGACACAAACAAGCCTTCAAGTTACCATCGGTTATATCTACCTTCGTTACAGCACCTATGGTCTTGGCGTCTATGTTGTAATTTTTCATATCCCACCCAATAAAAAAGGCCACTAGGGCCTATTCTTTCTTGCCAAATATCGACTTAAGAACCCATAGAATTACCGACAATCCAACTACAGTTCCCCAGTTGATGTTTATTGCCAAGTCGAATCCTGCTGAATCAACAAACCAGTTCCAAATATGTAGCAAGCACCATGACAAGAAGAAACTTATTGATAGAGCTACAACCATAAATATGGCTAATATTGCAAAAGATTGACCTGTTGTTAGTCCAGTTTTTTTTATTTTCATAGTGATATCCTCATGCCGCCAATCTATGCATCTCATCGAGCAATGGTTGCTTATGGTTTTTATTGAACAGACCTTTTAGTGATTCTTTCCGTTGCTTAAAATCCCACCCCATCGAGATAAACACTGTGTTAGCTCTTTGTAGTTCGGTTATTGCATGGATTTGCTGATGTGAAAGATAATCACGAATTGGGTCGGTTTTGCCAATGTCATTGTCTTTTCTGAATTTTGCAGACGATACACCAAGCACTATGCGATTAATTAAGTCAGCTTCATTACTGAAATGATAATGAGCCGGTTCTTTACCTTCTTGGATCTTGCTTTCTTTCACAGCATCGGTCATTGGCTTATATTCCATTCGAGCAATGTTGCGCTCTATTTGAACTTTAGCCTCTTTCGCTGCTTTTTCACGGAACTGAATAAAACTATCAACTAGTCTAACTTGCCCATCCCTTGCTTTCTCCCCACCAATAAATGGCATCGCGATCAGAAACCCGCGCTCAGTTAGTTCATAACAAGGGAGTTCTTTTTTCTGTTTAGTAACATAAGAGGAGGCTCTGAAATCGGAGGCTCCTAAATGTTGAGATGCAATTAACGATTCAATACTATTCATCACTCGGAAGTGATCTCTTCCAAACTCATTAGCGATGACGTCAGTTGTTACTACTGGTTGATTACCTGATTTCTTGATTAAGTGTTTCATAGTTAGTTCCTTTTAGAGATGAACCTTGCGCCCAGGAGTAACCAGCCCAAAGAGGGTTAACCAGACCACTGCTGATTATCCTCAAGGCTCATCCTGAAAGGTTCTTTGGTTTATGTGTGTCGGGCGTGACACTAAATTTGTACGCTATATATCTATTAGCGAAGAATGGAGTAAATCATTATGACTATTCGCAACCATCATCACGTATCACTACGTTACTTTGGTCACTTACGGCTTACCCGTCAGCAAGATATGGACCACCTCACTTATTTGCGAAGAAGCCATTAAAAAACCCCGCTATTGCGAGGCTCGTTATTAATCTTTGATAAATTCATCTGTAGAAATTGAGTTATGAACCTCAACGAGTTCTGCGGTGGAGCTATCTACCACAACCTTAACGTGAGGATGATAGTTTTCTGCAAGATACTTCATTATTGGTTTAACTACTGCGTCAAATTCAGATTCATTTTTTTGATTCATTTCATCACCTGTCGTTGTTGTTCAATTTCCCGTATTGCTTTCTTGTCTGAGTTACATTGCTCAATAACCGATAACAGGGAGATATTTAACATTAAGGATTCTCCCCATGTCATTTGTTCGGGTATGTATGGCAATAGACAATCAGCGGTTAGGTGTGCCGGTATCGCTATATGTTCCACTGGCACGTATTCTTTCTGAATAGTCGTGCATCCTGATAAGAGCGTCATTAGGAATAGCAGTATTGGCGCAATCATTATTGATAAGAACAGTTTTGATAACCGTTTTAACTTTTTCAGAATCCACGGCTGACCTATTCCGCTTTTCGCTATTAGTCGATGAGACATTATTGATAATCCTGAATGTGCGGTTGGCGTTTTCTGTAATGGCTTGCTGACGAGATAGCTGATTGGTTGCTGCGCTGTAATCTTTACTTAATTTGTCGTAATCATCTGTTACCCACCATAGCCAGAATGCGGATATTGCCAGTAGTCCAGCCAATACCTTAGTTAGCGTGTTCATGCTGGATATGTCTTATGGGTTAATTGGAAATGAGGGCCATCTTTAAATGTTTTCCAGTTACCGCCCCATTCGATATCGACGCCGAACTCTTTCGCCGCTTGCATCATGGCATCAGCGACTTTTTTAAAGTATGACCAATCGTTCCATGGGATCTGGTTATTTACCAGAGGAGCACAATCAACAGCGTGGCCAGTTAAGTGGCGACTATTCATTGTTTGACTTTTACCACTTGCAACTAATTGTCGTTGACGGGCTTCGTTACGCTTACCTTCAATCACCATAAAATCAATATCGGTAATTTCTAATGCTCGATGTACTACCTTAACCAAATCAGGATGAACGCCACGGAGGTTTTCTTCGCTACGTCTGCTTAATCTAAACTTACTCACTTTTCACCCCCGCCCTGCCTTTAATAATTTTACTTAACGCATCAACACCGACATACCCAATAAACACGCTAGCTAGATATGCCAACTCGTGATTAATACCAAGAAGAGTTAATAGGTCTTTTACAAACCAAGCGAAGAATGCACACATCAAGCCGTCAATAAGAGTCTTGCCCCATCCACCGCCATTGTATCGACCTCGAAGAACTGCCATTGAGCCAGCTAGAATTGCACTAATTCCCTGTTCTTTATTCATAACGATGAGGTTAAGCATTTGAGCCCATAAATCGGGGTTTTCTTTCATATGATTCATACTCACCCCCTATTTGGAGGAATTAGTTAATAGAACGCCGACTCACAGCTCTTGTGTGAATGTGAGGTGTTGTGATTGATTCTGTGGTCGGCATATACGAAAAAAGACCGCCTAAGCGATCTTCTGAATGTGAACTATCCGGTAATTCCGGATGGTTGGATTACCACAATGCAAATAAGCACTCTGGATAAATATCAATAACTTAAACTATGTTACCCTCATCAATGAAGGTAACACCCTCGAATTCGGGGGAATTAAAGTTTGAGATACCCATTGCCGAAAAATAGAGAATCATTAAACTTCCGACTCCTTTCTTTGCGCTCTTCTTCTGACAATTTATCGCGCTCGGCGTAGGGTTTAGCTTTAGCCAAGTCAGCCCTAGTTGGATATTTAGAACCCTTCGAATTCGTCATACATACAAACTCCAGATAACAAAAAACCCCGCCGAAGCGAGGTCTTGAATTCTTTTAACGTTAACGAAATGGCAATAACTCATCGTTAGAATCACGATAGCCCATCTCCGCCAAAAGATCAACTTATTTCTACTCACAAGCTAATTTATATATTCATTTTCTCTTTTTGTTACATTTTGTAGAACTTTTTCTGCATTAGCCTCTTCCTTAAAGCACTCCTGAATCAACATCTCGTAGAATGGTTTAAAGTTTCTACGCCAGGTTGTTTCTGGCAGTTCAAACAATTGTGAGCATATCTCTCGCCTAACATCTTCTGCCGGCAATCTTGAATAGCCACGACCTGAACACTTAGGGCAAGTTTTAAAAACTGGAATTCCTTGTTTTTTTGTTTCCACCTTATCCAAAGTTTCACCCCTGCCATTACATCGGCACGAGTGACTCACCTCCCCTTTCCCATTGCAGGTTTTGCAAATCACCTTAGTTTTTTCTCTAATCTCCCTGTATTTTGAATAGTCAGATGGAGTTATTTTCACTCCCATCTTCTTGTTGAATTTAATAATTTCTTTAGCTGCAAAGTGGGTGTGCTGTTTAGTGGTGAATACCTCTACCTCAATAAATCCACCGTCACAATCAGGGCATGCCTTTTTACTGGCTGCGCTTCTTGCATAATCCTGAAATGCATAATTTGCGAGTATTTGCAGAAGTGTTCCTCTATCATTCTCACTAAGCTTTCCAATAGCACTATATTTGTGAGCCTGAGTTATTGCATATTGATGAATACTCTCCACTGCTTCAGTTGGTTGATTGATCCCTTGTTTCGCCAAAAACAACTCAATCCCCATTCTCGCTTTAGAGGTCGCCAAACCAAGCGAGGCCATTACATCAGTGATTGTTAGATTATCAGTCGCTGTTGCAGATGGAGAGTCACTAAACATAATGCTTTTTGGTGAAAAATATTTTGGTAAATCTGCAAGTCTCATCTCGCCTCCGGTAATACTGTGTGATGACCATCGCCACTTACTGAGTAGACAATAGATTTCTTCCTACGCTTTGCATCGCTAGTAACCAATACTGATAAGATGCCCATAGGTAGCTGAACCACGCTAAAACTTTGCCTTTTTAGTGACTCTCTGGATAACCGTCTTGCCACAGTAATAGCAACTAGTAGGCTTTTGTATTTATCGCTCCTCATCTTTCAGCTCCTTCAACTTTGCTCGATAGTGATCACGTATCCGCTCATAATCCTCGCGCTTCCACTTTGGCAACTCATGAGAACTCATTAGGCGATCGAAACGCTCTTGACCAATTTTTTCTATTAGTCGAGGCGTGTAATTTTCGATATTTCCCGATAGATGGTTATTACATGGGGCGCATTGTTTATGGACGTTATCTTCATCAAAACGCAACTCTGGCATTGCTCTTGTCGTTCTATAATGTCCTGCGTGATACTGACCTTCGTGAAAACGACCACAACTGATACACGGGAGGTCTTTATCTCTTTCACGGATGTATGCGTTGAATGCGGTCTGTGCTTGTTTGATGAAATATGAGAGGGGTTTTACTGCTAACTTGCGGACTTTGAGTTTATCTTTTGCTTTAACTTCCTTTTCTCTTTGCTCCTTTTTAAGTTTTGCTATCGCTTTTTCTCTGTCTTTATTTCTTCGTTGTTTGGATAATTCAAATCCATGTTCTGGGCAACACCATTCAATATTGTCATATTTAGGGTGAAACCATTCTCGGCATATTTTACAGCGCCGTCGCCTTAGCTTCTGCATCTCCCTCTCCTTTCACTATTTCCATCACCTCAAGATGTGGATTTTCATTTACGCACTCATCACACACGTAAATTTCCTCATCTGTTAGCTGTCTATTGCATGACATGCAGTTCATTACGGACTCCTTTGAGTAACGAGTCTATTTTCATCAACATCGGATTACCCATGCCTGCCGTGTTTGCCTTTTTCACAAACTTCATGGGCCGAGTTTTAAACTCTCTCGCCTTCTGTCTAACTATTTTTACCTCTTCTCTATCGCCAGCATATGATTTGATTAACTGTATCGCGTTATCACAAACGACAAACTTCCACGCACTTTTATCAGACTTTCTTATTGCTCCTATCTTTTTGAGATGCATGATTGTTTCTCGACATTGGTTGATCGTTAAACCTGTCATTAAGAGAGCTGTTTTGGTGTCAAATAACTCTAAATGCCTTACGGATTTGATAATTGTGATTGCGTTTTCTATTGGAAAGTTATCTCTAGCCATAATTATTCATCCTGTTCCCTTTTCAATTTCATATACTCGCTATCTTCTGGAGTAGTTAGTATCAAACCGAACTGCGAAGCCCATGCCTCAACTCTCTGTAAGAAGTGATGCATTTCCCCTTTATCTAATTTTGAAGTGCGCTTAAGTGTCTCTCGTTGCGTTTTTTCGCCTGTTAACACATCGGTGTATTCAGTTGCCTCAAACCCCAAGTAAGTGGCCTTTAAACTTTCCTTCACCCACGATTCAGTACAGAACTCACGACCTGACTTAATCAAGTAGTCGCTAATTTCTTTGTACCAAACATGGCTTAATGAGTTTTGAGAAAGGCTTCTTTTGGGCTTGTATGGCTTGATTGTGACACTGAGTTTTTGGTGGGATTTAAGTAGTTCGATTACGTTGTTATCAAATAGCTTTTTCGTTGATTCGTGTAGACAGAAGTTCTCCATAATTACCTCGTGCATTCCAACACTTGACCGCTAATTCCATATTTTCAGCAATAGGGCCTCTTGCGCCACAGTGCTTACATTGAACAAAGGAGTTGCAGAATACCTGCATGACCTCTAGTTTTTCTGATCTGCAGTGGTGGCAAGGTTTTAGTTCACCCACTACTAACCTCCTGCTGATACTGCTCAAACCAGAAAACTACGGGCCTATCGACTAATTCAATCAACCCAAACCGCTCCGCTGTTCTGAAATTAACTGAATACAATCTAGCTCTATCTGCTTGCTGTTTAATCTCGTGTCTAAAATCCTCAATCGAATATGTTTTCTTGAATAAATTACACGGCGCACACGCTGGAACGACGTTTTCCGATTTATCATTATCAACAATAAAATCAGGCCCGCGTAGAACTGGCTCTATATGATCCGCATGCCACCCTTTTTCTGGTAACTCACAACCGCAATACTCGCACCGCCCACCAAATAGCATCCGTAACTTTTCACGCTGTTTCTTTGTCACTGTTAGCTCTCCTGTTCCATGCTGCTATGGTCTACCTATTAGCCAGTTAACCAACTTGCCTACTCTGCTTGATGGCCTAACGCCAGTGCTACCAGTGATTAACCATTGAGGAACAATGCAAATCATGAAAATTGGAATTACCCAGATATGGTTAATTCGCTGAATTAGTGTAGTTTCTCGATACTGTTTCTTTTCATAGATATCGTATTTATCTAGAATTTCACTGGCGATACTTTCCATATAATCACTGTCTGCATAATGCCCTGTGAATTTCAACAATTGGCACTTCAAGACGAAGTAATTAACTTTTCCTTTTTTGTTCTCTATCATCATTCACCCTCTGGCAATGCCAGCCACCTAACACACTTAAAACCACGTATTGGATTGTCGTAGTGATCATAAAAACCAAGATCACCACCAAAACAGTCACCAGATAAATATCTGGCAACAATTTTTTTTCCTGACTTATTTTCGATAACCAATTCTGTATGTGATACTGGCGGTTTTTCTGCTTCAAAATTAACCCAATTAGTTCCCTGCATTAGATGCTCCCCACGATCTGTTTGATTCTTGAAATTTAAACCTTTCATCACTCAACACCTCGATTAATTGCTAGCCATAAACTCACACTTGCTAACTCGCATATATGCTTTGCCCCTTGGAAAGCATTTATCCAATTTTCTTCTCAGTGGGGTAACTTTAATTTTAAGCGGGGTTTCTGAAATATTTATGAGTGGGTTATTTATCCACTGCTGGTTATCAATTAATTTATCGTAATTTTTGTAGCAGTAGTCTAAATCTGGATACGGATAATCTTTGTGAAACAATGTTCCTCTCATCTAAAAATCCTCTTGCGTGTTAAGCAACTTGCTTTCTTGTTCGGTAACTATCCCATGTAAAAGCCAACGTACAACCACCGCCGTCATTCATCCTGTCAATAACTCGCTCGCCAATGAATGTACCTAATTCCTCTCTGGTTTGGTTGCTAATTAGGATTGTTGGCTTCATCTTCTCGTAACGAGTGTTGATGATTTCAAACAGGATTAGCTTTTCTGCCTCAGAGCCGAACTGCACACCAACTTCATCAATGATTAACAAATCTGGTTTTGTGTAAATCCGAATAACTTCAAATTCTGTTTCGGTAGAATTCTTACTCCAAGTGGATTTAAACTTTCTTGCAATTCGTAATGCTGTCGTGAATAGCGCAGAATTTTGATAATCCTCAACAACACTTTTCGCTATTGCTAATGCCAGGTGATTTTTACCGGTACCGGGCTTTCCGCACATCACTAAACCACCGCCATTTTTTAGGCGATCTTCCCATTTTTTAACGTAGGCTTTGCAGACATTGAGATTGTATTGAGCATCCTTGTTCACAGCCTCGTAGTTATCCAGTGTGCAAGATTTAAAGCGCTCTGGAACATGCAGATCATCAAGCAGTTTCTCAGTGAGTTTCTTCTTGAAACGAATATCCGAATCACGCTGTTCGATCTTCAAGGCTTCTAGTTCTTCCATGAGGCAAAGTGGGCAAGGTGTTGGTCGCGATGGAATTGATATCGCGGTTTTACTTGAACGAGTTCTGGCTTGATATGCGCCATGCTTAGCGCAGGTTAATTCAACAATCGTTACTTCGGTGTTTGGTATTTCTGCTGGCGGTTTACTTAGATTTTCAAGCTGCCTTTCAATTTGCTCGATTTTGTCTGATAGGCTCATGATTTAATTCATCCATGTTGGCGCATCCGTTTTACCGTAGTCCTTGGATGCAAAATTCTCGTTTACAGCTCGCTTAGGCGGCGTGGCTTTCCATGAATTACCTGAGTTCTTGTTTTGGTAATTTAACTTCTGGCTTGCAGTGATAAACCAGTTTTTAGGCTTAGCGGCTCTGAACTCGATATCTAGTCGTTTTAGCTCATGCACCAAGTCGATGTTTGAATACAGCGATTGCCATTCAGCAAAGTCTTTGTGGTTTAGGCGGATCACCTCTCCCTCGAATGCATACTTGCTAGACATTTGGTGAATACTTGCAGATTGATTTTCTGACTCGCTAGGACAAGCCGTGTTTTCGGCTTGGGTGTTATTAGGAATCAGGTTAAGGGAATCAGGAATCAGGTTAAGGGAATCAGCAGGATTTGTTGTATGCTCTTCTGATTCTTGCACTGTGCTTGTATGGTGCTTTTCTGGTGCTCCTTTGTTTTCAGTAGGTTGCATTACTTGTTCTGGTATTTCACTAGCCGCTTCTTTTACGTGAGGGTTCTGATGTTTCTTCCAGTTATTAATCTGAATAAACTCATTTCCATCTACTGCATATCTGGTAATAAAGTTTTTACTGTGTAGTTGTGCGAGTAATTTTTCACAATCAACGTCATCGTATGGCAAAACCATTGCTTTAATTTTACGTGGCTTATCTTCTAAGCGACCTTCTCTATCTGCAATAGTCCATAAACCAACGAATAGGATTCGTGCAAATGGATCACATTCAGCAAGGTCGTCATTGGTAAAAAAGCCTGGTTTAATATTTCTTGCTCTGGCCATTAGAAAGGTACCTCCGGTTTATTTGCTAATTTATGACTATTATTTGCTTCCTCTTCATTTTTTAGATACTCATCGTATTGCTTCCCCATGGTGCTTTTTACTAGGTATGCAGTATCTTCTGTAAAATATAGAGAGTGCTGATCGGTAAATTTATTGTGTAATAGTTGAGCTGCTAATCTTATTAACCTTTCAGCAGCAGAAAGCTTGCAACCAAAAATATTCAATCCTAATGATTCGAATAGATCACCAAGCCTTAATTCATCCAAGTTATGTGTACAAATAATGTCGAATGAATCCGCTATATCAGCGATATCGTCTCCCACTCTGGCCAGGCAAACTTCGGAGCATGTATCTACAATGTCTTCAAGAGCACATTTAAAAAACTCTCTAGAATCATTAATTCTGTATTCAGATAGATACTCATGAATCTCAGACTCATCATTACTAGGACATTCAGAGTAAAAAGATGCTTCAACTTTAAATTTGTCTGGAACACCAGTTGCGGAGGATAGCTCTTTAGCTCTGTTTTCTGGCGAGATAGTTGTCATGCCAACTTTATAGATGCCTGGCATGTATTCATTGCTTAAGACATAAACCCATCCCTCAGTTCTAAAATTACTAGGTAGAGCTTCTGGAACAGGATTATCACGATTAAGCTTCATTTCACCTAAGTGACCAACGCTCATACCTGGCAACCTCCATGTCTTTGTTTCTTTGTTAATTTCATATATAATTACTCCATTAGTTAGCTGTATCAGACAAGAGAAACCTAAATTCCCCTTGTCGTAATTACTGGTTATTGATACAGTGTATTTGTACGTTAAATGGTTAAATCCATTTGTTGAGAAGCCTCACCATTCGCCGTGGTTGAGGTTTTTCTTTTTGGTGCTTTGACATGCTCAAGCATCTGAATTAACGCTCTAGCCTCATCACCTTGCAATATCACTGTGTCATCTGGTGTCTCATACCCAATAGCAACTAAAAGCCTTGCACAACGTTGTATGAAGCTTAATTGCGTTTTAGATTGTTGAGATTGCCAGCGGGATATTTGTGATTCGTGAATACCTGTCCTTTTCGCTACTTCTCTAGCGCCAGTAACAAGTATCCCTTTCATGATTTTTGATTCGATTTCTCGAAATTTGCGTTCGTTTGATAGTTCCATTTGTTAAATTCCTTCTTAGATTACTTCCCATATTGGGAACAGCAGTAATGATCCGTGGCTCATTCCATATGAGCGGATTGTTGATAATAATTTGCCGATTGAGGTCAAAAGGCATGGCGTGAGTTTTTAAAGAGCGGGTGAAGCTAAGCAACTTTTGGTGGAAATAAATCATCAATAGTGACTTTCACACCTTTTTGATTAAAGAAAACAACGAGCTTTCTACAAACGTCTAGGTCAGCTTTACGTCTACCATTTTCGTAATGACTGACATTCCCCTTTGTACATCCAAGCTCTTTGGCTAAGTCGTTTTGGGTGATTCCCAATTTTTTTCTGTATCGACTTAAATTGTTCATTAGAACCTCCTTATTACAATTAGGTTAGTATACATAAAGTATCCGATAACTCAATATTTAAGTATACATTTTGTGTGTCCACATATATGTATACATAACGTATAATCTTGGTATGAAAATGAAATGGTATGAACTAGCCAAATCCTTAATGAAGGACAAAGGCATTACTTATGATGATTTAGCTGAGCGCTTTTCGGTATCGAAGGGTGCGGTTGGTCACTGGATGACAGGTAAGAGAGAGCCGTCTCTACATGACATTGCTGGCATATTGGCATTTGTTGGTGTGAATAATGCAGTTATTAACGCTGACGGCTCAATTAGCATCGAAAAAGAAGATATTAGCCACCAACCACCAACCTACCAGTACCCTCTCTTCACGAAGGTACAAGCTGGCGCTTTCTCAACAGAATTTAACTCATACACTCAGAAAGATGCTGTGTCGTGGATACCAACAGCTAAGAAAGCCAGTGAACGTTCTTTCTGGTTAGAGGTTGAAGGTCAATCAATGACAGCACCACCAGGAGGTAAGCCAAGTTTTCCTGAAGGAATGCTAATTCTGGTTGATCCTGAAGAAGAAGTAGAGTTCGGAGATTTCTGTGTCGCCCGTTTGCTAAATGATGAGTTCACATTCAAGCGATTGATTAGAGAAGGTGGAATTGAGTATCTAGAGCCATTAAACCCACGCTATGACCTGATCCCTATTAACGGTAACTGCACAATCATAGGCAAGGTAATCAAGTCACAATGGCCTGACGACACGTTTTAGGGTGTGGTGTTTTAATTCAATAAGGAAGGTAGATGAGCAATAATGATGAAGTGAATTTCAAAGTTGAGGTTTATCAAAAAGATGACCAACTTATTGATGTAAGGGTAGACACTGAAACTCAAGAAATATGGGTTACTGAAAAAGAGATCGCCAAGCTATTCAATGTCGCCAGAAACACGATAACAGAACACATAAATAATATATATTCTGATGGAGAGCTAGACCGAAATTCAACTAGTCGGCCTCTCCGACTAGTTCGAAATGAGGGGAATCGCAAGGTTTATAGAGAAATAAACCACTACAGTATAGATATGATTAACTTCATAGTGTTTCGTGTTAATGGTCGTAGAGCCGTCGAGTTTAGACAGTGGGCCTCTGAATTAATAAAATCATATCTCCGTGATGGCTTCGTACTAAACGAAAAAGCTTTACGTGACTCCCCCGAAAAAACTAATGAACTTGCCGCAAAAATTCGAGCTATTCGAGCTGATGAGCGTCATGTTTACGACAAGCTAAAAGACTGTTTTAAGGAAAGTGCGTCCGACTATGATGGGAACTCACCAGAGGTAAGGAGTTTCTATTCAAAAATGCAGGATAAGTTTCATTATGCTATCACGGGGATGGTGAGCGCTAAATTAATTCTCGATAGAGCAAACCATGAAGATGACAATATGGGGCTTAATTCATTTTCAGGAGTTTCACCAACGCTTAAAGAGGCCAAGGTTGGCAAAAATTACCTGAAAGAAAATGAGCTTTACAGAATGCATCTACTCTCTGAGCAGTTTCTGCTACATGCTGAGTCAACCGCGTTGCAAGGAAAGAAAATGACCATGCGATCACTCAATGAGCATGTTGATAAACTTTTAGTTTTCAATGAATACGCATTGTTGCCTGATAATCCAAATGGCTATTTTTTGCGTGAAGAAGCCAACGAGCACGCAGATAGGCAGCACAAGCTATTTAAAAAGAAAAGGATTATAGAAAAAGCTGGGTATATATATGACCCAGAGCTCATGGCATTGGGAGAATTTAACTTCCTATTTGAAGACCAGGATTAAACCCCACCCAGCCCTCCCCGCGAGGGCTTTTTTGTGCCCCTCCCCCTCCAAAGAAGTGATCTGCATTCCAATCTGAGATTTATTTGAAAATAAATTATCTGAAAATACAGATAGTTGACTTTTATTTATCTCAAATGTCTACATTTAGTATTTACATGCGTCTACTTATCGTATACATTTAATCACATCAACGGCAAGCAAGATACATAAGCAAGCCATGCTCTTTAAAAATATAGCAGTACGGACAATGACATCTTGTCCAACATTTCACTGAGTGAGTTTTGGGATTGGTGAATGCTAAGGCCGATTAGTAGCTGAATGCTAGCAGGCGTGGGCAACCAGTCTAGCGGCTGGGACTGTTCACAAGTAGGAGATCGGCACCTACCACCAATCACTAAAACTTATTCAGAGGAGGCAACATGACAACTTATATTCAACCGTTAAAAACGTCACCTAAGAAAGCTGGTGAACGTAAACAAGTAGAAGTTAAGCATGTAAACAGTGATTCATATAAATCTCGCCAATACGCTAGATATGCAACTTTCAGAGCTAACAAGCTGAAAGAAGAAGAGATTTCTAAAGCTAACTCAGTGAAAGAGAAGAAAGAGCGCCCTGTTCTCTCTATCAAACCAACAAAGCATTATCCAAGTGGAGATAACTGTTGCTTACCTAATTCTAGTATTTACTCAGCTAAATATAGAAAATCAGGAACGTTATTAGAGTCTGGTGAAGTGACGGCGAGGGATTAAATCGAATTTTCCCGGCGCTTGTTTGGATTTGCGTTGATGTCATAGTAAGATTTATTCACTGGCAATAGCTAAACTACTAGGCAGATAAATGAACAAAAAAGCTACAGCATCTATACTGAAACCGCTTTTGTTGGTTTCTGTTTTCTTCTTTGTCGGATATATCATTATTCCACCCAAAAACGAAGATGAACAGTACGCAAAAATGAGCGAGGAAAGATTTAGATTGCCGGATGGTAGCATGTCTAGTGTCCTTGCTCTCCAGCAAGAGTATTTCAATATAACAGGCAATAAATTAGCAAAGCCAGCAACCATGTCATGCCGATGGGATTCTAAATGCTATTTCGATATATGGCTGGCTAATTACAATAGTGAAATAGATAGAATTAAAGCCAAACAATTGGCAGACAAGGAACAACAAGAAGCACATGCGGAACTATGCTCGAATGACCCTGAGTGCATAGCTAGACTCGAAGGAATATCATTTGCAACACGGCAATTAAATCGAGGGTATAGCGTATTACAGATCAGGTATCTGCATGATCAGGATGGCGCTGATGCGTTATCCAGAATGGTGTGCAGGCAGATGGGCAAAGCTCAGAGGGATAAAATAAGTAAGGAATCTGTTAATGAGTGGGTTAATTCACTTGAAGGGGTTCCTCCTGATGCCAGACCATATGTCTCCGCCGTGGGAGAGGCATGCTGGTCATTAAGTCTATATGGCGTTCCTGACGGGACGGTTAGAATTGAACATTATTAATATTATTCAATAACATATTCTATTAAGAGATCAATTATACGGCCCCTTTCTTTTGTCTGTCAGGGCATAACTTGTTGTGAGTTGATTAATAGATAGGAGATAGAGATGTCAATAACACTGAAAGTATATAAAGACTCGCCTGAGTATAAAGATTACATGACCGCAAGATTTCCAAAAACTGGAAACTATACCGTTGGAACTCCTGCAACATTCGAATTCAAAGGTCACCGCTGGAAATACCAAGTAACCAGCTTCGATGATAACGGCGACTATGATTTACTGTGGCGTCCAGATGCTAAAGAGCCTGAGCTGATGTTAGCTGATATCTCTTTTAGAGATTACGTTGCAACTGAGGCTATGAATGGGATCTTATCTAACCACTGCATGATTGACAATGTAACCGAACAATCTGTGGTATGGGTTGCTAAAGAATCCTACCTTATGGCAGATGCAATGTTAAAGGCTAGGGGGTGATATGGGAAAAATGACATTCGTAGTTGAGTATGATGACAACGAAGAGCCAATAGTATATGCAGGCATGAAAATATTAGGAGGGCACTTAGTGGCATTTGCGTTCAATGATTATCGTGATGATTTACTAACTCAGGATGAGGCTCATGCCGTAAATAATTCTATTGAACCTACCGTGTTACAAGAATACTGCGAAGAGTTCGAAGTTAATTATGACGAAGTTGTCGCCAAGTTAGAATCGCCACTCTAGCAATCGCAAAAGCCCTCGGTCAGCAGTAACCCATTAATTAATCATTCATATCGCTATTAATAGTGAGGAATACGCACATAAGGAATTAATTATGGAATTCACAGAATCAGAAAGTAATCCAATTGCAAATAACAACAAACCAGTTCAAGCCGTAACTATCGGTAAGATGACTATTTCACAGTTTGGAGATGGCCAGCTTTGGATAGAAGAGCCCAACGGTGAACATGGTGGTTCATTTAAAGAATCTGATATCGCCAAGTTGCTCGAAGAATATCACGCCAAAAACTTCTAAACGCACATAAGGAAAATTGGAAATGGCAAATGAATTAGTCGTAATTGAAAAATCGACGGCGCTTGAAGTATTTAAATCATCAGACAGCGTCGAAGATATCATCCGTAAAGTAGAGCAAGAAGTTAACTCTTTTATTCACGATGTTAGCACTGCTAAAGGTCGCAAGGAAATTGCTTCGCTGGCTTATAAAGTCGCTCAATCAAAAACTTACCTTGATGGGCTCGGTAAAGACTTGGTGGCAGAGTTAAAAGAAATACCAAAGCTAATCGATGCTAATCGCCGAACTGTACGAGAGCGTTTTGATGCATTGCGCGATAAAGTTCGACAGCCATTAACCGAGTGGGAGGCTGAGCAAGATAGAATAAAAGCAGAACAGCAAATGTTAGCGTGGCACGAAGAGGCGCTAGAAATGAATGCAGTATTCGATAAGGCACTTGCTGAGCGTATCGAGTCAGACCATGAAATAGCCCTGCTCATGAATGAGAAATTCGATCGTGATTTAGAAGAAGATAAAGCCGAAGCAGAACGCCAACGTATTGCTCACGAAGAAGAGCTGAAGAAACAAGCAGTAGAGCAAGCGAGGTTAGAAGCCGAACAAAAAGCACAGCAAGAAATCGAAGCAGCATCACAGCGCGAACGTGAAGCCAAAGAAGCACAAGAACGCGCAGAGCGTGAAAAGCAGGAAGCTATTCAACGTGCAGAGCAAGCGGTAAAAGAAGCCAAGGAAAAGGCAGAACGTGATGCTAAAGAGGCTCAGGAACGAGCTGAGCGTGAGAAGCAATTAGCTATCGAGGCTGAGCGTAAGAAAGCACAGGAAGCAGAACAAGCGCGATTAGCAGAAGAAGAACGCAAGCGTCAGGAAGAAGCTAAACGTCAGGCTGATAAGGAGCATCAGAAAACAGTTAACAATAAAGCCATGCAAGATTTAATTGATGCTGGCATTCAAGAAGAGTGCGCCAAGAATTGCATTATCGCTATCGCTAAAAACTTAGTATCAAACGTAAAAATTCACTACTAACCCACCGCACCAACACCAGAACCTAAATAACAATCGCTATCTAAATAGTGAGAATTTCGCATGAACATAGACACTATATTCAGCGCCCTACTTCTATTCGCAGTCATTTCATTAAGTCTAATTATCGCAAGGTAAATTATGAAAATTAACCAAGATATTTTCCGTCTGGCGCAAGCTCAGGCGCAGGTAGCTATTCGCCAGAAATGTGAGGATATCTGGTGGTTAGCAATGGAATTACTCAAAGAAAGCTATCAGGAGGGTTTATGCAAATAGCCTTCAGATACTCTTACGGAATGAGAGTTAATAGCGACGGGAAAGTCGTGATTGATTTTGATGATGTTAGTCAGGTTCAGATTGAAACAGGAAGTTTCGCTGAGCTGGCTAAATTAACGGAAATCGACTCAGTTGAGGCAATGGAATATGTGCTCGATTGTGACGACGAATCGCTTGAGCGGATTATCAATGCGATTGGCAAGGAAGCCTTTATTAACAGGATATTACGAGTTTCTAAGTTAAGGAGGGTTGCGTGACTCAGGTTCTAGATATGTGTTGTGGCAGTCGCATGTTCTGGTTTGACAAGGAAGATAATCGAGCAATTTACAGCGACATCCGCGCAGAGAAGCATATTTTATGTGATGGCAGGAAGCTAAATATCACTCCAAACATTATCGCTGATTTTAAAAACCTCCCCTTTCCTGACGGTTCATTTTATCAAGTTATATTCGACCCACCTCATTTAATCAGGGTTGGCCACAACGGATGGATGTTTAAAAAGTATGGGAGATTAAATAAAGAGTCATGGAAAGACGATTTATCAAAAGGATTTAGTGAAGCATTTAGAGTGCTCAAGCCAAACGGAACATTGGCATTCAAGTGGAATGAAACGCAAATACCTACCAAGCAAGTTTTAGCGCTAACCGACCAAAAACCAACAATAGTACAGCGTGTCGGTAAGAACGATAAAACGCATTGGGTGCTGTTTATTAAGGAGGAGTTATGAGCAACTCAAAGCAATGGTTAGAAGAATTACGCAGGAAGCGTAAAGAATCGCAGGAACGCGAACACGATGAGTTTATATATCAAACGGAAGTGTTAGGGCGACAAGGATTGTCGACACCTTTAAAGGATTTTGCAGGAGATTTTCAATGAACGTTTCTAACTCTTACCCTACTGATAAATACCCTCGATTAACATCATCACTAGCAAAAAACAGAGAGGAAGCTCTGGCTCAAGCTATTGCAATGATTGAGGGCCATTTGCCGAATACGAGCGTGAAGGAGAGAGAGAAGCGACTAGCAATGGAACTGTTACACATGAATTTAGATGCATCGAAAAATCACCCTCCTCTACCAGCGCATATTCAAGCAATACGTGATACAGAAAGGAGTTCTGCACCGAGTAATAAATTTGAAATCGATTACTACGGAACTGATCGCCGACCTGGTCAGTATTTGGGAGATTAATATGAAATTCGTCAAGGCAATGCGAAAAAAAGCAAAGTTAAGGCTCGCTTTAACAGGACCTAGTGGGTCAGGGAAAACTTACGGGGCACTGGAAATAGCCAAAGGACTTGGCGGAAAAACGGCGTTGATTGATACAGAAAAAGGAAGTGCTTCTCTTTACTCTGACCGTTTTAATTTTGACGTATTGGAGTTAGATCCACCTTTTACACCAGAGCGATTTATTGAAGCTATCGGAGCTGCGCAGGAAGCTGGCTACGACAATCTCATAATCGACAGCCTTACTCATGAATGGAGTGGTACAGGTGGCTGTTTAGAGATGCTTGATTCACTAGCTAAAGCTAAATTTGGAGGAAATACATGGTCTGCATGGAGCGTGATCACTCCTCGCCACAATAAGTTTCTTGATGCGATTCTTCGGTCTGAGGTGAATATTATCGCGACTATGCGGAGCAAAACGGAAACGGCTCAGGTTGACAAAGGTAACGGCAAAAAACGCGTTGATAAATTAGGGATGAAATCAGAGCAGCGTGACGGTGTTGAATATGAATTCACCACGGTTCTCGACCTTAATCATGAAACCCACACAGCAGTAGCCAGCAAAGACCGGACAGGATTGTTCAGTAATGCTGACTTTACTGTAATTGATGAAACCACAGGCATTAGGCTAATGGAATGGCTTAACGACGGGCGTACTAAAGCAGAGATAGATCTAGCTCACTTTACGAGCATCGCAATGGAAGTGCAAAGCATGAATGAGTTGAAAGTCGCATTTAGTGAAGCATACAAAGCACTTAGGGATACATCTGAACAAACGGAAGCTCAGAAAGTATATGAGCTAAGAAAAGAAGAACTAACTAAACAAGAGGCGGTGTAAATGGCAAGTCGTGGAGTATGCAAGGTGATCCTTATTGGTCACCTGGGGCAAGACCCTGAAATTCGATATATGCCGTCAGGTGGCGCAGTAGCAAATCTCACACTAGCCACATCGGAATCGTGGCGTGATAAACAAACCGGTGAGATGAAAGAAAAAACCGAGTGGCATCGTGTATGCATCTTCGGCAAATTAGCAGAAATTGCAGGTGAATATCTAAGAAAAGGAAGTCAGGTATACATAGAAGGTTCTCTGCAAACCAGAAAATGGCAAGACCAAAGCGGGCAAGACCGATACACAACAGAAGTAGTGGTCAATATTGGTGGAACAATGCAGATGCTAGGCGGTAACAGTGGTAATCAGGCAGGAAGCCAGAAGCCACAGCAGAATCAAGGATGGGGACAGCCACAGCAACCGCAAGCACCAAAACAAGCACCGAGTAATCAAGCACCACAGAATCAGCCACCGATTGATTTTGAAGATGATATTCCTTTTGCGCCGATTGGGCTCATGTATCCACGTCACGCTATTAATGTGATTTAGGAGGCTTTATGTCAATTACTCCAGAATTTGTAGAATATGATGAAAATGGTTATTGGACTCATTCAAAACTGCCATATTCCGAAGATAGTAATGAAATTATGCAGTGGGTAACGGATAACCAATTAGAGCAACGCTGTATTTATATGAGTGAAGATGTCGGAGAGAATACACCTGTTTTCCAGAACTATTTTACTCACGGTAACCCTAATGTATCAGCTTGGATGCCAACAGAACCTCCTGGTGAAGGTTGGTTTGTTGGAGCCATATACGAAAGTGAAGATGGACCCATCTGTCTTTGGTTACGCTCTTCAAGATATCAATTAAAAGAACAGTTTTTTAAAGCCCATCGAGAAGCTGAAAAAACAGCTTATGAATATTTCTGTGCTTGCGATATCGGCGAAGAGAGAATTCAAGCACACGAAATCTACCAACGTATCAGAACAGCTACGCGCATAGGTGGATGATATGAATACGCTCGTGATGATTTTAACTAATGAAGATGGCGAAGAAGAAGAACCACTGTGGCACGCAATAGACCCATTTAATGATGATTTCAAGGTTTTATGTTCTGGTCAATTTTTTGGTGAACATGCTAGTGAATGCACATACAAAACAAAGGATATTATCAGAGGTGGCATTAGCTGTCCTAAATGCTTAGAGATAATTAAGTTCTATAAGAGCATTAAACTCTAACTTAAATTGAGTAGAACAAACAGGATCAAACAGGAGGTAGATATGAAAAAGCAAACAGTAGATTTACTAAATTCTAATAACGAAACTATTTTGATGATGCGAGGCAGTCAAACCAAAGAGCAAGTTATCGACGCTGCAATTAAAGAAAACATTATTTGTGAAAGCGATAAATTGGAATGGGTTAATTGCGATCGCGTTGATGTTTGTTATTACAAAGCAGTTCCTCGTGATGGTTATTCAGCATATTACTATCCATCAAATAAAGATGTTAAAGGTGCATTTTTAGCGACAGCTTTAATTATCTTTTGATTTAACTCGCAGGGATGCAATGAAGAGGAATGAATAATGGATAGTTTTACACACCATAATCAAATTATGAAATTTACATTGCCAGAACCAGATCCTAGGAATGTTTGCAACTTTTGCGGTGGAAGCGGTAGTAAGGACAATTTAATCCAAGGTAAAGCAGCAAATATTTGCTTCGACTGCTCAGATTTAGCGAAGGAAATTGCAGATGAAAAGCGTAAGGAAATTAAAGAAAAGGAAATTAATCAAATTTCTAACACCCTATCCACTACTCGTGACGGTAATTTTGATGTAGATATGGCTCAAGCTCTAGTTTACGCAAATCGTTTATACAAAGCTGGGTATAGAAAGGTGGAGTGATGGATAAATCAAGGAGACAGTTTGAAGAAGAATTTAGAAAGTATTCTACATTAGATAAAGATGACATATTTAAAATAGATTCAGAATCTGACGATTATTATTACCTAGCAACTCGGCAAGCATGGCATTGGTGGCAAGCATCACGCGAGAGTTTGGAGGTTGAATTGCCACAACGTAAAGGCATTTGTCATAACGAATACGATAGTGGTTATTTTGATGGAATTGATAAATGTGAAGACATATTAATCAGCAACGGAGTGAAAATAAAAAATGAATGATGAGATATTGGAGTTAGCGATTGATTTAAAAAATAAAGCTAAGGTATTAAGCATTGGGCATGAACGATCATATGTTAATTTAGATACGCTAATAAAAATTTGCGAATATATCGAACACATTAACAATCTACAACCAGTCGCTTGGATGTACCCTGTATTTCATGATGAGAAAATGCAATTCACTACTGATGCTGTTACATCTGAAAATATAGATATTCATTTTCAATCTCATGGCTCACCATTTAAAGTAACCCCGCTATATAAATTAGATTAAACAACCATGCAAATAATCGGATATGTATTACTCATGCTAATACAGGGTTCTGCACATTCATAGGAAATCAAAATGATATATTTAAGTCTGTTCAACGGAATATCCGCTGGGCGATTGGCGCTGTCTCGAGCTGGAATTAAATTTGATAAATATTACATCGCTGAAATAGATAAATTCGCTAACAAAGTATCTGAGTTTCATTATCCAGATAACATTCAATTAGGTGATGTTAATAATTGGCGTGAGTGGGATATTGACTGGTCAAGTGTAGGATTAGTTACTGCGGGATTTCCATGCCAGAGTTGGTCACTTGCGGGAAAGCAACTAGGTGATAAGGATGAGCGTGGTAAATTATTTTGGACGACGTTAGAAATAATGAGTCATGTATTAGAAAATAATCCAGATGCTAAATTCATGCTCGAAAATGTAAAAATGAAAAAGGAATTTGAGGAATATATAACATTACATACGGAGCGTGCATTAGGTTATGTAAATAAAACGCTTATTAATAGCTCGTTATTATCAGCACAAAATAGACAGCGTTACTACTGGACTAATTTTGAAGTTAGCCAGCCAGAAGATAAAGGTATTTTGCTGAAAGATATTATTGATGATGAAAGTATTACTGATAGAGAAAAATCATATTGCATCATGAGCAATTACGCATGTGGTGCAAGTGAAGATGAATACTTTAATAAACGTCGCCGGCAAATAGTATTTAGACCATGCGAGCCAAGAGAGAGTATCAGGCAATCCAGAGACGGGTTAATTCATGTTGCTAACGCCTCTGATGTCAAAGGCAATGAGCAGATAAAGCGTATTTATTCTGATGCTGGAAAAGCCCCGACACTGTCAACATGTCAAGGCGGGCACAGAGAGCCGAAAGTAGCAATCTATCAGCGTCCTCGAGGGAAAAACAATGGAGGTATTCACACTGAAAAATCTCCAACACTCACATCTAATTCGTGGGAACATAATAACACTCTGCAATATCGAAAATTAACTCCTACAGAATGCGCCAGACTACAAACATTTCCCGATGGTTGGTGTGAAAATATAGTCTCAAATTCACAGTCATATAAATGCTACGGCAATGCTTGGACTGTTGATGTTATTGCTCACATATTTAAATGTGCATATAGAGAAAATAAACATGAAGTTATTCGTCCTGTTGTTAATTATGAACAATCATGCAGTGCCAATATCTGAGGATTTATACACGCAATCGGAATGCAATAAACGTGCTGAATATTTAATGTCAGTGAGGGGTTTAAATATTATTTGTGGTGAGGTGATTCGTGAAAATAACAATTGAATGTAAAGATAATGAGTATTTATTTGCTCTTGAAGCAGCAAAAACAATTATTAGTAATAAGCCAGATGTTAATGCGTTAGCTGTGGCTACTGGTGACGGAAAAACGGCATATGGTAAGAAATCACATGCGGGTAATTACAAAATAACTGTTAAGGATTAATCAATGAATAAATACACCGAACTCTCTGACTTCGAGATTAACAGACGAATAGCAGAAATGGACATTAAGAATAGGTATGTTTATTTCGAAAAAGAACAAACTATTTTTAGAAAGTTTAATAATGGGCAAACTCAAAAGTTTAATCCGTGTAATTATCCATCCGACGCAATGCCGATTATTATTGAGAGTGAAATATCCATGATTAAAATCTCAGGTGGCTGGATGTGCTGCCATGGTTCAGTTAGTCAGGTTGAGCATGAAAACTTATACCGTGGCGCTATGGAGTTATTCTTAATGATGAAGGATGCGGAGAATAATAAATGAAACAAGTTCAGGCCATGACGACACTGGTGTTAATTGATGGCGTTACATATCAAATAGCCCTACCTAAGCAGCATGTCTCTCTTCAGGCAAAGCAGGCGTTAATGTTTGCTCAAGAGTTCGGAGGTGGAATTATCCCATGTACGTTTACTCACATAAAACCAATGGAAGCTGATGGACTGCCGTTTTATATAGGTGACAGTGGAGCGGAGAATGAAAAAGTATGACTTGATATTGTGCGATCCTCCTTGGTCTTACAATAACAAAGTTTCAAATGGCGCAGCAGATAATCATTACAACACCACCGACTTATATTCCCTTTCTAGATTATCAATAGAAAAACATACCTCTAAAAATGCCGTGCTGTTTATGTGGTACACAGGAAATTTTGCACTCGAAGCAATCAAATTAGCCGAAGCATGGGATTTTAAAGTTAAAAACATGTTCGGTTTCGTGTGGGTTAAATTAAATAAAAACGCAGGAGATAGAATAAATAAAAACCCGCCAGAAGATTTCTTTGATTTCATGGAAATATTAAATAACGAGACAAAGATTAATTGCGGTAATTATACCCGTCAAAATGTCGAAATGTGCTTAATTGCCACGAGAGGAAATGGATTGCCTCGTCAATCTGCAAGTGTTCGGCAGGTTATTTATTCATGTCTAGGTGAGCACAGCGAAAAACCAAAAGAAGTCCATCATCGCTTAGAGGAATTATATGGAGATGTTCCTCGACTCGAATTGTTCGCTCGTGAGAAATACGGTGATTGGGATGTATATGGCGACCAAATGGAAGAAAGTATTCAATTAATATAGGTGAATTATGGAAATCAGAATTCATGGTGATATTAGTGATATAGAAAGAATGGCAATAAATGCAGCTTTAAATATCCACGATAAAAGCAAGAAAGGATTTCGAATAAATCACAGAGTTAAGATTAAAAATACAATTTATAACGTAGAAATAGAAAATTGCCCTAACTCTCTCAGAATAATAATGAGAAATAAAAGGCAAAGCCTATGAATGCACAGGCAATGGAAAACGCAAGACGGCAAATAGCAAAGGAATGCTTAATCGAACTCAGAAGCCACGGAATACCCAACGACAAACTAACAACTCAGATCCTCGATAAATACACGCCAAAGTTTAAGCCTCTAAATCACATGAACTATCAGGACAAGATGGTCCTATCGTATTACCTACGGAAATTACAAAAGGAAGAGAAAGATGGATGACAACATTCCAAAATTTTTAATTTGTAGAAGTAAAATTCAAGGGATGCTAGGTGGAATATCTCGCACAACATTCTGGAGAAAAAGACAAGAATGGATCGCTCAGGGAACGCCATTTCCAGAACCCGATAGTAATTACGCCCCTATTAACGGAGGCGCATTATATAAATACAATGAAGTTATTGAGTTTTTTAAAAGCAAAGGCTATTCAGTACAGGATAATATGTGAGTCGCCAAACTATTTACTGCATCTATTTGCTCTTTTATATATTCGTGTTGGTCATAAACAGAAAGGACTCCACCAAGTTTATGGCCTAACACTTTCTCAGAGACATGAGGAGGAACGCCAAGCTCACTCATTTTTGTCTTTGCGGTTCTGCGAAGATCATGCATACTCCAATCATTAACCTTCATTGCATCACCAACCTGAATAGCCATGTTTAATAATACACTAGCGGCCATTGGCCTGTCCTCCTTCAGGTTTGCAGGGGGAAAGACTTGTTTAAAGCTTGGGTATAATGAAAACGCTTCATTTAATAAAGAAACAGCCTCATCAGACAATCCTCTACTAAATCCATCCCTTGTCTTAGAGTTCTGATCGGGAACTGTCCATGTATTGTTTTTTAAATCAAATTCTGATTTTTTAGCAAGTCTAAGTTCGGCACCTCTACATCCTGTTAATAAAACCAACTTAATAAATATTTTGCTTTGCTTAGTCATATTGGTGTTATCGACAGCCCGCCAAAACATACCAATCTCTTTATCACTAAAGTATCGCCTTCCTGTCTTTGGTTTCATCCCCACATCATCAGCTCTTAGTTCAGAAAGTGGATTAACGGTCATTTTTCCAGAGCGAATACAGTATGAAAATATCTGCTTCATTTTTGAAAGAATTTCGGTTGCCATTGTTGGTGATCCGTTGTCTCTCATTTTCTTAAAAACAGGCTGCCAATGAGCTATAACCATATCTTCAGCAATCATTTTACCAACACTAGTGGATACGTGACGATGTAACGCCCTCTTCCAGAAATCATGTTTTACTAATTTCTGTGCATGAGGGCTTTTTAACCATTCATTTATACACTCGTTTACTGATAGCTTTTTACCCTCATCAGCTATTTCCATTTCTTTGGCAATAATTGGATCTTTGCCTTCCAATAATATATTCCTAGCTTCTTGAGCTAAATTCCTAGCATCTTTAAGAGATATGGTTCCATATTCACCAAGAGTCATACGTCGAGGTCGTCCATTAAAGCGGTACCGGAATTGGAATATAATCATACCCTTCGGCGTTACTCGAATAGATAATCCCTGAGCATCAGCTATCTCAATACGCTTTTCTATTGGAACGTTATGAAGCTTTCTTAGTTTCGCATCTGTGAGCATGTGTACATCCCTTTAACTGTGTACACGGGTATGTACACAAATTTCATGGCACGAACTTAAACTGAATGAAACAGAGTGAAACATACGAGAAAGGGAAACTCAATATCTATATAGTGCTAGGTTGTATTTTTGAAACAGATTGGAATTGGTTGGAATAGCTTTGATGGCTTATACGCAAGATCACTTGTAAGCTTTTTATTTCATCTATATTCAGTACGTTACGACAATTTCTCACTTTACCTCGCGAGGTTTGCACACAGTTATGTACACATATTTATTTTATAAATATCCATAGCATCACTGAGCCTTATCATAACTCAGGAGGGATATTATCACAGACAGTAAAGATTTATACATTTATCTGCCTATATTTCCTCAAGAAAATACGAAATAGAAACCACAAGAAAATCTCACTCATCACATTGTGTTAATTGACTCAATATTCTTTTCTCTATCTCTTTTTTATCATCTCTATTTTTTATTGTATGGTTATATTCAAGATGTCGGAGTAAATAGCTAAAACAGGTTTTTTCCTTGCCATGATCATCCGCCAAGTAATTATATCCATTGCATTTATAATTACTTGTATTTACTAGATTATTATCCAATAGTGCTATAATTAAGTTCTTACTTCCATTACTAAAAATAAAGGTATTTATATCAAAAGGCATAATCCCTTCATCACAACCAGATGCGGACAATGCAGATGTATCCATAAGAATTTGAGTAAAGAGTTCAGGATTTTTCTTTCCTTCATCAACAATATATTTAATGTCATCTTCAATGATTGCAAAACCTAATTTAATAAAAGGATCATTTTTATCGAGATGTTTTTTAAGGTATTGAGCATATTTTAATCGGTGATTTCTGAGTGCGTATATAAACTCTTTTCGATCAAAAATAATATAGTTTTTAAATTCAGGACGCTGTTGAAGAATATAATCAATTTTTTTCGTATAATCATCAAAGGTGCCTGTATACATTAATCCTTCTTGAAAAGTTTGTATTATGGTATCGCCTAGTTCCTTTTTCTCTTCTTCTGGAAGAGTGCTATAAAATTTTTTATCGATAAATAAATCGACAACATTTTCATTCCATTCTGCTATTGAAAACTCTCTATCAAACAGCGGATAGTTAGTCGGTCTATAATATAAATAAATAGATTCTGTCTTCTTATTTTGTTTTACACACTCAGTTAAAAACCAGAGTGATTTTTTATCAAATGTTTTTATCAAATCTGTGTTATAAAAAAATTCCACTTCAATGCTATAAGGATCAGGACAACTTCCTTTCCAAACTTTATCTAATGCTTCTAAATCACCTCTTTGTAACAGCTGAATAACTCTCTCTTTTTTATCTCCCATCATTTTTTGTGGAAAATAATATGAGTTATAAGCTAAGAATGACAATGTGAAGGCTATCCAATAGCCCACTATTTTAGGGTTTCTTTTTCTGACGATATGAAGATAAATAAATGGGAGACAGAAAAATAATAGACCTAGAAAAATAAATTGAGGATCATTGCTCTTAATAAGAGCAAGCTCTCCCTTTGAAACTAAAGTGGTATTAAAATAGAAAAATATATTAATTAATATTAAAATCAAAGAGAACAAGATGGATTTTTTTAGTGGAGACTGGATATATTTAAATGCTGATATCACAACAAAAAAATAATAAACGGGCGCTAAATACAAAATGGCCATTGCAATAAAAACGACAGTCATTATGAAAACAGCAATCTCACCACTCATAAGCATCCTTATTTTGTATTATGTAAATACACTTATTTAATATATTTACTATTCTCCTATCATTTGCATAATCATATTATAGTGTGAGTTTTTCGTTATTCTGTGTTCCTCTTCTTATTTTCTATTATAAATAATACTTATTATTTAAATCATAAACACAGATGCATAAATCATCAAAAAACACTTATCTCTTTGCAATTTATAACTCGTTTCATTACCATCAGTACCCATCAAGCGGAAACCGTGGCTTTAAAAATAACATTCTCTGGGGCGGGCCAGAACTTTCATCGTTAATATAAAGGTATATAACGTGTTTTATCTAAAGCCTCGTCCTCGTAAATTAGTCTATGCCATTACTTTTGAAACTCTCGCGATTTTATTAAGCACTGTTTTACTGGCAATATTGAGCCAGAGCCAATCACATAATTCACTTCCTGTTGCAATCGCTGTTTCTGTTATTGCTCTAATTTGGAATTATATTTTTAATTCTTTCTTTGAATTAATTGAGTCGAAATTAAGGATCAAAAAACGCACAGTCATGGTACGACTTACCCATGCAATAAGTTTTGAATTAGGTTTATTTTTCTTTACTATTCCGCTTTATATGTGGTGGTATAACGTTGGTTTTATAAAAGCTATAAGCATGGAAATCACCATTTTGATGTTCTTTTTTATCTATACCTATTTGTTTACGCTAATTTTCGATAAATTATGCCCTCGAATTTACTCAGCGAAAAATAAAGCAGCGCAATAATTAGGCTTTCCTATATTCTGTAGGACTTTTATTAAAGTATTGGCGAAATACTTGGCTAAATGCAGAATGAGAATCATACCCTACCGCTAAAGCAATATTCTCAATATTTGTGGATGTATATTTCAATAACTCAGCGGCTTTATTAAGTCGCTGTTTAGTCACATATTGCATAACAGACATACCTAGCTCGGATTTCATTTTTCGTTGTAGCGTGCTTGCTGAAGTATTAAATGCTAATGCAATATCGTGTGTTGTGAGTGGCGTATGTAACTTATTTGCTAACCACGCATCAAGATTATCACGCCAATCTTTTTGTATTTCCATTTGAGCAAGTAAAAGCCGTGTTATGGTTGAATATTGCTCGGGAGGTTGGGGATATTGATGCAACCATTCTAATAACCCTATAGCGGCAGGTGACAAAGCAAATTGCCCCCCCTTTTCACTTAATTGCCATTGTGAGGTTACGGGCAATTCTAAGATAAGATTTTTATTATCTTTATTGCCAGAAAAAGCGTGATTAATAGTCGGAGGGATAATTAAGCAATTTTGATTAGAAATAAGAAAATCTTCTCGATTAAAGTTAACCTCCATCGAGCCAGACAATCCAAAAATAATCTGCCATAAATTATCATGCTGATGAGATACCGTCTCTTGTGTATAACATCGTAAATGTAATTGAGGTAATAACAAAAGACACTCCTCCTATTCAATGCGCTGGTTGATAAACACTATATCAAAACTCAGCAGAACATCACTATCGAAGAGTATCTTGTTAGGAAATTATTATGTTAAACAAACTTAAGCCAAACGCGAGCCATTTGGTAAAGGCAAATTAAATTCAGCTAATACAATCGCACCTGTTTCATCTGGTGCTCCGGTAATTAGTACTTCGGATTTAATGCCAGCTATACGCTTAACAGGGAAATTACAAACACATAAAATACGGCGCCCAACAAGTTCTTCAGGTGTGTAATTTACCGTAATTTGGGCACTAGACCGTTTGATACCTAATTCACCTAAATCTACCTCCATAACATAAGCAGGTTTATTGGCTTTTTTATTTATTTCTGCACTAATAATCATTCCTACACGCATTTCTACACGAAGAAAATCATCCCATTCAATTACATTTGTCATTTTTTACCAATCTATTTTATTTACAGTGATATCTTAATTACTGAGTTATAGATTAGCATGCATCATGCAACCTCACCTGTAGCAAGACAATCATTCTCTGTTGAGAGAGAGTCATCCTATTCTCTTTTTTCGCTATTTTAATTATTAATAATTTTCCGTATTTTTAACCATTATTTAAATAATCGTACCATTTCATAAATTTGTTATGTATAAAAAGTATTCTTAAATGACGATCCTTTTCACCACTAACGTAGGGAAAATATGAAATGAAAAAAATAACAGATTGGGTAACTCTTGAAGGAAAACTCGTACGCTTAGTGCCACTTAGTATGGATCACTATTCAGACTTATATGAGTTAATTAAAAAAGATAAACCCAATGAGCTTTGGTTTACAACTGTTCCTTCAGTGACAGAATTGAAACGTGATATTGAACATAAGCTTCAATTGCAGCAAAAAGGATTAATGTTGCCCTTCACCATTTATTCTCAAGCCAATAATCATGTTGTAGGCATAACAACCTTTATGAATATTGATAACCAAACACCAAGGTTAGAAATAGGCTCAACGTGGTATGCAAAAGAAGTACAAAGAACAGGAATTAACACTGAAGCTAAATACCTATTACTTAAATATGCGCTAGAAGAGTTACAGTGTATTGCTGTTGAATTTCGTACTCACATATTAAACCAAACAAGTCGTAGAGCGATTGAGCGCCTAGGTGCAAAGCTCGATGGCATTTTACGTAACCATAGACTAACAACAGGCGGTCAAAAAAGGGATACATGTGTTTATAGTATTACTGATTATGACTGGCTCTCAGTAAAAATGCATTTAGAGTGGTTAATGAAGAAATACCAATAAACAGTAAGATTATTATGCTTAAAAATAACTTTTTTGCTGTTTAATTTGTTATCATAAATACTCCTTAATTACCTGTTATTATAGGAGCTTTTATATTCCATGCACTCTGCTTACCAGTTTTTTCAGGCTATTGGCCTTGGTCTTATTTTACTTTTACCTTTAACTAATCCATTAACGACTGTTGCTCTCTGGCTTGGTCTTTCAGGAAATATGACCAAAGAACAGCGTAATCAACAATCTTTAATGGCATGTGTCTATATTTTCCTCATTATGACCATCGCGTTTTATGCAGGTCGCGTCATAATGACAACCTTTGGTATTTCGATACCCGGTCTTCGTATTGCTGGTGGGATGATAGTAGCTTTTATTGGCTTTAGTATGCTGTTTCCTAATACACCTAATGTTGATGATCCTATTGCTGACGATAATAATCCTCACCACAATCCCAAAGAACCCAATATTGCCTTTGTTCCTTTAGCAATGCCAAGTACCGCAGGACCAGGAACCATTGCAATGATAATCAGTACCGCTGCATCAATACCTTCGCGTACTGATATTGCTCAATGGGTATTATATGTTGCCCCTGTAACGACCTTCTTTTTAATTAGCGTGATTGTTTGGCTGTCACTTCGTGGCTCCACCCGCATTATGAAATATTTAGGTCACAGTGGTATTGATGCTATTTCTCGTGTAATGGGATTTTTATTAATCTGTATGGGTGTTCAATTTATGATTAACGGCGTTCTTGAAATTATTGCAGATTTGCCTGCTTTATTAAAACAGGCCCAAGCCGTAGCTAATTTGCCAGATTAATTATCCCCTGCATGGTAAGCAGCTCTTACTTTAGCTAAATAACGTGGTGCTTGAGTTGCCGGATGGTTTTTTTCAACGTAACGATAAAAATCGTCCGCACTCATTGAATTAATTTTAGCTATCGCATTATCTCTATCTTTATCAAATGTTCTTAATAAAGCGCCTGCGCCATTAACATAAGCAAGAATGGTGGCGTAATAAAGTGTTTCAGGATCAGCAATACCAACAAGGTGGCGCTCTCTTAATAATTGAATATAAGCAGTACCTAAATCAATATTAATAGCGGGATCTTTCAATTGAGCTGTTGTTGGTTGCCCCGCTTTTCCTCTATTTTGATAAACATCTCTTCCTGCTGTCGATGCTTTAATTTGCATTAATCCAACTGCATTTGATTTACTAATCACCTCTGGTCTAAAGTTAGATTCAACTTGGATGATCGCTTTAATTAATGTCTCATCAACATTATAACGGCTAGAGGCTTGCTGTATGTGGTTATCAAAAGGGGTTGCTTTCCATTGTGCCGTAGATATTGAAGCATTATTAATACGACTATTTATCGGTTTTTGGCTTAAAAATCGAGATGTATCTTTTTGAATTGGTTGACGAGCATGATCAGCACAACCAGCAAGAAGCAAAATTGCCAAAGAAAAGATGATTTTTACTTTCACGTTTTATCCTTTTGCATAAAGGGTTGTACAACGACATATTTATATATCAATAAGTTGGAAATATATTATTCTATTTTCACACAAAAATGCATGTTAAAATATGGCAAAGTGTGAGAAATAAATCAATCAATTACTATTCCTAGCGTGTGCGTTTTATCTCAAATTATCCTATTTCCTGTTTTCCTCCCAAAATCTCTCAATCAGAATTGAAGCAGCCATAATAGGTTTATATTGGGTTATTGCATATTCTAAAATAAATCATATGAATTAATTACTTTAAGAGAGGTTTTTATGAGAGCTATAAAAACTGTAGAAGTATAACAAGTGTTGGTTTTTGAGGAAAAGTGAGCTTTTATAAGTAATAAAAATAAGCTCTTGCACAAATAGTTACGAACGATTGTTAATTTTTGTGACAAAACCCGACAATCTACTTAACATTTGTTGGAATACATGTTGTTATCTTATTTCTAGTCGTTATCAAATGAAGCTTTTTACACAGAGATAACTTGACTTCTTTGAAATGATATTGATAATCATTATCAATTGAGAAAATAACTCTGCAACTATAAGGCAATAATAATATGGATATATTTCGCTCTGTAAACAAATTTTCACTAACGGCTTTATGCCTTATGGCAACTGTCTTTTTAACCACGCCTACACAAGCAAAAGATAAACTTAAAGTCGTCACTACCTTTACTATTATTCAAGATATCGCACAAAATGTCGCTGGAGATGCGGCGATTGTTGAATCAATTACAAAACCTGGTGCTGAAATTCATGATTATCAGCCTACCCCAAAAGATATTGTAAAAGCCCAAAAAGCTGATTTGATCTTATGGAATGGTTTAAATCTTGAACGCTGGTTCGAACGTTTTTTTAATGAGTTACGTAATGTTCCTGCGGTTGTAGTAACTGAAGGCATCACTCCAATGGCAATTAGTGAAGGCGCTTACAAAAACAATCCGAATCCACACGCATGGATGTCACCAAATAACGCATTAATTTATATTGAAAATATTCGTAAAGCACTTGTTGAACACGATCCTGATAATGCAGCAATTTATAATCAAAATGCAGCAAATTACGCAGAAAAAATTAAACAACTTGATACACCATTAAGAGAAAGATTATCTCGTATACCACAAGAAGATCGTTGGTTAGTGACCAGCGAAGGCGCTTTCAGTTATTTAACACATGATTATGGCTTTAAAGAAGTTTATTTATGGCCAATTAATGCAGAAGAACAAGGCACTCCGCAACAAGTTAAATATGTCATTGATACAGTAAGAAAACACAATATCCCTGTAGTCTTTAGTGAAAGTACAATTTCAGATAAACCGGCTAAACAAGTCAGCAAAGAAACCGGGGCAAAATATGGCGGTGTTCTTTACGTAGACTCACTTTCCGCTGAAGGCGGTGAGGTTCCTACTTATATTGATTTAATTACTATCACTGTGGATACAATTGCGAAAGGATTTGGTCAATGAGTAAAATAAAAACGAATCCAACGTTGACAGTTGATAACGCCACTGTCACCTATAACAATGGTCATACCGCTATCTTTGATGCAAGTTTCTCTATCACGGGCGGCACAATTTGTGCCCTCGTCGGTATCAATGGTAGTGGTAAATCTACTCTGTTTAAAACCATTATGGGGCTAGTAAAGCCCTCTAAAGGTAAAGTGACATTAAACGACAATCCTATTCAACAAGCGTTAAAGCAAAACATGATTGCTTATGTACCACAAACAGAAGAAGTTGACTGGAATTTTCCTGTGCTTGTTTCTGATGTTGTAATGATGGGTCGTTATGGAAAAATGGGTTTTTTTCGTATTCCATCAAAACATGATCATGAAGTTGTTGAAGCATCGCTAGAGCGTGTGGGGTTATCTGGATTAGGTCATCGTCAAATTGGTGAACTTTCTGGTGGTCAGAAAAAGCGCGTTTTCTTGGCACGAGCAATGGCTCAAGAAGGTACTGTTTTATTACTCGATGAACCCTTTACTGGTGTCGATGTTAAAACCGAAAATGCTATTATCGAACTTTTACGTAATTTACGTGAAGAAGGTCATCTCGTTTTAGTTTCAACACATAACTTAGGAAGTGTGCCTGAATTTTGTGACCACGTTATTTTAATAAATAGAACTGTATTAGATAGTGGACCAACTGAAACAACCTTTACCCAAAAGAACTTAGAACACGCATTTGGCGGTGTATTGCGTCATATTAGCTTGTCGGGCTCTGATCTTCACGATGACGATGATCCACGCTCACTTACTGTAATTACTGATGATGAACGCGCGGCCGTTTTTTATGGTCATCAAAAAGAACATACTCCAGCGCACCAAAGTCAGCGCAAACAAGGAGATTAGCCATGCTAGATTTACTCCTACAACCTTTTGAATATAACTATATGGTGAAAGCTATTTGGGTTAGTGCCTTAGTAGGTGCTGTCTGTGCGTTTCTTTCATCCTATCTTATTTTAAAAGGTTGGTCATTAATGGGAGATGCCCTTTCCCACTCCGTTGTTCCTGGTGTTGCGGGGGCTTATATATTAGGTTTACCTTATGCGGTCGGTGCTTTTTTTACGGGTTTGCTCGCTGCATTATCAATGACATTCATTCGCCATATCACACGCCTTCGTGAAGATGCCGTTATTGGCTTTATTTTTTCCACTTTTTTTGCCTTTGGTCTGTTGCTGGTTTCGCTTAAACCGACAGCCGTCAACGTTCAGACCATCATCCTCGGAAATATTCTAGGTATTGCAGATGAAGATGTATGGCAAGTTGTTATTATTACAGGTGTCTCTTTTCTCGTCTTATTTTGTATCTGGAAAGACTTACTGGTAGTTTTTTTTGATGAAATCCATGCCAGATCTATTGGTCTATCACCTTTAAAATTAAAAATTATCTTTTTTACTTTATTAAGTGCTTGCACCGTTGCTGCACTTCAAACTGTTGGTGCCATTCTGGTTATTGCAATGGTTGTAACACCTGGCGCAACAGCTTATCTACTCACCGATCAATTTAAACGACTTGCTATTATTGCTATCTGCATTGGCACAATAACCAGTGCTGTAGGTGCCTATCTTAGCTATTTCTTTAATGGCGCAACGGGTGGCGTCATTGTCACAATGCAAACTGTACTTTTTTTATTAGCATTCTTATTTGCACCTAAACACGGCATGTTAGCTGCTCGTCGCCGTGCTCGCCAAAGCTCACAACAGTTAATCTCACAATCTCATCAGCCCCAAGAAGCGCCAAAACAAGAAGAGGTGAAACTATGAATGAGCTAATTGAATTTTTCATTGAACCATTTCAATATCCTTTTATGCAACGGGCTATCATTGCCGCTATCATTATCGGGATCGCCTGCGCTATTTTATCTTGTTATATGGTTTTAAAGGGCTGGTCCTTGATGGGAGATGCTATCTCTCACGCTGTGTTACCCGGCGTAGTGCTTGCTTATGTCACTGCCATTCCATTAACGGTCGGTGCCTTTCTTTCTGGCTTGTTTTGCTCGTTTGCCACAGGCTATTTAAAAGAGCACAGTCGTATTAAAGAAGATACCGTGATGGGAATTGTATTTTCAGGTATGTTTGCCGTAGGTTTGGTTATTTTTGCCAGTGTCGATACAGACCAACATTTAATGCATATTTTATTTGGTAATATTCTGGGTATAACGCCAGATGTATTAACTCAAATTAGTATTATTTGTTTAATTACCATCACAATCATGCTAGTTAAGCAAAAAGATTTTATGCTTTATTGTTTCGATCCTAATCAAGCAAGGATCGTCGGTTTACCTGTTACCTTATTGCACTATGGCTTACTGTCTATTTTGGCATTAACTATCGTTGCTTCAATGCAGGCCGTTGGGATTATTTTAGTTGTCGCTATGCTTATTTCTCCGGGGATCACTGCGTATTTATTAACACGTAGTTTCTCTCGTATGATAATGCTAGCTATTATATTTTCTGTCGCATCCAGTGTGATTGGTACATTTATTAGTTTCCATATTGATGGAGCAACAGGCCCATGTATTGTGCTAACTCAAGCTATATTCTTTATTATTGCGTTATTCTGTAATCAGATTAAATTAGCAAAAATAAAGCGACAAACAAAACCCGCGAACGCCTGATAATCTCCTTTATCTTCGCAAAAACGGGATAATCATCCCGTTTTTTAGCTTTATACTTTATTGATTTAATTAAAGTGTTATTGTCATAAGATAAACATCGCTCGTTATTATTTTATTTGGGTCTACTGAGTAAACAACTTTGCGAGGTGTAAGTATGTGGCAGAATATAGGTCGTTTACTGGAATCAAACTTAGGATTTTCAGCAAAGATAAACGAAAAAACTCACCTTTCTAGTGGCGATATTCACCATACATGGAAAATTTATTATGGTGATACACCCGTCTTTGTAAAATCTAACTTACGTGAGTTTCTGCCTAATTTTAAAAATGAAGCAGAACAACTTGAAATGCTGGCAAAAAGCCAAACAATTCGTACTCCTCGCGTTCTTGGCATTGGTAATAGCAAAGATGCCAGCTTCTTACTCCTTGAATTCTTACCTGTTCAACCTTTTACACCACATAGTGCCTATTGCTTTGGTCAACAATTAGCAAGACTACACCAATGGGAAGATCAACCTAGTTATGGTTTTGATTTTGATACCCAAATCGACACAACTCCCCAACTAAATGGCTGGGAAAAACGCTGGAACCACTTTTATTCTGAAAAACGGATTGGTTTTCAACTGCAATTGGCATCAGAAAAAGGGATGGTCTTTGGTGATATCGATGAGATAACCCAAATTATTCATCATCGTCTAGCTGATCATAATCCACAACCGTCTTTGCTTCATGGCAACTTATGGCCTAAAAACTGCGCAGCAATTGGCCAATCTGAAGGGACAGTTTTTGATCCTGCCTGCTATTGGGGAGATAGAGAATGTGATATAGCGATGCTACCACTTTGTACTGCAGTACCCGCTAATATTTTCGATGGTTATCAGAGTGTTTGGCCGTTATCTGAAAAATTTTTATTACGTCAGCCCATTTATCAACTCTATTTTTTCCTCAACCGTTGTAATTTATTTGGTGGTGAAGAAGATTACTTAGAAGCGCGAAAAATTATTGATGATTTATTAGCTACTCCCTGACAAAAGATAAAAAAACAGTTTAAACCAGGTAATAAGCTAAAAATATAACCTCGCCAGCTCACATTGTGCGAGGTTTATTTTCCCTTCAGTTAGATAAATGAACTATCCTCGTTCATTATAAAGCACTATTACCACCCTAAAAATTTCAGTAAGAAATACCCAATTGCCATGACAATAATTGGTGATAGATAAAGCACCATAATTTGAGTGAAAATAGTATGTCGTGGTAATTTGATATTTTGTTGTAGCTCTTCTGCGGTAATGCCACTCTTCATCGCTCGTTCAATGATAAGCTGATCTTGTATATTTTCTTTTAAATACTTAACTTGGCGATAAATTCGTAATCCCGATGCACTAAACGCCAACCCAACAAACATAAGAAGAAAAATAACAAAGAAAGTGATGTTTTCCTGACTCAATCCCATTTGTGTATTAGGGATAGGTGAATTTCGCCAGAAGAAGCCTAAAAATGGTGTATTAAATTGTACCATTTCCGCTAACACACGAAAAAAATCATTGATCACGGCATTTACACCATCACCACTTGGGCGTTGGATTGCAGCCAATCCTATCAACGACACTGTTGTAGAAATAAAGGCAGGAATAAAAATAAGCCAACCAAGAACGCGCTTTGAAATGGCATATAATCCTGCATATTGATAACTCATCACATCCTCACTAGTAGAATTCGTCAATATTTATCTGTTTATCGTAGTCTAATTAACGGCTAATACGACAATATATTAATAGTAGCCATTCTCTCTATTTATTTTACTAAATAAATAAGAAACTGATTAAAAAGATTTTCTTTGTAACTCTTGCTACAATCGCCATTCGACAACATAGACCTTATTTATGGAGAGTAACATGTCTTTTAAATTCCCTATTGAAGCTGCTATTTTTGATATGGATGGTTTATTAATCGACTCTGAACCATTTTGGCAGCAAGCAGAACATGAGGTCTTTGCTGAATTAGGCGTCGATTTATCCCTTTCATCGGCAATGCCCGATATGGTTGGGTTAAGAATAAACGAAGTCATTGATTTATGGTATAAAGCCTCACCATGGCAAGGCGTTTCAAAACAAGAAGCAAAACAAAAAATGGTTTCTCGTGTTGTCAAACTGGTTGAAGAAACCAAGCCACTATTACCCGGTGTCGAACATGCTTTAGAACTTTGTAAATCATCAGGATTGAAAATTGCGTTAGCATCAGCCTCTCCTGATTTTATGCTTGAGCGTGTGCTTGAGTTGTTTAATATTCGCCATTATTTCTCAGCTGTCGTGTCTGCTGATGAATTACCTCACAGTAAGCCACATCCAGAAGTTTATCTAAATGCAGCCAAAGCACTCAATCTTGACCCAATCCACTGTGTTTCATTAGAAGATTCTCGTAATGGTATGATTGCCTGTAAAGGTGCAAGAATGCGCTCTATCGTTGTACCAGCAGCAACACAATTTAATGATAAGCAATGGGGTTTAGCTGATGTGAAAATTGCCTCTCTTAATGAGTTAACACAACTACATTTATTAGGTTAGTTTCCATCAATAAAAGGGATATTTTGCTTTATTCGATATCCCTTTTATTCTGCTTCTAACACTTTATTCTTCAATACTACTTTTTTACTCTTGGCGTTTTCTTACTCATATGCCTTAATGCCACCAGCTCCCATTCCACCTTTTAGGTTTTTATCCTAAATTCGATCGTTTTTAAATCAATCAAATAAAATATTTCTGTTATTACTTAATATTTAAGGCAATTTTTATCTTTTTTGTCTGTTAGTTATCATCAAAACCTTTTATACTTTATCACTGTATAAATGAACAGCAAACAAACAGACTTGGAATGACCGCAGAAGGACATTTACTTTTTTCTGTTGCAACACTTGTGTTAGCACAGAAACTTGAAATAACGCCAGCTCTTGCTCATGGTGATTGGTTTCACATGATCCCTGCTGTCTTATTAGGCTCACTTTTACCAGACTTAGATCATCCAGGCTCTATCCTTGGGCGATTGTTCCGTGTTATTTCTCTTCCCTTATCAAAACTTTGCGGCCACCGAGGTTTCACTCATAGCCTACTCGCATTTTGTGGTTTAGCGATTTTATGGGAAACCCAAGTTTCACCACGCTGGGAAATTTCAGCCGATATCTTTCATGCTCTTTTACTTGGTTATCTTAGCCATCTCATTGCCGACATGTTAACCCCAGCAGGTGTTCCTTTCCTATGGCCTCTAAAAATGCGCTTTGCGCTACCTATTTTAGGTAAAAAAAATAATAAAAAAGGTGAACGTTTTATCTCCGTCCTTATTCTTGTAGGCGCACTTTTTTTGCCACCACACCTTACTGTTACATTGCCTTCGCAAGTCAATAACTGGTTACAGATGTACCACGACAAGCGCACTAATTTTTAACACCCCCTGACAAAACCCTACGTTTCTCTATTTATTTATAAATTCTTACATCTTTTTATGCCTATTTTCTTGTCTTTATAACTAAACGATTATATAAAAGAATAATTAATTATAAAAAGTTATTAACAATCCTGTTACCCTATAACGAGTTGATGCTGTTATATCCTTTCTTACTATCTAAGAACTCATATCGCATACAATCGTCGAAATTATATAAATAAAGATCTCGTTGGAGAGTTAAGATGAATTTTCCGTTAATCATTAACGTACTCGTCTTTGTTGTGTTATTACTCGTCTTGGCTAAATTAAGTCAACGTCAGTGGAGCCTTTCAAAGAAAGTTCTTGTTGGTTTAGTTTTTGGTGTTGCTTTTGGATTAGCGCTACACGCATTCTATGACTCACACGATCCTATTATTAAAGAATCTATTCTTTGGTTTAATATCGTGGGTAATGGTTATGTTCAGCTATTACAAATGATCATTATGCCATTAGTATTTGCCTCTATTCTTAGTGCTGTTGCTCGTTTGCATCAAGCATCTTCACTAGGAAAAATCAGTGGGTTAACTATTGGTACTTTATTATTTACCACTGCCATTTCTGCATTAATTGGTATTGTGATCGCCAATTTATTTGGTTTAACCGCAGAAGGCTTAGTACAAGGCGAACAAGAAGCACAACGCTTAATTGCACTTGAACAAAATTATATGGGTAAAGTTTCTGACTTAACCATGCCTCAGCTTATTTTGTCGTTTATTCCTAAAAACCCATTTGCTGACTTAACAGGTGCAAGCTCAACATCGATTATTAGCGTTGTTATCTTTGCTACTTTCTTAGGTATGGCTGCGCTGAAATTACTCAAAGAAGACCAGCCTCGTGGCGAAAAAGTCTTAGTTGCGATTGATTGCTTACAATCATGGATCATGAAGCTAGTTCGTATTGTTATGATGTTAACTCCTTATGGTGTTATGGCGCTGATGACTAAAGTTGTAGCCAGCTCAAATATGCACGACATCATTCAATTAGGAAGCTTTGTTGTTGCCTCTTATGTTGCTATTGGCTTAATGTTTGTGGTTCATGGATTACTCGTTAGTTTTACAGGCTTAAACCCAGTTAAATTCTTCAAAAAAGCGGGCCCATTATTAGCATTTGCATTTACTAGCCGTTCAAGTGCAGCAAGTATCCCGTTAAATATTGAAACACAAATCAAACGTGTAGGTGTGCCAGAATCTATCGCGAGCTTCTCATCATCTTTTGGTACAACGATTGGCCAAAATGGTTGCGCAGGTATCTACCCTGCAATGCTCGCTGTTATGGTTGCACCAACCGTAGGTATTAACCCATTAGATCCAATGTGGATTGCCACTTTAGTTGCTATCGTAACCGTCAGCTCTGCAGGTGTTGCGGGCGTTGGTGGTGGTGCCACATTTGCAGCTCTTATCGTTCTGCCTGCAATGGGTTTACCTGTAACATTAGTTGCCCTATTAATCTCTGTAGAGCCATTAATTGATATGGGACGTACCGCATTAAACGTCAGTGGCTCAATGACAGCAGGTACAATCACCAGCCAAATTATGGGACAAACGGATAAAGCAGTCTTCAATCAAGATGAAGAAACAGAACTTACAGTAAAATAAACTTTATCTACCTCTATTGATCAAGCCAGTTCATTTGAACTGGCTTTTTTTTGTATCTATTTGTATCTATATTAAGTTACATATCTTCCATCTATATCATTCACCAATATCAATAGAAAAATCTATAAATATAACAAGGTAAAATCGTGCAAAAAATTATGCGAGTTTTGCGAAAACTCTATAAGTATGAAAACAGCCAGTATGATCCTGAACGCCAAGTTTCTCTTTATCATCTTGATGTTCTTTCAGAAAAGGAAAAAAACATATTATTAGCGACCAATTGGCAACCTAATATTATTGAAAAATTTGCGGATCACTCTGATGTTATGAATCAATTACATAGCTTAAAAAACAATCCGTTACTCACTCAAAAACGTTGTTTAGATGCATTTGTGGCTGGTGTGGGTGGTAGCTATCTTAGAGGACGTTCTGTTTTAGGTGCTTTTCATAAATTACAAAATTTACCACTACATAATTATGACGAAAAGCCTCAATATGCCTGTTGTTGGATTTGTAGTGATAGAAACCAACAAAAACATATTAATGATAGTTATTTTCAATATTGTCTCTATTACGGTAATTCTTATACTGGCAACCCCTCTTATGCTTATCTGAATTTAAAGCACTTACTAACAGTCCCTCCCGTAAGTCCAACGCAGGCAGACAAACAGACCTTTAAGCAATTACTTCATTTATTACGTAACGCCCCTGAAGATGAAACTCCGGGTAAGTTTGAAAAAAGGTTAAATGAAGCTAAATTAATTTCTGGTGATAAATACACCAAGCGGGGTATTTTGCACTCACTTGCTTTAGTAGGTGTTATTCCCAATGCCTTTATTTCATTATCTTTAAATAGCTGGGCCAATTTCGGTGATATTACCATTGCAGAGGATCAGCTTAATAACACTAAAGGACGTTCTGATATGGAGATGCCATGGGCGGGATGGAAAGGTAAGCTCAAGATTGATGAGGAAAAAACTGTGGCTTATTTTGGGGAATATTTAGATTAAATATCAATATGTTCCATAAAAAACGCCCAATACTGTTCATATTGAGCGTTTAAATATTGGCGTTAATTTATCGCCTATAATATTTTTATTTTAGATACTCACCATTGCGCAGTGCTTCAATACGCTTATCTAATGGTGGGTGAGATAAAAATAATTCACTGAATGACTTATTACGGCCATTAATACAGAAAGCCATCATACTGCTCTCTTCTTGTGGCTCATAGCTCGTTTTTAAACGTTGTAATGCTGCAATCATCTTCTCACGGCCAACCAGTTTTGCCGATCCTGCATCTGCATGGAACTCACGATAACGAGAGAACCACATGGTAATAATACTCGCCAGAATACCAAACACAATTTCCAGTACCATTGAAACACCCATATAAACCCATGGGTTACCATTGCTATTTTCACTCTCTTCATCACTCGAAATAAAGTTAGCAACGAATTGTGCAATGATACGCGAAATAAAGATAACGAAGGTATTCACAACCCCCTGAAGCAAGGTCATAGTTATCATATCACCATTAGCAACGTGGCTGATTTCGTGAGCAATAACCGCTTCTGCCTCATCACGACTCATACTGGCTAATAACCCTGTACTTACAGCCACCAGCGAAGCATCACGACGAGCGCCTGTCGCAAACGCATTGATATCAGGTGCATCATAAATAGCCACTTGTGGCATTTTAATACCGACTTGTTCAGATTGGCGTCTTACCGTATCTAATAACCAACGCTCTACTTCTGAAGTTGGGTTTTCGATAACTTGACCACCCACTGAACGTAATGCCATCCATTTTGACATTAACAGTGAAATAAATGCACCACCAAAACCAAACAAACCCGCCATGATCATCAAACCTTGAACACTGCGACCTTGTATACCTGTTAAAGATAAGATGATCCCAAAAACAAACATTACAGCTAAGTTTGTTAAAAGGAATAACGCAATTCTCATCATATTGATACTGTTCCTATTTTATCTAATTATCACATTGCAAAAACTACCTTATAAATAAGGCTTTTTTGAATTTTATCAAGTCTTTTAACGTATTTAATACTAAAAACAGTATAACTTTACATTTTGATAAATAAATAGGATTTAATTACCCACTTATTGGGCATTATTTAAAACTGGAAAGAGATGAGTGTTCAAAAATGGGCGGGACAACTTTTTGTATTATTTAGCTAAAGAGATAAGCTCCAGAGAAGGCTTTATAACGTTTAATCTATCAACAAAAAAGTGGAAGAGATTAGCATATAAACAGAACACTATTATCGACGAGCTCACTGTAGCTATGCTCTTTGTGCACGACTTGTAAGTAATACAAATCGTGCACATAAGACAAGCAATAGCGTGATTAAGCTATAAACTAATTACATTTTAAAACGATATGTGGTTGTCATAGAGCCTGATAATGAATGTGCTCGTTGTGAATGACCATCATACAGTTTTGGTGTGGTGTAATCGTTTTCTTGCTGGTGGTGCCAACCGATACCACCACTTAAAGAAACAGAAAGATTTTTTGTTGGTTTCCAATAGCTAAATAAACCAAACTGTCCTTGTTTTAATCTTTCACCTGAATAACTGAACTCACTATAGTTAGTACGTGCACCAACTGACAGCTCTTTACTAATTCTGTACTCGGCTTCCAACGCACCCATAACCTCACCATCACGTACATAGTCAATATCAGCGTAAGCTGGTGAGTTAAAGCGTCCACGAGTATTACCAATTGGATTACGTGCAAATTGACCAACACCATTTGCTTTCTCAGCATCGGTATAAGTCACACCAGTACGCAATGTCCATGGTGACTCAGGAATTCGCCATTCCATCGTACCTGCAAAGTGCCATGCATCATTATCAAAGTTACGCTTACCTTTATTGGCATCACTTACTGTACGTTTACCATCACTACCATAATCGTGATAATAAACAACACCACCAATAGTCACGTCTGAGGTTAATTTATATTTTGCTTCTAAGCCTTGTTGACGGAATACATCATCCGCCTGGCCATAGAAATAAAATACTTTTAACGGTTTGGAGTTATAGTTAATTCCACCAGTTAATACATGATCGATGTTGTGTCTGTTACCATTACCATCACTGAAATACATTCTGTCGATATTTGGGCTATCACGACGCATTATTTTACCGTCAAGAAACAGTAAATCTAAGCTCCAATCACCCATTGCTGTGTTGGTAGCATAGCCATTATAGCTGTTTAATGATAAGCGCTGTGAGTTAGTAAAAATACCCGTATTTTTCAGCGTAAACCAACCTGCTTTACCGTTAATTAAAACAGGATCTAAATCAAATTTAACTTTTGCGAAGCGTTGACCAATTTTGTTATAGCCTTTTGCATCGCCATCATCATTATATAAAATTGCACGGGAGGCGAAGTCTTTACTTGCACCTAATTTGATACCACCATAATAAGAGACATCAAATCCGAGGATGCCACCTAAATAACCAGATCTGAAATCTGCTTGAAAGTTTTGACCCCAAGCATTAGCAACTTGTTTTCTATAACGTTGTTCATTTTTATCGAAACGGTTTTCTGTCTTTAGGTATTTCCACATATTAATTGTAGAAAGCTCAAGTTCAGAGTCGGAAACAAATGCGCTCTCTTTAATAGAATCTTCCCAATTTCCAGCATTGGCGGCGCTAACAGCTAAAAAACAAGGGGACAACATAAACAATACTATTCTTTTTACTTTCATTTTAAGTCAACCTGGTTAACAAATATTTGAGTTGATTTATATTGGCTTATATTCAACAAGTTCAACAAAACACCATTCTTATATTTAGCTAAAAAAACAACCCTTGATTAAATTTCTGGTTACATACATTTCAAATACTAAAGTTATTTTTAGGCATGAAAAATCCAATATGGCTATCTCACTGCACACCACATTTGTATTTATTCATTTTTTAGCAATAAAAATCCTTTAAGCAAATTATAGATTATTTGCCTTTTAGTTATTATTCCTTACGTAGAAAGACTACTCCTGAAAATATGATATTTCAGTTTTTACATGTGACTCTGATAATACATTTTGAACTCATAGAATAAAAACAACCCATTATTTAGATAAGTTTTTAGCTGTTGCATCAATGTCTCAAAGTGACACTAAATTTCTATGATCTGTATGCTATAGTAATTTTATGTCAATTTAAGCGATCATTGTCACAACATGTTACATTTATTGCAATAAGTAAACCATAAAACGTGAGAATAATCACAATAAATAATTTATTTACCTTTTTATTTTACTTACTAGATAAAAAACCAATTACATATCATCATTTGAAGAAATTTTTATCTAAAAGCTAATTTAATATCTTTTTTACATCACAAACTTATTAGAAATATATTTCAGATTAAAAATTAAGCGAAACAAAGTTAAATTAAATATCCATATATTAATAATTATTTATATTACGGGTAACTTTATAGAATAAATAAACAAGAAGATAAAAGCTCTAAGCTCCAAAATATAGCCAATGTATTTAAAATACGCCTAGTAACTTGCTTGATAAACATTGGTTAGCAAAACCTTTTTTATATCTTAATGTACTTAAATATAAAAAAACCCAGTAATTGGCTATCCAACTACTGGGGTAACTTTAAGTATCAGTTTTTATAATTGATAACTTAATTTAATAGTTTTTTCGGCTTAAGTACCTTTGAAAGATCAACTGCAATTTTTGCGGTCTCATCTAAATAAGGATCTGGCCCTTCATAATCCTTAGGTAAATCATCAAGTGATTTTAACAAAGGCTTACCTTCTAATTTAAAACGCTCATTAATACGATTTAATTTAATGGTTTCTAGCTCTTTGTTTTCTTTCTCTCTTTCAGCAAAATTCAGGATAACAAATTTATCTTCACCTTTTGCTTTAGCATCATTGTAGCGTTGAATATCATCAAAAATGTATGAGAATTCTCTGTCACTTGCAATACGTTTAGTATGCTGCTCCGTTAATGGTGCTAATGCTGTTTTCAATTTATCTGAGTATTCAGATAACTGATAACTAGCAGGAGAAATACTATCCCAAGGTAATGCGTTATCTTCAAAGCTCTCGCCCATTTCAGCACTATCAAAACTTGGTAATAATAAATCAGGTGTTACCCCTTTAAGCTGAGTACTACCACCATTAATTCGATAGAATTTTTGGATAGTGTATTGTACTGAACCTAAACCTGGCCAATCAGGGCTAAGCATTTGATCGTAAACTCGTGTTAAAGGACGATATTGTTGAACTGTTCCTTTACCAAAGGTCTGTTCACCAACAATCAAAGCACGTCCATAATCTTGCATGGCTGCCGCAAAAATTTCAGAAGCTGAAGCACTAAAACGGTTCACAATAACAACTAATGGGCCTTTGTAATAAACAACATCGTCTCTATCAAAATCTTGTCGTACACGACCATTATTGTCTCTAACTTGCACCACAGGACCACTTGGAATAAATAATCCTGACAGTGAAATGGCTTCAGTTAAAGCACCACCACCGTTACCACGTAAATCAATAACTAATGACGAAACATTATCTTTTGCTACTTTTTGCAATTGAGTTTTAACATCATTAGTTAGACCAACATAGAAACTTGGAATATCTAAAATAGCGACTTTATCACCATTGATGACTTTTTCTGTCAATTTAACAGCTCGGTCTTCTAAACGGATCTGTTCTCTCACTATCGTGATTGTTCTTGGTTTAGCGCCTTTCTCATCAGAGATAACTTCTAACTTAACTTGACTACCTTTTGGACCTTTAATCAAGGCAACAATATCATCAAGTCGCCAACCGACAACGTCTACCATCGGTTTATTTTGTTGGCCTACAGCAATAATTTTATCACCAACTTTCAACTCTTTGCTTTTTGCAGCCGGTCCACCGGTCACCATCGAGTTGATCATAGGATAGTCATCATCCATTTGTAATACAGCACCGATGCCTTCTAATGAAAGACTCATTTCAGAATCGAATGCTTCTGTATTTCTTGGTGATAAATAACTGGTATGTGGATCAATTTCGCGGGCAAATGCCGACATAATAATTTGAAAAACGTCTTCACTTTGGCTTTGTGTTTGACGACGCAAAGCGGCTTTATAGCGCTTGGTCAACGTTTCTTTAATTTCACTGTCTGTTTTTTCAGATAATTTCAGTGTTAACCAATCGTATTTAACTTTTTCATCCCAAAGCTTATCTAATTCAGCTTGAGTTTGAGGCCATGGTGCTTTCGTTCTATCTAACTCAAACTTATCCTGACCAGTTAAATCCATTGGCTTATTGATACGATCTAACGCATATTGAAAACGTTCAAAACGTCTTTTTTGCGCTAAATTGAAGAGATCATAAAGGGGTTGAAGCTCACCTTTTTTCAGGTATTCACCCACTTTAGTTTTTTCTTTATCAAATTGGGCGATATCAGACGCAAGCAATACATTGTGACTATAGTCTAATAAATTAAGATAGCGATTAAATATCTTTTCAGAAAAGCTCGCATCTAGCGAAAACTGACGATAATGAGAGCGTTCAAAACGAGAGGTAACTCGCTCGCTCACAGTAGAGTGTTGTGGCTCTTGCTTTAATTCGGGTAACTGATCAATAGTTGCCACTGCTGGAGTGGCTGGTTTCTCAGCCATCACAACAGAAGTACCTGTTAATGTTAATCCGATTGCAAAAGCCACATTTAAAAGTTTGTTCATGCTCTGGTTGGCCTCCGTATCAGAACTTTAAATGTTCCGTGCGTACATTCATTGCCAAACCGTTAGGCAATTGTACACGTACACCCTCTTTTGCTATCTCTAGCACTGTCGCATTCATCACGCTACTACCGACGTTAACTTTCAGCGATTGACCAACAGTAAGAACTGATGTGTCTGTTACTGGAATTAACTTTTCAGTATTTTGGCGTGGTGCTTTACGAGGAGCTTGAGCCGCTTTTTGAGGACGAGGCTGCCGTTTTTCACCTTCTTTAGGTGTCTGACGACGCGTATTATTTGGCTTTTTCGCTGCCGGACGTTTACTGGTCTCCTTATCACCTTCAGCTTCGCGCTTTTTAGCACGTTGTTCAGCTCTTTGAGCTTGAACGCGCGCCTTGGCTTCTGCTAATTGTGTACGAGCATGTTCAATATGCTCAGCTTCCAGTTCGCCGCAGTCATTACCATCCAAATCGACACGTTTTGCCCCTTCTTTAACTCCATAAAGGTAGCGCCAACTTGAGGTATATAAGCGTAATGCGGAACGTAACTGTGTTTTGCTTAATTCAGCTTCATCTTTTAGAGCTTCAACAAGATCTTGAAAAATGCCAACTTTCAAAGGGCGAGCTTCGCCCTCAGCAATAAAACACTTAGGGAAACGTTCAGCTAAAAAAGCGATGATTTCTTTACTACTATTCAACTTAGGTTGATTTTCCATGAAATTTCCTGATTACAACGGTTTTGCCAACCAGCGCAGGCATGAACAAGCGACATTATAATAGTGTTGCCAACAATTTCTATGGCAAACGCCTGTTAACTTACACAAAATTCACAATATTTTGCTGTATGACAAGTTTTTAAATGCTCGCAGAGCACGTCACACAACGCTTTAAGCCCATTTTCATCTTTTTTATCAAAACGATTAAAAATAGGGCTATCAATATCGAGAACGCCTATAATTTGTCCATTCACCTCTAGAGGTAGAACAATTTCAGACTGACTTGCACTGTCACAAGCAATATGTCCACTAAATTGATGAACGTCATCCACTCTTAAAATTCTGTTTTCGGAGTATGCAGTTCCGCAAACTCCTTTTCCAAAACCTATCCTGACACAAGCAATTTTACCTTGAAATGGACCAAGAACTAATGAATCACCATCATTAAGATAAAACCCAACCCAATTTATCGTATCTAACTTCTCGAAAAGAAGTGCGCTGGTATTAGCAAGTGATGCGATAAGATCATTTTCACCAGACAACAAGGCTGACAAATTATCAGTGAGTTCCTGATAAAAAAGCGAATTTGGCATCATTAAACCCTATTTACATAACTAAAATAGATAACATACTCGTAATTTAGCCTATTTTATCTTGAGGTTGAATACTCCATTTTCAAGAATTGGGTAAAAAAACGATAAAACTTCCTTAACATCTACAAAAAAAATCAGACTCTTATTATTGTAAAATGAAAGGCATAAATATAATAAAAATGGTAACTTGTGAACCATTGAGTATAGGTACTTTTTTTTAGCTTAATCAAACGATAACTCTTAAGAAAGCTAACTTAGGCGAATTAATGAGCAACACTGAGAACAATATCGCAATTAACAAAATAAAATCAATACGCTGCCAAGAATGTGACCATCTTGTGGCTCTTCCCCTTGCGCTTAAGCGTGGAGAAGATGCGTACTGTCCACGTTGCCAAGCTAAACTTGCCTCTTATCGAGACTGGTCACTAACTCGCTTACTTATTTTGTCGATTACAATGCTAATCTTGGCATCTATTGCATTTACTCAACCATTAATCAAAATCCATTTATTGGGCACAATGATAACCGCCAACGTGCTTGATGGTATTCGTATGATGTCAGAGCAAGGCTCTCCTCTTACTGCAACTATGGTTCTCTTTTGTGCTGTCGCCGCCCCACTTAGTCTCCCTATTGCTATTTTGTATCTTCATTTAGGCGCGCGTTTACGTTTAAATTTACGTCCAGTACTTTTAATGCTTGGCAAATTAAAAGAATGGGTAATGCTAGATGTTTATTTGATTGGGCTGGGTGTTGCAACAATAAAATTAGGTGATTATGCCACGGTTTATATTGGCAATGGGTTAATTGCTTTTGTTTCTTTAATGCTACTAAGCTTATTGATGCTGATTAATATTAATATGGACCAACTTTGGCAACAATTTTATCCACAAAAAGAGATCCAACGAAGCCCAGCAACATGCCATGCTTGCCATTATCATTTTAAAAAAATGCCTTCAACACATTGCCCACGTTGTAAATCTTGCTACACCCCAAGACAACCAATGAGTTTGCAGAAAACATGGGCAGCATTAATTGCAGCGATTATTTTATTATTACCTGCAAATTTATTACCTATTTCTATTTTTTATTTAAATGGCCAACGCACCGAAGATACCATTTTTTCTGGCGTCATTGCCTTGGTAAATTCAGGTAATACCCCTATTGCTATTATCGTTTTTATTGCCAGTATTTTTGTGCCTTTTTTCAAAATTATTATTATGTTGGGTCTATTGTTGAGTATTCATTTTGATTCTCACATTCACCCTCTATTACGTATGAAATTATACCGTTTTGTCTCTTGGATAGGACGATGGTCCATGCTTGATCTCTTTGTGATCGCACTGATGATGTCATTAATTAATCGAGATCAACTGATGACGTTCACAATGGGCCCAGCAGCTTTTTATTTTGGTACTGCGGTTATTCTTACTATCCTTGCCGTTGAATGGTTGGATAGTCGTTTACTATGGGATACTTATGCAACACGAAGAAAACGACGCTCAGGAAACACAAGCCCAAATACGCCGCAAGCGTAGAATTTCGACATTTTGGCTACTCCCTGTTATCGCCATTTTTATTGCAAGTTGGTTGCTTTTCCAACATTGGCAAGATAAAGGCGTACAAATTACGATTGATTTTCAATCTGCTTCAGGGATTGTCTCTGGTAGAACACCAATCCGCTATCAAGGCGTTGATGTAGGAATAGTTAAAGATATCACCTTAAGCGATGACTTACGCAGAGTTATTGTGACAGCTGATGTACGAAAAAATCTTGCTTCTGCATTACGGAAAAATACGCAATTTTGGCTTGTTACACCTAAAGCGAGCCTATCAGGTGTATCAGGGCTAGATGCTTTAGTAGGTGGTAACTACATCAGTATGCTACCTGGTGATGGTGAAAAGCAGTTTAAATTTATTGCTCAAGAAGTTCGCCCTCAAGCAAATATTGATAAAAACCAGCAATTAATTACCTTAACTGCAGATAAACTGGGATCACTCAATGTTGACTCTCAAGTTTATTACCGCCAAGTTCCCGTAGGGAAAGTTTATAGCTACGCAATTCGCCCTGACAACCAAGGCGTTTTTATTGAATTAAGTATTGATAAACAATATTCACATTTAATTCGTCAAGACAGCCATTTTTGGAATGTATCTGGATTCCAAGGTAATTTTAATTTAAAAAGTGGCGTGTCCGTTAAAATGGAAAGTGTTTCTGCTTTAATTAACGGTGCGATAGCTTTTGACTCCCCAGAAAACAGTCAACCAGCACAAGAAAACCAGCAGTTTGTTTTACAATCGGCTACCTCTGTTGAGGCGGGTAAAGCAATATATGGTGAAGATGGATTAATTCTTTCTCTAACTAGTGAAGAAAGTTGGGGCGTCGATGCAGGACAACCTATTCTCTTTAGAGGCATAACTATTGGCCAAGTCATACAACGTAATATAAGTGATGATGGTGTTATCTTCGATGTTATTATCGCCCCTGAATATAAACATTATATTTATGAGGACAGCAAGTTTGTTGCCAATAGCCGAATAAACGTCAATATGGGCTTAAATGGTATTGATATTCAAGGTGCTTCTCCTCAAGAATGGCTTGAAGGCGGTATTCATCTTATTCAAGGTAACAAAGGTACCCCTAAAGAGCAGTACCGTCTGTATCGCAATGATTTTTTTGCTAAAGCAAGCATCAATGGTAATGAATTACCAGTGACATTAACGTTAAAAGCCTCCAGCCTTCCGGGTATTCAAAAAGGCTCTGTCGTGCTTTACCATCAATTTCAGGTTGGTGAAATCACTGATGTCAGACCATTAATTGATGAGTTTGATATTGATGTTTATATTTCCAAACAATATCGCCACCTTCTTACTGAAAAAAGTGTTTTCTGGACTGAAGGTGCGGCAAAAGTTTCCGTCAATGGTTCAGGATTAACCGTTGAAGCGACACCATTAAATAGAGCCTTAAAAGGTGCTATTAGCTTCGATAACTTTGAAAATATCAACAATAACGCCTCACGTTACAAACTCTATTCATCAGAAACCAGTGCTAGGGCTATTGGTGCTCAAATCATTTTAAAAACTTACGATGCTAGTAAGCTTTCTGAAGGCATGCCTATTCGTTATTTAGGCATTGATATTGGTCAGGTTGAATCACTGATCCTCTCGCCAGATAGAAAAGCTGTGACGGTTTCGGCAGTACTCTACCCTGATTATGTAAAAACATTTGCAAGATCAGGTAGTCGCTTTGCTGTTGTCACACCAGAGCTAACAGCATCAGGATTAGATAACCTAGACTCCCTAATTCAGCCATACATTAAAGCAGAACCTGGTAATGGTGGTGTTTATCGTCAATTTGAACTTCAAACATCTAACATTACAGACTCTCGCTATCTTGATGGGTTAAATCTTGTCTTAAATGCCACAGAAGCTGGCTCAGTACAAATTGGTACGCCTATTTATTATCGAGGTCTTGAAGTTGGTGCTGTGACGGGACTTGAGTTAGGAAACATGTCTGATAGAGTCTTAATTCACATTCGAATTAGTAAAAAATATCAATACCTTGTTAGAAATAATACCGAATTCTGGCTCTCTTCTGGATATAACTTCTCCTTTGGTTTAACGGGTGGCGTTATACGAAGTGGGACATTTAAACAATTTATACGTGGAGGTATTACATTTGCAACGCCACCTTCCACGCCACTACAATCAAAAGCGAAACAGGAACAGAATTTCATTTTAAATGCAAAAGAGCCTAAAGATTGGGATGAATGGGGAACTGCGATACCAAAGCCATAAAATAAGATAATTCCCCCTTATTTCCTACTAGTTATTTAAAGCGGATCACAAAAAATGATCCGCTTTTTTTATTTGTGAAATATATTTTGGAAATGAATTCCATTTATACTATGCTTAATTTTGTTTGGTCGAAAAGCATTATTCAGAATAAATGCCACCAACAAAACATAACGGAACACAACAAAACATCGCCTAAGCAGGAGTAATAATATGAAGAAAACAACGTTAAAAATTGCTTGCTATGAAATTGAAGATATTACTTTGAAACACTCTTCTGATAATCAATTAACTTATATTCATATTCCATGTGATTATGATACAGAGTTTTGCATGCAACTAGATGGATGGGATGAAAACACGAGCATTCCGGCTCAATTGAAAGATAAAAATATTCTGCTTTATCGCCATGCTTATGACAAAGAAAACCACCATTGGATCTTAAAAGTGGCATAAGAGATGTTAAAGCAACATAAAAAAAGCCAGATAAATCATTTATCTGGCTTAGGGAAAAGGCTCATTGCGAGCCGTGCGCTAAAAAGTAATTACTGATTACTGCGTAAACAAAAAAATCGAGGACTCACTCAGACCTTTCTATTTCACAACCTACTGTTAAATATTAGCTAACAATATGTAAATATCCAGTAAACAAATCAATCGCACACTCTTTTCTATTCAAAAATTAATCTCAAGTGAAATTTATTTATTAAATCAATAAAATAGAAATAAAAAATTCCACTTTCAATTATTAATCACTTGATTAATTACTTTCGCAAAGTGCTTTAAATGCACCTTGAATAGCTTCTACTGATTTTTTCTTTTCAGGAGAATTAGGATCTGGAAGTAAAATAATATCGATTAGCTGCGCCTTAACTTTTCCACTTTCCATCTGTTTCATAGCAATTTCATTAAGTGGATACTGAACTAATGTTGCTGGATTAATCACAAACCAAGCGCCATCAGCACGGCAATTAAGCATTACCTCTTCTCGTGTAAATGGCCAATCATCACCAAATTGAAGCTTACTTACAGTGGAAATTGGAGCAGAAAATGCTTGAAAAGAGAAAAGCATTAACATTCCCGCTAATATAAAACGTTTCATGTTTATATCTCACTTAATAAATTAGATTTTTACGATTATATAACAATCTATACAGGTGAGTTAATCGCAAAGATGGCAACAGTAAAAATAACCATAGTTCCAAGTAATAGTTCAAACCAGCTATTAATTAGCAACCACTGAAAATTATTTTTCTTACGAATATGAGGCACCAAAACATAACGATTAATTACAGCCAAACCTAGCATTAGCATAACTAAGCTGATTTTAAGCCATAACATGCTTTGATATTCTGATGATAAGTGTATTGCTGGCCACCCTGGAATGAGCATAACAGCACTAATAACACCCGTGATGGTAACTAATAAAACAGCAACATGACCAAATAATGAAAATCTCTTCATTGTGCCAATAATTGGCTTGATCATCCCTTCTGCAAGCTCATCTTTATTACGCAAAAATTGTAAACAAGCAACAAATGGCCATAAACCACCAAACCAATACGCGGCACTAATAAGATGAATACTTTGATTAACTTTATAAAAGGTTGCTTCTGATCCTGTAAACATAGCACCATGTCCGATAGACGCATGTAGGATCAACATAATTGACGCAATTATTAATAAAGAAAAATTACGAATATAGCGTTGGTGTATAAATAATACAGATAAAGCAAGAGTTGCTAATATCAACTGCCATTGCCAAACCTGACCAAATGAAGTACCTAATACCGCTTTCCATATTTCAAGTGACCAAGCATCCTCCCACCCATCACCCATAATGCCAGATTGTACAGCCATCCATAGATAAGTCGTAATAAAGACTGTAATAGTACTGATGGCTAATGCAGGGCGTAAACGGACTTGAATAAGAGGAACAAACTTATCTTTTGCAAGAATGGCAGCCGAGAAGCTCAGTCCGAACATAAACATGACTGCCACAAAATGAAAGAAACGGCATAAAATATAAACGTCTTCAGGTGTCATTATTTTACACTAAATTGATAAGAACCTTTTGTCTTGTGCCCATCAACAGAAACCACATTCCAATCAACTAAATAATTGCCTTCAGCCAGATCACTTTCTAAAGGTAATAATAATTTAGTGTTGTTAACAGGATCTAAACTCAGTTTTCCTACTGTGATTTCTTTACCTTCAGCATTTGATACTTTAATTTTACTAAAAGCAAGTTCAATGCCTTCAGAAAAATCTAGTGTGATAACTTTAGGTGCTTGTGACTGCTCAATAGCCGCGCCTTCAGCAGGTAACTGTGATTTTAAATGTGCATGAGCTAATGCTTGTTGATACGACATACCTAGGAATAAAACCGCAATGGCTGATAATTTACCCCAAGATGTCTTAAGTGTATTTAATGACATAATAACCTCTTAAATTACAGGTGATTTTTTTATTTATGGAAATATTTTATAGCAAATTTACGTCAAGATCTTCGCTTCTTCTTATTAGAAATAAAAGGTTGTGAACTAGCACTCAAAATATATGTTATTTAGAGCAGTTTCTGTTTCAAATATCACCCATTTTTACACTTCAAAAAAATATAATACCCACATTGACAGTCTAAACAGTTCAATACATAACCAAATTAAGTTAAACGTAAAATAAACATCCTGTATAAATAACATCCAACAACACATTCAGGATAAAAAATAGACAGTGCTAGTAAAGGAAGAGATAAAAGGCATGAATAGAAAGAGAGGTAATGATAGAAGAATAAAAAAGCGCCCTACTATTCACTTATAGCAGGGCGTAATGATTCATTTATTAACTTATTATCTGAAGCTTTATGAATAATTAGACATGTGCAGATGTTGATAATGTATTCAGATCTTTATCTAACAAGAATAAAGCTTTACCACTATCACCAACCATTGCTAATTTATCTAAGATTGATTTAAATAATTTTTCTTCTTCATGCTGCTCTGCAACATACCATTGTAAGAAGTTAAAGGTTGAATAATCTTGAGTGGTCATTGCTACATGAGCTAATTTATTAATTTCAGCTGTAATATGTTTTTCATGCTCGTAAGTTTTATCGAACAATTCAGAGAGTGATGAAAACTCTGATGGTGGCGCTTCAATTGCACCAAGTAAAGGCATCGCACCTGTATCACTTAAATAATCAAATAAGCGATGCATATGCTCCATTTCTTCACGAGAATGTGCTTTTAAAAACTTAGCTGCACCATCAAATCCTTTATCGTCGCACCAAGCACTCATTTGTAAATAAAGATTTGCTGAATAAAACTCTAAATTTAGCTGTTCATTCAATTTATTAATCATATCTTGATGTAACATATTTTACGTCCTTTGCGATGAAAATTAACATTAGAGATATTATGCACAATTAAAAATAAAAATATACTTATTTAAATAGAGTTTGTTTATTTTTTTAATTAGTTAATGCGTAACAAAAATAAAAACCAATCTCATTTGCAATATAACTTTGTTATTTTAACAAAAGTTAAATGCTACTTATTATCATTGGCAACAAAAAAACCCAACACTACCGTAACACATTGTAATAATTGGTTATTGTTTAAAATTAAATTAATAAGGTTAATTTAATTATTTTTAGCCAATTAAAGCATTTAACTTTTATAAAATATAAACAAAGTACTAAAATTTAATTATTATCTTCTACTTTTAATTCTTTACTTTATTTACATCTCTATATATACATCTATTTATAGCCACTCTTCTTTTATATATCTATTTTAATACGATTGTAAAAAAACTTTATTATCACCTGTTAATTAACCTATTTTATCAGCAATTATTTCTAGTTTACTCCATTGTGTCCCTTCCTCTTAAATTACTACGATTTTTTTCATTTTTTGCATGTAAAAAAAACACACAACTCTCAAAAAATAAAAATATTTCTAATTTTTATACAGTTTTTGATTTTGGCTGATAAGATTAGTAGGTAACTCATATTTGTATGTACAAAAAATTAGTATTAAAGCCCTAATCATAATAAAGGTTAATTAGGAGCCACTATGACAAAAACAGTGTTAGTACCCGTTGATTTTACAGAGCTTGGTTTATTAGACAAGGTTGTTTCTCATCTAAAAGCATTGTCTGTCGCTGACAAACTGAATATTCATTTTTTATCTGTGATCCCAAGTTATGAATCTTTTGTTGGGTTTGCATTTGCAGGCCAAGACCGACTCGCAAGTGACAAACAACGTATTGAAATTGCGTTATCTACGTTAAAAGAAAATTTATCGCATGTTGAGATTTCTAACAGTACTTCTCAGTTTTATATTTCCATTGGTAATCCACGCGATAAAATTTTAGAAACAGCGAAAAAAATTCAAGCCGAGTTGATTGTCATCGGTTCTCGTAACCCCGGCATGAAAACTTACCTCCTCGGCTCTACTGCATCTTCTGTTGTTAGCTATGCTGAATCATCAGTATTAGTTGTCCGTTAATTACTTTATTCCCTTATAAGAAATCTGGTACAAGTCATAAACCAGATTTCTTATTCTTTATTCCGTAAAATGAAGTGAAAATAATATTTTATTTTATCATTCTTATTTTTGAGAGTAATTATTAATAATATATCTTTAAACAATAAGATAATTATTAAAAAACAAGAAGAAAAAGGTGTATTAATGATTAATATATAAATATATTAACAACCTATTAATACTTTTATATTGTTGATCATGTGAATTTATGTAAAGATACTTTTCTTTCTATGAAAACCAAATGTAATCAATATCGGTAAAAGGAATTAACATGAATAACGAGTACTCTGAAAAATGGCAAGAGCGTTTTTCATTTTTTGATAAATATGGCTCACCTAAAACTCCTGAATTTAAAGCGGCTTATAAAGAACTATCCTTTGGTAAACGTATTCTCATTGGAATGAATATCTGGGCCTTTTTCTTTGGTTTTATTTATTTTCTTATTTTAGGTTTATGGCGTAAAGCATTAACATTACTTGCCATTAACATTGCTATTTTTACTATTATCGGTTTCTTCCCTGTCAATAATGGTGTAATCAATGCTGTCGGTATTGCCATTAATATTTTATGGGCAATAACAGCTAACTATGCTTATTATTTAAAAGAAACCAAGAATGATCAAAGCTGGAATCCTTTTGATGGGGTTCTATAATAGTTTTTCTACAATAATATCAAAGGGGTAATTACCTCTTTAGTTTTTATATTCCTCAAATCCTTTTTACTAACAACACTACAGTACCTTCTACTTTTGTCATAAAGATTCATTTTCCTAACCAGAGAAAATTCTAGTCAATGCTATAATGCGTTAACTAGAAATCAGGGAAAAAATCATGTCGAATCATTTTCAAGGTAAATTTGAAGCAGAACTAAAATATCACCTTCAAAATCCAGAAAAATTTATTGCAGCATTAGAAAAAGCTGGTGCAATCTTATTTACGCCTAATAACCAAGAAACAGATTGGTATATGGAACATTCTAATCTCAAGTTCCCGACATCAAACATAAGCTTGTGTATAAGAAAAATGTTACCTTCAGGCATAAACCTTCTTATCGTTAAAGGCCCTGATTTATCACAATGTGAAGCAGTACGCATAGAAGATGCAGAAAAAACAGTCTCCATGTTTATCACACTAGGCTACCATTGTATTCTCAATTATACCAAATCAAGAGAAATCTATTTTTTAGACGAGTTTCATATCACCATTGATAAATTAGATAATCTAGGTTCATTTGCAGAATTCGCTATTATGACTGACGATCAAAGTCAACTGCCTCTCTATACGAAACAATTACAAAATTTAGCAGCACAGTTTGGGCTTACAGAAAAACATCTTGAAAAAAATAACTATAAAAAACTTATGTTAAATAGCTTAAAAAGATAACCTAATTTAAATTAAAGATATTCTTTCTATCACTTGTTCAAACACCGACATTATAACCTTATCCTAAATATCGGTGTTTTATCTTTCCCAAGATTATTTACCCCACGTAGTAAAAAATAGAAAAAACCTCCCTTGATACAAGTTTAAACTTGAATACTATTTTTTTGGAGAGCTTCTTAAATTTTTTCTTTTTTTTCTCTTTAATAACATTCAGATTTAGGCTAATAATGCTATTCAGATCCGATTTAAAAGATATTTTTGCAATACCACTTATATTAATGCTATGTTTTTATTAGAATTAATAAAAAAATATACTAATAGGAGGGGTTATGCTTGAAAATTACCTTAATATCTTCATTAAGGCAACTTTTATTGAGAATATGGCATTAAGTTTCTTTTTGGGAATGTGTACTTTCCTTGCTGTTTCAAAAGAAGTGAAAACATCATTAAAACTAGGACTCACGGTCACTGTTTTACTTATTATTGCTACTCCAATCAATAACTTAATTTATAATTTTATCTTAAAAAAAGATGTTTTAGTGAAAGGTATCGATCTTAGTTTTCTAAGATATATTACTTTTATTGGTGTTTTAGCCGCATTAGTTCAAATATTAGAAATGTTTTTAGATAAATTTATCCCTTCACTTTACCATTCATTAGGGATTTTTTTGCCTTTATTAACTATTCATTGCGCTATCTTTGGTGCCACCATTTTTATGGTTGAGCGTGATTATACATTTTCAGAATCAGTTATATACGGTGCAGGTTGTGGCGTAGGCTGGTTACTAGCAATTGTCGCTCTATCTGGCCTACGAGAAAAAATGAAATATTCAGATATTCCTAAAGGATTAAGAGGATTAGGTATCACCTTTATCACTGTAGGATTAATGTCATTAGGTTTTATGTCATTTTCCGGTATTTCACTTTAAAAAAACATTTAATATCATTTAATTCAAATTTTCATACATCATAAATTTTATTGAAAAAACAACATAAACTATAAACGGAAAGCTCACATTTTTCGTTTATAGTATTTTTATCTATTTTCTTCCTAACCCCCCTATTTCCTCTTACTTATTTTAACTCGCACAATCACATAAATACTTCTTATTTATGCTTGTAATAAAAGAAAAACTAATTTTATTTATTGCTCTTTATATCATAAGTATTTTTTTATTTTATAAATAGAATCACTTACATTATTAAAATCTAATTGTTTAAATTACAAACTATCAATTCACATTAAATTAATAACAAATCAACAGGTTATCAATTAGTTATTAAAAACAACATTTTTTATGTCATCTTTTTACTTTTTCAAATTTTAAGTCTTAAATTAAATTTAATGAAAATCAACACGTTACATCACCAAGGAATTCATTTGAAAAATTTATTAATAAGAACAATAAATAACCATAAAGAATATTTATAAAATGCCGATACTCTTTTTTAGTATTTGAAAAAATCAAAAGGATATATGGCATTAAATCAAAGAGTGTTCTAAAAACATAACTTTACTCGTTTTTAGTCATTTTTTGTCTATACCAGTTACAGGAAGTAAAAATAAAACTTAAAAATCAATAAATTGCACAGTTGTATTTTTATAAAAAAGGAAATAACTATTCATGTTTAAGAACTTCAAACAACGTTATTTGCCAAACGTCTCTTTTAATATGTCGAATTTAAAAACAACCACCTTAGTTTGGCTTATAACCGGCTCCTTGATTTTACTTCTTGGTTTAGCCTCTGTTTTATTTCTTTCATCTGTAAATGATTACAAGAGAAACTTAAACACACTAAACAATATCTACATTGAACAATCACTACTAAGTAACACCTGGGAAAATCTGCTACAAACTCGTAATACCTTAAATAGAGCAAGCTCTCGACATTTATTAATTATTAATAAAATGGCCACCGCAAATACTGATATTTCATCTTTATTACAACAAACTAAAGAAAAACTTCAAAGTGTTGAAAATGCTTGGAGTAGTTTTAAAAATATTCCTCATAATATTAAGAATGAAAGCTATATTCAGCAATTAGAACAAAAGTATACTGAACTTAATGCTGCATTAATTGAATTTTTAGCCTTCTTAGAACAAGGAAAAACATACGAGTATTTAAATCAACCGACACAAACCTACCAAGATAATTTTGAACAAGCATACATCAACTATCATCAACAGCTACAAAGCCATTACACTGCATCATTAAATGAAGGTGAGTTACTGTATGATAGGATCATTTATAGTTTAATTGTAATTACAATCCTCATTGTTATTTTTTCTTTTTTAGTCCAAGTCGTATTACGAAAAAATTTTATTTCACCTCTAAATGCCATTATGAAGAATATTGAAGATATCAGTAATGGTGAGTTAGCCACTAATGTCACGACAAAAGGTCTATTTGAAATAAACATCCTCACTAAAAATATTGAAAAAATGCGAGATCAAATAAAGCAGATAGTTAATAACATTAATAGCAGTTCAGGCCTTATCAATTCAGAATTAAATGATATTTCTGTTATGAACAATAATCTTGCTATTCGCGTTGAACAACAATCAGCAGCTGTACTTGAAACATCCGCAGGGATAAGACAACTAAGTGTTACCTCAAAACAGCATGCAGAAAATACCCAAGCATCATGTGAACTTGTGACTAAAACAGATTCTATGATCCATCAAAGTAATGAAATGTTAGCTAACGTAGTTGAAAATATGCATGAAGTCGTCTCTTTCTCTGAGCAAATTAATGATATTACATCAACAATTGACAATATTGCCTTTCAAACTAATTTGTTAGCGTTAAATGCCGCTGTGGAAGCCGCTAGAGTAGGTGAACATGGTAAGGGATTTGCGGTGGTTGCAAAAGAAGTCCGTGAATTATCCATTAGCTGTAATTTAGCATCAAAAGAGATAAAAGTACTTGTTGCAAATTCAAGTAAAAAAATAAACCAATGTTTTCAATTAGCCGCTGACGCAAACGATAATATGGTGGATATTTCTAAACATACTGAAAATATCAATGAAATGATCCACGATATTTCTATCTCAACTAATGAACAAAGTAATGGTATTGCTCAAATTGAAGATGCTATAAACCAATTAGATCAAACAACACAAGCTAATGCCACAATGACAAGGGAGCTAGTTAATTCACTAGATTCCCTACAGACACAATCAAACCAATTAAAACAAGAGTTAACTGTTTTTCATCAATAAAAAATGCTAACTAATTCAATAGAAAGTTATCCTAAGATAGCTTTCTATTGTTCATATATTAAAGTATCAAAAATGGCTAAATTCAGAGATCTCTTTCTTCCCATGTGATTTTAAAAAATCTAAAACTTTTCTTGGGGACGTATTTAATATACGTTCTTCGGGAAAATCTATTTGAGTTAATACTTCTAATACTCGATCAAATTTTCCTAATGATAAAGCAATATGAGAGTCAGATCCTAGTGCAATCAATCCACCTGCATCACGAACTGCTTTAGCTATATCTATGCAGTTTTTCTCACTCCCTACTCTAGAATGAATAAATGATGAATTATTCATTTCTAAAGCAACGTTACTAGCCGCAGCCACTTTGGCAACTTCGGCAATATCAATGGGGTATTTAGGATTTCCAGGATGAGTTATCATTTGAACAACGCCACTTGTTATTGTCGCAATTAAAGCCTTTGTATTATCCACAATACCCAATGAACTCATAACTGGATCGTGAAAACCAGCAAGCACTATATCTAATTTCTTACTCATTTTTTCACTGCAGTCCGTTTCGCCTTTAATATTTTTAATATTTGCTTCAATACCATAAAGGATCCCAACACCATCAATCATACGGGGGATCACTGGTAAATTAGAAAAATGCCATTCATGAGGAGCATCATCCATATCAGGACCATGATCAGTAATTGCAAATAATTTAATTCCCTGCTTTTTAGCTTGCTGAAAATATTCACTCACCGTACTGTAAGCATGTGTACTGGCAATTGTATGAGCATGTAAATCAACGGGATACATAAATAATTCCTTCATAAAAAAGCGCTATGATCATCTGTAAGATGGTTCTTCTTCAAATATAAGATCTACCTAAAATCGATGGGCTACAATAACAAAAATATGAAATAGCTTATAAGCTGCTATGTCTATTTTTTCTTACATTAGTAAGAAATGAAGATAAACTTCAATAAATATGCTTTAATCTTCAACATATTATTTAATATCAATTAGATAATTAATGTTTCACTTTAGTACTATACACAATAATTCTGAAAATACATTGTATAATGCTTTTTCATTTTAACTTTACAAAGGCTAATTATGTTCAACTATCCCGCAGTCGCTCATTTTGATGAAGAAAGTGAAACCTACGAAATTACTTATCGTGATTTTGATAATATACACGCTGTTGCTTACACGGAAGATGATATTGAGCTAGAAGCCTCTGATATTTTGCATGTTGGCCTTGAGGAGTTTCTTTCAAGTAAAATGCCTATTCCTGCTCCATCAAAAGCACAACCAGGCGATTTTATTGTTTACTTACCACTCATCAGCTGTTTGAAAATCGCGCTTCATAATGCCATGCTAGAAACTAAAACAAAAAAATCAGACCTTGCAAGAAAAATGAATTTAACTAGCGCACAAATAGAACGTCTACTTGAAATTAATCAATCATCAAAAGTTGATAGCTTAGAACAAGCTCTTTATTTATTAGGTTATGGGATTTCTGTTAGCGTTTATAAAGACACAAACTGATAATACTAAAGATAAAAATGGCTCTAATAAAAATTAGAGCCATTAGTTTATATTATTTTATAATCCACAAATCTTGTTATTAGATATTATAACTTTTTGCTTGCTAAAAATTTGGCATGATTAGTATAAATCGCAATAATATCTTCACCTCGTCCTACTAATCCTGCAACTTGGTTAACCATATCAATGTGATCTTCAGCATAATCATCCTTAATTAATTTGCCTAACCGCATACTCGTTCGACCAACTAAGCCATCATTTTGGCGCTCAATGAAAAAAGCACTTAATACACGCATTGCGGCATGAGTCGGATCCAGTAAATTACCTTTTTCACCCGCAATTAGTCCTTGAATATAACTACCAAATGAGTAGTAATGCACGCCATTAACGATTTCTTTACCTTCACCACCACGAACTTCAGGTAGCCCTTGTGGATAATTCTTATTAAATTCAGTTACATTTTCAGTTGTTAATGCTTCTAATGCAGCGATAGCATCTTGGGGATTGCCACGATTACCAGAGAATGTAGAAATAATAGTGCCAATAGCTTTCATGACTGCATCAGCAATATATTCTGGCACACTATCCTTGCGCATAATGCGTCGTACTAAATCTGCAATTTCTGAACCATGATTTACACCATTAACAGAAGTAACAGAAGCAATACTTTTAGCATGTTTTGCAGCAACATAACGACAAGCTAATGGGCCTTGGCTATGACCAATTAAATTGACTTTTTTTGCTTTCGTTTCTTTAAGAACTTTTTGCACAAATTCCCAAAGTTGTTCACCACGAACTTCATTAGAATTAAATGCAGAAAGAGATGCTGTAAAAACTTTATGACCATCCTTTTCTAATGCATCCGCGATACCATAAAAGTAAGGGTAACCGACGATATCATCAAAACCAGATAAACCATGAACTAAAATAATTGGATATGTAGTTGACATATTTTCCACTCCTTGGGGTTAAGTTAATTAATTGCTAAACATCCTATTAGCAATACTTACAACAATCGGTAAAATACAATATTTATAATATGACATCATATTTTGACACTTCATTTGTCATAAGTGATTATTAGAATAATCTAAAATTTACGATCGTAAAGCCTTATTTTTATAAATTTTATATTTTTTAATCATCATCTGAAAAAATCAACATACCTTCTATCAAACCTTCTGCTTTTTTTAACTTTTTCCCAATATATGTATCTGAACATTTTTCATGTTTTGCAAGCTCAATAAAAGTTTTTCCAAAAACATAATAATTAATAAGTAATTGATAATCTTCTGTATTATACTTCATAAGCCTTTTCATTAAATCATTGATTATATTTGCTTTATGATGAGAACATTGTTTTCGTTGCTTTATTTTTTCCGGGATAATTTCTTTTTTGTTTTTATTTAAAAAGTAAACAGCAATATGATCATTAGCAACCCATGCTCCCCACTCTTCAAGTATTTTTGAAATATTCCTCATATTAACATCCTTATTTTTTCATATGGTGATAATCGCATCCAGCAATCATTTAAAAACACCTATCTAATTATTAATAGGTATTATAAATATAATGACAAAAGTTTAATTTACAACTGGATTTAATAAAGCGATGAAATTGAATGTTGAAACTATGAGAGGATATGAAAAATCTAAATATGACTTAGCTATTTTAATTAAGAATCGGATTATCTTTAAGTTATAAAGAATTTTATTCTGTGTTTTTCTTAAAATAGCCAGCCATATGAAATATCAGCGATTACGGTAATGTTTCTTCAGGTCGTAAAGTCAGTACTTCGTATCCATTTGAAGTAACCAAAATTGTATGTTCCGACTGTGCCGATAATTTTTTATCTCTCGTTACCACAGTCCAACCATCTTTTTTAGTTTTTATTTTAGCACCACCCTGATTAATCATTGGTTCAATCGTAAAAGTCATGCCTTCTTTCAATTCAATACCTTGCCCCTTAATACCATAATGTAAGACTTGTGGTGCTTCATGCATTTCTCTACCAATGCCATGTCCGCAATATTCTCTTACAACACTATATCCATGGCTTTGTGCAAAGCTTTGAATAGCATGGCCAATATCACCTAATGTTGCTCCCGGTTTAACTTCTTTAATACCTTCCCACATTGCTTGATATGTTGTTTTAGCTAATTTGCGCGCAATAGGAGATGCCTCTGGCATAATATACATTTTACTAGAGTCGGCAATAAATCCATTCTTTTCTAATGTGATATCAACATTAATAATATCTTTACTTTTCAGTCGTTCATCCGATTTTGGTACACCATGACAGACAACTTCATTAATTGACGTATTTAACACATACTCGTAACCATACTGGCCTTTACTCGCTGGTCTTGAGTGGAGTTCATTAATAATAAAGTCTTCCACTTTATCATTGATTTCTAATGTAGAAACACCTGGTACAATAAAGTCATCAAGCATTGTAAAAACTTGTGCTAATAAACGTCCAGATTCGCGCATTAATTCAATTTCATCAGACGTTTTGATTGTTATTTTATCCATATTCCTTTCCTCTTATTCTGCTTGTTGCTTGATAGCTTCTTTTTCCAGCATTTCGTTAATAATCATTGGGAACGTTTTGTCTGGATTTAACTCTGCTTGGATACCAATTTTTATCCAAAATTCAGCCTGAGCATTAACCGAGCGAGACATTACATTGCTTGCCTTTCTTAAATACTCATGTAACTCATCAGAGATTTTTACAATACCCACGCCAATCCTTATATACAGATCATAATAAAACATATACGTTCTATAGTAGAATCAATTACCGATGCTTTCAATTGCTATTTAGTGCTGCCATAGGCATAAAATGCTCAAATAAAAAAATAAGAGTAAATAACAACCAAAACAAAAGGTCGTATTTTTTACTTTTTTTATATTTCAATACATTTATTCCAAAATGCTCAATGGTTTTTGATATTTTATTTCTTGTTATCTTAAATTAAAGATATTTATTTTTAAGTGCATTATCCTCAGAATTAGCTGAGAGACAAATTAGAAAACAAGCGTTAGTTTAATATTAATAAAACTTAGAACCGAATTTCGTATAAATACTAAGGAAAGCAATAATATGAATCCATTCAAAAAAATTACCTTACTTTCGCTATTAAGCAGTCTTTTAATATTAATCTCAGGTTGCACAACAATTGAGAGAAATTATCCCACAAGTTTAAGTGTCGCTAATGAACAAACTGAAAATAAAGCACTCTCAACAAAATGGGGAGAAAACTTATTATCTGTAACTCAGAGCATTGAGGCCCATCGATTATCACAAACACCTTCACAAACAACATCAATATATTATCAGAGCGGAGTTCCCGCTAATTCTTACTCAAAAATTACACGTATTAAAGAGAGTCCCGTACAGATATCTATCCTGACTGAATCTAGAAATATAATTCCTCTCTATTATTCACAAAATAATCAATATTTATTATATGGTAAAGAGAATGAACGTTATATTATTTTCTTACATAACACCAGTTCAAGAAAAATATATGAAGCAATCATTACTGTTGATGGATTAGATGTTATTAGCGGTACAGTAGGCTCATACGAAAATAGAGGTTACTTATTAAGATCTGGAGAAACTTTATTTATTGAAGGATTTAGGAAAAATGACCAACAAGTCGCTGCATTTCGCTTCAGTTTACCAGATGAAGGGTATGTAAATTATAATGTACAAGGTGATAAAAGAAATATAGGCGTAATAGGTGTTGCTCTTTTCGAATCAGAAGAGGGACCAGAAAAGATAATGAAAAAATGCAGCTATTTACCTAATCCTTTTCCAAAGGATAACAACTATGCACCAGATCCTTGTATTCCCTAATATTAACCATTAATTATCTCTTATAAAAAATAGTGTATTTAGTTACACTATTTTTTATTTAGAAAATATTAATTATAATTTTTATTTTTTTATGTTATTATTCCTAGAGTTTATCTTTTATTACTACATTTTCACTATTCTCATTCTCTCTATCCCTTCAAAAAAACCTCATTTTTTATTCTGTTAACAATAAAAATTTTTAGGAATTGTTATGTCTAAAAAACCATATCGCATTATATTAACAGGCGGCCCAGGTTCAGGAAAAAGTACGTTAATTAATGCACTTAAAAATAAAGGCTACTCTTGTTCTTTAGAGGCAGGTAGAGCCATTATACAAGATCAAACTCTTATCAAAGGTAATGGGCTACCATGGATCGATCCTGAAGCTTTCGCACAATTAATGCTAAGTTGGGAATTGCGTTCATGGCATGAAGCAGCCAACGCTGAAACTCCCTATTTCTATGATAGAGGACTTCCCGATATTGCAGGCTATCTGTTATTGTGTGGATTACCCATTCCCAAACATCTTAACAATGCAATAATGTTATTTCGTTATTCAACAAATGTATTTATTGCCCCACCTTGGCCTGAAATCTATACGCAGGATAAAGAAAGAAAACAAACAATTAAAGAAGCAGAGGAAACTTATTTAGCAATGCTAGAAGTTTATAAAAACTATAATTATAGTTTGATTGAGTTACCTAGATTAGCAATAGAGAGTAGAACTAATTTTATTATCAATAAGATTTAATATCAGCCAGTAAGATATTACTGGCATAGATAATAATAAATACTTAGTAAGAAGCTATAATTTTTAGATCTGGTTTCTCCCCTCGCATTATAGCCCGTTGTTGTTCATGAACTGCCTCATTAATGGCTTTTTGTTCCCCTGGCGTTCGAGTGTTTTTACCGCAAACTAATGTAGAACACACCGGGCTACCTATCCTATGACTCCCTGAATTGCCTGTACTAAAAGTCACATTATCAGTTGTACAACCTAATAATAGAAAAGATAACAATAAAGTGATTACTATGCGCATAATTTTCCGTATAAAATTAAATTATAAATTGATATGACAGTATTAATAAGCATCAAAAGTATAATGTGGCTTTTGTATCCACTTAAATTCAACTGTTTGTTTTTTTTCATTCCAAATAGGTTCAGGAACTGGCATCGTAAAGCTTATTTTTTGAATAGGCTTCATTGTTGAGTATTCATTATTTATATATTGATTATTTACTGATGATTTTGGCTCATTTAAACCAACTTTAAAAAGTTGTCCGAATTTACGATTATCTTCTTGTACCTCTAATTCAAAACGTGACTGTTTCCCTAACATAAAAACCAAGTTATTATTAACTGTGTTACTATCAATGCGAGAATTATCAACTTCAGGATTATCAATATGTATATCAGAAAACTTAGCTTGAGCTACTTTGCTAGAGCTACATCCAGCGATAATGAATATAGAAAATAATAAAAATAAAGGATAATGCATAATATAAATATCAATAAGAAATAGGAATAAATAATTATTCCATAAAAAACATTTACTAACAAAATAATTTTCATTAATTATATAAAAAAAGAAAAATAGTCTTATAAAATAAAAACCAATAAATAATCGAGCTAAAAATAAAGCAATAAATAAAATTTTATAACCACATAAGTAAAATTAACAATAGACCCATATAAATTCATTTTTTATATGGTTCAATTTAATCTATATTAATTACATATACTTCTTGGGTAATATAACCACCTAATTAACCTGAATATAATTTCAAAAATATAAAAAATATCAGTAAAAGTATTTTTATTAAAAAATAGACTCAAATTATATTGTTTTTATCTATTCGTGTAATTTTAAAAGAGGAAGGTAATAAAAACCAAGATATAATTAATTATTTAAAATTTAAAAAATAAAAAATAAAAAAGCCTTATAATTATTAAAAAATATAAGGCTTATAATGCGCAGTATACTTTATTGACCTGCTGATATTTTCTTCATTTGTTCTAAAGAATCTAATGCTTGCTTACAAGTACTTTCTTGAACATCTGTAGGTAATGCTGCAAATTGTTCTTTCGCCTGAGCATACTGTGCTTTCATTGCTTCAGCTTGAGCTTTAGTTGCATCATTTTTTGCCATTAACTCAACATAAGAGTCTGTTTCTTTAAAATAGTCTTCACATGCTTTAGATAAATCAGCAGAAACAGCAACAGAAGAGATTGATAATAAACCCAATGCTAAAATAAGCTTTTTCATAAATATCCTTTAAGTATTGTTAACAGTTAGAAAGTAATTTCTATTATTTTTCTTAAGTCGGCATTATCTCAAAAAATAGTAAAATGGGGATAAGTATTATCTTAATTAAAAAATAAAGTTTCATCTAATAATGATTAGAATAATAAATAAAATCAAAATATGATAATTGAAAATTAGCTTGTCACTTTTAGCATTAACTCTATATGTTAAATTATTCCTTTTAAATTAATGTGTTATTCTTATTAATTAAGAATTTAATTTTTTAATCATAAAGCTCGTATAAAAATAATGCTCGATAAAATAATACCCACAAAAAAATATAGGTAAAAATAATAATTGATAAGATAGACTGGTACGCTTGCGATAACTTTCATTATGATCTTCTACTTGAAAATGGAATTAAAGAACTAGGAATGTTACGTAAGAGATCAATAAATAGGTTTACATTTCTTACCCAAGCTTATGACGAAAACTTATTGACGACATTTAAATAATGAAGGATACCCTTTCTCACCGTACTATTACGGATCAGAAAATGATAAGTTTTTCAAAAAGATCGAAAATATTTTAGTTCAAAAACTCCCATCTTCTTATTATGTCAAAAAACCCATAGGTAATTATCAAAATTTTTATTCTTAATTACAAATACATATGAAACACAAAAAATAAAGTAAATTGGTTTTAATTATTTCTGTATCAATTTAAAATTTAACTCTCACAACAATTATATACAACAATTTATTTAATTTATTATTAACTTATTGCTAATTAAATTAACATTTAAACTTTTAAATTTTGTTTTTATATGGTTTATTAATTTTGCCGTGATCTATATAAAAGAATCATGCTTCATTCTTATATATAGTTGCCCGTACTTAATAGGTTCTATTAGTCAGGGGGTTACCCCACCAACGGAGGCATTTAATGTCTATAAAATGGGTTTTAATTATATCTGGAATTGCTATTGGTGCTATCGCTTTACTTCTTGGTATTAACGGAAATCCCCCTAATATGGGTGTTTGTGTTGCTTGCTTTATTCGTGACAGTGCGGGCAGCATGGGATTACATAATACTGAAACAGTACAATATCTTCGTCCTGAAATATTCGGTTTTATTCTCGGTTCATTTGTAGCTGCTTTACTATTCAAAGAGTTTCAATCAAAAGCTGGATCAGCGCCAATTATTCGTTTTACATTGGGCTTTTTAATGATGGTCGGTTGCTTAGTTTTCTTAGGTTGTCCATTAAGAATGGTACTTCGTATTGGTGCGGGAGATTTAAACGCAGTAATAGGATTAGTTGGATTAATAATCGGAATTGGTATCGGAAGCTTATTCATAAAAAAAGGATTTTCCCTTCCCAGAAATTATCGACAATCTCCTGTAGAAGGTTTTATTTTACCAGTTATATGCGTATTCCTGTTTGCTTTATTCTTATGGAATAGTGATATTTTTAATTCCAGTGTGAAAGGCCCTGGCGCAAGTCATGCTCCAATATGGATGTCTATTATTGCAGGACTTATTATTGGCTTTATTATTCAACGAACTCGGTTTTGTTTTATTGGAATGGCAAAACATGTCTTTTTATCACGTAACTATAATATGGCGCTTGGGGTAATCGCATTAACACTTGTTGTACTCTTAGGTAATCTCTACTTAGGCAAATTTAATCTTGGGTTTGAAAATCAACCAATTGCTCATAGTGATGGACTATGGAATTTTCTCTCTATGGTGCTTGTAGGCCTTTGTGGTGTATTTATTACTGGTTGTCCATTACGCCAACTTGCCAATGCAGGACAAGGCAATTCCGATGCTGCAATTAGTGTATTAGGTATGTTAGTAGGTGCTGCTTTTGCTCATAATTTCTCTTATGCCTCAAGCCCCGCAGGTGTTACAGATAATGGCAAACTCGTTGTTATTATTGGTCTATTGGTTACATTCATTGTTGGTGTTATTTATACTTATGCCGCAAATAAAATAAACCACCATGAGACTAATAAAAATGACGCATAATTATTTATTTCTTTTTCATGAACAATATGCGGTCAAGAAACTTCACCATCAACTCCAAAAGGATAATTTTTTCTCAAGCATAATTGATGCACCAAGAAAATTATCTTCTGAGTGTGAATTAGCAGTATCTGTTTATTTTTCTAATAATGAAACTTATAAGCATTATATTAATGATAACATTAGAGTTATTTATAAAATAAATTCAGATCAATTTGATGTCCTATGGAAAGATAAAACTTGAAGTAAGATATTATTGAAACCTCAACAATGAAAGGCTACATGAGTAGCCTTTCATTAATCAAATAAATTTAGTGATTATACTTATTGTATTATTCAAATATAAAAAACCACCCAGATTTACAAAGGATGGTTTCAATATTTTAACTATTTATAAAATAATAATTTGCTATTCTTCTTCTGGTGGATTTTTGAGGATCTGATGAATTTCCTCTTTTAGTCTTAATTTTTGTTTTTTTAACTCTACAACTTCTTCACCATACCCTCTTCTATCCTTATGTTCCAATCTTACTATTTTATGGTCAAGTTCATTGTGTTGATCAAAAAGAGCGCGAAAATGAGGGTCTGTTTGGCGAAGCTTTGAAATTAAATCACGATATTCTGGAAACATAAATAGCTACCTTCCTTATTAATTGTGAATTAAGTACTATTTTAAGTCTTACTCAAACTGATTAACCTGTCATTGTCTTTATGTTAAAAATAAGACTAACATCAATTAATATTTCTAATTTAAAAATTACTAAGTATTTTTATATTAAACACTTTAATTATGATTTTTATACGTAATGCATTGAGTTATATGGCTTTATAAAGCTACTTATACTTAAGCAAATAAAAAGGAACAATACTTAGTTAATTTTTCCTATTCTGACCAAACATCTTCATAACCATCTCTATCAATAATAAAGTTATATCCTTCAGGGAGATAAAGATATTTCATTACCTCAGGTAACACTGTGTTTAAATGTTCTGTATGTAATGCCTGGTAAAAATCATCTCTTTTACAATATTCGCCACAATAAAAAAACCAACTTATCGTACCATCTTTAGATCTTTTTATACGTGTTCCATAGATAGGCGTTAAATTTAAGGTATCTAAAGCAATTGCTACCATCTCTTCCGGGTTTTCAGGTAAGACACCATATTTTTTGCATACGCTTTTTTGTTGTTCAACAATATGTAATATCTTGTTTTTATTTATCATCATATTCCAAAATTAAAAATGAGCTCAGTTAAAGCACTTTCCCCAGACAGGATTATAACGAGTTTGCTACTATGCACCTAACACCATAAAAACGAGCATTAATTTATTCAAACAGCTAGATACAAAAAACAGATAAATTCAAACAGAAAAGAATAAAAAAACACCAATTCACCTTAAAACTAGACAAAAAGCAGTATCACCGCATTTTTTGTTGAAAAAAAAGCACTTATTGTTAACTCATAAAATATAAATTCTCTATATTTGTAGTGATCTCTAATAGTTATTTATACCCATCTATTTGAGTCACTAAGCCCAATGCCGCCACATTGGGCTTTTTTATGAAGAATAGATCGATATTATTTTTCATTACAATAGCTTCAAACCTCTTTAAGTTTGTTCAAAAATACTAAACTGTAAAATCAATGGGTTTAATCAAAAATGTTTTAATTTTATATGATTTGAACAGTTTCCAGTAACCCTTAAATTTATACTAAAAATAGTAAAGTGGTTATTGCCGACCAACTCCTTTTTTACCGGCATCAATAACTATTTATTAGGTAAAAGATCCTGCTCTTGTAATTTAGAAAGTGCTAACTCTTTCATCCAATCTGCAAGTAGTGGCGCTGTTTTTATTGAATCCAATAATGCACGCTCTTTTTTTGTTAAACGAATAATAATAACTTCTGTTTTCATTGTAGACATAATAATTCCCCATTTATAAAAGAGAAAATATTGGCACAAAATAGTAACAGAAAGGTCTGACTTACACGGTTTTACAAAATCATCATTTAAAGATAATTAGTAATACGTTATCGATAGGACATTGGCAATATAGTTCATTGTTTATTTTTAGAAAAAACATTAACATACTTATGATAAATTAGAAAATAGATAGGTATTATTCATGTTTCTAAATCCCAAAAGAACCGTAAAAGCCAATGTAAGAAAAAGAAACTCCATTTTTCCTGGTTTGGGAACTACATACAGTATTAGTCTTTCTGATGATGGGCCATCACCACAAGAAATTCAAAAAATAGAATTTAATAAATTTGCAGATAAAGCTATTGATGAAGTCACTACAATGATCGGTTGTTTTGAAAGATCAGAGAAAAAAAGTAAAAGCCCCAACTCTGATAAATCTTTGCATTATGAGAAATTAGACAATGAGTTTCTCAGGCTTACTGTTTCATTTTTTCAAATTATTCAAGAAATTAGATATTCTGGTGACACTAGTCAACATGCAAAGAATAGAATTACCACCTCATTATTTGGGATAACACGCTGGCTAGATAATAAATATCCATCATGGAATAGTGAAAGAGCTGAAGTAGAAAGAAATAGTAAAGAAATTGAGAAAAGAGTTAAAAAAGAATTCAAAGCAAAAAGGTTTTATAAAACAAAATTTGCCATTTTAGCAGTTGCCACTTTTTGGGTTCCCTTTGTTTTTTGCTGGTTTTCTCTACAAAAAAAATATCCTAAATGGTTCAAAGTCATCAGTTTCTTATGGGCTATATTTGTTGCTCTTTTAGTATACAGAACACCTAAAATATAATAACTAGCTATTATATTACTCTCTTATCTTTATCTTATGGTGTTTCTTTTAAAATAAAAAATACCATAAGTCAAATAACCCACCTAAGATATATTATTATATATATTAAATAATTATATTTTTCTTTAATAGATTTCACCTTAAGAAAGATTATATTCTAAATATATTTTTTTAAGGTTATTTAAATTGATAAATAAAGCAAACAATATGATCATTAAGAATAATTTAATAGTTATTACACAATAAAAAATAAAAAGGTTATTTTTCATGATACTGAATAAACATTTTAGTAAAAATATTATTACTATTAGTCTTTTATCTTTCTTCGCTAATTCGGTTTATGCCAAAGAAAATAGTACAACGGACGGTCATCTCTCTAATAATGAAATTACATCTAATTCGACTTATAGCAATAAAACAAATCTTTATATAGATACAAACCACAAAATTCAAAATATTACTCTTGAAGATGAGGCAGTATTACGAATGAACGGCGACAGTCTAGCAATAGATACAATTATTAAAGATGATGCCAATATTAGTATGTATGCTCATGGTATAAAAGATGTGGGTATTCCCACGATTAAAGATACTATAATAACAGGTACAAGTAATATTGATATGAACGCAAATTCATCATCTATAGGCAAATTATTTATAGATAAAAATGCCAAATTATATATTGATAACATTGATTCTGAAACTACTGATGTATCCAAAAATGATCCTGTTCCTTCAGCTAACATCTTTATAGAAAATTTAACACTAGCAGGTAAAACATATATTGCACCTACATGGAACGAAATTTATGGTGATGATGGTGATGCCCCGAGACCAGAAAAATCAGGCCCAGAATTAATTACTCATATTAACAATTTAGAGATGCAAGCTAGTAGCCAATTAGAAATGGGTCATTATGCTTCTGGCATGCAATTTAATCGACTTGAATTAAAAACACTCGCTGGTGAAGGTACTTTTATTTTAAGTAGTAGCTTAGCTGATGGTTTAAGCGATAATATTTATATTTCAGATCATGCAACTGGATATTTCGGTTTAAAAATAAATGATATCGGAGAAGAAATATATGACCCTAAAAATGTTCAATTAGTTTATGTGAATAGTGGTGATGCTAATTTTAATTTATTAAATAAAGGTGGTAATGTTGAAATTGGTGTTTGGAAATATAAATTAAATAGCAAGACTAATGATGGTCATACAGAATGGTATCTTGTAGGTGGAAAAACTGGTGAACCGGATATTTCTAAACAGCCTGATACCTCCAAACAGCCTGATACCTCTAAACAGCCTGACACCTCTAAACAGCCTGACACCTCTAAACAGCCAGACACCTCTAAACAACCTGATACCTCTAAACAACCTGACACATCTAAACAGCCTGACACCTCTAAACAACCTGATACCTCTAAACAACCTGATACCTCTAAACAACCTGACACCTCTAAACAGCCTGACACCTCTAAACAGCCTGACACCTCTAAACAGCCTAGTATTAGTCAGCCTGTATTAAGTAATAGTGCTCAAGCCGTTATTAACATGGCCTCAGCACCGCAACATATATTAAGTGTTGAGACGAGCAATTTACGTCAAAGAATGGGTTTCTTACATGAGAATAACAATGATCTCGGTGTGTGGGTTCGCTATTTAAATGATAATTCTCATTTGAACGATAAAGGTTATAGTCAATTTCATTCAAATTTAAATGGAATGCAAATTGGTATAGATAAGAAAATAGCTATAAATAATGATCAATTGTTATTTGGTTTAATGACTTCTTATACTAAGAGTAAAATCAAATTTGATAATATTAATAATGGTGATATTAACAGCTATGGTGGTGGTATTTATTTAACTTGGCTTGATCATTCTGGCTTTTATGTAGACTCTTTATTTAAAATTAATCATCTTCATAGTGAAATCAATACTAATATGAATGAAGGAAGAAGAGTTAAAGGGAATTACAATCAACATGCAGTTACAGCATCAACAGAAATAGGTTATCCTATTGATTTTTCCAATAAATTAACTTTCACACCATACAGTCAGGTCATTTATTCTCATGTTAGTAAATCACATTATTTATTAGATAATGGAATGAAAGCAAACATCCACAATGCTGATAGCTTAAAGAATGAATTAGGAACTATATTAGAAAGCAATTTACTTATTGCAAACCATAGTGTTAAGCCTTATATAAAAGCAGCTATATCTCGTGAATTCATAAAAAATAATGAAATAGAAATTAATAATATATCATTTGATAGTCATTATTCTGGAAATGTTGGTAAATATGGTGCTGGCTTAACAACTAGCATAGGTAATGATGCTCTTTTCTATACAGAAATAAACTATCAAAATGGAAATAAAATAGAAACTCCAATATATATAACAGCAGGATTTAGAATGAATTTTTAACAATTTTATTTTATAAACCCAATACATAAAAAAACCTCATAAATTTTAATATGAGGTTTATATTTTAGCTTATTATTAGTATGTTTTGGCAGATATTAACTCAAAACCAAAAGTATTCGTTTTCTTAAAAATTACTGCATTCCCAGTTTCATAAATATTGCCATGAATAATTTTATTACAAACCTTTATTTCACCTTCATTCTCATCATTTACTTTTATACCTGAGCATGACCTTCTTCCTTCAACATATGAATAATTAGATTTATAACTACTTACTTCTCCACCAGTAAAATAAACGATATTAGAAAGTATAAAATATTGAATAAAAAATATAATCATAATTAGTGCTAAAGGATAAAATAATATTTTTTTTGCTGTCTTATTAAAAGTTTGTTTTTTATATATGAAAAAAAAGCATACTATAGAAATAATAACAGAAAATACTAATGCCATTTTAATTGATACTATTGAAACTATAACGTACTCTTTAATTTCAAACTTCCAATAGAAAAACACAGCTATGATAAATAAAATTAAAAATGTGTAACTGAATAGCTGAGTATATGAATATTTTTTCATATCAATCCTAATCTATTTATTATAAATACAATACTAGTTTTTATATAGCGAAACATTCTATATCAATCTAAAAGCATTAGATTTATAATCTAAGCAAAGTTAACACCACATTATATGATTAACTCACCATTAAATGTATACGTACAACAAGAACAATAGATAGGAATACTTCCTTTATCAAATAATGGATTTACTTTTTGTAAATATCCTTTATTATCAATATATAGTTGTGAATAATATGAACTATCACCGATCCGAACATATTCACGTTTTTCAGTATTATCTAAGGAAACCATCCAATATATTGGTTCTGTTTTATCTAAACGATTAACCACTTCACTAAAAATATCATTCCATAAACGACCTACTTTACTTAATAAAAATTGGAATAATGGTGTATAGTCATAACCTCTATTTACCTTTCCTTTCATTGATAAACGAGCGATGGAAAGCTCATTGATTTTATTATATTTTGTTCTTTCCCATTTATACTTTCCACCAGCATGATGTTCACAAGGGTGAATTCGTGTTGTTGTATTTTGTTTTCTGTATAATGGTTTTTTACCATATTTCATAAATCACCTATATAAATCTTTCTTATTCGTCAAATGTTTTTAAGTAATTTATGTTCTATACTAATTTTCTTTCGCTGACTTAAAAAGTAATTTTTTTATTATATTTTAATACCATTAATTAAAATTTACTTAACACTACCATAAGTTAATTTTTTATAGTTAAATTTTTTATTGGCTCATTTATAAATATAAAATACTAATACAACTTAAATGGGAAATACCATAAAAAAACCCCGCCGAAGCGAGGTTTTGTATATTCAACTATTTAATGCTTAACTCATTTGTGCTGTCATCACACTTTTGCAAAAGATACATTTTGCGCCGTGTGGATTATTCACTGTGACATCAAATTGTGATGTTCTATATTGTGAACTGCTACAACAAGGGCATTTAAAATAGAGGCGAATAGTAATAGCGCCTTTAGAGACCCACCACGTTGCCTGCTGCTGGGCCTTTCATACCATTTTCCATGGTGAATGAAACTTGTTGGCCTTCCGCTAATGTTTTGAAGTTATCACTTTGGATTGCAGAGAAATGTACGAATACATCTTTGCTGCCATCAGCTGGAGTAATAAAACCAAAACCTTTACCTTCATCGAACCATTTTACTGTACCAGTCATTGTATTAGACATAGAATTTCCTTTAATTTATTTAATTTGCCATAAGGCATAGGCGGTTTGTTTTGTATTTTTACTTATGGGAATTAATTAGAAGGAATTCGCAGTGAAGTGGTATCAAGGATAACGCTAAATGGGAACAACTTTAAACTTACTAACATAAATAGGCCTGTACTTCCAAACCAGTGACGCTATTAAGCCATAGAAAAAATCAGATAGCAAACTTTATTTTGAGAACAATATTTTTTATATTGAATATCCTCTTATAATTTTTTATTTAATCAATGTATAAACATGGTCATCAAAAGTAACATCACCTATAACATAATTATCTTTTAGAACTTGAGTAAGAATGAAACCATTTTTTTCTAAAACTCGTTCAGATGCTATATTTCCTGCAGTAACAATCGCTTGAAAATTTTTCAAACTAGCTAATTCAGGTAAATTTAATAATTGAGCTAAAGATTTTGTCCCTATAGACTTTCCTGTTTGTTCTGGAGATAGTATATAACCAATCTCTCCAATTAACTCTCCATCTTGATGAATAAGTCTTAATCCTGTTAAACCCAAAGGAGTGGTGTTTGTTTTATCATAGATAACAAAACATAACCAATGCAAAGATGACAAATTCCATTCAGGTAAACGACTATTAAATGCTTCTTTGATCTGCTCCTCAGTCATTGTATTTGAGATAAACTGCATAGCCTTTTCTGAATCATATAATTCTTTAAAAAAAGGCCAATCATCTTCAGTTATTTTCTTAAATATAAACTCCATAAATATCCTTAATAAATAAAATATTTTATATTATTATAAACTTCCACATGCTAAATCTTCAATAAATACTAAATAAATTCAGCAGTACATTTTGATAATTCATTCTCTAGCCATTGTAAAAAATATTGTGTCATCAAACCTAGTTCACTTTCATGATGAATAAGACATGACCAAACATTTCCTTTAATAGAATGTTTTGAAAGTGAACTGATTTTTTTATCTTTTTTAACTTGAAGTGTAAGTAGTTGACTTACCAAACCGATCCCTAACCCTTGGCAAATAGCATCTAATAATAGGCTTGGGTCTGAAAAATTAATTCCATTTAGTTGTTGCCCTACCGATTCGCCCCCCTGCAATGTCCAGTTACTCCAATCCATAATTCCTTCTCCATGTAAGGTTAACCTTTTCTGAGTATTGAGTAGAATTGGATTACATGCAGGATAAAGCTTATCGTAATAAAGTTCTTTATAAATACATTCTTTTTGTGCCGATATATCATCACGTATAGCAATATCAATTGTCTCTATTGCCATATCTGGTACTGCATAAGTAGTAAAAAGCCAAATATCTATTTCAGGGTATTTTTGATGAAATAAATCAAGACGAGGTAATAACCAATAACAAGCAAATGCGGGTGTAGTGTTAACAATCAATTGATTTGATTTTTTATATTGATCTAAACGACGTACACCAACAGCTAATTGCTGTAAGACATCTTGGGTACTATTGTAAAAGTCCACTCCAGCATCAGTTAATGTGACGCTTATACCTTCTCGAAAGAATAATGGTTGTTCAAGATAACTTTCCAAGCTTCTTATTTGCTGGCTAACAGCTGATTGAGTGATATTCAATTCTATTGCGACTTTATGAAAGCTACCAAGTCGAGCTGCAGATTCAAACCCTCGTAATGCATTTAGTGGTGGCCAATATTTTAACATCGCTGATAAGTCTATCTAATCAATTGTACGCTAATTATATCGTTAGTTCTTAGAGTATCAATACCAATAAAATGAAGCACTCTACTAAGTAGTTAGTATAGTTAAATTAAGAAAAAAGGAAGGTATTAATGAATTCAACTCGTCGCCAATTTATTCAACAAGCTACGGTGATTAGTGCGCTCAGTTTAGCTACATCTTTTGGTATTTCACTCTCAGCAAAAGGATAAAGTATGGTTGATAAACTAGGAGTAATGCCTGATGAAGGTGAATTACAACAATTGGCCTTTATAGCCTTTGGAGCACAACGGACTATATGGGGAAAGATAACTGAAGATGTACAAATTGCATTGGGAAACATTGCCCAAGCTATTGCAAAATATCAACCTGTAGTTATTTTCTGCCGTGAAAGTGAGCTAGATATTGCTGATGCACATGTAGATTTTTATGCTCGCTTTGTGAGGCCGGGTATTGTGGTCGCAAATTTAGATAATGATCCAGATTCGTACGATTATGATGTAACAAGAAACAATATAGAAATATTACAGAATTCTACTGATGCAAATGGAAGAAAACTACAAATCCATACAATGGAACCACCTTTATATCCTAGAGAGAGTATTTTCAGTAAAAACAATCCTGATTTTGCAGCTGGGTACATAAATTATTTCGTCATTAATGATGCTGTCATTGCTCCTGAATTTGGTGATGAGGAAGCAGATAATAAAGCCCAAAAAATGTTAACTGAATTATATCCAACCCGTGATATTGTCATGTTAAATATCGATGCTATCGCAGCTGGAGGTGGAGGAAACCATTGTGTTACACATCAGTTACCTTCTTTTAAGTCTATATAAGCATTACACTTTAATAATAAAGGCAGTAAAATAATGTTACTTGCTTCAGCAAGATGATGAAAATACGTCACCTTTTACAGGGTAAGGCTCATAGATATTTCTTTGCTAGATTAATGGTTCTTTACACTGATTAAGTCCATCAAAAAAGCGGTACCAAAAATACCGCCTATTTTAGTTAAATAAAATTCGTAAAGTTCAAGCAAAACGTCAGTGGAAGAGAATTAGGTAACACTGATTCGCATTTCAGGGGGAATATATTGCATATTAGCTTCAATCATAACCACCCGTAAAACGGGTGGTTTGCTCTTGCCCCTATAAGGGCTTATTACCGACCGCGCCTAAATGACGCTGCTTTCTCTTCGTTCAAGCTAAGTGTCTTTGCTACTTTGGCTTACCCTTTGAAGGGATTTACATATTATTTACTACTCAATTTATCCGAAATTAAATCCGACTTTTCTTGCTCTCTGATATACTTCTGAATTGTGGCTTCGTTTAGCCCCACTGTCGTGACATAGAACCCTTCAGCCCAAAACTTTCTGTTGCCAAATTTATATTTTAGATTGGCATGTCTATCAAAGATCATTAGCGAGCTTTTACCCTTCAGATATCCCATAAAGCTTGAAACACTTATCTTCGGTGCAATACTCACTAATATATGTACATGATCTGGCATGAGGTGACCTTCGATTATTTCCACACCTTTATACTTACAAAGGTCTCTCAGGATCTCACCTATACTTGAACGAATATTATTAAAAGTTACTTTCCGTCTATATTTCGGCAAAAAGACGATATGGTATTTACACAGCCACTTTGTATGTGCTGAGCTTTGTGCTTTAATGCCCATAAACATCTTTCCTTATTTAAGTTACGAATATTAGCTTGAACATCTATATCGTAACGGAAAGGTGTTTTTCTTGGTATAACCTTTGAATGCCTCCCGCATAGCGGGTGTTCACAGTGGTATTTAACTTTATTGTGTTAGGGAATCAATATAGTCAAAAAGAAATTGAGCATCTATCTCGTTTAATTTTTTAAAATATTCATCTTTTCTATCTTTAAAATCTTCACCTCTATGAGGCCATTTATTACACCAATAATCTATATTGGTATTTTTCTTGAACCATTGCTTTTGGTATTCATGTTCGTTGACCAATTTATAAAGTTCTTTTTTTGTCTGGCCTCTAGTTCTTGTTGCAGAAATTATGAAATTACAATTTTCTCCAATTAACTCTTCTACTGCTTTTTTTATAATTTTTTCGTTGTCACCACCTGTGGATATCCCTATTTTTAAACCTTTTTTCTCAAAAATAGCTATTTTGTCATTTTTAGCAAAAGGGTTTTCTTTTGGTTCTAAACGAACAGAATAGCTTTTATCTGATCCTAATTTTCTAATCAATTGAATTAGTGTTTGTGTTTTACCACGCTTACTTGCACCAAAAACACGTAACATTAATTTCTTTTCAAGTTTCATTATGAAAATTCCATTGTGAATAATAAATTATGATATACGTGCTGAATGTAATAAATACAAGTTACTACATCACATTCTTATGAATATTAAGAGAAATTCCTGTGGAAAATAATGAAACGTAAAATATGTTGATGAACAAAAAAACGTTCAAAACCATCAACACTTATTATTTATATATTTAAAAATCAATAGGTTGATTATGTAGTGATGATGCTGAAATAAAATGAAAAAATTTGGCGTTTCCCGCGAAGCCCCCGCCCCGTGGGAAGGGAAGCTATTGGGAGTACCTTTTCAATTAACTAACTGTTCTTCAGTCTAATTATATTATTTAATAAGATTTGCTTCTAAAAGGCTAATAACTACATCGGCTTGCCCATTATGATTTTTAGGTAAATCATTATTACTTTTTTGATATAGTCGAAAACACTCGGTAGCTGTTATGTTTGGATTCTCTATTGCTAATGCTAAAAGTTCTTTTGCATGGCGTTTATTATCGGCGCCCGCTTTATAATCATTTGGTGGGATGCTTTTCACTAAACCAAGCTCACATAAACCAAGAAATGCACTTTTAGGACATCCTTTATTAATTGATGATTTGCTAGTTGTTTCTTTTGATATTGCATTCATCCATTGTTCACGCAAATCTACTTTATTATCGTAATTCAATACAGTCTGTACTGCTGCTTTACCATAGTTTCCCATATATAACCTCATGCCTGATTAATATATTAATATTCGATAATACTAACACTCCGTAATAAATAATTAACTAATTTTGACCACACTTTGTGAAATTATTTATTTCTATTTAACAGTATTTATAATTTCCTTAATTATTCAACTTGTTTTTAGTTCATTTGAATAATTTCATTATTGTGAACACTCATATCTTATATATTCCTGCAATCCCTTAATCATTCTTTCAGACTTGGCAATTCTTTCTCTAAATAGCCAATAATTTCGGAGAGCAGTGTCAGTAGGTCTCGTGGGCATTGCATCATCCATGCTGGAGGTGAATTTTGTGATGATACGGGAGGGGCACTCTGCTCTGATATTCATTCGCTTAGGATTACGATCAGCCAAAATACGCAACCCATCAATTTCCTTTTTCGCATTAACTAATTCCTTAGTGTGTTTAATATCGAGCTGATTTAATAGAGTTACCCGTTTTCGATAATCGTAATTTATATTCACTAGCTCTTTTAAACGACTGGCTAGCTCCTTATTAGCATCGTTTAATCTATTCATTTTTTTTGATTACTCATTTACTACCATATAACCACCCGCAATGATAACTATCGCCATAGTCGCGATATAAACTTTCCAATTCATTATTGATTAATACCTATGATGAGTAATAGCGCGTCGACAGCGTTTAGCTAAACTCGCTTTATCATTGGAACAATGAAGGATCAATTGAGAAGGAAACAACGAAGATAACAATAAGAAAAAGAGTAATAATAAAACACAATACAATAATTAAAGATTTCCATGACATAAAGCAGATTCCATTTCACGGCGATTAATTAAACCCTTCTATACTTTTCCATCAGCATAAACTCAATGTTTCATTTCTTCACAAGCACCATGTTGATCACCCACATTTAATTTTTTGAGTAAAGTAGAACGTGCAAATGTTGTTATTCCAACATTATAAGCAAAAGAATATAAAGAGGCTTTAGTATGATTATCGAGAAATACTTTAACTAAAGCATCAACTTGTCGTTGTATTTTAATAAAACTCTTGTGTAAGAATACATCACATTCTTGTTGTGTGTATATTCTATTTTAAATAATGTCATTGCCAGTATGGCCATAGCAAACTGTCAAAACACCTGTAACATCATAATAGGATTTGTATTTTATTCCTTCCAAATAACTAATAAGGGTTAAGGCTATAGTAATGGCACTGGTGCTACTTAATACAATTAATTTTCGTTTTAATTTCACTTAAAATCCTTTTTATTAAAAAGCATCACTTCATAAATATAATTAAATCTTATAATTTAACTTTATATTTAATTATGTTATTATTGGATATAAAGATATAATTTAGAGATAAAAATATAATGAAAAAATTCGATATAGATAAAATAATGAACAACTTATCGGATAAAGATATAAAAAAATAAATCAAACTTACAACAACCAAAACAATAAAGAAGAAAATTTTAAAAAATGGTTTTTTGACACATTTATCTTTGATCGTATCTTATTTGAAGGATTATTTATTTCACTTACTATAGTTTTTATTTGCATAATTACATCAGAATCTACACCTCATCTATTCTATTCATTCTTAGTTTTAGTTTTTATTTACTTCACCATGAGTTTAGTAATTACTATCTATGATTGTATAAAGAATAAAATATCACTAATTTTATTCTTTAGAGTAAAGAAAATTGCAGTAATGACCTATATAATGAAAAAATGATCTGTTTTTAATTAGAGTATTAATCTAATTTATTTAATATTTTCAATAGCTAATTCTTCGTTGTTATATTTTTTCAATATTAAGATAAGTTTCCCAATATTATAGCCTAAAGTAGTGAGTAATATAGGATTGCTATGAACACTAAATTTTCGCTTAAAATCTAATGAACTCCAACGAAATAAGCGAGTACCTTTACTGATAAACAACCGATCAAAATGTGTTGCTCTATAAGTTCTCCCGCCCATCGTGACAGGTAAATGAATAATACGATTAGGTGAATCATATTTAGCAAAAGTAGCGAATCCATTATATACGCTAACAGTCATATCAATAACATCATAACCTATCTCACCATGACTCTCATTCAAACCTAAAAATTCAAATCCTTTCTGAATTCTCTCTTTAACGGGATCTCCACCAAAATTAATATCGCCATCAGTAAATTCATACACTATATCTGATACACCGTCAAAAAACTTACTGTAGTGGTCAACTAAAACTGGCCATCGTTTTAGAGTTTTTCCAGTATCTCTTTTCGGATTCGTTTGGTGATAATCCTCCGTTATATTCGTGAGGTCTGTGTACGCTGTAATACCCGACAATATAGTCCGTTATTGCATGGACAGCATCACTAAAACTTATGTAGCCAGTCATGGGTACCCACTCGTTCTTCAGGCTCCTAAAGAAGCGCTCCATTGGACTATTATCCCAGCAGTTTCCGCGTCTACTCATACTTTGTTTGATCCGATATCTCCATAGTAACTGCCGAAACTGATTACTTGTATAGTGGCTACCCTGATCACTGTGGAACATCATCCCTGCTGGTTTATCCCGAGTTTCCCACGCCATTTTCAGCGCTTTGATGGTCAATCGACTGTCCGGAGAGAACGACATTGCCCAGCCCACCGGTTTTCTGGCGAACAAATCGAGAACAACGGCGAGATACGCCCAGCGTTGGCCTGTCCAGATATAGGTGACATCGCCACACCACATTTGATTGGGCTCAGTCACTGCAAATTGACGTTCGAGATGATTCGATATAGCAATATGTTCTTGTCCGCCACGTTTGTAGCGGTGTTTCGGTTGTTGACAACTTACAAGGCCGAGCTATTTCATGAGCCTACCAGCAAGCCAACGCCCCATTGGGAAGCCCTTGAACGTTGCCATTATGGCAATACTCCTTGCCCCAGCAGAGCCATGGCTGATGTTGTGTAGTTCCTGAACTTGACTGCGCAATACGGTGCGTCTTCTATCAGGCTGAATAGGACGGGCATTCCAGTATTTATAACTGCTGCGATGAACCCCGAATACATGGCAGAGAGTGAGAGCCATGGCTGATGTTGTGTAGTTCCTGAACTTGACTGCGCAATACGGTGCGTCTTCTATCAGGCTGAATAGGACGGGCATTCCAGTATTTATAACTGCTGCGATGAACCCCGAATACATGGCAGAGAGTGGTTACGGGATAACGCGCCCTGAGCTTTCCGATTAACGTAAATTGTTCAGGGAGTCTGACATCAAGAGCGCGGTAGCCTTTTTTAATATTTCATTTTCCATTTCAATACGTTGAAGTTTCTTTTTGAGTTCACGTATTTCAATTTGCTCTGGCGTGATGGGAGAGGCTTTCGGCGTTTTGCCAGCCCGTTCATCGCGCAACTGTTTTACCCATCGGGTCATAGTGGAAAGACCGATATTCATGGCTTTAGCTGCGTCAGCAACAGTGTAGTTCTGATCAACAACTAACTGAGCAGATTCATGTTTAAATTCTGCACTGAAATTTCGTTTTTTCATTAAGGCACCTTTATTGTTTGAGGTAAGCATATCACCTCTATTCAGGTGGCCAAATTTATTAAACCACTACAGCTATAGCTGACTTCCTCGAAGGCTCATATCAAAGTGATCGGATTCGACGTTTGTGAATTGCTCTGTGAATGAGCGATGAAATGTGTATAAAAAAAGCCACCAGCGATTAACTGATGGCTATCCATATAAATAACTTATAAGGTCAGGCAGTTTTAATACCGCCTATTTGCATGTTTGTTATTACTAGCCTAATTTAATATGAACAAAGCTACCTTTAACCTTCAATAAATTATAAAACTCACCTAATTTTTCAGTACTGTCAGATAATTATTCATTTATTTTTTTAGCTAATAACCATTCTGCTTATTAACTTCTTGCAAGTGGGCAGGTAAGTGTTGGTATTTAAAATATTTCATTAATTATGTTAGGTACCCCACCAATAATTATTAAAATTTTCTTTATATTATCATTGTATCTAAAAAGAGCAACGATGTACTAATTACTGATTATTAGGTGTTCGTGATCAATGTCGAAGTTATTTTAGTTAAAATATTTTAATATTTTATAGGGATTTTCCCCCGTTAATAGGAGATTTAAAAATTGAATCGTGTTCCCGTCTCATCTTCAAACCTTCATTCTGTTGGTTACGATCAAGCGACTCAAACCTTGGAAATAGCGTTCCATAGTGGCGGTGTTTATCAATACTTAAATGTTCCACCCAAAATTCATCAAGACTTAATGAATGCAAGTTCAAAAGGTCAATATTTTGATGTGAATATTAAAAAAGCAAACTATAAGTTTCGTAAAATTGGATGACTAGTCCTGATATAGGTTGACAACTTTTCAGGCATAAAACGCTCGATGTACTTCATCGGGCGTTTTATAGTTTAACGATAAGTGTGGCCGTTTTTCATTATAGAGTTGAATTGATTCTTCTACTAATTTTCTTGCTTGTTCTAGATTACTCGGTTTTATCAGTAGATACTCCATTTTTAATGTTCCATTAATTCGTTCTGCTAAGGCATTTTGATAACAATCATACCCATCAGTCATAGAACATTGAATATTATGCTCTTTATGTATCTCCTGATATTCCGAAGAACAATACTGTATCCCTCGATCTGAATGATGGATTAACGAAGTTGTCGAAGTCCGTTTTTTTAACGCCTGAACCAACGATTTCTTCACTGAACTTGTTTTCATATTGTTATCTAAATGATATCCCACGATTTTTCGTGAATACGCATCCGTAATTAAACTTAAATAAGTATCACCTTCATGCGTCGATAAATAGGTAATATCTGCCACCCAAAGCTGTTCTGGTTGTGTGGGGATAAACCCTGACTTAATTAAATTTGGATGCCGATGAAAACGATGATGGCTTAAGGTTGTTCGATGATAAGCCCGTTTATTAGGCACCAGTAACTGATGTTCTTTCAATAAAGAAAATAGCCGATCACGACCAATAACCATCTGTTTTTGCTTTAAAATAAAATGTAATTTACGCCCACCCAGTCGAGGTTGTAAGACTCGTTCAGATTTAACAACATCAATAATGGCCGAATCTGCTTTCTTTCGTTCCTCAGTTCTATCCAGCCTCTTGTAATAAGCCTGTCGGCTGATCTGCATAAAACGGCAAGCAATTGTTACGGTGAGGTTTTTAACCGTTTTTTCTTTAATAACTCGGCTTTGCGCTTTTTTGACAAACGAACTCCAAAGTCTCTATCCATGACTTTAACCACAGCTTCGAAAAAATCGGATTTAAGCCGAGCTTCTTCAAGTTCCTTTTCAAGGATCTTAATGCGTTGTTCCGGCGTTTGTTGTTCAGAAGATTGGGTCATAGCTGAACCTCTATAAAAAGTATCAGGGGTACCGTTTGACCAATCTAACCTACCATGCTTACGAAGCCAAACTAAAACAGTAGAGCATCCTTGTATACCATAGTGATCTTGGGCTTGTTTATAGGTTATTTCGCCTTTTTCAACTTGGTCAACAAGCTGTAATTTAAAAGCGAGAGAATAATCGCGTTGAGTTCGTTTAGTGATTGGTTTCATTACATTCTCCAATTTCAGATTGGAAAAGTGTCAACCTTATTCAGGACGGGTCAGGATAATTAATTAAAGCGGGAACATCCCGCTTTTTTCAATTTATCGAATAAATTTATTTACCACTTCTAAGTAAACTCCTTCAATTAATTATGACCGGATCATCGTATACACACCACTCTAATGTAATCTTGCAGTCCCAATATCATTTGCTCTGACTCTGCAATTCGCTCTCTGAGTAACCAATAATTTCGGATAGCGGTGTCAGTAGGTCTGGTGGTGGTTGCATCATCCATGCTGGTGGCGGGAGTGGTTTCACTTTTGGGACACTCGGCTTTGATATACACCCGCTCAGGATGACGCTCGCTAATATCACGCAAGCGACTAATTTCATTCTTAGCATTCGCTAGCTCCTGCGTATATTGAATATCCAGTTGGTTTAATCGCATTATGCGTGCTTGATAATCAGTATTAATAGACTTTTGTTCTTCGAGAGCAATCGTTAGTTCTTTGTTTGTTTCTACTAACAGATTAATTCTGTTAGCTTGCCTGTTAATCACCCAATAGCCACCCACAATAATGCCTACCATCGCGATGACGGCATAGAGTTTTCCGTATTTCATGATTAATACCGATGATATGAGAGTGCAATTTGACAGCGTTTTTCTAAACTGACTTTGTCGTTAATACATGAATTATCAATTGAGAGATAAATGCCACCAGCGACTGTAATGAGTAATGCAAGGATAAAGCTGATAATGATGATTAAAGGTTTCCATGACATAGTGCTGACTCCGCCTCTCGACGACTGACAAGCCCTCGCCAAACCTTTCCACCCGCATATACCCAACGTTTCATTTCTTCACAGGCACCAGCTCTATCACCTGCATTTAGTTTCTTGAGTAATGTTGAGCGAGCAAATGCAGTTGTTCCCACATTAAAAGCAAAGGAATATAAAGCAGCTTTGGTGTAGTCATCAAGTGGTACTTTGATTAATGCATCGACTTGCTGTTGTGTCTTAATAAAATCGTTTTGTAATAACGCATCACATTCTTGTTGTGTGTATCTCTTACCCTGAATAATGTCTTTGCTTGTATGCCCATAACAAACCGTCAAAACACCTGCCACATCACGATAAGGTTCATAACGTACACCTTCAAAATGTGCTATTACTACTAACGCTATTGCTGTGGCTCCTGCTGTTGTTAGCGCAGCTATTTTCTGTTTGAGAGACATTAAATATCCTTTGGCGCTTTTACCATTAATTCAGCAAGCCTTTTTAAGGTTTCGGTCGGGTTTTGTGGGTCAACATGACGAACAAGCTCTTCAAATAATTGAGTGCGTTTTCGTTGTTCTCGACGAGTCATAAAATAAGTGGCTAAACCTAAAACCATGCTAAACGCCATCCCGATAACAAATCCCCATTCATATAATGAGAGACTGGCAAAAAAGGCCGTTAGGCCTGCTGTTCCATAAGTTACATTGGTTAATTTTTCCATACGCATAGTCACCCCCAGAGGAGTGTCCGTTGATGATTAGTGTGAGAGTTAAAAATGAAACGATAAAAAATTAGGCGGGTATTGATACTTTAAGTACCTTTAATAAACCTTCAGGCAACTGCTCTTCAAGTGACGCATTAGAAACAATCACAAGACCATACATAGATATCCATGTATTCGTTTGTTGTAAGTGTCCTTGAATAAATTGCTTCGCTTTCTCTAACAAATAAACACAACTCTCTTGTATGTTTTTGCGCCAATAGGATTCAATCGCCACCAGCAATGGGTCGCCTGCATCATTAATCTTTTGTGTACCGATTCGATATTGTTTTTTACCTGCGGGAGATGTTGTACAAATTAATTGTGTGAGTTGTTGAGTTTCGCCATCAGCCGTATGGATATTCGCCGTTAAAATGACGGAGGTATTCTTTTCACTGTCTGTTTCTGATGCATAGTGAAGACTAAACTGTAATTCGCTTATCTCTTTTGACATAAATATTTACCGATTTATTTAGTTAATAAGGTGCCGACTCACAGCTCTTGTGTGAACGGTATAAGTGGGTGTTGATTCTGTGGTCGGCGTAGACGGAAAGGCTACAAAGTAACCTTATTTAATTTAGGGTTGAATATATTAATGAGAATAATTATCATTACACATGTATCAAATTGACAGGTTTGATACGAATTAGTACGACATGACTTACATTGCTTCTTGCGTTTATTTTATATGCCGATATGACTCCTAGCGTATCGGCATTTTTTTATTTTGTGTTGGGTAGTTTCATATTAATAATTTAGATGTGTGTGATCAGATTCAACCTAATACTGCTATGATTTAAGGATAAAACTAATCAGATAGTCCACACAGTGCCAATAGTGGATATTGATACCATTCTATCTGCTTGTGCGGAGCAGAACACAGTTTCATTACCCTAGGCTATGTCTATGAACTTTTTATGGCCTTTAGATGGATGTTGAACCCCGCTTCATATAATACGTTCTATGCTGTATTAATAACCAGCCCAAACATTCCTTAATCTTAGAGTAAACTAAATGAACAATTTGTTTATTTGCAAATTGGCAACTAATAGCCAACATTAGAGGAGTGTTCATGTTCAGTCAGGTTGACATTGATAATTTTGGTAGTTTCACAAAACTTAGTTGGAGAAATAGCCTTAAAGATACAGGTAATAATGTCCAGAATTTCAAGAGGCTCAACATTCTCTATGGACGAAACTACTCTGGTAAAACTACACTCTCGCGAATTTTCCGTGCTTTGGAAACAGGACGCATTCCACACAACTTTGTGGATCCAAATTTTATTATTCGCGGTGATAACGGTGATGTAACACAGGCAAACCTTGTCGGTCATAGCTACGATGTTCGGGTCTACAATCGAGACTTTGTGAGCGATAACCTAAGCTTTTTGGTCAATCAAAGCGACGGAGAGATCAAGACGTTTGCTATCGTTGGTGAAAAGAATAAAGAGATCGAAGATGCCATTATCGCAATCCAAACTAAGTTAGGCAGTGTTGAGTCGAAGGCAGGCCTCCGACATGAACTTGAAGTTAAAAAGAAAGAACGAGATCGAACGAAAGGCATTCATAAAACTGCGTCTGATGCTCTGGAAGGCAAACTTCGTTCTCATGCCAACAGTAAGATTAAGCTGAATCGCATCTACGGCCCTGCTGTTTACAATATAGACAGTATCAAAAGAGACATTAGCTCTGTCAAAAAACCTAGCTTCATACCGCTGACAACCGAAGAACAAGCTACCAAGGTCAACCTCTTGAAGCAAGAGGCCCTACCTGATATTACCGATACCGTATCATTAAGCCTCAACATAGAATCAATAAGCAAGGAAGCTGAAGAACTCCTTTCAAGATTGATTAAGCCAACCCTGCCAATTCAGGAACTGTTGAATGAGGCGGCTCTTCAAACGTGGGTAAAGCAAGGCATACCGCTACATAAAGATAAACGAGACACTTGCGCCTTCTGTCGCCAAAGCCTTCCCCATGACATCTGGCAGGTATTAGACTCTCACTTTAGTAAGGAATCCTCGGATCTGGAGTCGTGTATCGATTCATGCCTGTCTTCCATCGCCACAGAAATCCAAGCCATTCCTAACTTTTTGGCTTTGACTGGTGATAAGTTCTATGCAGAAGAAAAAATCTTATTTGAAGCTAGCAAGAGAAAACTTGATAATTACCTGAAAGTTTACATGCAGGATCTCAAAGCTCTGAAGGCTGCATTGGATAAGAGAAAGAACACCATTTTTCAGCAGGTTGCCATACCTGTCTACATTCACGACCCGATTGCAATTCAGCAATGCGTGGGCGACATCAATGACCTGATCGCTAGAAATAACAGCCGTACAAGTTCACTGGGAAAAGATAAAAATATTGCACGCGAATCTCTTCGACTTACCGATGTAGCTTCCTTTATTGGAGACATTACCTACGATGCTGAGTTAACGCGTATTGCCAGTCTCAAAACAGATTCTGACACTGCAAACACTGTATTTACCGAGGCACAACTCGAAATTATCAAACAAGAGGCTGAAGTGACCCGCCTACTGGGCCAACAGAAGGATGAACGCAAGGGCGCGAAGCGAGTGAATGACTTGCTTAGTCACTTCTTTGGTCACGATGGCATCAAACTTGCCGCTAAGGACAATATTGAGAATAATTCAGTTAAGTTTGAAATCACCAGAGATGGTAAATCAGCCTACAACTTGAGTGAAGGCGAATGCAGTCTGATTGCTTTCTGTTACTTCATAGCCAAGCTAGAGGAGCCGGACAGCAAAGGCAAGGATCTGATCATTTATATAGATGACCCAATTTCCAGCCTAGACGGGAATCACATCTTCTTCATGTTCAGTTTGATTGAAAGCCTGATTGCGAAACCCATCAAGAATGCAGACGGAACAAACAGCTATCGCTACAAGCAGCTTTTCATATCCACCCACAACCTAGATTTCTTGAAATATCTAAAGAAAATATCATTTCCTAATGAGAAGAATCACGGTGGATACCAACATTTCATCGTGGAGAGAAACGAAGGGGCAAGTCAGATTTCATTGATGCCTTCATATCTGCGAGACTACATCACTGAATTCAACTACCTATTTCATCAGATCTACAAGTGCCGCAATCAAGGTGTAGCGAATGAATCTCATGAACCATTCTATGGATTCGGCAACAACCTCCGTAAGTTTCTTGAGGCATTTTTATTCTTTAAGTTCCCGCATCAAGATGACAAAAACGATGCCTTCGAGAGAATCAAGAAATTCTTTGGCGAAGAAGATCCGACTGCAATAGCTCTTGTGAATAGACTTAACAACGAATTTTCACATCTTGAATCGATCCCAGATCGTGGATTCAAACCTGTGGAGATTCCAGAAATTTCCAAGGTGGCAAATTACGTATTGGACAAGATTTATACGGCAGATCCGCATCAATACAATGCGCTGTTGAAGAGCATAGGTGAACCACCTAGGACACCTTAGAAAAAAGGCACAAAGAGTTTTTTGCGATGAGTGAGGCGCCATTTGGATCTGGAATGCGCCTCTCGAGCCTACCGAAAAGTGCTTACTGATGTATGAAAAATCGTAATTCTCAAAAGGAGTGTAGAACTAAAAACAGGTATGAATAATGAACTTCCGCTCTTCGCTGTGAGTTCAATCGGTGGATGCAACACACTGGTTAAATCGTTCTGCTGGTGATTCGTAACCTAGCGTTTTTCTTGGCCTCTCGTTGAGTTGTCTAGCTATGCTGTCTAACCGTTGCTGGCTATGAACGGATAAATCAGTACCTTTGGGAAAATATTGTCTGAGCAATCGGTTCGTATTTTCGTTTGAACCACGTTGCCACGGAGACTGAGGATCGCAGAAGTAGACTTGAATATCAGTCGCTACAGTAAATACTGCATGATTGGTCATTTCAACACCTCTGTCCCAAGTTAATGTTTTATATAGTTCAACGGATAATTGCTGAGCCTGTTTAATGAGAGTGGCTATCACCGTTGTTGTTTTATTATCACTGATTTTAGCTAGCATAACATAACGTGAATGGCGTTCTACTAAAGTGACAATATAAGAATTTTTAGAGCCTTGAATTAGATCCCCTTCCCAGTGGCCTGGAATTGCTCTATCCGCAACAGTCGATGGTCTTTCACTTATAGGAACGGCATTAGGGATTGAGCCTAATCCTTTTCCTTTAAGTGATGTGGTTCTAGATTTTCGTACCGTTCTTCTGCTTCTAAGATATTGCTGTAACTCTTTTTTTAAAGCTCCCCGAGTTTGTATAAAAAGTGTTTTATAAATCGTTTCGTGAGACACATTCATCTCCTGAGCATCTGGATTATTGCGTTTCAGCCAGCCAGCAATTTGCTCAGGCGACCAGCCTTGATGCATTTTTTCTGCGATTATTTTACACAATGTAGGGTTTTGACTTAATTTACAAGCTTTGGGTCTCAAGGCATTATCCCATGCTTTTTTATCCGCTTTTGCTGCACGGTAGTTGGTTAATCCACCATGTCTGCGGATCTCACGACTAACAGTTGAAGGGGCTCTTGATATTTTTTTAGCTATCTCCCTGATACTGCACTTTTCTGCTAATCCTCTCGATATTTCTTCTCTTTCATCAAGCGAAAGCGATAACCTGTGGCGTTTACGGACAGGAGGACGGAAGCCACCCGTTTGATAAATAGTGGGCATAATAGAAGAATGGTATCTATCAAACATTCTTGCTATCTCATGTAAAGAATCACCTTGTTTATATCTGTCCCAAATAATCGCTTTTTGTTCAGGTGTATAGTAAATACGTTTTCTTGGCTTCATAACAATGCCCTCCTTATTTAAGGATAGCGTTGCATTGATTAATTGAACTCACAGCTCAAACCAGACTGTAATTTCTAATAATATTCTACCTATGAGCCCCAAGTCTGAGCTAATACAATTTAAACCCCTCACAAAAACAATTAAGGCTACACACCATGCGTAGCCTTAATCTTATTCACGTTATCTAACTCAATTATTTTTTATCTTTATTCTCTATCGCTATTGTTTGCCGTTTTTCTTCTTCCGGTAACTCATACTCAATAGCAATAGTCAGAAGTCCACTTGATAAATTGGCTTTTTCTATTTTAACATTTTTACCGAGGTCAAATTGCAACGTAAATTGTCCTTGAGATATACCTCGGTGGATCCATTTATCATTGTCTTCTTCTGATTTTTCTTCTTTTTTCCCTTCAATCAATAAACGGCTTCCTTTTAATGAAACCGATAAGTCATCTTCTTGATATCCAGGCACACTGACTGTCAGTTCATAATGGTTATCATCAATCTGTTTCAGGTTATAAGTCTGTACAGGTGATGCAATAGGCTTACTGCCTGTTAACTGACTAAACAGGCGATCTATCTGATCAAAACGGTTTGAAAGTAAGTTATCAGATAATGTTGGGAATAATGAAAAAGGTTTAATGTTAGGCATATAACTCCTCCTTCAGTATTTAGTGAATTATGAGCGGTATCTTATTTACCCAAAATATAAATATGAACGAGCAAAAATTTTTCAAGGCCCAAAATCTAAATTTTTTATCTTTAACCAACATGGGATTGTAGATAGCAAAAAACCCCGCCGAAGCGAGGTTTTGTATATTCAACTATTTAATGCTCAACTCATTTGAGCTGTCATTACACTTTTGCAAAAGATACATTTTGCGCCGCGTGGATTATTCACTGTGACATCAAATTGTGATGTTCTATATTGTGAACCGCTACAACAAGGGCATTTAAAATAGAGGCGAATAGTAATAGCGCCTTTAGAGAGCCACCACGTTGCCTGCTGCTGGGCCTTTCATACCATTTTCCATGGTGAATGAAACTTGTTGGCCTTCCGCTAATGTTTTGAAGTTATCACTTTGGATTGCAGAGAAATGTACGAATACATCTTTGCTGCCATCAGCTGGAGTAATAAAACCAAAACCTTTACCTTCATCGAACCATTTTACTGTACCAGTCATTGTATTAGACATAGAATTTCCTTTAATTTATTTAATTTGCCATAAGGCATAGGCGGTTTGTTTTGTATTTTTACTTATGGGAATTAATTAGAAGGAATTCACAATGAAGAGGTATCGAGGATAACGCTAAACGGGAACAACTTTAAACTTACTAACATAAATAGGTCTGTACTTCCAAACCAGTGACGTTATTAAGCCACAGAAAAATGCAGATAGCAAACTTTATTTTTTAGCGATAAATCAGCTTAAGTAGACCTATAAAAAACATAACCCCGCTACACTCACGAGGTTTTTAATAGATAAGTCATGTAACATCAAAACCATTATTAACACAATATATTGTGTTTTGTAATTACGCAAGACTATAAATGTGGTGTTTTCTAATTATTTTATCCATGTCTAATTTTACGTTATCAACCGATAAACACCCTTCAATAAATCCTTCCGCTGTCTGCAATCGCTTAGCCACTTCATTATGAGAAATACCGAGTTTTGAAGCCATTGAACGCAAAGGATAATTCTTCACATAACACATAATAACCAACTGAAATAAATAACTATTATTTACCTTTAAATGTAATGCCGCTTTATTGATTTTTAAGCCATCATCATCTGAACATCGCTCTCGGCTTCGTCTTGAACTTGGAATTAATCCTTTAAAACCTGTGGCAATTGATGAGTAATCGATACTATTTCCCTCATTAGCTGACCACGCTCCCCAACGTGATAAAACTTGTTCTGCGCAACTAAATCAGGACACTTTTCTTAAGGAATTTTGTTCATACTCAATGGATGGCAGATCACCGTTGGCAGTATGAAGCCTTTCTAGGTTGTAATAGCGCATATACGCGGTAACATCTTCTTTCATCTGTTTCCGAGTCGGCTGTGGGATTTTTAGTACCCAATCGTGCTTTAAGCTACCAAAAAATCGTTCAACAACGGCGTTATCCCAACAGGCTCCAACATCGCCCATACTTGCTCGAATACCATAACTTGTCAGTAAGTGACGATAGCGCTTACTCGTATATTGTGACCCCCTATCACTATGGAAGACTAGTCCTTTTTCGGGCTGGCGTAAGTTATACGCCTTCATCAAAGCTTTACTGACTAAATTTGACGTCATTCGTTTATCGATGTATCAACCCACAATACGGCGAGAATATAAGTCCATCACGATGGCTAAATACATCCAGCCTTCGCCTGTTTTTAAATAGGTCACATCACCCGCCCAAACTTCGTTAGACGCATGAGGATTAAAATTTTGATTTAGCAAATTATCGGCTACTGCATCACAGTGTTTGCGCTTTGTGGTGACTTTGTAAGCAACGCGTTGAGTGACGACTGGACCCAGCTGAGCCATTAGCTTTTGAACGCCATACGCACTCGCGCTAAAGCCCTCTTTGCATAACCGTTTACGTAACGTTCTATAACCTAAGCTATTTCGACTCTGTTCAAAGATAACTTTGGCTCTACGGTACAGGCTAAGTTGTTCTGCTGTGATCAGTTTTACAGGGCGTTTGAGCCAAGCGTAATAGGCAGAACGGCTTATTTTCATTAATTTGCAGAGATTCAGTACGGGAAACTGTGAAGATAATTGCTTAATTGTTTTAAACGCTACTTGGTTTCCTTTAGCAGGAGGGCGCTGGCTTTTTTTAGGATCTCTTTCTCCATCCTAAGTTCTTTGTTTTCCTTTCGAAGCCTTAATAGCTCAGCGTCGAATTTTGCTTTCCAGTTATAAAGTAATTTATCGGTGATCCCTAAAGAAGCTGCCGCTTTTGGAACGCTATAACCTTGCTCGGTGACTAATGCGACCGCTTCTTGCTTAAACTCAGTGGTATAAAATCTATTTGTTCGTTTTTTCATTTAACACCTCAATAATTGGATTATATTCCATTATTAAAGTGTCCTGTTTGATTAAAGCAGATCATAAATCAACGGAACGACTTAAGAGGATAATTACAGATGGCTGCCCGACCACGAACCCATAAAATTATTATCCCTAATCTATATCGAAAGCTAGATAAACGTAACGGCAAGATTTATTGGCAATATAAACACCCCATCACCGGTAAATTTCATAGCTTAGGCACTGACGAGCAAGAAGCGAGAGAAACTGCCATTCAGGCCAATACAATTATTGCTGAACAACATACTCGACAGTTATTAAGTATTAATGAACGGTTATCAAAAATTAAGACAAACAAGTCTGAAATATCTGTCGATATATGGATGGATAAATATTTAGACATTCAAAAAGAAAGATTAGATATCGGTGAATTAAAAATTAATTCTTATCGACAAAAAATGAAACCTATTAATTTATTCCGTCAGTATTGTGGTACGAAAATATTAAAAGAGATAACCGCTTTAGATATTGCTGAAATAATAGATTCCATCAAAGTATTAGGGCATTCAAGAATGGCGCAGGTCGTTCGCATGGTGCTTATTGATGTATTTAAAGAAGCTCAACATGCTGGCTATGTTCCGCCTGGTTACAATCCCGCGAAAGCAACTAAACAACCACGGAACAGAGTGAAAAGAGAACGCATGACATGCGACGAATGGCGCACTATTTACCAGTAAGCTAAGAACCACCCTCCTTACCTGCAATGCGGCATGTTATTGGCTTTAACCACAGGTCAGCGGATCGGTGATATCTGTAAAATGAAATTCTCTGATATTTGGGATGATATGTTACATATACAGCAAGAGAAAACGGGCAGTAAGTTAGCCATCCCTCTCTCGCTAAAATGTGAAGCTATCAATCTCTCCTTAAGGGATGTTGTTGCTCAATGTCGTGATGCCGTTGTGAGCAAATATCTCGTGCATTATCGACATACCACCGCACAAGCGAAACGCGGTGAACAAGTCACACCAAATACGTTAACCACAACATTTAAAAAAGCACGAGATAAATGTGGGTTAACTTGGGAAAAAGGTACGGCACCAACTTTCCATGAACAGCGATCTTTATCCGAACGACTTTATCGAGAACAAGGAATTAATACACAAAAATTATTGGGGCATAAAACACAAAATATGACCGATAAATACCACGACGATAGAGGCAAAGAATGGCAAATTATTGCTGTTTAATTGAAGAGTTTTGGGGATATTTTGGGGAAGAATTTTATAGTACAAAAAATAAACGGGAACTAATAAGCTCCCGTTAACTATTTATCAAATCAACAATTACATATGTTTGATAATCGCGTCACCAAACTCGCTACATTTCAGCAGTTTAGCGCCTTCTAACTGACGTTCAAAATCATAAGTTACAGTCTTAGCGGCAATCGCGCCTTCCATACCTTTAATGATTAAGTCAGCTGCTTCAGTCCAACCCATGTGGCGTAACATCATTTCTGCGGAAAGGATAATTGAGCCAGGGTTAACTTTATCTTGCCCTGCATATTTTGGTGCAGTACCGTGTGTTGCTTCAAATAAAGCACACTCATCACCAATATTTGCACCCGGTGCGATACCGATACCACCTACTTGAGCCGCTAATGCATCGGAAATATAGTCACCATTTAGGTTCATACATGCGATTACATCGTACTCTGCTGGACGTAACAGAATTTGTTGCAAGAATGCGTCAGCGATAACGTCTTTAACGATGATCTCTTTACCTGATTTTGGATTTTTGATTTTAACCCAAGGACCACCATCTAATAATTCACCACCAAACTCTTCACGTGCTAATTCATAACCCCAGTCTTTAAAGGCACCTTCGGTAAATTTCATAATATTACCTTTGTGTACCAGAGTCACTGAATCACGGTCGTTATCGATCGCGTATTCAATCGCTGCACGCACTAAACGCTTAGTTCCTTCTTCTGAACAAGGTTTGATACCAATACCACAATCTTGTGGGAAGCGGATTTTGGTAACACCCATTTCATTTTGCAGGAATTTAATCACTTTATCGGCTTCTGCTGAACCCGCTTTCCATTCAATACCTGCATAAATATCTTCTGAGTTTTCACGGAAGATAACCATATCTGTTAGTTCAGGTTGTTTAACTGGGCTTGGTGTGCCTTTGTAGTAACGTACTGGACGTAGGCAAATATAGAGGTCTAGTTGTTGACGTAATGCAACGTTTAATGAACGGATACCACCGCCAACTGGGGTAGTAAGAGGACCTTTAATAGAAACACGATATTCACGGATAAGATCTAAGGTTTCTTCTGGTAACCAAACATCTTTACCATAAACCTGCGTTGATTTTTCGCCAGTGTAGACTTCCATCCACTCAATCTTACGTTCTTTGCCGTAAGCTTTCTCAACTGCTGCATCAACAACTTTTAACATTGCTGGCGTGACATCGATACCGATACCGTCCCCTTCGATATAAGGGATAACCGGATTATTTGGAACAACAAGCTTACCTTTAGCATCTAGTGTAATTTTAGCGCCATTAGCCGGAACAACTACTTTGCTTTCCATTTACCTCTCCTTTCATGTAAGCGCACGCTTTGTTAATTTTTTGTAAGAGACCTGTCAATACTACTTGATTATTCAGCTAACGCCAATCGCTTCTCTTTTAAGGTATAATCAATCTCCCATTTTTTACAAAAATTAACTATGGCAAATCAACTTAAAAATAGCGCTAAATCGAGAAAACACCACACTTCATTAGCACAAAGAAAACCAGTGCGCCCAAGAGGTGAGCGTAAAGTCGTTATCTTCAACAAGCCCTTCGATGTTCTTGTACAATTTACGGACGAGAGTGGCAGAAAAACACTAAAAGATTTTATTCCTATTCGTGATATTTATGCGGCAGGACGTTTAGATAGAGATAGTGAAGGACTTTTAGTCTTAACAAATGATGGAAAACTACAAGCAAAATTAACACAACCGGGTAAAAAAACAGGAAAAATCTACTATGCTCAGGTAGAGGGTGTTCCTTGTACCGCCGCATTACAACAATTTCGAGATGGATTAGAGCTTAAAGATGGCAAAACATTGCCAGCACAAGTCGAAATAGTTGGGCAACCCGAATGGTTATGGGAGAGAAACCCGCCGATTAGAGAACGCCAAACTATTCCAACAACTTGGCTAAAAATCACCTTATTTGAAGGTAAAAACCGTCAAGTGAGACGAATGACTGCTCATGTTGGTTATCCTACATTGCGCTTGATCCGCTTTAGTATGGGAAATATTACATTAGATAATTTATTACCCGGTGAATGGAAGGAGATTGATTTTGTTTAAACCTCATGTGACTGTCGCGTGTATCGTTCATGCGCAAAATAAGTTTCTCGTTGTTGAAGAAACTATCAATGGAAAAGCAACGTGGAATCAACCAGCAGGGCACCTTGAAGCCGATGAAACACTTATTCAAGCCGTTCAGCGTGAGTTATGGGAAGAAACAGGATTAACGCTTCCTGTTCAATATTTTCTTAAATTACATCAATGGATTGCGCCTGATAAAACGCCTTTTTTACGTTTTCTCTTTTTAATTGAAGCACAAGAACAATTTGACACTCACCCTAATGATAGCGATATCAATTGTTGTCACTGGGTTAGCGCAGATGAAATTATCCAAAGCCAGCAATTACGCTCACCTTTAGTGAGAGAAAGCCTGTTATGTTATCAACAAGGTGAACACTACCCTCTTTCTATTTTAACTAGCTTTGGCGCACCCTTTAACTAAATGACAGAGAATGGAAAAACAAAGCATCAAAAACAGAGCAACACTTGATGCACCTGTGTCAGTGATATGGTAAAGTATGGCGCTTATTTTTCCGCAGTGAGATCCAGTCATGTCAGATAACAGCCAAAAAAAAGTCATCGTAGGAATGTCCGGTGGCGTAGATTCATCCGTCTCAGCCTATCTTCTTAAGGAACAGGGATATCAGGTCGTTGGTCTGTTTATGAAGAACTGGGAAGAAGACGATGATACAGAATATTGCTCAGCTTCAACGGATCTTGCCGATGCGCAAGCCGTATGCGATAAACTTGGCATTGAGCTTTATACTATCAATTTTGCCGCTGAATATTGGGATAATGTTTTTGAACATTTTTTATCTGAATATAAAGCAGGCCGCACCCCAAACCCCGATATTCTGTGTAATAAAGAAATAAAATTTAAAGCATTTTTAGAATATGCGGCAGAAGATTTAGGTGCTGATTATATCGCAACAGGTCACTATGTTCGCCGTCGTGATATTAATGGCAAAAGCCAATTACTTCGTGGCGTCGATAACAACAAAGACCAGAGTTATTTCTTATACACGTTAAGTCACGAGCAAATCGCACAAAGCCTTTTCCCTGTTGGTGAAATGGAAAAGCCTGAAGTTAGAAAAATTGCTGAAAAACTTGATTTAGCAACAGCAAAGAAAAAAGACTCAACGGGTATTTGTTTTATTGGTGAGCGTAAATTTACCGATTTCTTATCACGTTACCTCCCAGCTAAACCTGGTCCTATCATCACAGTTGATGGTGAAACCATCGGTGAACACCAAGGATTGATGTATCACACATTAGGTCAACGTAAAGGTTTAGGTATCGGTGGAACAAAAGACGGTGGCGATGATCCTTGGTATGTCGTTGATAAAGATGTTGAAAATAACATTCTTGTTGTGGCGCAAGGTCATGAACATCCAAGATTAATGTCTGTCGGCTTAATTGCTCAACAATTGCATTGGGTATCGAGAGAAACAATTACTGAAGCGTTCCGCTGTACTGTTAAAACACGATATCGCCAACCTGATATTGCGTGTACAGTAACACCATTAAGTGAAGATAAAATTGAAGTCCGCTTTGATTATCCCGTTGCGGCTGTAACACCGGGACAATCAGCCGTCTTTTATCAAGACGAAGTCTGTTTAGGTGGCGGTATCATTGAAACCCGTATTCAGGAGTAGACGTGGCTAAAGATTTTCGTGATATTACACTTGCACTGGCAGGCGTCTGCCAGGCAAGTCGTCTTGTTCAGCAAATAGCTTACCAAGGTAGTGCGAACGAGAATGATGTTGAAGTGATGGTTAACAGTATTTTTAATCTCAATCCAACATCAACACTTGATGTTTATGGCAATCAAATCAGCCATTTAAAATTAGGCTTTCAAACACTGAAAGCTATCCATCAGGCAGTAAGAAGAGAAAAATTAACACTGGAGTTGATGACTTATCAACAAGGTTTAATCAACTTAGAACGCTTAATCGGACGAAATGACGATTATAGTGCACGTTTATCACAAAAAATTTCTCAATTAGAGCGTCAAAAAAGCTATTTTGAACCTATGTCCGAAGGTGTATTTAATGCCCTTGCTGGCGTTTATGTTGATGCAGTTAGCCCTGTAGGCCCTCGCATTCAAGTTCATGGCTCTATCGAACTGTTAAAAAACCCAATTATTCAAGCTAAAGTTAGAGCGCTATTATTAACGGGTATCCGTAGTGCTGTGCTCTGGCGTCAAGTTGGTGGTCGCCGTTTTGATTTTTTATTGCATCAAAAAACGATCATCCGACAAGCTGATGATTTTCTCGCTCAATGTTAATACTTTAAATTCAACCTGGGAGTTGCCAACAATGGAATTATCTTCGCTGACAGCGATTTCACCGATTGACGGTCGTTACGGTAGTAAAACTTCGTCGTTACGTTCTATTTTTAGTGAATTCGGTCTTCTGAAATTCCGTGTACAGGTAGAAGTTCGCTGGCTGCAAAAGCTGGCATCTTGCGCCGACATTAAAGAAGTTCCCGCCTTTGAAAAAAACGCAAACGATTACCTTGATGCAATTGTTGCTAATTTTAATGAAGAAGATGCGGCACGCATTAAATCTATCGAACGCACCACTAACCACGATGTAAAAGCCGTAGAATATTTCTTAAAAGAAAAAGTGGCGACCATCCCTGCTTTACATCAGGTTTCTGAATTTATTCACTTTGCTTGTACTTCTGAAGACATTAATAATCTGTCTCATGCTATTATGCTAGAAACAGCCCGCCAAGAGATCCTGCTACCTGTATGGCGTGAACTTATTGATACAATTAGTAAAATGGCACAAGAATACCGCGACTTACCTCTTCTTTCTCGCACTCATGGTCAACCTGCTACCCCATCTACAATGGGTAAAGAGTTTGCTAACGTTGCTTACCGCATGGAACGCCAATACCGTCAACTTACACAAGTTGAGATCTTAGGTAAAATTAATGGTGCCGTCGGTAACTATAACGCTCACTTAGCCGCATATCCTGAAGTAAACTGGCACCAATTTAGTGAAGAATTTGTGACTTCATTAGGTATTACATGGAACCCATACACAACGCAAATTGAACCGCATGATTATATTGCTGAACTTTTTGATTGTATTAGCCGTTTCAATACCATTTTGATCGATTTCGATCGTGATATTTGGGGTTACGTTGCACTGAATCACTTCAAACAAAAAACGATTGCGGGCGAAATTGGCTCATCCACCATGCCTCACAAAGTCAACCCTATTGATTTTGAAAACTCTGAAGGAAACTTAGGGTTAGCAAATGCCGTTATGGGGCACCTTTCTAGTAAACTACCGCTTTCTCGTTGGCAACGTGATTTAACTGATTCAACCGTTCTGCGCAATTTAGGTGTGGGTATTGGTTATGCATTAATTGCTTATCAATCAACCATGAAAGGCCTTAATAAGCTTGAAGTAAATGAAAAACATCTTCGTGAAGAATTAGACTGTAACTGGGAAGTATTAGCAGAGCCAATCCAAACTGTAATGCGTCGTTATGGCATTGAAAAACCGTATGAAAAACTAAAAGAATTGACTCGTGGTAAGCGTATTACTGAGCAAGATATGGTTATTTTCATCGATGGTTTAGAGTTACCTGAGCATGAAAAAACTCGTTTAAAAGCGATGACTCCTGAAAGTTATATTGGTTTTGCAACTCAGTTTGTTGATAAGTTAAACTAATTTATCACACGAAAAAGGCAGATAATTTCTGCCTTTTTTTATAACAAAAAAACGAAGAAAACTATCTATAACCTAAACACTTTGCTGGCTACAGTATTTTTTAATCAATAGATTGTCTATGATAACCTTATATTTTTATCTAATAGACTGACTATCATGTCCTATATTTATTTTACAACGGTGTCTTTTTACCGATTGTACTCAAGGTGGAATAATGCGGATCTTAATTATTGAAGATAATATTTTACTTCGTCATCACTTATCTGTGCAGTTTCGTGATGCAGGCCATCAAGTTGACGCAGCAGAAGACGCTAAAGAAGCAGATAGTTTTATAGCAGAAGGTACACCCGATGTTGCTATTGTAGATTTAGGATTACCCGATGAAGATGGTATTAGCCTTATTCGAAGATGGCGAGAAAACAATATCACGTTACCTATTATGGTGTTAACTGCGCGTGAAAGTTGGCAAGAAAAAGTCTCCGCATTAAATGCTGGTGCTGATGATTATGTGACAAAACCTTTTCATTTTGAGGAAATTGTTGCACGTATTCAGGCATTAATGCGAAGAAACATGGGAATTGCATCGCAAACACTCTCTATTGAGCCTTTTGAGTTGGATTTGTCACGTAAAGAGTTCATGATTTCAGGCGAGCAAATCAAATTAACAGCGTTTGAATATACGATCTTAGAAACATTAATGCGCAATCAAAATAAAGTTGTTAGCAAAGATGCATTAATGCGTCAGTTGTATCCAGATGCTGAATTAAAAGAAAGCCATACTATTGATGTACTAATGGGGCGATTACGTAAAAAAATCTTAGAAAAATACCCTGATGATGTTGTCGTGACAGTACGTGGACAAGGCTACCGTTTTGATATGAAACCTTAATATGCAAAAAAAACAGCGCTCTCCACTCTCATTACGAACACGATTTTTACTTGCAACGAGTGCCATTATTTTGGCTCTTACGCTCTCTTATGGGTTGGTTGCTATAGTCGGTTCTATTGTCAGTGTAGATAAAACCACTTTTATGCTGATGCGCAGTCAGAGTAATCTTTATTACAGTTTAGCGCAGTGGAATAAAGGCAAGCTGAATATTGAGTTTCCAACAAATTTGAATAATAACAATACATCGCTGGTGGTCGTTTTTGATGATAAAGGTAATGTCTTATGGACACCTTCTGATTTACCTAAAGCTATTCCTGATAGCATTAAGCATAAATGGCGTCATGAAGAAGGGTTATTTGAAATTTCGGTTGATGTCAAAATAACTCGTTTAATGCTAAAACAGTTGCCTCAATACCGTGTTTATCTCAAACGACTTGAAGAATATTCAAGTAACGAATTTTTAACTCACTCAGTGGTAATTAATCATTATCCTGCGGCTGATAATATGCCTTACATGGCAATCGCAGTTATCGATCCTATACCTCAGCGTATGCAAAAAGTCAGTCAGGTTTGGGACTGGTTTTTATATATCATTCTCGCTAATTTGTTCTTAGTTGTACCTTTAATTTGGTTAGCAGCACACTGGAGTTTACGGCCTATTAAACAATTGATAGAACAAATAAGTGCATTAGAAAAAGGAACACGTAATGATTTGGATGAAAATCCGCCAACCGAATTAAAGGGCTTAGTCCGAAATTTAAATGTATTATTACGTAATGAACGAAGCCGTTATAGTAAATATCGCACAAGTTTATCTGATCTTACCCATAGCTTAAAAACGCCCCTTGCCGTATTACAATCAACATTACGCTCTTTACGATCAGGTAAGCAAATGACGATAGAGCAAGCTGAGCCTATCATGCTCGATCAAATAGAACGAATTTCACAACAAGTCGGTTATTATCTGCATCGGGCATCTATTCATGGTGATCACGACATTACCACGCGAAAACTCCATTCACTGTCAGGGTTGTTAGATAATCTTTGTAGCGCTTTAAGCAAAGTTTATCAGTCAAAAGGCGTTGATTTAACACTCAATGTTTCACCTGAAATCATGTGGTTAGGTGAGAAAAATGATTTTATGGAAGTGATGGGCAATATTCTGGATAACGCTTGTAAATACTGTTTAGAGTTTGTTGAAATCAATGTAAGTAATAATGAAAACAGCGTAATAATTATTGTTGATGATGATGGCCCCGGTGTTAGCCCTGAAAAAAGAGAGGCTATTTTCCAGCGAGGAACAAGAGCAGACACGTTGCGACCGGGGCAAGGTTTAGGATTATCTATCGCTGTAGATATTATTGAACAATACAGTGGCGAAATTACTATTACCGATAGCCCTTTAGGTGGCGCTCGTATCACTGTAACCTTTGCTGAGCAACAACTTACCACTGAGCGTGAATAACCTCTCTTGATAAAAAATGTTTTTTATCAAACTTCCCTCCACTCTGTATACTGCATTATGTATGATATCTATGCAGTTATTACAGCGTTACTCGCTATTACTCACATTGCTCAAAGGAATGTTTAGCAGGAAGTTAGAATTCATTATACTATGACTTCAGGCTTCCCGAATTCAGGTTATACACAATGGACTATAAACTTAATTTAGATTGGCAATCATTCCTCGAAAGCCATTGGCAAAAACGCCCTTTATTAATTAAAAACGGCTTCTCACGTTTTGTTGATCCTTTATCTCCTGACGAACTTGCTGGTCTTGCAATGGAAGATGAAGTAGATAGCCGTCTTGTTAGCTGTCAAGACGGACAATGGGGAGTCAAACATGGGCCTTTTGAGCACTTTGAAGGACTTGGTGATAAAGATTGGTCTTTACTTGTACAAGCCGTCGATCACTGGCATTTTCCTAGTGCGGCATTAATGAAGCCTTTTCGTGTATTACCCGATTGGCGCATTGATGATTTAATGATCTCTTATTCTGTTCCCGGTGGTGGTGTAGGTCCGCATCTCGATCAATATGATGTCTTTATTATTCAAGGACAAGGTCGTCGTCGCTGGCGTGTGGGTGAAAAAATCCCAATGAAACAACATTGCCCTCATCCTGATCTGCTGCAAGTTGATCCTTTTGAAGCAATTATTGATGAAGAATTAGAACCGGGTGATATTCTTTATATCCCACCTGGATTCCCACATGAAGGCTATGCGATTGAAGAATCGCTAAACTACTCTGTTGGTTTCAGAGCACCTAATGCGCGTGAACTTTTCAGTGGTTTCGCTGACTATGTGTTAGCTAATGATTTAGGCAGCTATCGTTATAGCGATCCAGATCTAACACCGCGTGAAAACCCAGCATTAGTGCAACATCAAGAGTTAAATAAACTTCATGACATGATGGAAGATTTACTTGCTCAACCAGAAGTATTTCGTCATTGGTTTGGTGAATTTATTTCTCAATCTCGCCATGAACTTGATCTCGCAGTTCCAGAGCCTTTATATGAAAATGCAGAAATTCATGATTTACTGCAACAAGGTGAGCAACTTCATCGTTTAAATGGTATTCGTGCGTTACGTGTTGGCGATAACTGTTTTGTAAATGGCCAATTGATGGATACTGATCATATAGAAGCGGTGGATGCACTTTGCCAATATGATTATATTGATAAACAACACTTGGGCGATGCATTAGCTGATCCAAAATTTGTGCGTTTATTAACTCAGCTAGTTAATCAAGGTTATTGGTATTTTGAAGATTAATTATCACTAATTTTCAATAATAAGTTATAAAGCCCTGAGATATTAATTACAGGGCTTTTTTATTATTAAATACTTTAAAATATCACTTCTTATAAAATTTAACGAATTAAATAATTTATCGATTCTTTTAAAAGTACTCTTGTATTACGAAAGAGAAAAGGAATAACAACAAAAAATGTACTCTGTAAGAAAAAAAGTAATAACGTATGCTTACTATTTGTTGCATAAAGAGAAAATGAGATTAAATAAGTTATCAGAAAATAACTAGAAATAATAATAAATGACTGTCGATCAGCTTTTTTAATTACTTGCTTTTTATGAGAAATTAACTTCTCTTCTATTACCGGTTTTAATAATTCTCCTGTTATGGTTTCCATTCAATATCCTTATATTATATTTATTCATCACACTGTGATTATAAGAGATATTCAATAAAATCAATTTATCAAAGAGTTATTAATATTAAGCCTATATTAAAAGTTTAATATTAAATAATATGTAAGCCCATCATTACAAAATCATTCTATTTTTAATTAAGTACGTTTACTCATTAATGTAATGTCTATTTTTCAGTCATTTCTCCTATTTTATTTTATCAATTCCTCCTAAGATAAAATTAGATTTTTACTACCTTACTTCTTTTTTCGACAATGGAGTCGTCTATGAAAAAGTTTATTATTTTAATTGCTGCGTTTATTTTACCGTCCATGGTATTTGCAAAAACAGTAGAAATAACCAAGGAGAAAGCACCACCTGCACAAACGGATATCATTTTTGTATTAGATAAAAGTGGTTCAATGCAAGGATATGAAAAAGATACTATTGGTGGATTCAATACCATTTTAGCTGAAAATAAAAATCGCCCAGAAAAAGTCTATATCAGCACAATTTTATTTGATAGTAAGGCTAAAAAATTACATAACCGCATTGATATTAATAAGATAAATGATTTAACTGCTAATGATTATTTTGCATCAGGTAATACCGCATTGCTAGATGCGGTGGGAAATGCAATCACTGAAGGAAATAAACCAAATTCACCTTATAAAAATGTCATGATGGTGATCATCACTGATGGCGAAGAAAATAGTAGCCGTGAATATTCGCTAGAAAAAGTGAAATCATTAATTACTTCAGCAGAAAAAGAGAAAGGCTGGGAGTTTATCTTTCTAGGTGCCAATTTTGATGCGATAAGTGCAGCGGAAAGTATTGGTATTAAATCATCTAACTCAACTCAATATATTCAAGATGCCAAAGGCTATGGAAATGCCTATGAATCGGTTAATAAAGCCGTTCAGTCTAAGATTGAAGGTAAAGAATTAAATGAAGATTGGAAATCTTCTGTTGAGCAAGATTATAACGAGCGTAAATAAGTCATCTAAGTTAACAATATAACTAAGATATATAACTAAAAAATAATAGCCGACATATCGGCTATTATTTTATACACTCAATACATGATTAATTAATCACTTTAGCCTTTTCTCTTTCAGCCGTAATTTCAGCTATACGCATGATCACACTCACCGCAGCCTCCATTCCTTCTAAAGAGATAAATTCATGCTTACCATGGAAATTATAACCGCCAGTAAAAATATTAGGGCAAGGTAATCCACGATAAGAAAGCTGAGCACCATCTGTGCCACCACGAATAGGTTTGATGTTAGGCTCAATATCACAATCAATCATTGCTTGTTTTGCTATTTCAATGATGTGTGGGAATTGAACAACTTTATCATGCATATTGTAATAACTATCATCAATAGTCAGCTCAATATAGCAATCTGGATGTAAGCCTTTACCTACTTTTTCTGCAATCGCAATCATATTCTGTTTGCGTTTTTCAAATAAGTTACGATTAAAATCACGGATAATATAATGCATTTCCGCCCTTTCTACCGTACCTTTAATACTTTGCAGATGGTAGAAACCTTCATAACCGTCGGTATTTTCTGGTGTTTCATCAATAGGTAATTCTTGATGAATGCGTGTTGCTAATCCTAATGCGTTTACCATCACCCCTTTTGCACTACCAGGGTGAACATTGTTACCAACAATTTTGATATTCACTGATGCGGCGTTGAAGTTTTCATATTCCAATTCACCAACACCACCACCATCGACGGTATAAGCCCAACTTGCACCGAATGCATTTAAATCGACATAATGCGCACCACGACCTATTTCTTCGTCAGGTGTGAACGCAATACGAATATCACCATGAGGCCTATTTGTTTCTTTTAAACGCACCATGGCAGTAATAATTTCAGCAATACCTGCTTTATCATCAGCACCTAATAAGGTTTTACCGTCTGTGGTGATTAATGTTTTACCAATCATGGAGTGTAAGATTGGAAACATAACCGGTGATAACACTTCATCACCAATACCCAATGCAATATCACCGCCACGATAATCTTCAAGCACTTGTGGTTTTACATGCTTACCAGAAAAATCCGGCGCTGTATCAAGATGCGAAATAAAACCAATTACAGGCACCGGCCAAGAGACATTGGATGGCAAACTTGCCATTACACATCCTTTGTCACTGAGTGTTACATCAGCAAAACCCAGTTTTTTTAATTCTTGTGCCAATGCCTTAGCTAGTTTTAGCTGACCATCACTGCTTGGTGACATTTTTGAAGATGGTTTTGATTGTGTATCAAAATTAATATATTCAAAAAAACGTTCTAATAATTTATCCATTTTGCCCCCTAAGATCTCTCTAATAACAATAATAGGGAACTCTATAAAATAATTATTGCGTCAAATCAGCTTTAGGATCATTAATTAATTCAAACAATTTATGAACATATTCATCAACAACCTGACTTGCTGGCCCATAATGTTTTTCTTCAAACTGGCTTTCAACCAAACTTGGCTCAAGATTTAGCTCAACAGTGTGAGCACCTGTTAGCCTAGCTTCATGAACAAAACCCGCCGCAGGATAGACATTACCAGAAGTACCAATAGAGATAAAAATATCAGCCTCAGCCAACGCTCGATAAATTTCATCCATGCCAATAGGCATTTCACCAAACCAGACAATATGCGGACGTAGTGGTGATGGAAATTGGCAACAATGGCAGTGATCTGTTGTTTCTAAATCACCTTTCCATTCAAAAACTTGGCGGGATTGTGGGCAACGTACTTTTAATAATTCACCATGCATATGTAAAACATGCTGACTCCCCGCTTTTTCATGTAAATTATCAATATTTTGCGTTACAAGAAGGAAGTTATCTTTACCTAAACGTTGCTCAAGTTTCGCTAGTGCATAATGCGCTTCATTCGGCTGAATGGTAGGTTGTTGCAATTGACGACGGCGTTCATTATAAAACTGCTGAACCAATTGTGGGTTGCGTTGATAACCTTCAGGTGTAGCAACATCTTCAACACGATGTTCTTCCCACAATCCATCTTCTGAACGAAATGTTTTAATTCCTGATTCAGCAGAAATGCCAGCCCCTGTTAATACGACAACTTTGGGTAAATTCATTTCATGTTCCGTTTTATGGGTGAGATGAAAATAACGACAACGTGAATGTTGTCTGCGTAAACTTTTGATCTTACGAAACTTCCTAAGCCGACGATGACGAAGTTTAAGTTTCATCATTACAATCCTTGGTTTTCAAGTTTAAATATCGCGTTTCTAGCGTCACTATTTTAAGCGTTTTTTCTTCTTTGTATGTCAATAAACTTATTGTCCACTTAAAATTCTTGCAGGATCTAGTTTAGTGGCTCGACGAGCAGGATACCAACTTGCTATCAGGCTTAAGATCACAGTGGTGATAAATACAGAAAACACATCAATCAAATGCACTTCTGAAGGGAGAAAATCGACAAAATAAACATCACCAGAAAGTACACTATGCCCTGTTAATGATTCAATAACAGATACTAAAGGTGTCAAATTATAAGCCACTAATACACCAAAAATAACACCTGCAATACAGCCAATCATGCCTGATAATAAGCCGTACCATAAAAAGATATTACGAATATGGCTATCACGTGCGCCGAGCGTACGTAAAATAGCAATATCACTGCTTTTATCTCTTACCGCCATAATCAGTGTTGAAACAATATTAAAACAAGCCACACCAATCACTAAGATCATGGATAAATACATAATGCTACGGATCATTTGAATATCGCTATACATATAGCCATAATCACTTATCCAGCTTTTAGCATAAACATACTCTTCACTATTTAAACCTGCATTATGAATAATTTCATTAGCCAAAAACGGATCAACCGTTTTCACTTCAATCCCTGTAATACCTTGGCCGTAATCCATATATTGTTGAGCATCTGCTAGAGGAATTAATGCTAATTGGTGATCAAGCATTCCACTCAATTTAAATATGCCACTGACTTGTAGGCGAATACGTTTAGGCTGTAATAGCTTAGTTGGATCATCATTATTCGGAATTAATACCGTTAGCCAATCACCTTGTTTAATTTTTAATGCGTCTGCAACACCTTGCCCAATAATAATTTGTTGCTTACCCGCCCGAAAATCTTGCCATGCATTATTTTGTACATAGCGAGGTAATAAGCTGATATCACCTTGTTTTTCAGGAGATACGCCCATAACTTGCACTGCTTTTAGTTCAGTACCTTTCTCTAACAACCCTGTTAATAAGATATACGGCGCAGCCGCGACAACCCCTGGTGTTTTTTCAATCCGAGGTAATGCCGATTGCCATTGTACAAATGGCTGTTCAACTGAATAAATTTGACCATGAGGAACGACAGATAAAATACGGTTTTTTAATTCGCGTTCAAATCCATTCATAGCACTTAAACCGATAATTAAAACAGCAACCCCAAGCATAATACCCAGTGTTGAAATAACCGAGATTAATGAAACCATTCCCGCACGTTTTCGCCCTCTTGAAAAACGTAAAGCTGTCACTAATGCAAGTGGCAATTGCGCCATTATTTCACTCCTGAAATCATGTTTTGTGGCTGTAATTGACCATCTTTCATTTCAAGTTGACGCTGAAAACGAGCCGCCAGTGATAAATCATGCGTCACCACTAGAAAAGCCGTTTGCTTCTCTTTATTTAATTTTATCAATAACTCGAAAATACCTTCGGCATTTTTCTGATCAAGATTACCTGTTGGCTCATCCGCAAGTACTAATGCAGGATCGTTAACCAATGCTCTTGCAATCGCAACACGTTGTCTTTCACCACCTGAAAGCTCTGAAGGTCGATGATGAGCACGCTCTTTTAAGCCAACCGCTTCAAGTAAAGACATCGCTTTCTCTTTCGCCTTTACAACACTAACTCCACCAATCATTAATGGCATTGCCACATTTTCAAGTGCAGTAAAATCCGGTAATAAATGATGGAATTGATAAATGAAACCCAGTTGTGTATTACGTAGATCGGCTTTTTCTGAAGAAGATAATGTATTAAGTGATTGCCCTTCAAAGAAGACTTCACCTGATGTCGGTGAATCTAAGCCACCTAATAAATGTAATAAGGTACTTTTACCTGAACCAGAACTCCCCACAATCGCTAAAAAATCACCTTTTTCCATTTTAAATGAAACCGATTTCAGCACTTGGGTTGAAATTGTACCGTCTTGGTATTGTTTACACAGGGCGTGACAATCCAATAAACAATTTTTGTCAATTTGCATATTTTTTTCTGATGCCATTGGCTGTTTATTAATCGAAGAATTACTCATAACGTAGCGCCTCTGCTGGCTGAATAGTCGCGGCCCGCCAAGACGGGTATAAAGTAGATAAAAGGGAAATTATAATGGCAGCAAAGCCAATCATAAATACACGGCCCCACTCAAGCGTTGCAGGCAATTCAACACCTTGTGGAATAAGTCCTACCGCCGGCATAATAGTATTTAATTGGCTAGAGAGTAATGCTCCCAAAAGACCACCAGCAACAGCACCTAACATACCTGCACCAGCACCTTGCAACATAAAAATGGACATAATCTGAGAACGTTTTAAGCCCATGGTTTGCAAAATAGCCACTTCTCCTTGTTTTTCCATAACTAATAAAGAAAGTGAGGTAATAATATTAAAAGCAGCCACAGCAATAATTAAGCTTAATAATAATCCCATCATATTTTTTTCCATTTTAACTGCCTGGAAAAATTCACCTTTACGTTCGCGCCAATCTTTCCAGCTTAAATTTTCAGCTAAAGGTTTAGCACTGTATTTTTCAATATTGAGAGGATCAGAAAAGAAAAGACGCCATCCTGTAATATTACCCGGCTGATAACGCATTAAACGTGCTGCATCTTGTTGATTAACTAAGATTTGAGAGGCGTCAGCATCTCCACCACTTTGGAAAATGCCTTTAACAGTAAATAATCGTTGGCTGGGTAATCTTCCCATTGGAGTGAGTTGACTAACACTTGGCACAATCAGACGGATTTTATCCCCTTCTTTTGCTTTCAGTTGTTTAGCCAAGCCACTTCCTAAGATCACGCCATACTCACCCGATTTAAGCATAGAGAAATCACCATAACGAATATGTTTTGTTAAAGGTTCATCTTGTGCTTTTTCAATCCCTAACATGACACCAACGCTGATATTGTCTTTACTTTGCAAAACAACATCACCTTCTACTAAAGGGACAACGTTTATGATACCTTCTCGCGTCAGTAGATTTTCGGCTATATTTGATTGTCGGGGTAATTGTCCGTTAGGTGATGTCACTATGGCTTGAGGAAGATAAGCAAGAATACTTTCTTGCAATGAACGCTCAAAGCCATTCATGACAGAAGTCACTGTGATAAGCGCTGCTACACCTAACATGATCCCTAAAGCGGATAGCCATGAGACGAAGCGGCCGAACTTATCGACCGCGCGACCCCGCATATAACGGAGCCCTATATAAAATGAGACAGAATTGTACATGAAATCTGTGCTGTTCCTGTTGCTAATGCGAAGTGTTCAGGGATAATAAAGGGTAGTCTTACTGAATGGAACCACTCTATTCCCAAACTGTGGTTTTTCTTTTATCTTAACCTGCCCGCCAGTTTAAGCTTTAGCGAGTACGCTGAAGATGTGTTGGGAGTTAACTACAACAAAGAGTTCACATTACACGCTTATGTCCTCAGAATATCGTTATCAACTTCCTATAAAACAAGGGGATACTCGCCAGCTAGGTCAACTGACTGGTGCCGCTTGTGCTCTAGAATGTGCAGAGATCATCAAACGTCATTCTGGATTAGTCGTCCTTGTTACTCGTGACATGCAAAATGCATTACGTTTACAAGATGAAATCCGTCAGTTTTGTGATTATCCAGTAGAGACATTATCGGACTGGGAAACGCTGCCTTATGACAGTTTTTCGCCTCACCAAGAAATTATCTCAAACCGCCTTTCTACGCTATACCGTATTCCATCACTTCTCAAGGGAATTTTAATCTTACCCGTCAATACGTTAATGCAGAAAGTTTGCCCTACGGATTATCTCGCAAGTCATGCGTTGGTAATGCAAAAAGGAGAGGTACTTTCTCGTGATAATTTACGTAAAACACTCGATGAAGCGGGATATCGCCATGTAGAGCAAGTGTTAGAACACGGGGAATATGCAACACGCGGTGCATTGCTTGACTTATTTCCTATGGGAAGTGAATTTCCTTATCGTATTGATTTTTTCGATGATGAAATTGATAGCCTGCGTACTTTTGATGTTGATACCCAAAGAACATTAATAGAAGTGGAGCAAATAAATTTATTGCCCGCACATGAATTTCCTACAGATGCTAATGCGATTGAGCTCTTTCGTAGTCAGTGGCGTGAGCGCTTTGATGTAAGACGTGATCCTGAACATATTTATCAGCAAGTCAGCAAACACATATTGCCTACTGGGATTGAATATTGGCAATCGCTATTTTTTGAACAGCCTTTATCTAACTTATTTGCTTATTTTCCCAAAAACACGCTGATAGTAACGCAAGATCTACAAGATTTCGCAGATAAGTTCTGGCAAGACATCAACCAACGTTTTGAAAGTCGTCGTGTTGACCCAATGCGACCATTGCTTCCTCCTGATGATATTTGGCTCAGTGTTGATAAATTTAATAAAGAACTTAAACAGTGGCCACGAATTCAACTTAAAACAGAAACATTGCCAGAAAAAGCAGGACAAACTAATTTAGGTTATCAACCACTTCCTGATTTATCGATCAACGCGCAAAGCAAATCCCCTTTAGACAATCTACGTCGATTCCAAGAACAATTTTCAGGTAGTGTGATTTTCTCTGTTGAGAGCGAAGGCCGACGTGAAACGGTACAAGAACTGTTATCACGGATAAAAATTGCCCCTAAACAGATCATTGAGTTATCAGATGCCCAAGAAAAAGGAACCTATTTTATTATTGGTGCAGCTGAACACGGTTTTATTGATAGTCATCGTCAATTAGCCATGATCTGTGAAAGCGATATGTTAGGCGAAAGAATTAATCGTCGTCGTCAAGACAATCGTCGGGCAATTAATACCGATACTTTAATTCGTAACCTTGCCGAATTAAGCATAGGCCAACCTGTTGTTCATCTTCAGCATGGTGTTGGACGCTATCAAGGTATGACAACCTTAGAAGCAGGCGGCGTTAAAGCTGAATACTTAATGTTAAGCTACGCAGGTAATGACAAGCTTTATGTCCCTGTTTCATCATTGCATTTAATCAGTCGTTATTCCGGTGGTGCTGATGAAAATGCCCCTTTACATAAATTGGGGGGCGATGCATGGGTAAGAGCTCGTCAAAAAGCGGCTGAAAAAGTCCGTGATGTTGCAGCGGAACTGTTAGATGTTTATGCCCAGCGTGAAATAAAAACGGGCTTTGCCTTTAAAATGGATAAAGAGCAGTATCACGCATTCCGACAAAGCTTTCCTTTTGAAACTACCCCCGATCAAGAAACAGCGATCAATGCCGTATTAAGTGATATGTGCCAAGCTATTTCAATGGATAGATTAGTCTGTGGTGATGTTGGTTTTGGTAAAACAGAAGTGGCAATGCGCGCTGCATTCCTCGCGGTTAACAATAATAAACAAGTTGCAATTTTAGTCCCAACCACCCTATTGGCTCAGCAGCATTTTGATAATTTCCGCGATCGTTTTGCCAATTGGCCCGTTAATATTGAGATGATCTCGCGTTTTCGTAGTGCAAAAGAACAGCAACAAATTACAGAAAAACTGGCTGAAGGTACTGTTGATATCGTCATTGGTACACACAAATTACTACAGCCTAGCATTCACTGGAAAGATTTAGGGCTACTCATTGTTGATGAGGAGCATCGCTTTGGCGTTCGCCACAAAGAACGCATTAAAGCCATGCGTGCTAATGTAGATATTTTAACACTGACAGCAACGCCTATTCCTCGCACGTTAAATATGGCCATGAGTGGTATGCGTGATCTTTCTATTATCGCAACGCCACCTGCACGCCGTTTATCTGTGAAAACCTTTGTGCGGGAATATGATGATTTAGTGGTGCGAGAAGCCATCTTGCGTGAAACATTACGTGGTGGACAAGTTTATTATTTGTATAACGATGTTGAAAATATTGAAAAAGCGCGTGAAAGACTAGCTGCACTCGTACCAGAGGCACGTATTGGAATTGGTCACGGACAAATGCGTGAACGTGACCTTGAGCGTGTGATGAATGATTTCCACCATCAACGTTTTAATGTGTTACTTTGCACTACCATCATCGAAACAGGTATTGATATACCTAGCGCGAACACCATTATTATTGAGCGTGCCGATCACTTTGGTTTAGCACAATTACATCAGTTACGTGGTCGTGTAGGTCGTTCTCATCATCAAGCTTATGCTTATTTGTTAACACCACACCCTAAAGCTATGACAAAAGATGCTCATAAACGTTTAGAGGCAATTGCTTCACTGGAAGATCTGGGCGCAGGTTTTGCATTGGCAACACATGATTTGGAAATTAGAGGTGCAGGAGAATTACTTGGTGAAGAACAAAGCGGTCAAATGAATACCGTAGGCTTCTCACTTTATATGGAATTATTAGAAAGCGCGGTAGAAGCTCTTAAAGATGGCAGAGAGCCATCGCTTGAAGATCTTACTAATCAACAAACTGAAATTGAATTAAGAATGCCCGTCTTATTGCCTGATGATTACATTCCAGATGTAAATGTCAGACTCTCATTCTATAAACGAATTGCAAGTGCGATTGATTTAAATGAACTTAATGATTTAAGAGCAGAGTTAATTGATAGATTTGGTAAATTACCTGATGCTGGTCGTTATTTACTGCGTAATGCAGCTATTCGTTTAAACGCTATGGGCCTTGGTATTACTCGTATTGAAGCCCATGACAAAGGTGGATTTATTGAATTTGGCGAGAAAAACAAGGTTGATCCGGGCTATTTGATTAGTTTGCTTCAAGAACAACCTGCTGTTTTCCGCTTAGATGGCCCATCTAAATTGAAGTTTATTATTGATTTAGCTGAACGTGAAAAACGTCTTACTTTTATTGATGATATGTTAAGCGCATTCGATGATCATAAGATGAAATAACGCAAGAGCTAACCGTTACTTAAGCTAATAAAAAGGCGTAACTGAAGTGATTTTTTCCTTCATTACGCCTTTTTATATTATTGGTATTAGTCTTTACGGCAAGGAATTTTTTCATTCATTGAACAATAGGGTTCTTGTTCTAAGATCAGCCTACCATCAGCGTCTAAAGCAATAACTTCGCCAGGTTTAAACGTGGTGCGCACTTTACCCGGCGTGCCATCAATAGTGTAAAGTACATCATAACCTACAATTCTACGTTCTTGTCGATAAATCGGAATACACTCTTTGAATTGAGGATAAGGGAAATTTGCGATATTGCTGTTATTAAGTGCTTCAATCATATAAAACACACGGCATTCTTGCTCTGCCGGATGAAATCGTGACAATTTTTCGGGTGTAAAAGGTGTTGGTAAACCGATTCGATGACAGTACTCTTCTGTCACAAATACTGTTGATTTAATCGGTGTAGCGGAAACGACATGAGCAAATTGAGGCTGGGGAAATACCCACCTCCATGCAATAAATAAAAGAATAGCTAATGCAATGATTAGTCCTATCAGTGTGTACTTTCTGACATCAACACTCACTTTTACCCCTTTTTATCTGTTTTATCCTTAATTGCTACAGATGTGCAATACAAAGCCATTTTTTTCACGATAACTGGCTAATATATTTAGTATTCAATGAATGAATTCTCTATCTGATAGCTTAATTCAACATCCATGCTGATTAGCATAATAAGCAAACCACGTATTTATGACATGTTAAATACACCACTTATTTCTGTTTTAATTACTTAATTAAATAAGTACCACCACTTTTTTAGAATTTACCTATTATATTAAGCGTGTTCTTAATTTATTTTTCTGAAAAAATTAAAATCGTCATACTATTTATAATACATCATTATGATAACACGAGGTTAACAATTGTTGCTTAGAAATATGTGGCATTTCATTTTATATTCATATTTTAAAAATTATCCCAAAGGCTTATGAAAATATTTTAATCAATTAAAATTGAGTAAAAATAACAAGTTAAGCTTACATTTAACACTTTTTACTTATTATATTTTTAATACAAATTAGAGAAATACCATAACACTTTATTTGATAAATTAATGAATTAAACATCATTTTTTATTTAAGAAAAGTCTTAAATAGTTTAGCATAATAATCAAAAACAGATCTGGACTTTAATATTACTCATTTAATCTTAATGATAAAATAATATTTACTATTGTCTTATTGAGCTTTAGAGTTATTGGTTATTTTTGATATAAACAGATAAATCATCTAGTCATTTATGCTGAGATTTTTTATCTTATTTAGATATTCTCATTTAATTATTTAATTTGAAAGAAAAAACAGATAAAAAACCCTCATATAATATGAGGGTTTAAAAAGATAACTTTTGTCTTACTTACAAAGCAAAAGATAAATTAATGAAGTTTTAGCTTAGGTCTGATCACTCTGTTGATAGAACCAACCAACATCATAAGCCCTGTCTTGATATAGCCATGTAATGCAATTTGATGCATTCGATATAAAGAGATGTAAACAATCCGAGCAATCCGCCCTTCGATCATCATGTCACCTTTCATCAAATTGCCCATTAAACTTCCTACCGTACTAAATTTAGAAAGAGAAACTAATGAACCGTGATCGGTAAACACATAATCTTTTAACGGCTTATCTTTTAACATTGCGATAATATTACTATAACAGCGACTCGCCATTTGATGTGCAGATTGTGCTCTTGGTGGAACAAAGCCACCTTCTTTACGAGGGCATGATGCACAGTCACCAATAGCAAAAATCGATCCGTCTAAAGTTGTTTGCAAAGTCGGCTTAACAACTAATTGATTAATACGATTGGTTTCTAGGCCTGCGATCTCTTTCATAAAATCAGGTGCTTTAATACCTGCCGCCCACACCATTAAGTCAGCATCAATATGCTCACCCTCTTTAGTGTTTAATCCACCTTCATCTGCACTTGTGACCATAGTTTTGGTCATGACTCGCACACCTAATTTTGTTAATTCCTGATGTGCTGCGCTCGAAATACGCACTGGTAATGCAGGAAGAATTCGCTCTCCTGCTTCAACTAAAGTGATATTTAACGCAGAAGGTGCTAATTTTTTTAATCCATAACTATTTAGTTGGCGCACTGCATTGTGTAATTCAGCAGAAAGTTCAACACCCGTTGCACCACCGCCAACAATAGCGATATTCACTTTGCGATCTTCAGCTTGTGCATTAGCATCAGCTGAATATTTCAAGAATAAATTCAGCATTTCATTATGGAAACGATGAGCTTGCTGCGGGCTATCTAAGAAAATGCAGTTTTCTTTAATGCCTGGAGTACCAAAATCATTCGATTTACTGCCCAATGCCATGACTAAAATATCATAATCAAGCGTACGTTCAGGGACGAGCAATTCTTGGTCTTCATCATAGATAGCTGCTAATGTAATATTTTTTTGTTCGCGATCAAGCCCCATAAGCGAGCCTAATTGGAAGTTGAAATGATGGTTATAACCATGAGCTAAATAACTTAGTGCATCAACTCCATCGTCTAAAGAGCCAGTCGCTACTTCATGTAATAACGGTTTCCATAAATGGCTATTATTACGATCAACTAAGGTGATTTCTGCTTTTTTGCTGCGGCCTAATTTATTGCCTAATTTTGTCGCAAGTTCCAAGCCACCAGCGCCACCACCGACAATAACAATTTTTGTTAATGACATTTAACGTCACTCCATAAAGATATTTACTGTTGTTATTTAAATAGCCTTGGTGAAATCTACTTATATAACGACAGTTAAATCGTTTCGGCTGTTATTTTTGTTCTTAAACAAAGTAATTGGAAAGATGGTCATACCAAAGTTGATTTATATCAAAAACAGTTGAATATTCATATCTCTTTTTTGAAGAAATCGACGATAACGTGCCTTTTTTTGATGTTTAAATAACCACCATAAAGATATGGATAATGGAATTTTCAAATGAATACAAAAAGTTAAGGTATAAAAAGAGACGTTAGCGTAATAAAACAGACTCTGATCATTAGATGATGAAAATTTCATCTTAAAACAATCGTTCTAAAGTTGAAGGCGTTAAGAAAGAGATAAAAATCTTAGGCAGGTAGAAATAAAAATGGATGGAAAACCACCCATTTTTCAGAAGCGATTTTGATCTTAATTTTTGCTATAAAATGCTTTAATTTTAAATAGATGTTCAGAGAGACTCTTAAATTTATGCGTCTGCACTTCATCCCAAATCACCGAATAATAAGGTGATAATTCATCAGCAGAACGCTGATTATCTAAGCTCTCATCATTGCGGGATAAAATCACTAAAGCATTATCTTTATTTTTAGAACGAAAATCTTTAATACATTTCGTTGCGATATCTAAATACTCTTCAGGCCTGTCGATCTTATCAGTCATGTTTTCATAAGGAAAAAGATTAGGATTAATCATTACCTGACGAATATTACATAAGAAACCAATACGCTCTGCCCAATATCCCCCTAACCCAACACCGCAAATTAATACGGGCTCTTTAGTGGATTTAATCACTTTATCCGTTTCTTTCAGCAAATGTTGCATATCATGACGAGGATGCAAGGTACTGTAACTTAGAAAACGAACATCAGGATCAATAAACTGTAGCTGTAAAACCTTCTCATGATTTCCAGGACTTGTGGAATCAAAACCATGTAAATATATAATCATGCGCGCTCCTGCCATTGCTCCTGTAATTGGGTCAGCAACTGATTCGCTTTTTTCCAGCGATCAGAAGTTTGTAGCTCACTCAATGTGTAACGACCACGGTGATGGTACAATGTGGAAATACGTTCTGCTTTGACTGAGGACAGGTTATCTAACACACTCACAGCACCTTTTCGGTTATTACACACTAAAAGCATATCACAACCCGCATCAAGGGAGCGCTGCGCTCTTTCTGCGTAACTTCCCATAATAGCAGCACCTTCCATGGATAAATCATCAGAGAAAATAACGCCTTGGAAACCAAGTTGTTCTCGTAGAATTGATTTCAACCAGTAGGATGAACCACTTGCTGGACGATCATCAACTTGAGAATAGATAACATGGGCTGGCATAATCGCATCTAATAATTGACGCTGAATAAAATCTTTAAAAATTGACATATCACGTTGGCGAATATCATTTAAAGAGCGATCGTCACGAGGAGTTTCTTTGTGAGAATCAGCTCTTACAGCCCCATGTCCTGGGAAGTGTTTACCTGTTGATTTCATACCCGCTGAACGCATGCCTTTAATAAAGCTTTCTGCCATTGTCATCGCAATTTCAGGAGAATCATGGAAAGAACGCTCACCAATCGCAATACAGTTATGGCCTAAATCAAGAACTGGTGCAAAACTGATATCAATATCCATAGCAATCATTTCTGACGCCATTAACCATCCTGCTTCTTGTGCTAAATGGCTAGCTTGATAGCTTTCATTTAATGCTGCATAGGATTGCGCCGCGGGTATCCGTGTAAAACCATCGCGGAAACGTTGTACCCGCCCACCTTCTTGGTCGACGGCAATCACCAGTCGTTCATGAGATGCATCACGAATTTGACGGACTAATTCATTTAATTGTTCAGCATCGTGGAAGTTGCGGGTAAAAAGGATTAATCCACCGACAAGAGGATGTTTTAAAATTTCACGCTCTTCACTATCGAGTTCATATCCTTCAACATCAAGCATTACTGGACCCATAACATTCCTCTCTTTGTAATTGTGACAAGATAATGTCTTTAATTCGTCAGACTAAAATAACGACGTAAAGGTTCAGACATTATTAAAAATGATCCATTTTTTGTTTGTTGCCAACGGACTTCATACCACATTAGCATCATATAAAAAATGAATGGTTCTCTTGAAAGAATACGCTTTCTTAACTCTCTGGCAGAATAAGAGTAAACCTCTTTTTGCTTTGTATAATGACAATGATACGCACAATAATAATCTAAAAATGCCGTTTGTTGCGTTTCATCTAATTGATTTGTGGCAAAGAACGTCATTAATGAATCAGCCGTATCAATATCTGCCGCATATTCCCAATCGATAAATTTTATACCTGAATCACTAAGAAGAATATTCTCAACGTGCAAATCCATGTGAGCTGGCGCGTATTTTATGAGATTTCGTTGAGGTTGACGTAAAAAATGTTGTTGTAAGCGTAGCCATTTAGCGGATAACCGTTTTCTATCGATCCTTTGCCAATAAAGAGATAACTCATGATTTAAATTAAGAGGAAAACCAAACGGTGTTTGCTGATGTAACGTTGCTATTTTTTCAGCTAATGGCTTTAAATAGGCACTAAAAAGTGATTGATGGGTAAGGTGCTCACCGGGTAACCAGTGAAGAAAAAACCATTCTCCATAGCGTGTTGCAACTTCAGGGGATAAATCACAACCTGCCAGCTGTTTTAAAATGGCGTATTCTTTTCTTCCGTGTACATAAAGTCCTTTTCTTTCATCTCCGTAGTAGCGAGCAATCCAATCAATATCAGCATATTGCACACGAAAAGAACCGCCGCCTAATCCTGTTAATGCTGTTATCCTCCATTTACTTAATGCCTTTGCAGGAAAAAGTGTTTGCAAGGCATTAAGTAAACTTGAGTCATACCGATCACTCAACCTTGTTGCGTCCATTCCAAAGAATTTCGCCAGAAGAAACTGACATTAGTTGCATACTAATAACACGGTTATCTTTTTTGCCATCAACCGTTGAGAATAAAATATAATCTGCTGTTAAATGACGCGCTAACCCAATAGCAGCACTACGAAGACCTAAACTGTCCTCTCCTGATAAACCAAGCGCTTTTCGTGCTGACATCATTTGTGCGTAAGGTACAGTTTGCAATGAACTAATACTATTAACTGATTCTATAATTGTATTGGTTGCATTTACTGCTTGGATGTTTCCACCTGAATTATTTTTGACATTATCAATAACAATTAATTTACCCGTTTCTAAATCGTCAGTGACTGCCATATCTCTAATTAAAGGTGTCACCACATTATTCCAATTAATACTGGTGATTTTAGGTGGAGTTGGTACTACTTCAATTGGTGGTTCTATGGGTTTAGGTGGCTCTACCGGCTCAATGGGTGTAACCGGCTCCACAGGTACGGGCGGTTGTTGTGGCAACATAGACGGACAACCCGCTAATAAAAACACAGACATCGCCACAAATAGAAGTCTTTTCATACTCGCGTTACCTTATCCTAAGTAAAAAGATAAACTCTGACATAACTAATGGTTTTATCTGGAACATCGGCGCTAATTTCCGTATCTCCATCACCAAGGATAGTCACATCATTTACATGTCCAGCAGGAGATACTTCAAGCCCTTGTTCGTTATACCAATAAAAGCGATAGCGAATTGAAACAGGGTAAGATTGTGTATTTGACAGCATAACTGTCGCTCTTGTGCCGTTAGTATGGTGTTCAAGGATCGGTTGTCCCGCCACAATTCCCACGGCTAAGACCGAAGGCTCCATAATAATAGCCTGCTGACGATTAAAATAGAGTTTATTATCTGAATGAGATGATAAACACCCAGAGAGCAATGTCGTCATACACATAGCGATAAGTAATGAGTAAATAGCCTTACTTTGTCTTATCATGTATTACTTCCTGTTATCTCGCTTTTAGCATCATATCGATCATTGACTTAATAATGGCCCTAATGGTTTTCCACCTAATAAATGCATGTGAATATGGAAAACTTCTTGTCCACCATGTTTATTGCAGTTCATCACTAGACGATAACCATCTTCAGCAATACCTTCTTGTTGAGCTATTTTTGCGGCAACAACAAACAGGTGTCCTAACACTTGTTCATCTTCAACAGTAACATCATTCACCGTAGGAATAAGTTTATTAGGAATAATCAAAATATGCGTGGGTGCTTGTGGCGAAATATCACGAAATGCAGTGACTGTATCATCTTGAAAAACAATGTTAGCCGGAATTTCACCACGAATAATTTTACTGAAAATTGTTTCTTCTGCCATTTCCATCACCTTATTATTTATTTTAATTCCTGATTAATTCAATTAAGCAGGTAAGTTTTGAATATGAAAGAGCTTAGCAAAATTGCGCGTTGTTTGTTGCGCTAACTCTTCAACACTCACCCCTTTTAATACAGCCATATATTCCGCAACGTCACGAACATAAGCAGGTTGATTTTCTTTGCCACGATGAGGAACTGGCGCTAAATATGGGGAATCTGTTTCAACTAAAATTCTATCAAGAGGAACAATACGTGCAGCTTCTCTAATTTGTTCTGCATTTCTAAATGTCACAATACCTGAAAAAGAGATATACATTCCAAGATCTAGTAATGCTGTTGCCGTTTCTTTATCTTCAGTAAAACAATGTAATACACCACCACAATCTTGCACGTTCTCTTCTTTTAAAATCGATAACGTATCTTCGCGTGCGCTACGAGTATGCACGATAACGGGTTTGTTAACTTGTCGGCCAATACGGATATGTTCACGGAAAATTTCACGCTGTAATGCTGCATTTTCTTGCTGGTAATAGTAATCTAGCCCTGTTTCACCTAACGCCACAACATCAGGCGCAGCAGCTAAGTGCGCTAATTCTTCAACGTCGTACCCTTCGTCTAAATTCAAGGGATGAATACCACAAGAGAATGCAATATTGTCACGTTTGCCGATAAGTTCACGCATATTCTTGAACCCCGGCAAAGTTGTTGCTACAGCTAACATATATTGAACATCACGCTGCTGTGCTTTTTCGACAACATCATCAATATTTTCATGTAGTTTTTCATAATCTAAGCTGTCGAGATGGCAGTGTGAATCAACTAAAAACATAACGTACTCTCATTTATCTGGTATGACTTATAGGTGTTTTTTATTACAGCTAGCTCACAATTAAATTTGTGTTGCTAATTAATGTTATATTGCTAACTGATTTTCCCAATCTAGCAACTGTTCTGCTAGTAATAATTCTTTATTCAGGGCTGGAATGGTCATTAGTTGATAACGACACTGTTTCCATCCATCAATAATGGCTAACACAATATTTGAAGGTAATTGTGATAACGCCATAATTAAAGGTTGTTGATCTTGGTTGATACAATAAGCTTGTGCATTTGTTTGATACTTTAATGCATCGAGTAAAAGTGATAGCAACCAATACAAGCGACGATCTACATTATCTTGATTTAACTGCGGAAGAAATCCAAATAAATCACGTTGTTGCAAACTTGAATATAACGCTTGGCAAAAAGTTTCTCTTTCTTGCCATTCATCTTTCAGTAATGAAAGCGCCGCTATTGGTGCATTCTGTGATAAATTCAACGCAGTTACACTATTAGCATAAGGGACATTCGGCAACTGCTGTTGTATCCAGTGTATAGCATGCTGATGATCAGGCGTGGCTAAATGATAATAAAAACAACGGCTACGCAAAGTGGCTAACAAAACTTCAGGTTGCTGGCAATTAAGTAAAAAATACGTATTTTTAGGCGGCTCTTCTAACGTTTTGAGCAATGCATTTGCAGCAGCCTCAGTTAAGGCTTCAACCTCTTTTATCCAAACGACTCTTGCACCGCTTTGCTGGGCATGTTGCTCCAGTTTCTCTGTCACTTTTCTAACGGCTTCTACGCCAATAGATGTCTTGCCCTTTTCATTTTGTAAAAGATGCCAATCAGGATGTGTTTCAGCAAGCATCAAGCGACAACTGTGGCACTCATTACAGCTTTTTAATCCCTGTTTATTCTGACACATTAACCAACGACTTAATCCATAAGAGAGAGCATCAGCCCCCATTCCTTCGGTTGCATGTAAAAGCAGAGCATGATGACCTCGTCCTTCTTGATACATGCTAATAAGTTGCCGATATGCCTGATTTAGCCAAGGATACCAATTCATAATGCTTTATTTTCCTGCTGGGCTAGCCATGTAGTGAGTGCTTGGCGAATATCCGCTTGAACTTTATCGATAGTTTGAGATGCATCTATTGTAATAATAGAGTCATCACCTTTGGTCAATGCCTGATAACGTTCACGTGTACGATAAAAAAAGTCCATTGACTCTTTTTCAATTCGGTCTAATTCACCTCTAGCACGTGCTCTTGCCAGCCCTATAGCTGGATCTAAATCAAGATATAACGTTAAGTCTGGACGAAAATCACCAAGAACCGTATTACGAAGTGACAGCATAAGATCTTTATCTAAGCCACGGCCACCACCTTGATAGGCTTGTGAAGAGAGATCGTGTCTATCGCCAATTACCCATTTACCTTCTGCTAGCGCGGGTTTAATCACGTTCTCAACAAGCTGAACACGCGCAGCATATAGCATTAACAGCTCCGCTTTATCGGTAACTTTCTCCCCCTCAATACCTTGCTTAATAAGCTCTCGTAATTTTTCGGCAAGTGGGGTGCCACCCGGTTCACGGGTAAATGCTAAGTTGGTGATGTTTTTTTCTTTTAATGTATTAATAACGGTTTGAATTGCACTGGTTTTTCCAGCGCCTTCTAATCCTTCAATTACAATAAATTTACTGTTATTCATAATTATCTTTGTTGTAAGCGTCGATATTGTGCGACAGCTTTATTATGTTCATTAAGTGTGGTTGAAAATTTATGACCACCCGTTCCATCCGCAACAAAATAGAGATAACGTGTATCCGCTGGATGTGCGGCGGCTCTGATTGAAGCAACACTAGGCATTGCAATTGGTGTTGGTGGCAATCCATCGATTTGATATGTGTTATAAGGGGTATAACCATTTAAATCACTGCGATAAATTGTACCTCTGTATTTATCACCTAAGCCATAAATCACGGTAGGATCGGTCTGTAATCTCATATTTGTTTTTAGTCGATTAATAAATACAGACGCGACCTTTGTTCTTTCTGCATCAATACCCGTCTCTTTTTCAATAATTGATGCCATGATAAGCATTTCATAAGCCGATTTATACGGTAGGTCACTATCGCGTTTAATCCACTCTTCTTCTAATGTTTTTTCCATTTGTTGGTAAGCACGCTTTAAAATTGCGACATCTGTTGTACCTGCCGTGTAATGGTATGTATCTGGTGCAAACCAACCTTCTAGGTTAGCAATTTCAGGTTTTATCCCTATTTCTTCACGTAATTTGTCGCTATCCATTGTATGTGCGACAGTCGTAAGTTGCGGAGCTTGTTCAAAAATAGATTGCCAGTCTTGTAAACGGCTACCTTCAATAAAACGGATCGTAAATTGAGCCTCTTTACCACTTTTGATCAACAATAAAACGTCACGTAAAGACATACCTTTTGTTAAGCGATATGTACCTGCTTTAAATTGGCTAAGCTCTGGTTTTACTTTTAGTAAAATTTGAAAATAATCGCCTTGGTTAAGTAGATTATTGTTTATTAGCAGTTGTTCCATGGCTACGCGCCCTGTTCCTGCCGGCACTGTGAGTAGCATTTCATCTTGCTTTACAACAACATTTTCTTCTAAACCACGAATATGTTGCATCATATACAACGCAATTGCACCGATACTAATTAATAAGGCAAAAAAAACTATCCATACTATTTTTTTTATCTTCATTTATAACTCATCAAATTCTATTTAAGTGACAAACTGTGTTGTAAAACAACATGATAATACTCTCTGCTCGAATATTGATAGCACTTATCATCCGAGAAAGTGATACATGAAACAGGAAGTACAGGCATTAAACTATTTGTTAACCAAACTTCATCTGCTTGATAAAGCGTTTCCGGCTTTTCTCTCACAATAACAATTTTCCAATGCAATTTTTGTGCTAATTGAATAATTGATTGGCGCATAATGCCATTTACGCCAGAATCAGTCAGATCTGGTGTGAAAAGTGTATTCCCTTTACGCCAAAAAAGATTTGCCGCATTTGCTTCAACTAAATATCCTTCATTATCACACACTAAAACATCATCAAATTCTGTTTTTTCTAAATGGTGCTTAATAAGAACCTGCTCCAAACGATTTAAGTGCTTAATTCCCGCTAGTTGTGGATTTTTGCCTAAAGTAATAGGGCTGATAGCCAGTGATATACCTTCACTTTGCTGGTGGGAGTAATGGGCAGGATAGGATGACAATGAGGTTATAACTGTTGGTGTAATAAATCCATTTGAAGAATAACCACGACCACCATAACCCCGACTGATGATAATTTTAATAACACCTTTTGCTTGGGTGTCAGAAGCGATATCTATAATGTGTTTTTTTAAATCAGACCAATTTGGATGAGGGAGAAAAAGTGCCTCACAGCCTTGTTTTAAACGATTAAGGTGTGCGGATAGCATAGAGGGCTTGCCCTGTTCTATTGCAAGGGTAGTAAAGCAACCATCGCCAAACTGTATCGCTCGGTCACTTGCATCTACATTTTGTTGCTGTTGTCCATTTACCCAATGCATCTAACACACCCTACATCTATGTTATTGATATCAATCTGCACATGATAAAACAACTGGCAGTAAAAGGACAAAATAAAAGACCCAGAATAATCCTGGGTCTTTAAGTATTTTTCAACTTTCTACAAAAAACGGTTTAAACGCGCTTAAAGAGAATTGAACCATTAGTACCACCAAAGCCAAATGAGTTACACAGAGCATATTCCATGTTCTCAACTTTACGTGCTTTATGTGGAACAAAATCAAGATGACAATTTTCGTCTTGATTATCAAGGTTAATTGTTGGAGGTACGATTTGGTCACGCAGAGAAAGAATAGTAAAGATAGACTCAATGGCTCCAGCAGCGCCTAATAAATGGCCTGTCATAGATTTTGTTGAGCTAACTAATACATCAGTGCCTTTACCAAATACGTTTTCTACCGCTTGTGCTTCAGCAACATCACCCGCATTCGTTGATGTACCATGTGCGTTGATATAACCCACTTGAGATGCATCAATACCCGCATCTTTTAGTGCATTTGTCATCGCTAGCGCACCGCCTTCGCCATTTTCTGCTGGTGAAGTCATGTGATAAGCATCGCTGCTCATACCAAAACCCACTATTTCAGCATAGATTTTAGCACCACGTTTTTTAGCATGTTCGTATTCTTCAAGAACCAGAACACCCGCGCCATCACCTAACACGAAACCATCACGATCTTTATCCCATGGACGGCTAGCCGCTTGAGGGTTATCGTTACGTGTTGATAATGCACGAACTGCACCAAAGCCACCTAAACCTAATGGAGTAGTTGCTTTTTCGGCACCGCCTGCAAGCATTGCATCTGCATCGCCGTAAGCGATAATACGCGCAGCATGCCCAATATTATGGACACCTGATGTACATGCCGTTGCGATAGAAATTGTAGGGCCACGAAGACCATACATAATGCTTAAATGCCCAGCAACCATGTTAATGATGGTTGAAGGTACAAAGAATGGGCTAATTTTACGAGGGCCACCATTTGTCATTGACGTATGGTTTTCTTCGATAAGGCCTAAGCCACCAATACCAGAACCAATAGCAGCTCCGATGCGACTTGCATTGGCTTCTGTTACTTCAAGACCTGAATCCGCAATGGCTTGCACACCTGCCGCAATACCATATTGAATGAAAAGATCCATCTTACGCGCGTCTTTACGCGAAAGATTATAATCTTCATGATTGAAATTTTTTACCAATCCTGCGAATTTAGTCGCATGATGACTGGTGTCAAAATCTTCGATAAGGCCGATACCACTCTGTCCGGCACACACGGCTTCCCAAGAAGCTGTTGCGTTATTACCGACAGGAGATAACATGCCTAGTCCGGTCACAACTACACGACGCTTAGACACGCTTATCCTCCAAGGAGGGAAAAAGTTTAGGATTAAAAATATAGGCGGTCGAGTGACCGCCTAGATTAGCAAGTTTATTTACCTGCGTTTTCAACGTAATCAATAGCAGCTTGAACTGTAGTAATTTTTTCTGCTTCTTCGTCTGGGATTTCGATATCGAATTCTTCTTCCAGAGCCATTACCAGCTCAACTGTGTCAAGAGAATCAGCGCCTAAGTCATCAACAAATGAAGCTGAATTTACAACTTCTTCCTCTTTAACACCCAGTTGTTCAACAATGATTTTCTTAACGCGTTCGTCGATAGTGCTCATACTATTAAATTTCCTATCAAAACTCGCTTGCGCGATGATTTTCTTAGTTTATAAATACAGGAAAAGATCTAACCAATCCCGACTGTGTGGACTACTTTATTCGCTATATTTTGCATTATATTGTACGCAAAAAGCAAATATAAAGACGTCCCCATAATTAGATCATGTACATGCCACCATTGACATGCAATGTTTCACCCGTGATATAGCTCGCTTCATCAGAAGCTAAGAAGGCTACAGCACTGGCAATCTCTTTGGCATCACCTAAACGGTTAGCAGGAACTTGAGATAAAATACCTGCTCTTTGGTCATCTGTTAATGCTCTTGTCATATCAGTTTCGATAAAACCAGGTGCAACAACATTTACCGTAATGCCCCGGGAAGCAACTTCGCGTGCTAATGATTTACTAAAACCAATCACACCCGCTTTTGCCGCCGCGTAGTTTGCCTGTCCTGCGTTACCCATGGTTCCAACAACAGAACCAATGGTAATTATACGACCATAACGTTTTTTCATCATAGCACGCATAACTGCTTTAGACAGACGGAAGACTGATGAAAGATTTGTGTTGATGATATCTTGCCACTCATCATCTTTCATGCGCATCAACAGGTTATCACGAGTAATACCTGCATTATTGACCAAAATATCAATTTCGCCAAATTCAGCACGCACTTCAGCTAAAAATTTTTCGATAGAGTCGTTTTCTGTGACATTTAACACAAAACCCTTACCTTTACCGCTTAAATATTCGCTGATAGCTTGCGCACCGTTTTCACTCGTTGCTGTACCAATTACGGTTGCACCGCGCGCAACTAAATCCTCTGCAATCGCACGGCCAATGCCACGGCTTGCACCAGTAACTAGCGCTATTTTTCCGTCAAATCCCATGAGATCCCTCAGTCATTTCCTAATGCAACATCTAATGAAGCAATATCATTAACTGCTGCAGCGTTCATTTCTTTAGAAATACGTTTTGTTAAACCAGTTAATACTTTTCCTGGACCGATTTCTAATAGTTGTGTGATGCCTTTTTCAGCGATAAATTCAACCGTTTCAGTCCAACGAACTGGGTTATAAAGCTGGCGAACTAACGCATCACGGATAGCATTTGCATCAGTTTGCGCTTTCACATCAACGTTATTAACGACCTGAATTTCAGGTTGTTTAAATTCAATTTCTTGCAATGCAACTGCAAGCTTATCAGCTGCTGGCTTCATTAAAGCGCAATGCGAAGGCACGCTTACCGCTAATGGTAATGCACGTTTAGCACCAGCTTCTTTACATAAAACACCAGCACGTTCTACTGCCTCTTTGTTACCTGCGATAACAACTTGGCCTGGTGAATTAAAGTTTACAGGTGAAACAACTTGCCCTTGGGCAGCTTCTTCACAGGCTTTTGCAATAGCATCGTTATCTAAACCGATAATTGCATACATTGCACCTGTACCTGCTGGTACTGTTTCTTGCATCAGCTGACCGCGTAATTCTACTAATTTAATGGCGGCTGCGAAATCAATAACACCAGCACACACTAAAGCAGAATACTCACCAAGACTGTGACCTGCCATCATTTGTGGCATTTTGCCTTGCTTTTCTTGCCATACACGCCAAACAGCAACTGACGCTGCTAATAATGCTGGCTGTGTTTTCCATGTTTTGTTTAACTCTTCTTCTGGGCCATTTTGAACTAAATCCCACAGAGAGTAACCTAATACATCAGATGCTTGAGCAAATGTTTCAGTCACTATCGGATATTGCTCTGCAAGTTCTGCAAGCATTCCAACAGTTTGCGATCCCTGACCAGGGAAAACCATTGCAAAATCAGTCATGTTTATTTTCCTGATAATATTAAAAACGGATAAGTGCAGAACCCCAAGTAAAACCGCCACCAAACGCTTCCAGCAAGATTAACTGACCACGTTGAATGCGATTGTCTCTTACAGCTTCATCTAATGCTGTTGGGACTGATGCTGCTGACGTATTGCCGTGGCGATCTAATGTCACCACTACTTTATCCATTGTCATATCCAGCTTTTTCGCTGTCGCTGAAATAATTCTTAAATTTGCCTGATGAGGCACAAGCCAGTCCAGTTCAGATTTATCAATATTGTTAGCTTCGAGTGTCTCATCCACAATGTGGGCAAGTTCACGAACTGCGACTTTAAATACTTCATTTCCTGCCATGGTAACGTAAGCAGGTAAATCTTCATTTTCTTTACGCTGATAAGGTAATGCTAATAAATCACCAAAACGCCCATCAGAATGTAAATGTGTAGAAATAATACCTTCGTCTTCTGACGCACCTACAACTGCTGCACCTGCCGCATCACCAAATAAAATAATGGTGCCACGATCGTTAGGATCTAACGCATGGGATAATCGATCAGCACCGATAACAAGAGCATGCTTAACAGAATCTGCTTTAATAAATTGATCAGCAATGCTTAATGCATAAACAAAGCCAGAACATGCAGCAGCAACGTCAAATGCGATGCAATCATTGATACCTAACGCATTTTGAATCTGACATGCTGCGCTTGGAAATGCATGTGAGCCTGATGTTGTAGCAACAACAATCAATCCAATGTCTTGTTTATCAATACCAGACATTTCTAGTGCTTTTTCAGCCGCACCTGCGCCCATCACAGCAACAGTTTCTTCTTCTGTTGCAATCCGACGTTCATTAATACCTGTTCGGGTAACAATCCATTCGTCAGATGTTTCAACCATTTTTTCTAAATCGGCATTAGTTCGCACTTGTACAGGCAAGTAACTACCAGTACCTAAGATTTTTGTATACATTCTATCAATCGCTCTTGGGTAATACTGTTGTCAGTCGAGAAGCGATCCGTTCTGGGATTTTTCGCTCAACGGCATGAACAGCCTGTTCTATTGCTGCTGTAAACGCGCTTTCATTTGCGCCACCATGGCTCTTAATGACGATACCGCGTAATCCTAACAGAGAAGCACCGTTATACTGGTCGGGGTTCATGTGTCCAAAACGCTTAATTAGCCGTTTTTGTAACCACTTCTTCAATATTTTCATCCACCACGACGTTTTTTTATTTTCGGTAGTAGAAGATTTAATCAATGAAAGGAAAACTCGAATAACTCCTTCCATCGTTTTAAGGGAGACATTACCTGCGAAGCCGTCACACACCAATACATCTGTTTTGCCTGTCAGTAATTCATTACCTTCAACATAACCAATATAATTGATATTAGGTGTCGACTTTAATACTGTAGCGGCTTCGCGGATATTATCTAATCCTTTGCTCTCTTCTTCACCAATATTCAAAAGTGCTACTTTAGGTGAACTAATCCCTGCAATTTCTTCGGCCATTACTGCGCCCATCACGGCAAATTGTACTAACAGTTGACTATCACAGTTAACGTTAGCACCTAAATCAAGAACGACAGTCTTACCTTTTTTCTGGTTGGGTAATATTGAAACCAGTGCAGGACGTTCAATTCCATCAATAGCATTAAGTCGCAGTTTTGCTAATCCCATTAATACACCAGTATTACCTGCACTTACACATGCTTGTGCTTCACCAGTTTTCACGAGATCAAGTGCCACTCGCATTGATGTGCCTTTACTGGCTCTAATACCATGTGAAGGTTTAGCATCATTGGCGACAATATGTTCTGCGGGTATAACGTGTAAACGGGAGATTAGCTCGGCATTTTGATCTGCAAGCAGAGGAGAGATAGCGTCTGGTTGACCTACCAGCAATATTTTTAAATGAGGATTAGATGCCAGCGCCCGCAAACAAGCAGGCACTGTGATGCGAGGACCGAAGTCCCCGCCCATCGCATCTAACGCTATGGTTAGATTTGTCAAGGTATCAACGAGCTATAAAGCTAATTACTTGTTGATAACCTTGCGACCACGGTAGTAACCGTCAGCAGTTACATGGTGACGCAGGTGAGTTTCACCAGAAGTTTTGTCAACTGAAACTTGAGTTACTGTCAGCGCGTCATGAGAACGACGCATACCGCGTTTAGAACGAGTTGGTTTGTTTTGTTGTACGGCCATTGACCTTACTCCTTAGTACTTTTCTTTAAACTGGCTAATACGGCAAATGGATTTGGTTTCTCTGATAATTCCTCAGGGAGTTCACCAAACACCATATCCGCGTCGGACACTTCACAGTGTTCAAAATCATGTACCGGAACTACCGGCAAGTTGAGGATTATTTCATCTTCAATCATTGCCAGCAAATCTATTTCACCAAATTCGTTTACATCGACTGGTTCATATTCTTCCGGTAATGCCTCGGCCCGTTCATCACTGACAACAGGGCTAAAACAATATGTTGCGTGAACATGATAAGGAAAATGGCCACCACAACGTTGACATTCTAAAGTGACATCCACATCGGAATGTCCTTTAATCACGGCAAGACGTTGATGGTCAATATCAAATGATAAAGCCACATCAATATTACTGTCCACACTGACCACCGATTCAGCTAAGCGGCTTACTTGCTCTGGAGAATAATGACCATCATAGTCTAAATTCTTTTGAGCTGCTCGCAGCGCATCAATGGTCAGGGGTAATTTTACCTTTTGCATAAGGCGCGCATATTATCTTTGTAATGGAATATAGTCAAAGAAAAAGGCGGGTTATCTACACCTTTCCACCAAAATTCGCTTTATCAGCGGCGCATAGTTTAGAATGTCAGGCATCATTTTGCTACGGATTTTAAAAAAAATATGTTGCCACTCGTTCTTGCGTCTACTTCACCCTTTCGAGCTCAGTTGCTGAAAAAGCTTGGAATGCCCTTTATACAGGCATCTCCCGATATTGACGAAACCCCGAAGCCCACTGAATGTGCTCAAGATCTTGTCACTCGCTTATCCTATGAAAAAGCGAGCGCTTTACAAGCAAAATTTCCACATCACCTTATTATTGGCTCTGATCAAGTTTGTGTATTAAATAAAAAAATCACGGGCAAGCCCCATAATTTTGATAATGCTTTCGCACAATTAAAGCAAGCTTCAGGACAATGTGTGTCGTTTTATACCGGATTAGCAGTATACAATAGTTTAACTTTAGAACATCAAACACATTGTGAATTATTTCAAGTATACTTTCGCCATTTAACTGATGATGAAATTACCCATTATTTAAATAAAGAAATGCCGTTCAATTGTGCGGGAAGTTTTAAGTCTGAAGGGTTAGGTATTACTCTTTTTGATAAATTGAAAGGCGATGATCCAAATTCTTTAATTGGTTTACCACTTATCCGATTGAATAAAATGTTACTCTCGCAAAGAATAAACCCATTATTTTTCTCTGATGATCAAAAATAACCCCGATCATCTTATTTTTAATCTTATGTAGCGATAAAGCGTATTATGAATAAACTAACATCCGTCTTAATAGCGTTAGTGATGGCAACAGCATTAGCAGGTTGTTCTGATGAGAAAGACTCAGAAATAGCCCAAACGACTAATACGGCCAATACTGTCCAAGACAGTGTAATTTCAAATAAAAAAGATGACAGCACATCTTCATTCAAAAAGAATTTTGTCAGTAGTTGCATATTAGGATCAGGTATTACTGATGATGCGCTCATTCCTCAAATTACAGAAGTGTGCGGATGCACCTACGACAGCATCATTAAAAATTATGGTATTACCGAATTTATTCGTGTTGATATGGAAATGCGCAAAAATGGTTCAAAATCACTGCCTAAAGAGTGGGATATTGATAACATCGTTGAGCAATGTATGACAAAGGTTGAAGGTTAATGACGTTTTTAAATTAACTGTCTTACATAATGTTAAGCAAAAAATACGCCCAGCTAACTGGGCGCATTGAGTGTTCGGATTTTCTGTCGAAATAAGAATATTTAGACCTAAGATTTTTGACTACGTAACACCTGCAAACAATGGCGTAATGTATTATCCATTGGCGCTTCAATTCGCATCTGTTCACCCGTTGAAGGATGAGTGAATGTCAAAGAGCTTGCATGTAAAAATAAACGATTAAGCTTTGTTCCAACCAATTGCGCATCAAAATCACGATCACCATAACGATCATCAAAAGCAATAGGATGACCTGCATGTAATGTATGTACACGGATTTGGTGTGTTCTTCCGGTAACAGGGCTTGCTTTCACCAGAGTGGCAATCTCAAAACGCTCTTCTACTTTAAAACGGGTCTCTGAAGGCTTACCCTCATTGTTCACTTTTACTACGCGCTCACCACTTTGAAGAATGTTTTTCAATAACGGAGCTTGTACCACTTTAGTGTGTGATTGCCACTGACCACGAACTAGCGCCAAATAATCTTTTTGCATCTGTTTTAAACGTAATTGCTCATGTAGCGCACGTAGTGCTGAACGTTTTTTTGCAATTAACAACACACCAGAAGTATCTCTATCAAGGCGATGAACAAGCTCTAAAAAGCGAGCTTCTGGACGTAATGCACGCAAACCTTCAATAACACCAAAGCTTAAACCACTGCCACCATGCACTGCTGTACCAGATGGTTTATTAATCAGCATTAAATGTTCGTCTTCATATAAAATACAATTAGCTAAGGCAGAAACTTTGTCTAATTTTGGTGATACAGTAATTTCTTCTTTTTCTGCTACTCTCACCGGCGGAATGCGAATACTGTCACCTGCATTTAATTTATATTCAGGTTTAATTCGCCCTTTATTGACTCGAACTTCCCCTTTACGGATAATTCGGTAAATCATACTCTTTGGTACACCTTTTAAGCGTGCCAGTAGAAAATTATCGATACGCTGACCTGCTTCATCGCCATCAATGGTGACGAACTGAACTTGATTAAATGATTTCATAGTGGCGATTCTTTGGCTCTCTTAAAATAAAAATAACAAACAACTTTGTGGTGCACAAAATAACATCAATTCTGTCGTCTATTTTAACCTGAATAATGGGAAAAAGACGAAACATTAGCTAATCTCTCATATTTATACAGAAAAAGTCACCAAAGCAGAAAAGTCACCTTGCTATAACCCTAACACCAATGGAATAATGCAGACTCTCCTGATTATGTTTATCAGGTATATTTATGAAAATTTTGTTTGTTTGATTTTCAAAATGCAGCAATGGCGTAAGACATAGTCGAAAATCAAACAATTTAGTATGCCACAAATACATCGCTTATTGAGTTGAAACATTGTGTTCAATTAAAGAGTGCTGAATTTTTGAACTAAAAATCAGACTCACCGAGATATTGCACCTCTATACAATCGACAACCGTGAGGTTGACGCATTTGTAAAAGACACGAGGTCATCGGTTATCAATAGTGTAATTACGTATGTTAGTGGCACATTATAAAACGTGAAAATAACGAGTAAGTCACAATATGAAAAGAATGTTAATTAACGCGACTCAGCAGGAAGAGTTGCGTGTTGCCCTTGTGGATGGGCAACGCTTGTACGATCTGGATATCGAAAGCCCCGGTCATGAACAGAAAAAAGCGAATATCTATAAAGGTAAAATCACTCGAATTGAACCCAGCCTAGAAGCTGCTTTTGTTGATTATGGTGCGGAACGCCACGGTTTCCTTCCTATTAAAGAAATAGCCCGCGAATACTTTCCTAGCAATTATCACTCCCATGGTCGTCCTAACATCAAAGATGTCTTGAAAGAAGGCCAGGAAGTTATTGTTCAAGTTGATAAAGAAGAGCGTGGTAATAAAGGTGCTGCATTAACCACTTTTATCAGCCTTGCAGGAAGCTATTTGGTATTAATGCCAAATAATCCTCGTGCAGGTGGTATTTCTCGCCGTATCGAAGGTGAAGACCGTACAGAACTCAAAGAAGCCTTATCAAGTCTTGAAATTCCAGATGGCATGGGTCTGATTGTACGTACTGCTGGTGTCGGTAAATCGGCTGAAGCACTACAACAAGATTTAAGCTATCGTCTAAGACATTGGGATGCCATTAAAAAAGCAGCAGAGAATCGCTCTGCTCCTTTCTTAATCCATCAGGAAAGTAACGTAATCGTTCGCGCATTCCGCGACTATTTACGTCCTGATATTGGTGAAATCTTAATTGATAATGCAAAAGTCGTTGAAATGGCTCGTAGTCATATCGAAGCGATTGGTCGTGGTGATTTTGCCAGCAAAATTCGTCATTATACTGGCGCAGTTCCATTATTTAGCCATTATCAAATTGAATCACAAATTGAATCAGCTTTTCAGCGTGAAGTTCGCCTACCTTCTGGTGGTGCATTAGTTATTGATACTACTGAAGCATTAACAGCGATTGATATTAACTCCTCTCGTTCAACGCGTGGCGGTGATATCGAAGAAACGGCATTCAATACTAACTTAGAAGCTGCTGACGAAATTGCACGTCAATTACGTTTACGCGACCTCGGTGGTTTAATTGTTATCGACTTTATCGATATGACGCCAGTGCGCCATCAACGTGAAGTTGAGAATAGAATGCGCGAGGCTGTACGCCAAGATCGTGCTCGTATTCAAATTGGACGCATCTCTCGCTTCGGCTTATTAGAGATGTCTCGTCAACGCTTAAGTCCTTCATTGGGTGAATCAAGCCATCACGTTTGTCCTCGTTGCTTAGGTACTGGTACTATTCGTGATAACGAATCATTATCACTTTCTGTGTTACGTCTAATTGAAGAAGAAGCGCTGAAAGAGAATACCCATGAAGTACATGCAATTGTTCCTGTTCAAATTGCCTCTTATTTGCTTAACGAAAAACGTAAAGCTGTAACAGATATTGAACTGCGTCAATCTAATGTTAAAGTGGTTATTGTTCCTAATGACCAAATGCAAACCCCTCATTTCTCTGTTATCCGTGTGCGTAAGGGCGAAGAAATTACATCTCTGAGCTACAACTTAGCGCAATTCCATGAAAGTCAGTTAAATGAAGCTGAAGACGATGTTGTCACAGAGCGCAAAGTGCCTGAACAACCTGCTATTTCAGCCTTTGGATTGCAAGAAGAAGACACTCCAGAAACGACAACGAAAAGTAAAAAAGCACCTCAACCTCAAGCTAAGCCAGTTAAATCAGAGCAAGCCCAAGGTACTGGCTTCTTTGCCTCAGTTGCAAAATTCTTCTCTAACTTATTTGGTAGCGAGCCAGAGCCTGCGGTAACACAAGAAAAACCACAGGAAACCAAGAAAGAGAATACGGATAATCGTCGTGAACGTCGTAATAACAACAATCGACGTAACAACAATAATCGCCGTGACCGTGATAACGATCGTAATCGTGATAACACGAATAGCGAAGAAAACCGCAAAAATCGTAATCAAAAACCACAAACAGCTCCAACAACTGAAGTGAGTAGTGAGCAAGAGATTGCAGAACGCGAAGCGCGTCGCCAACAACGTCGTGAACAACGCGCAGAGCAACGCCGTCGTCAAGAAGAGAAACGTCAGCAGCAACAAGAAGCCGCGAAAGCACAAGCTGCACTTAGCGAAAATGATGCGACTGAAAAAGACAGTGCAGATGAGAAGAAAGAAGAACCTCGTCGCCCTGCTATGCAACGTCGTAATCGTCGCCAATTAACACAATCTATACGTGTAACAGACAACAACGATACAACGTTAGCCATTGCTCCTGTTGCTCCTGTTGCTCCTGTTGCAACAACAGAAAAGGCAATTTCAGAACCTCCGGTTGCTATCGCACCAGCTAAAGTTGCTCCAACGGAAAAAGCAGCACCTAAAGCCGATGCTGTTACAAAAGTTGAAACAAATGAAGCTCAACCAGTAAAAGCCTTATCTGATGTAGCACCAAAAGCACAAGATGATAATAAAAATGAAGACAACAACGGGCAAGAGAATGTCATGCCTCGTCGTTCTCGTCGTTCACCTCGTCATTTACGTGTAAGTGGTCAACGTCGCCGTCGCTATCGTGATGAACGTACATTAACAGTATCACCAATGCCACTTACAATGGCGGTTGCATCACCTGAGCTTGCTTCTGGTAAAGTATTTATTCGTTATCCTGTAACGCCAATCAGTGATGCGCCATTTATCGAGAATAATGTTGAAAACAACAAGAGTAATGTTGAAAAGAACATCATTACTCATGCAGATCCTCAAATGGTTGCTATCACACCGGCGGTTTCAGAAGCCATTGTTGCAAAAGTGGAACAAGCGGATACCACAGAATCAACCTACACTGTGACTGTTAGCTCTGCATCATCCACTGAAGCTGTTGCTGAAATTATTGCAGTAGAGCCACAATTAGCACCTGTAGAAGTAAATAACATTGAAAACCAAGTTGAAGAAAGTGTTGTCAACAACGTTATTGATGATGTGAATACCGAAGAACATGTTACTCGTAAAGAAAATATTTCTGCGGTATTAAACACAACCGAGGCTTATATGCATGAAGCTTCACAACAAGCAGAAACAGATGCAGTGACTGAAAACGTTACACAAGAAGTCATTGCACCAGTAGAACGCGAAGTGACTGAAGCATCTACTCCTGAGCCTCAAGCTGTTGCTACTTTAGTTACAACCGAAGAAACAGCTGGACAACACAATGAAAGTGATGCCGAAGCTATCGTTGAAACGATTATTGAAAGTCAGCCTGAAGAGAATGAGAGCACAACGGCTACAACACCTGCAGTAGAAGCAGAGCCAGTACCAGTAAAAGAAAGCAAACCTACAGCTGTGATTATTTGTCAAGAGCCAGTAGTACGCCAACTTCATGCAAGCGCACCAATGACAAAAGCGCCAGCATCTGATGAACCTACTGTCGCGATTGAAATCAAAGCATGGGAAACTCGCCCTGCTTTTGATAAAAAAGGCCGTACTGGTGCAGGTGGACATTGTTCAACTAACCAAGCTTCATCAGTAATGACTAAAGCTGAAAGTCAAAACTAATAATAAGACGTTATTAAGAATATCTTGATAATACCTTTAAATTGAGAACCCACTTTTTAGTGGGTTCTTTTTTTGTGGGTAGCTATTAGCAATTTAACTTAATGTACTTAAGCCCCAAGTAAGATAAAAAAAGCCCCTGAATATTCAATTCAGAGGCCTTCAATTTCTTATGCTTAGTAAAGCAATTAGTCTTTTAGATCAGGAGGATTTTTAATTTCCCCCATCGCCTTTAATTGCTTAGATAATTCACGGCGCTCTTTAGACAGATCGGCATTTTTAATAATGTAATCATCAACTCGATCGTCATAGTCGCTACGCATATTAGCAATAATACCCAGTACATCTTCAATCGACATACCCGGTTTAATGTATTCACTTAAGTTGTCTAACAAAAGAACACGTTTTTGGTTATCACGGATCTTTTTCTCATTGTCAGTGATCTCACGACGGATTTTGTTTTTACGACGATACATACGCACAAACTCCAGTACGTTTTGGAAAGACGGCTTGTTTGCGTTATCCATTTCCTACACCTTTACAATTGATATTTAAGATAAATAGTTCTGTTTAAGATTATCGCTTAATCGTGTCAATAAACAAGCAAAGTTTACAAATTTAATTGATTTTGCTTGATTAACAATTAATTAAGATGATATGCATTAATAAATATAGTCAACACTCTTTAACCCGTAAATGTTCACTTAATTAATGAAAAAAATGGCTACACATTTTTACTGGTAGCCAAAATCGACACTACAAAGGATAATTTAATGCGCGATTAAATAGGTTGTGCTTTATTTTGATCTTCATGTTGTAAGCCATCAAGGGGTAGTAACGCTTTCGCATCTGAACGTAAAAATACAGCGGAGAGAAGTGTTGTTCCTATCACAATGCATCCCATCACCATATAGGTTGGAGCAAAACCATAATGATCATAACCATAACCGGCTAATGGAGATAATAATGTAGCGACAATAGAACTCACACATTGGAAACCCACTAAATAAAGTGTTGAAGATAAACGTTTGTCAAAATGTTGGCTGTTATATTTAAAAATTGAAATTAATAAAATTGGTAACTCAACAGCATGTAATAACTTCATACAAGAGATCAAGACAGGCCCTTCGACTAATCCTGAGCCAATAATACGTGTAGCCATAACACTGCTTGCCAGTAATAAGCCATTTTTAGCACCAATTCTATTTACAAGGAAAGGTGCAATAAACATACCACCAGCTTCTAAGAATACCTGCAATGAATTCAGATATCCGTACATTTCATTACCTTGCTGTAAAGTAGCAAATTGCGATGAGAAAAAGACTGGAAATTGTTGGTCATAAACACCATATACACAGGTTCCAATCACAAATAAGATAAGCGCCCAAAAACGAGGTAATGAAAGTAAATTAAGTGCATCTTTTACAGTAATGCTGGATGTCTTTCCATGCTCTAATTGGTTAAATGCGTCTGATTTACCTGTTTTTAATAAAGCTAAAAGAATTAAGAACACGACACCAGAAACAGATGCCATCACAAAATTATAATTAGGGTCGATATTAATATTGTGCCCAGCTATAAATGTTGCTGATGCCCAACCTAACGATCCCCACATTCTCGCCCTACCATATTCAAAACCACGGATACGACTCACACGTTCTGTATATGACTCTAATACGCCAATACCTGCATTAAAGGTCATACCCACATATAAGCCCCCTAAAATGGAGCCAATAAAAATATTCCAACGTAATATTGAAGCAAAACCAAGAAAAAATGGCCCAGAAAGAATAAGTAATATTGCAATCACTAATAACAGATTTTTTCTTAACCCTAATTTATCCTGAATAAAGCCATATAAAGGTTGCGCACATAATGCAATAAGAGAAATTGCAGAGAATATCAATCCGGTATCAGTCGCCTTTAATCCAACATACTGGTTTAGCCAAATAGAAACTAATGAAAATGATGAAGACCAGGTAAAAAAGAAGAAAAATAACAGCGCACTTAAAATCGCATAGTATTTTTTTGAGTCTTTGTTCATTGGTTAAGCGCCTTATAAAGTCATTCCACCCCTAAATGTTAACGTTAACTTTTAAGCTAACAAACATTATTCTTACTGTAATGTGATGTTAAGCACATAAGTTAACGTTAACAATTTGAGTTATGTGCGCTAGATCTACATTTATTTTTTATTGCTGTTAATACCGCTTATATTGCTAATGTGCTTAATCCTAAAGCAATTATGCTATCTTTTGCGATTATTTCCAGTAATGCTGGTACAACGCCAACACTAGATAATCATCTTACTTTATCTTCTATTCATATTTTAATAATGAATCTCTGGCTGATTGCTTGCTGGTGGTTTTATTTTATTGTCATCACAAAAGATCAATATTAGCAGAGGTTCGCTTCTATTCATTCTCACTGCCCCCTATATTGAACGCTGCATAAGCGCGCTTTGATCTGACATTTCACGTTTACCGTATTATGGTTTACCATGGTCTTAATTAAACCCAATACAACTCATTGAGTAATGATTTAAAAAATCATTAATAAATTTACGGTAGGAAACCTTGTCTAATTCAGCGAAAACGCCCACATTTTACGTCCATGACTACGAAACCTTTGGTACACACCCAGCGCTAGATCGTCCGGCTCAATTTGCTGGTATAAGAACTGATATGGATTTCAATATTATTGAAGATCCTCTCGTTATTTATTGCAAACCTAATGATGATTATCTGCCTCATCCAGAAGCTGTGATGATCACAGGAATAACACCACAAATTGCAGCAAAAAATGGGTTAATTGAAGCTGAATTTACCCGTCAAATTCATCAAGCTTTTAGTCAACCTAATAGCTGTATTATGGGTTATAACAACCTTCGATTTGATGATGAAGTAACCCGCAATATCCTTTATCGTAATTTTTATGATCCTTATGCCTATAGTTGGCAAAAAGGAAATTCTCGGTGGGATTTGCTCGATGTTTTACGAGCCTGTTATGCACTACGTCCAGATGGTATTGTTTGGCCTGAAAATGAAGACGGTTTCCCAAGCTTTCGTCTAGAGCTATTAACCAAAGCCAATGGCATATCTCATGAGAATGCGCATGATGCAATGTCTGATGTTTATGCCACCATTGCAATGGCAAAAAAATTAAAACAAGCTCAACCGCGTATGTTTGATTATTTCTTTAATTTACGCGATAAACGTAAAGTTCAGGCGTTAATTGATATTCCCACCATGACACCGATTGTACATGTTTCAGGTATGTTTGGTGCTGCTCGTTCTAATTTAAGTCTTGTGGCGCCTTTGGCATGGCATCCAGATAATCGTAATGCGGTTATTGTGTGCGATTTATCTGCGGATATATCCCCGCTATTAACCTTAACATCAGGCCAATTACGTGAACGTTTATATACGCCACGCAGTGAATTGGCAGTTGATGAACCACCTGTTCCAATTAAATTGCTGCATATTAATAAATGCCCTATTGTGGCACCACAAAATACATTAAGACCTCAAGATGCAGATAGAATTGGTTTAGATGTTGATACTTGTTTAAACAATCAAGCCATTTTATTTTCGCATCCTGAAATACGCAATAAAGTCGTAGAACTCTTCGCTCAACAAACTCCTTTTGTTGTCTCTGATGATGTTGATTCTCAAATTTATAATGGCTTTTTCAGTGAAAATGATCGTAGTGCGATGGAAATTATTCGCTCAACACAACCACAGAATTTACCTGCTTTAGATTTAACATTTGAAGATGCGAGAATGGAACCGCTATTTTTCCGTTATCGTGCGAGAAATTATCCTTCTACCCTCAATTATGATGAGCAACAACGTTGGTTAGCACATAGAAAAGAGAGGTTAACGCCAGAAAAGCTGACTGAATATATCAATACGCTCCAGCTTTTAGCAGAAGAACATAGTGATAACGAAGATAAGCTAAAACAACTACAAGAGCTTTATCTATATGCTCAAGATATTGCGAGTTAGACAATAAGACAAAAGGCAGGTTTTATCCTGCCTTTCTTTTTAACTTAATAAACACGATATAAAGTGATTATTTTTTAGTTTCAATACTTTCAGTTTTGATCTCAGCGTGAACCTGCCCACATCCACACTCTTCTCCCCAGTATTTTAATTTCGAGGTTTTACCTATACCTGGGTTCATACTGTTGGTTGGATCATTATGTTTATAGAACGCTTTTAATTGAGGCTTGGCATAATACATATGGCCTACATTATGCTCTGCAGGATATTCCGCCCCACGGTTATCTAATAACGCTAACATTTCTGCTTTTAGCGCCTTCGCATCAACACCTTTTTTAATAATGTAGTCCTGATGCATAACGTGACACATAAAATGACCACAATAGAGTTTATAAAGTAATTTACTCTCTATTTCTGGCGGTAATTTTTCAAACCAATCTTTGTCATTACGACGCAATGCAATATCTAATGGCAATACATCTTCAACGTCATTCACATGCACAGCATGATAACGAACAGCAGCACCAGCGGCGGCAAAACGGTGCAAGAATGCTTTATTACCTTCCTCTTCAGTACATTCGAAATAATCACCTGAAGCTTGTTTAAAGTATTCTTTTAAATAGGTTGATGCTTCTTCAATGCCCTCATCAGCCATTCTTAGCATTAAATGATGTTCATATTTATCGCGGAAGTCTGTCATACGTTCAGGTAAATGAGCTGGCCATAATTTGCTCATAAACTGCATAGTTCTATCAACCATGTTTTTAGGTAAAAAAGGAACTTTATTTAATACCGCATCTACTCGCCCTTTCACAGCAAATAAAGTTGGCATTTTATCTGTGCCCAATTTATCAATCACTAAAAATGTATCTTTTCCATACACTTCAGCCATTTTATAGTAGCTTCTATGCATATATTCTCCTGCAACAGGAAGCTTTTTAAAATGACTTAAAATATGGCGACGAATATCTTCAAGCTCATCAGGATTATTAGTGCCAATATAAAAGACTTGAGTACGATGATCCGCTGGGAAAGTATCTAATCGCACAGCAAATACAGATAATTTACCCGCACTCCCCGCGGCCTCATATAAACGACGTTCATCATTGTTAAACCGAGAAGGCGTATTGGCATCTACATCACGCACACGTTCATGATATTCATGATCGGATGCTAATTTTTCTGTCGCTTGTATTTGTTTCTCGTGGTAATGACGATTATCTAAATTCGTTAAAATCTCTTCTGGGGTTTCGCCTAAATCAATTCCTAAGTGGTTAACTAATTCAGCTTCGCCCTTTTCATTGACACGAGCATACAGCGATAATTCTGTATAAGCAGGACCTCGACGAACTAAAGCCCCGCCGGAGTTATTACAGATCCCACCAATAACAGAAGCGCCAATACAAGACGAGCCAATAACAGAATGAGGTTCACGCCCTAATGGCTTTAATACTTTTTCTAAATGCCACAGCGTACTACCAGGAAAGGCAATAACTTGATTATGCTCTGAGAGAACCTGTATTTTATCTTGACGTAATGTACTAATAATTACGATATCTCTATCATAATCATCACCATTAGGTGTCGAACCTTCGGTTAATCCCGTATTCGCCGCTTGCATAATAATGATTTTATCAGCTTCAACACAGGTTTTAAAAACACGCCATTGTTCTAATAAATTGGCAGGAAATACAACTGCTAATGCCTTACCTTGTCCTGAACGAAAGCCTTTACGATAACGTTCTGTTTTATGTGCTTGTGTTAATACCTGTTTTTTACCAACAATACTTTCAAGTTTACGAATAAAATGTTGATTTACAGAGCTATTACTCTCATTCATTTTCCCTATCCTATTCCTGTCTTGTCTGATTAATTTGTATTTTGCTCGCTTTTATTATTACTCATAAGGCTACGTGCAAAATATAAACTTATCATTTATATAACTGCTTTTATACTGCTATCCACATTTCCAAAAAAAATAATATATTTTATATTCAGCCATTTTTGTTATTTAAAAATATTTTTGACATTTATTTCTTAAATAGAATATAGATAAGCCTCAATTTACTATTTTATTCTATTATTAGCTTTTCTCTTGCTAGCCGATCCCATGCTCGGCAACTTCGACTTTTATAACTATTTTTATTATTCGCTAATGCCAATTGATATGACAATGTAGGTTCAACAACAGGAAGTACCACTAAATCATCAATGGGATTTTTATTACACATACTCCCAGGCAGTAGCGTTACACCTACACCCGCTTTTACCATCGCTATAATTAAATCTAAATGATTACTACGTCCCGCAACAATAGGCTTTGTATTATAAATACCGCAGGCACTATAAACTAAATCATTAATGCGAAAATCTTCAGAGAAAAAAATAAATGGTTCATTAATCAACTCTTTAAAATGTACTTCTTTTTTGATGGCTAAAGGATGTGATGGAGATACTAATAGCATCAAGCTTTCTTCTGAAAAAGGTGTTAATTCAAATATGTCATTATTAAAAGGTAATACTACGGCCGCTGTTTCTACTTTTCCCTCTATCATCGCTTCTGCCATTTGTTTAGTTCCTAATTCAAATATTTTTAGTTCAACCTGAGGGTGTAGAGAACTAAATGCCATAATAATATCGGCAAAATACGTCGAAGCTATTACCGGAGGTAATCCCACATTTAATGTCCCTGTCAATGGTCCTGACTTATCCTGTATAGCTTTATTCATACTATTAAATTGTGCGAGTATTTTTTTTGCATGTTCAAAAAGTATCGCACCATCATCCGTTAACCTTACGCCATCGACTTCTCTTACTAATAAAATAACACCTAATTCATTTTCTAATTTTTTAATGCTACGACTAATTGCAGGCTGAGTAATAAATAGAGCATCAGCAGCTCGGCTAAAGCCATTTAATTGAATGACTTCAACAAAATAACGTAATGTACGAATATCCATTAGTAACATTTACCTTATTACATTTAGTTATACCATCAATAATAATAAACCATTTCATATTGATTTATATCCGCGGTAAAACATTAAGCATAATATAAATGAATAATTCCATTTTTACAGATTATTATTCGGATATTCTGGAGATAATATGAACAAGACTGTTGTTGAATATATGCTAAACCGATTATATGACTTAGGTATAAGTGATGTTTTTGGTGTTGCTGGCGATTACGCTTTTCCTATAGAAGACACGATTTGTAATAGCAATCATCTGCGTTGGATTGGTAATTGCAACGAATTAAATGCAGCTTACGCTGCTGATGGTTATGCTCGAATTAAAGGTATGGCAGCGTTATCGACAACATTTGGTGTTGGCGAATTAAGTGCGATTAATGCTATTGCAGGCTCTTATGCAGAAAACCTACCGATTTTTCATTTAGTTGGTATGCCAGCAAGTGGTGTACAAAAAAGCAAACGTCTCGTTCATCATACCTTAGGTAATGGTGATTTTGATATTTTCTATCAATTAGCCCAACGTCTTGCTTGTGCTCATGCAATATTAACGCCTGAAAATTGTATTGCTGAAATGGAGCGTTTAATTGCGACAGCATTAAAAGAGCGTCGTCCTGTTTATATTGGTTTACCATCTGATTATGCTGTGATGCCAGTGATAGAAAACGCATCTGTTACCACACCAAAAAAACAAATAAGTGATAAAGAAATACTAGAAAAAGTGGTATCACTGATTATTGATAAGCTTACACAAAGCAATAATATCTGCGTATTACCCGGTATTTTATCCGCGCGTTTAGGGTTATCAGATAATGTCCAAGCTTTTATTGATAAAACAGGTTTACCTTATGCCACTATGTTTATGGATAAAAGCATATTAAGTGAATCTAATACTCAATATGTTGGGATGTATGATGGACAATTAATGACGCCTGATGTCAGAGAGTTTGTCGAAAATAGTGAATATGTATTAGGGGTCGGAGCAATGATGACCGACTTTAATACAGGAAGTTTCACAGCTAATATTAAACCAGAACAATTTATCAGCATCATGCCAGAATATGTTGAAATTGATTCGGTTATCTATTCTTCTGTTTATATGGAAGATATTCTCTCTGAACTAACCAAACGACTACCAAATAAAAGGTATCATCAGATAAAAGCTAAGGGATTAGAAGACGCTATTTTATCTGATAACGGTGAAATTACGGCTCAATACCTCTACCCCCGATTAGAGAAATTCTTTAAACCTAACGATATTATTATTGCTGAAACAGGTACATCATCGATGGGATTAGGCTTTGCACTGTTGCCAGAAGGTGCTCAGTTCCATAACCAAACATTATGGGGTTCTATTGGTTGGGCAACACCCGCATCATTTGGTGCTGCACTTGCCGCGCCTAACAAACGAGTTATTTTAATTACAGGTGAAGGCTCACATCAATTAACCGTACAAGAAATAAGTCAATTTGTTCGTTTTGGGTTAAAACCGATTATTCTTGTTTTAAATAACGATGGTTATTTAATTGAACGATTATTATGTGATTATCCTGAAGCTTATTATAACGATCTTGCTCAATGGAATTATCATCAATTACCTAAAGCTTTTGGTGCAAGAGATTGGCATTGTGAGAAAGTCACAACGATAGATGAGTTGAATAAAGCGCTTGAAGTAGCCGAATCAACAGAAAATGCCTCTTACATCGAAATAGTAACAGAGCGATATGAAGCTTCTGAATTAGCACAAAAGTTAAAAGAGTCTAAAAGTTCACTTTATTCTTTTTAAGTTATAGTATGATTTAAATAATAAAGCCTAGCCAATATTTATTTAACTTAGGCTAGGTTTTTGATAGCGTTCTTTAAGTCTTGCCAGAGATTGTTTTACAGAGGCCTTATCATCTGGATATTTATCAATATAACTATTTGATATAACTTGCATTAATTCAATAAATTTCTCAGGAGAAAGCGTTAGACTTTCATAATCACCAAGAAAAAAAGTAACTTCATTAAATTCTGTTGGATCATCAATATCTTGATCTAATACATATCCTAACCCTTCAAACACAAAACAGCCTATTCCTCTAGATGCATCATAAATAAACTGCCGAAAATTCATTTTTTGCTCTCTATACATCACTTCCAACAAGCAATATAAATCACTACCACCATTATCTAAAAGATATTGCTCTATTCTTTTCAGCCAAACAAAATCAACTGTCACTTTGTATTCCTTAATAACTAATAATACCGTATTGCTTATTTCATTTTTTAATTTCATACTTATTTACTGAAATTATTTTAAGTAATACTTTCTCAAGTCATATCCCGTAAAAGTTGTAACTATAAATTTTTTTGCTTATTTTATCCACATAACACTGGATGGTAAATAGCTTGTAAATATTTTTTTATTTTCGGATACGAGGTGAATTTTTATTTTCAAATGATATTCACCGTGTACTTATGAATTTCATATCTAAATATTTTAATAATTTAAAATTATTAAAATAAAATAAAATCATCAACTAAGCGATGTTATGTAATTAATACAATTAAAAATAGTAATCCTCATATTCCCATGAGAAATAACGAGAAAGTTTTTCTGCTACTTCTAACCATGTGTTGCCATCACATTTGGAAATATAGTTTTCAATAATTTTTTTTATTTCATTAATATTATATTCTCGTGTAATAAGCGTATGCCTAAATATCCGAGGTTCCCACACATTCTTCAAAATCCATTTAGGAGAACAAACAAATAGATCAAAATTATCAGCACCATTACTATCTTCTGTGCCTATACGCAGTAATAAATTCAAAGAAAAACACTCTTCATCATCAGGATAATAACTATCTACATCATAAAAATCATTAAATAGTCCTTTTAATATTGCTTTCAAACCAATTCCTCATTGTATTATATCTAAATATTTATTATCGACACAGACTCTACTCTAGAGAGAATATTTTCATTTATATCTTATAAAAATCAAGATATTAATTTTTACAATACATCCTTGGGAAATACTCATCAATTTTTTCGTTATCCAATACTCTATCGAGAGTAAAATCTACTGTATCAGAAACGGCTATTCCATAACGTAATTCTTCAGGAAAGTCATAGATTGAAGCGTATATCGTTGGTACTAAGTACCTAAAATAATCACCCATTTTAGTTTTTCCAGTAAAACCAACAGGATAATCTTCCCCTTCCACATTCCCTTCTATACCGTGATATATAAAAAAGCCTTTTCTAGATGGCATATTAATTTCATTAAGTTCTCCACTCAGATGCCTATTTACCCAATATTCAATATCTTCTCTATGTTTGAAATTTCGATATACAAGAGATGAGTATAAATCAAGAATAGTTTTTCCATTTTTATTTTCAGGATATGTAGTGTATTTTTCTGATTCTTCCCACTTAAATTCATTAAGTTCATCTAATAAATTTTCAAAGTTATTAATTGATAAAAGAGAGTTAGGTAACCAGCCCCAACAATTATTAACCATTACAGCTATCTTTCCATTTTTATCCATTGCAAACCAAGTATAAATAGTACCAAAACCAGGTTCCCAGTTTTCATTTAAAACACTCACTATTCCTTTCCTTTAGCCAAGTAACACTGCAGTTGTCGCAAGTGGGGTCTTTCTGAGCATTAAGCTCCGCAATCTTGAGCGGCATTCCAAGAGTCGACTGGGATTTATCACAAAATTTAGATTGGATTTTCACCATTTAAAAGCACAATAATATTTTCCTCTCCTAACTCATTTTTGAGCATATTTGCTACTTCAGAAGTGTTCAATTCAGGGAAGAATTTATCATTCACTGATATCATAAAATATGACTTCGGTTCTTCAAGCCCAAATTCTTCCGCTATTAGTAGATCTGTTTCCTTTTTATATTTTTCGACTCGATCCTCAATAAAATTCAATTGTTCATGTACTAACACTTCATTAGCAGCATACATAAGATATGACTGCTCGAATAAATAACCATAATTTAATTACATCTAATTTAGGTTGTAATGACTCAACATCTAACTTGGTATAACATGTAATATCAATTGCCATCCCATCTCCTACTTGATTCTCGCTGGCTTACCAAATGGTAGAGATATTCACTATAACTCAGATGACTATCTTTTGGTTTCTTAGATCCTAAAAGGCCGAAAGAATAATATATAAATAATCATTTTGAAATTACTTTCTTCAGTGATTCTAAATATGAAGAAATAACAGCTGAAATTACATATAACAGACAAATATATTGCCAATTGAATAAGGACAAAGGAATTAATAACATAGAAATAGAGTTTTGTTCTGATGCGAAATACTTTCAGAAAAAATCCAATGAAATTTAAGTTAAATGATTTTTTAGAAATTCTAAATGAAGCTGTAAGTGACTTAAAAAATTCATGATTCAAGTGTGCTCCCAGCTTTAAACTGGGAGCAGTTCATAAGATAGGTTTTTTATTTAAATCAAAATAAGTTCGCCGTGTCGATCAAAAGGTGGAGCAACCGGATAATGACGAGTATAAACATTGATAACATGCTGTAAATAACTATTCAGATCCCAATTCGTGTTCTCTACACATTCATCATTTTCATTATAATTAAATATAAGGTCTGGATTATCTGAATCTGTTAGTAGAAAGAGATATTGTGTATAACTTTCTACTGAAATAAAAAATGGTTTTTGTTTTAACAAATCATGGCATTGGATCGATGCCAGCTCTTCTCTTGCACCAATTTGAAATAAAATATCACCTCTTATGGTTTCCTGACCTTGATAAAATACTAGTGGATCATCACCAAAAAGACCACCACTGCAGCGCCCCATACACCTTAAAAACTCATAGAATTGCCCTGTAATTCGAATATCATAAAGGCGTTCCATGCTGGAAATTTCTTCATCAGAATATCCTCTTATATAACTAATATCGATAGATAATTCCGGATAAACTGAGTGTAAATTCTCGATTAATTTTATATTCATAATATTATTAATTTACGTTAAACATTTAAAATAGTTCAAAGTTTAAAATTTTATTCTAAAAAATTATTTTAGTTTATTTTCTTTTATATATAGCATCCCAAAACCTATTCCCATAATTATTCCCACCCCAATACTAATTCTTAATGAGCGTTTAATTTCATTAAGCCCAATAGACATTGGAATATTAGAGTAAAAATAGAAAAATACGTCAATAGAAAGAAACATTAGGATACACAAAATAAACAATGCAATTATAAATATGATTGTCAATATAATCGAAAATAAAATATCCTTCATTAATCTTCCCCACTTTCATTTATTTTTTCTTGAATGAATAAACCATCAAGCTCAAATATAATATTTCCCTCAGCATTTCCCATTCCAGAAGAAATTTCACTTTCGGGTACTTCTTTCATAACATAAGGCTTTCCCTTAACTTCTGACTCTGAATATTTTCTCAACACTTCATTAAATTCAGGATTATTGCCTTTTGTTATTATTTTACCAACCCAATTAGTTACAGGTTTTACTATAAAATTACCTAATCCATACCCCATTAATACTCCACTTCCTATCGTGATTGCCCCCATTGCTGGAAGAGGCGATTCTGAATATCACGCTCAGTAACGTTATCGTTGGTTTCTGAAAAGGCTTGATAGAGATTGTCGTAAGCAGTATCAGAAAGATTATCGAGTTTTGAATTGGCTTTCGCTTGGTTCGTGCCACAAATAGTGTCCACCGTGGTTGCTAAGTCGATAACCTGTGCTCCAATTTCGCCCACCAACTGTTGTTTTTGTTGGCGATTTTGCTCTTTTTCTTTATCGAAGATTTTATTTAACGTGCTGTGAGCATTATCCGTATCTTGGCTTAATTGCGCGATATCTTGCTGTTGATTATCGCTATCACGCACTGCCCATGTACCTTGTGATACCGCAGATTGAATGGTGTTTTCAGCGCTGCCACTATGGTTGCCTGCCATTGCTAACGTATGGCTCATACTGTATTCAGCCAAAATCAATGAACTAATTGCTTATTTTCTGATTTTATAAGTTGTCAAAAAAGAGAATTTCAGCAATTCATCAGAACGACCTAAAACAATTGATAAATCGTCATTATTTTCTATGAAACTGATTTCGCCAATATTTAATTTTAGACATAGTCCAATACTATACTCTGGATTATCTAGTAATCTATACTCATAGATTTCATCCAAAATGCTATTTTTTGAAAAATCCAGTTCAACTAAATTATCTATTGGATATGCAAATGAATCTTGAATTTCATCTAAAAATTGGCATTGGGGTTCATTAAGTTCTTCTGCCAAATTAATATAACCTTCACCTATTGTTAATGAAAACCAACGTAAGCTCTCTATTTGAAAAAAAATAACAACATTTTTGCAAATTAAAGAATGATCAATAAAAAAAGAACGTCGTCTAAAGTTTAATAGTTTATGACCAACCACTTATCTAATCCTATTATCTAAAGTTAGGGGTGGCTTTTATAAAAAATAAAATAATAATACGGTATTATCATTCCATTACGTCATTGTGCATTAAAACAATTCAAAAAGTCATCACAGGCAAATAATCTCCGGCAATTCAATATAATGCAGAAGGATTATGAGCAGTCGGAACATCATGACCACGCACAATCAGCATTATGTCTTGCGCCTTTTTGTGATGTTACTACCATCCCCAAAAATATGGCTAAGTATATTAATTAAGATGTCAATCCAATAAGTTCTAATTCACTGGATAAATTCACTGGCATTATAAATAATATGTTCTTTATAGAGCTCGGTAATTCGTTATAACTTAACCTATTAATAGGTTTTGATATCAGCTTATAGCCTTCACCCATTCTATAATCGTAACTAAAAATACCTTTTCCTGCCATCTTTATGAAAGAACGAAAATATAAAAAACGACTTTCTTCATTTTCAAAGTAAGGTAAATTTGATTCTATGATCTCAATTTCTGATATTGACTCTAATGAATCAAAGTAATCATAAATAATTTCATAATTATCTATTGACTCTCTTATTTTCTCAGGAATAGTCCCATTTCCACCTGTAGAAAAATGAGCAATGGTTCCATCTTGGTAAGAAGAAAACCAATCTAAATCATTAGATTCTAAAAACTCATCATCCATATATACCATTATTCATCACCAAATATATTTTTACAATTATCACAGCGGGTAACAACTTCACCAGTTCTAGGACGAACCGCTGGTGTAAGTTATTTTAAATTAGGATTTGACAACATAAATTCATTAGTAGCTCTAAATTCTGCGCAGTTGATTGTCCTGTTGACTGAAGAGTAATTAAAAATACTTCAACATTAGGTATAGCGTTCTTGAAGCCTTTTCATAGAACGCTCTATCATATCTTCATTTTCTGGATACTCATTTAAATAGCTATTCGTTATCAACCGTATTAACTCAACAAATTTCTGAGGAGAGAGAGTAGAACTTTCGTAATCTCCAAACATAAAACTGACCTCATCAAATTCATCGGGTATATCCCAATCTTGGTCTAATGCGTAACCATTACCTTCTGATGGAGAAAAACCATGCCCTTCACTAGCCATCCTTAAAAACGCAGGATACATCATTTTATTATTTTTTAGTGTTTCAAAAATAATATCATATAAATCCCTGCCATCATTTTTATACAGATCTTTTTTTATATTTATTAACCAATCTAATTTGTCAATATTCATTTTTATCTCTTGGGGGCATTGTTATAAATACGTTATTAATTTCTCCAATTTTTGCATCTCTAGTCACCTCCAGTAACCATCAATCTGAGCTGAATCTTGTTTATGTACACCTGAAATAGTTCCTTATTTATGATTCAATACACCTAGCTGAGTATTATGTTCTGTAATTTTGTTTATTAAATCTCTAGGAATTAGCTTGCTAGTTTCATTAACTTACTCTGCAAGCAATAGGTCTCCATCAAATTGCCCACTAGAACGTTTAACATCTGAAACTTTGCTCGCCTTTTTAAAGCTATTTTGATCCGTTCCTGCATCTCAGCTTGGTATTTCCTTACCGCTCTTAACAAATGCCAAATAGGTTTTTGCTGCTATAAATTGAAGGGCTTTCGCTGTTGTAGTCGGCGGAGTCCCCCCCCACTATTTCAGCTGCTTTCTCTAGTGTCATCTCTTGTTGTGTTAAAAACACATCAAGCGGTATACCCGTAATATTTCCTCATACAATCATTATCCCCAAAGCCAGACAGTGGATTATCCAGCTGGTAGAGGATTAAGACAAAAATTTGATCGGACTTTTGGCATCAGTAGCTAAACTAGTTAAGCCGCTACTGATATTAATGACTATTCTATAAATCTTTATATCTGTCAGGAAGATATCTTCTATGCTCTATTAATTTAATTAAATTTTTTAAATCTTCTAAGTAATAAGATAATTCGTCTTTATTCGAATATTCTGTTTTTTCATATATTTGCTCAACCTCTACATCCTCACCCGCCAAGCCGGACTATTAATTATCCGACTGACTGAGAGAGTATAGTTATTGGCAAACCTAATCCTAAGATTAGGTTTGCCTAACAATCTAGCTTAAATGCGCATTAATTCTCTTGTATAAAAATTCATAAAAATTATAAGCATATAGATTTGACTCCCCTGATGGGAGTTCTAAATATATAGGGCACTCTCCATCTTGATATTTTGAATAATCAAAATAAAAAGTTTCACCCAAATCTGTTTCACTGATAACTAATTGTAATGGCTTTGCAGTTCCATTTCTTACATTCATTAGATTTTGATAAACTATGTCCCCACCACATACATCCTCAAAATTTATGCCATAAATACTATAAATCTCTTCCCCTCCTATTTCCCCTCCAACAAAATTTTTCAAAAAATCCTTATAAGATAAGGAAAATTGTAATCCTAATTTTTCTTCAGCTTTTCTAATCCATATATCATCAACTGAATCATTTACTGTACCAAAATCAACAAAATCACTATGTCCTGCTACAAGTTCTTCAACGTCAACTAATGTATAGTTATTCTTCATAATTTATTTACCGTAAGTTTCCGCTCTCTGTTTCCAGTATTCGTTTTTCCATTGCTCGAAAGCTGCTCTATCAATACCTAATGAAATTGTATTTGGATTAATATGAATAACTGAACTATTACCCTGATGAAAAGATTGGGTTGTTTCAGCTATAGCACCATCTTGTTTTTGAGTCATATGATGTAGATTAATAGATTTTCCATCAGTACCAATAGGTGCTCATCCTGATGCCATTCTCTCTAAGTTTGTACCAGCTAGCCGAACAGTTGATTATCCAGTTGGCAAAGGAGTAAGGGAGATAAGGAAGATCCCTATGAATACTGGGATCTATTATCAATAAAAATTATCGTCTAACTGACCTTCAGATTTTAATATCTCTAAAAATCTTTTATAGGCGGTTTCATCTAATTCAAGTAAGTCATCTAATAATGATTCTTCGATTAAAGCCCAATGATGGACGCTCTTTGCATCATCATTTGAAAAAAAGACTGTTTTAAAATCTAATTGATTATCAATGATTTTTACTTCATCAGCTTTATATGTTTGCAATCCGCCATAATTAATAGGCATTCCATAAAAATATGTTTCATCATCAAACCAATAAATAGCAAAAATATCAACAATAGAGCCATCTGATTCTTGTATCTTCATTTAACATTATCCTTTATTGTATCCACCACTTATTTTGGATCTTGTTGCATCCTCTGAGGTGACGTAATTTTCATATCATAATTGTGTTATACTAATAATCTCAGAAGTTAACGTTGCCCATGCACTTATATTCTGCTTTTCAGTCTCAGTGAGTTCTTCGGGAGTTTTACCATAAAGTGAGTGCGATAAAATACCCACTGTTTCCCCTGTCATTGCGCCAGAAGCTTGCACTAAGACATTCTCACCTTTTGCCGGTGCAAGGTCTGCATTCAGTAATACGTGCGCTATCGTGCGCTGGATATCACTTTCAACACTATTACCTTGAATTTGGTTTTTCACTTCATTGGCAAGATAAGGCGCGGAGCCATTGGCAATCGCGGTGACAATATTGTTGCCCATTACACCTTGCGTAAATGCGGTGATGGCTTGGATTGCGCGGGTATATTTACCCCCAGTACCAAAGTCGGATTGCTTGGTATAATTCTGTAATGCTTGCTGGAAGAGGTGATTCTGAATATCACGCTCGGTGACGTTATCGTTAATTTCTGAAAGGGCTTGATAGAGATTGTCGTAATTTAGATTTGAAAAAACTAGCACCAGAGAATTAATGCATAATTGCGAGTCCGAAACTGACTATCAGAGGTAAGTGGTGGAGTGAGTTAGGATTTACAGTGGGCAACAACGTCACGCTCACCCGCCAAACCGGACGGTTGATTATCCGAATGGCTAAGAGGAAGTGATAACATTAACGAAGATCCCATTATAAGTTGGGATCTTTAGCAATTAAATAATGATAAGCTCACCATGTCGATCAAAAGGCACATTCAGATCATAGTGACGAGTATAAGCATTAACTATATGCCTTAAATAACTATTTAGATCCCATTCTGTAGCGTCTATAATTTCTTCATTTTCATCATAGTGATAAATTCTATTAGGATCATCAGTTGCTGTAAGTAAAAAATAGTACTGAGTATAACTTTCCACTGAGATAAAAAATGATTTTTGTTTTATTAAATCATATCGTTGGTCTGTAGGTAGCTCATATCTCAGTGCATCTTGATACAACATAGCTCCTCTAACTGTTTGTCTACTTCTATAAAAAACTAAAGGATCATCACCAAACAGCCCCCCACTACAACGACCAATACTCGTTAAAAAATCATATAACTGATCTTTTACTTCAATATCATATAAACACTCAATTTTCTGAATTTCATCTACTGAGTAACCTCGCATATAGCTAACATCAATAGGTAACTCTGGATAAACAGAATGTAGATATTCAATTAGTTCATTGTTAATCATTTATTTTCCCCTGTAGATCCTTGATAAATATTCACATTCGCTTTTTGGCCTTTGTACGTTTTTTGAATATGGTTGAAGAGTTTTTGTTCAGCATGATTAAAATTAGTTTGCTTTGTCTCTATATTTCCTACACTAGTAAAACTATTTTTGTCTTCACGGATCACTGTATAATTTTTACCATTAATATTAATCTTATCTGGTGATTGACCTGACCATGATTTACCACTCACCGAAAGATAATATTCCGTTTTCCCTCCAACCGTGACAGAGGCAGTTGCATAACTGACCGCAGCATCATCTAATTGTGCTGATTTCTTTAGGTATTGTTTAGTCTCTTGTCTGATAGTACTTAAGTTCAGCGCAGGATCAGTCACTTGCTTCAAATCGTGAACTTGATAGTTATTTAATTTATCACTACCGGTTTGATTAAGTACAGTTTTGGGTGGTATTTGCTCATTTGGCTTTGTTGGTGTGACATCCTACTTTGCAGTTGATGATGTACTATTTCCTTTACCTTTACCACTCCCACCATTAATTATTCCGGGAAGTGCCATCGCTATCAAACCAGCTGTTTCTGGTTCAAGCCCCATTGCCTCAAATCGTTTAGCCCACTTGTGTTCGACTGTGATCCCTGTCGCATCCATATTCAACATATACACTGCAGGCAGATATTCACGAAAATCATCAGGCAACGATTTATCTGCGGCAAGATGTTTTATTGCTGTATCGAAAGCATTCCATTGTTCAACTAAATATCCATACTGCTGTTTACACTGCTCTGGTGAGGTTGAACAGATTTGCTTTATTTCTTCCTGTTGCCGAATATTGGCATCAACCATATCACGAATAACTTGCTGACATTCTTCACCGACACAAGTTCTTGCTTTATGTGCAAAATTTTCTAGTTGATTGGTGCTCAACCAATTATTCTCAACCACCACTTTCCCGGCTTGGGCTGCATTGGCAACGCCTGTACTATTATCGCTAATTAAACCGCCGACAATACCGGAAGTTAACGTTGCCCATGCACTTATATTCTGCTTTTCAGTTTCAGTGAGTTCTTCGGGGGTTTTGCCATAAAGTGAGTGCGATAAAATACCCACTGTTTCCCCTGTCATTGCGCCAGAGGCTTGCACTACTGCATTCTCACCTTTTGCCAACGCAAGGCTGGCATTCAGTAAGCCGTGCGCTATCGTGCGCTGAATATCACTTTCAACACAGTTACCTTGAATTTGGTTTTTCACTTCATTAGCAAGATAAGGCGCGGAACCATTAGCAATCGCGGTGACAATATTGTTGCCCATTACACCTTGCGTAAATGCGGTGATGGCTTGGATGGCACGGGTGTATTTACCCCCCGTACCAAAGTCGGATTGGTTGGTATAATTCTGTAATGCTTGCTGGAAGAGGTGATTCTGAATATCACGCTCGGTGACGTTATCGTTAATTTCTGAAAGGGCTTGATAGAGATTGTCGTAATTTAGATTAGAAAAATATGCTAATAAAATAATGCCAAAGGATTAGTACCAGATCATTAGTTCAAAACAAAATATTATAGATAATTAAATAAATTTACTAAAATTTATGCCACCTATACACCTACAACCTTCATCACCACAGGGCAATTGCCTTCGGCAATTCAACATAACACCCGAGGATTATGTCTTGCGCCCTTTGGTGATAGTAATTACAGACTGATGTTTGGCTGGACACTACAAAATTAATATCTATTTAATGATTGACTTAGCCGCTCAATGTTTATTTTCCCAATAATTCACAAATAGATGAATACCACTAAAACTCAAACCAAACACTCCCCCAAAAATAATCGGTTGTTTTAAAAAGAATATATCAATGTAAAAAATACCTAATTTCATATAATGAATAGATTCAACAATAAAACCAAGCAATAAAAATGTAATAAAAACCAGTGCAAAATAACAAAAAAATAACATTAAAAAATAATTAATTACTTTCATTTTCGTTCTCTATTTTGATTTTCTTCAATACTTCGCTAGTCTCTTTATTTAAATATTCTGAACCCGCGGATCCAAGAAGGCTACCTATAATTCCAGGCATTGGCGATATACTCGGCGGAGCTGTAATTGATGGCATTAAAACTAATGGGCGTTCTTTAAGCCCGTTAGACCAAGGATTAAATTTATTATCAAAATGGTGAGTTAACCATTTTGTGCCTCCATAGCCGGCTGTTGAACCAACTAATGCGCCTTCCATTGAGACCCAAGGTGATCCTCCATCAATTAAACTTGAAATACCCGCACCAATAGTATTGGTTGTGAGCGTTCCCCAATACCCCATTCCTGATGTTATTCCTCCTGTTAACAAAGAAGAACCAAAGCTTGCATAACTAAAGCTCGCTTTTGGGTCTGTGTTAATATTATGCACCTGCATGCCTAAATTTGCCGTGTGGTAGTTGTTACACCTACCACACGGCTAGCAACAGTAGTGCTACCTAACCAACTCGATACATAAGGGCTAATAGCCTTACTCATTGGTTGCTAAGTCGATAACCTGCGCAACTAACGAAGGTAGTCCCTATTGCTAAGCGCGATTTTAGTGTAAAAACACAGACAGCTAAAGTATAGGAGGTTAAAACCAGACACTATACAGTGGGTTATACCCCTAACTGAGATACCCTCCCCAACCCGAAACTGACTTTCAGTGGTAAGTGGTGGAGTGAGTTAGAATTTACGGTGGGCAGTCACTTTACCCTCACTCGCCAAGCTGGGCAACTGATCATCCAGCTGGCTGAGAACGAGTAAACTGATTGAGGTAAAAGATTAAAACTTGTCGGCATAGTCACTGTTTAAATAGCCACTATGCCATTATTTTTATAGATCTTTGTACCTATCTGGAAGGTATCTTCTATTCTCCATTGATTTTATTAGATTTTTTAGATCTGCTAAGTAATGTGATAACTCTTGTTTATTTGAGCATTCCGTTTTTTCATATATTTGCTCATCAGATAAATGAGTTAAAACGTAATTTAAGCAATCTGTATAAATTACAACTTCCGATTCAGATAAACGAATATCAAATAAAGTTACATCTGCTTCTGGTATGTAATTAATTTTTAGTGTATCCATCTTACCACCTCACATAATCAGAAAATTTTTCTTTAAATTCATCTAGTTTTTCATTACTAGGTCTATTCCATCGACCATCTCTAATACGTTGAGCCGTATTTTTGTCGCTATTTTTAAATGACGTGACCACTTCGCCATCAGGCTCAATTAGATGTATTCTTCCATCATTACCTTTTACAACCCAGCGACCATCATCTTGTATTAATATATCGGAAGGTCTCGATTTCTGAACATCATTAATGACGGAACCAACTGGCCGACCCTCTTTATTTCTGATCCCCGCATGTTCACCTTGCGTAATTTTGTCCAGATAAGCAAGGTCATCTAACGTTGGTTTTTCAGGTACTGGTGTTTCTGTCAAGTTATCTCTTGGTTTAGGTATCTGGTCACCACCAGTATCAGTCCAAATTTGGACTGATATTTGATCTCCTCCAGTATCAGTCTGCCCTTGGTCTGGTATCTGATTGCCACCCGTATCAATCCTATCTTGATCTGGCATTTGATTACCACCAGTATGTGATGGTATACCAAGCCTGCCACCCCCAAGGTTCAGAGCCAAATATTAACCTTGCGATCCCTTTGTTATGAATTATTTGTTCATCAATATAAGCAACCTGTTCCGGTGAAAGGTTCCTCATGGCTTTTATATCACCATTTCTGGCAGCAGCTCCAGCATCCATGGCTTCTTGAATTTGCGCTGATGTTAAACCAAAATTTACCCCTAATTGCATAAGACCATTTCGACAGGTCGCATTTTTCATGCACCATTCGTAACCCTTTTCTAGGCCTTTAATGATTGGCTTAGCAGCACCTATCGCATTATTCTCAACCACCACTTTCCCTGCTTGGGCGGCATTGGCAACTCCGGTGCTATTATCGTTGATTAAACCGCCGACAATACCGGAAGTTAACGTTGCCCATGCACTTATATTCTGCTTTTCAGTTTCAGTGAGTTCTTCGGGGGTTTTGCCATAAAATGAGTGCGATAAAATACCCACCGTTTCGCCCGTCATTGCGCCAGAAGCTTGCACTACTGCATTCTCGCCTTTTGCCAATGCAAGGCCTGCATTCAGTAATCCATGCGCTATCGTGCGCTGAATATCACTTTCAACACTGTTACCTTGAATTTGGTTTTTCACTTCGTTAGCAAGATAAGGCGCGGAGCCATTGGCAATCGCGGTAACAATGTTGTTACCCATCACACCTTGCGTAAATGCAGTGATGGCTTGGATTGCGCGGGTGTATTTCCCCCCGTGCCAAAGTCAGATTGGTTGGTATAATCCTGTAAGGCTTGCTGGAAGAGGTGATTTTGAATATCACGCTCGGTGACGTTATCGTTGGTTTCTGAAAGGGCTTGATAGAGATTGTCGTATCAAAAACATCCCATTGCTCAAACAGATAACCATACTGCTGTTTACACTGCTCTCATCTGATCAACGTTCCCCATTTTATGGATATAAACGGTTTTACTCTTATCTCAACTTTTGTTCTTATATCTTCTAAGACTATTTCAGAATATAAATATTCACCAGCCATATCTTCTTTTATCATAAATTTATTTACACTTTCGCTGAGGTGCCTTGCGATTTCATTCCCATTAAATTCTAATACTGTTTGTATCCATCCTTCTAATATACTAAAAGAAAACACTAGGTGAACTCCATTATTATCTGTAAATTCATATGCAACATGCCGATCCAAATGATCTACTAATGTCGGTTCACTTTCAAAAAACGAAAGTAGAGCTAAATCATCAGGATGAGATTCAATAAACATTATTTTCTTCCTTCTTTTGGTATTGTTGTTACGAACCGTCAAGTTCCATCAGGCATAATTTAAAATGATGTTTCTAATTTTGTTACTTTTCCTGACGGGCCAAATAATAATGATCCCCTAACTTCATATTTACCATAATTATCACTATATACTTTTATAATGTTTCCTTGCGTCTTAGGTACATGTGAGAGGTGATCAATTAAAAATTTAGCACCTTTTTCATCTGTTGAAATACCTAAACGCCTCATAGATTGTTCTAATTGAGTCGAACGGGCTTCATTATGTTTATTGCTGTTTACTTTTCCGAATAAATAATTAACTTTATTTGGGTCAATAATTACATTGCTTTTGGCTGCTTGTTTATCAAGTAAAATTAATTGCTGATTATAAACCGAATTCGTTTCTTTTTGGTTAAGGTCTCTTGTATTTCTAGAGTTTTCAGCAATTCTATTTAATGCATTTTTTCTGATTCTAACTTGGTGTTATTGATTCGTTTATCTGTTGTTCCACGATTACCTTTACCACTTCCACCATTAATCATTCCGGGAAGTGCCATCGCTATCAAACCAGCTGTTTCTGGTTCAAGCCCCATTGCCTCAAATCGTTTAGCCCACTGATGTGCGACTGTGATCCCTGTCGCATCCATACTCAACATATACACTGCAGGCAGATAATCACGAAAATCATCAGGCAACGATTTATCTGCGGCAAGATGTTTTATTGCTGTATCGAAAGCATTCCATTGTTCAACTAAATATCCATACTGCTGTTTACACTGCTCTGGTGAGGTTGAACAGATTTGCTTTATTTCTTCCTGTTGCCGAATATTGGCATCAACCATATCACGAATAACTTGCTGACATTCTTCACCGACACAAGTTCTTGCTTTATGTGCAAAATTTTCTAGTTGATTGGTGCTCAACCAATTATTCTCAACCACCACTTTCCCGGCTTGGGCGGCATTGGCAACGCCTGTGCTATTATCGCTAATTAAACCGCCGACAATACCGGAAGTTAACGTTGCCCATGCACTTATATTCTGCTTTTCAGTTTCAGTGAGTTCTTCGGGGGTTTTGCCATAAAGTGAGTGCGATAAAATACCCACTGTTTCCCCTGTCATTGCGCCAGAGGCTTGCACTACTGCATTCTCACCTTTTGCCAACGCAAGGCTGGCATTCAGTAAGCCGTGGGTAATGGTGCGCTGAATATCACTTTCAACACTGTTACCTTGAATTTGGTTTTTCACTTCGTTAGCAAGATAAGGCGCGGAACCATTAGCAATCGCGGAACAATATTGTTGCCCATTACACCTTGCGTAAATGCAGTGATAGCCTGAATAGCTCGGGTATATTTACCCCCCGTGCCAAAGTCAGATCGGTTGGTATAATCCTGTAAGGCTTGCTGGAAGAGGTGATTTTGAATATCACGCTCGGTGACGTTATCATTGGTTTCTGAAAGAGCTTGGTAGAGATTGTAGAAAAACTAGCACCAGAGAATTAGTCCATAATTGCGAGTCAAAAACTGACTATCAAATAAGGGTTCTTTATTTTCAATACCTTTTAGAAACTACATTAATCATCATTTTATAATTCTTTTCTGAGGTAAATAAAACCACTTAAAGGATCTAATTCTCTAATTTGTCTCATGTCAAAAAAACTCGCCTTATATATCATCATTGGATGAAGTATTCGCAAGTATATTTGTTATTATTTCACCTACGCTTTCGTGATCTTCATCACTTTGCTCCCCATCAAGATAATATCTTATCGTCAATACTTCTTTTCATCGAAACCAATTGCTATAGCTCTTACTGATGAGAAAATCTCACCTAATATAGCTTTTGATGTCCATATATAACTAATCTGGTATTTTATCTAACATTATTAAATCTTATTTTTGTACTAGATTTGCAGGTACAATATGTACACCATTTTTTCTATAGTGGATTATTCCATAATTTGTCGGTTGTCCATCATATATACCTATTGATTTACCAAAATCAATAACTGACTAGTTACGTGGAGTTAACTTTAAAATAGGATATTTTCTTAAGTGAACTCCATTTAATAATTCTTGAAGATTCACAACCTCCATTAATAGTGATCTACCTGAACTATACAGAGATCCCCATATAAAATGGAGATCCTTATAATTTATTATTTTTTTATTATTAACTCTTTCATATGTTGTAAGCTGATATCATTACTATTCATTTTTAGCTCATTAGCAATATCAACTGCTATATGATACTCCTCTGATGTTATAGGAATATCATATTCACTGATGTGATCACAAATAGTTTCAAATGCTAGGCCTATTTCATCATATCCTACGTAATTAATTGCATCTTGTAATAACTCAGTATCTAAGCGATCAAAAAAGAGTGTTCCAAAGTTTTTAATTTGGATATCTAATTTAGTCATGATGTATCATTCTCACTTAATTGGTTTATATGCTTTAGGTACTGGATTTGGATCAGGAAATGCAGTTACTACTTTACCTGTTGAAGGCAAGTAAACAACCCTGATTCTAACTCCATCTCGTTCTTCGTAAGCGACCCATTTAGCTGGTTTACCCTTACTAGTAAAGGTTCCTCCAGTTCCAGTTTGCGCGTACCATTGAGTTGTTGGTGATGTGGTTATATCACCAATTTCATGTATTATTTTTTCTGCTGGCCAATTAGATGGAAAAGTTGTTTTCCCTGAATTACCAGGGAACAAGTGGCCACCTTGAGTTGGGCTTTCTCCATATAGTATATGCAGCTTCGCTTCTGGAGAGAGAATATCAATATAATTTGTATTAGGATCAACTTTTCCAACAATATCTTTATAAGGTAACAAATCCGCATTATATTTAGTCTCACCTTTCTCTACCTTTGTAATACTTTCAATTTCTTTGGGACTATATACCCCGTTTTTATCTACAGCCCATTTACTACCAGCGCCTAATTCAGCACTATTATTTGAGCCTTTTGGTGGTATCAGCTCTAACTTAACTCTAGGTTTTGCAATATCTTTCCCAAATTGCTTAACCAATATACCTGAATTTACAACCGCTGATACTCCACCAAAGGCATAAATAGAACCAACATACATCCCGGCTCGAACACGCGCTTCGTTATCGGGATAACCAAAGTTTTTAAACGCTTCCGTATAAGACTCTAACAGATTAAACGCTTGCTGTGCTTCCGATGATGTCGAGTTCAACAAACGCTCGATTTCTTGATAACCTGCTTGCGCTGTTTTTAGGTTTTGATACGTTAGGTTTACATAGGTGTCTATCGCCTTAAATGCATCTTTTCTGGCTGCGGTACATTCTGGTGAGGTACCGCCTGCACAAGCATCAAGCACAGCTTGTGTTGTATTTATATCTTTAATCCGTAACTCAGCCAGTTTCAGTTGTTCAACTTCAGTTATATTTCCTTGACGCTCTTTAAGCTCCAACAATGTTTTTTGGCGATGGTCTGAGTTATTTAAATAATTATTCTCAACCACCACTTTCCCTGCTTGGGCGGCATTGGCAACGCCTGTGCTATTATCGCTGATTAAACCGCCGACAATACCGGAAGTTAACGTTGCCCATGCACTTATATTCTGCTTTTCAGTTTCGGTGAGTTCTTCGGGGGTTTTGCCATAAAATGAGTGCGATAAAATACCCACCGTTTCCCCTGTCATTGCGCCAGAGGCTTGCACTACTGCATTCTCACCTTTTGCCAACGCAAGGCTGGCATTCAGTAAGCCGTGGGTAATGGTGCGCTGAATATCACTTTCAACACTGTTACCTTGGATTTGGTTTTTCACTTCATTGGCAAGATAAGGGGCGGAACCATTAGCAATCGCGGTAACAATATTGTTGCCCATTACACCTTGCGTAAATGCGGTGATGGCTTGAATAGCTCAGGTATATTTCCCCCGAGCCAAAATCAGATCGGTTGGTATAATCCTGTAAGGCTTGCTGGAAGAGGTGATTTTGAATATCACGCTCGGTGACGTTATCGTTGGTTTCTGAAAGGGCTTGATAGAGATTGTCGTAAGCAGTATCAGAAAGATTATCGAGTTTTGAATCAGCTTTCGCTTGGTTCGTACCACGAATAGTATCAATCGTGGTTGCTAAGTCGATAACCTGCGGCCCATATTCGCCAGCATATTCCCTTCCCCCCCTCCCGAAGTACTTACACCACCGGATTGATGCTCAACTTTATATTCTGCGTAATTATGGATATCACTAAAACCTAATGTACCTGTGTCCATTCCCCATTAATTGAGGCACTTCAAATTAGAGTTTTCTAACTGTTTACGGTATATCTCCGTTAGGAGATTATGTAAACTTTCATGGACTCGATTCAGATTGTAATCTTGTCGCCAAAGGCAGTTCCTATGGCTAAACCCTATTGTTGTATAAAAAATACCAACGACTAAAGAAAACGAGGAAAAATAAGCTAATATACAGTGAGTTATGCCACAACTCACCTTAAGCGGTAAGTGGCTGGCTGAGCAGGAATGATACAGCTAAGGAGAAACCCAGTGTGGGATTGGGTCAAAAATCATTACACTAGACTGGCATTTTTAACAATAAGCTATCTATAATCTCTTTGTTTTCTGGATGCAACTTTAAATATCTTTCACCAGCCAAACGGACATAATGATAGAAAGTATTTTCATCAACTATAACAATATCTTCCTCCATTGGGGGATAACCTATTGCAATTTCAACGCCTTTAAAATGATCTTCGACATCAAAACTATCCATATCAGGAAAGTGACAATAAGCTCCGTCTGTATTTAGTGTCCATTTTTTTGATAAGAGCTCTATTAGTTCCATAAACTTCCCATCTTTATACATTCTGTCAAAATATGATATAACGATTGGATTTAAACCTGCATTAATATCAGACTGCTCAAATAATTCTTTTTTCATATAGCACCTCAATTAGGATGAAAGTTACGAACTTTACCAGTTGTTTTATCAACGTATATCCTAAAACTGACGCCATCAACTGTTGCTGTAGCTTGTCCGTCTCTGCTGTTCGTTGCTTCTTTGTATCCTTTTGCTGAAGCTTTCTGACCTAAGTCTAATATTTTTTGATCTGAAAAAAATTTAGGATCATAAACTGTTTTTCAAAGATTTCATTTTTATAGCCCCATCTAGTTTTCCCGTTCTATCTTTGGTTGGTATTTGATAAGTAATATGAGTAATTCCTTTTACATCAGTAAGTGTTTCAGACAAAATCTTTACGCTATTATCAGATACAGCTTTATAAAATGAGTCAGAATTATGACCTCCAGAAATTCCTCTTCTTTGACTAAAACCATCTACTTTAGACACATGACCGGGCAATTTTTCTATATCAAAATTTATACCATCAGGATAATCTATACTACCTACTTCTGAGACATCTTTTCCTTTATCTGCCAGATAAACAACATCATCTAACGTTGGTTTTTCAGGTAGTGGTGTTTCTGTCAAGTTATCTCTTGGTTAGGGTATCTGGTGACCACCAGTATCTGTCCAAATTTGGACTGATATTTGATCTCCTCCAGTATCAGTCTGCCCTTGATCTGGTATCTGATTGCCACCCGTATCAATCCTATCTTGATCTGGCATTTGATTACCACCAGTATGTAATGGTATACCAAGCCTGCCACCCCAAGGTTCAGAGCCAAATATTAACCTTGCGATCCCTTTGTTATGAATTATTTGTTCATCAATATAAGCAACCTGTTCCGGTGAAAGGTTCCTCATCGCTTTTATATCACCATTTCTGGCAGCAGCTCCAGCATCCATGGCTTCTTGAATTTGCGCTGATGTTAAACCAAAATTTACCCCTAATTGCATAAGACCATTTCGACAGGTCGCATTTTTCATGCACCATTCGTAACCCTTTTCTAGGCCTTTAATGATTGGCTTAGCAGCACCTATCGCATTATTCTCAACCACCACTTTCCCAGCTTGGGCAGCATTGGCAACGCTGGTGCTATTATCGCTGATTAAACCGCCAACAATCCCTGAAGTTAACGTTGCCCATGCACTTATATTCTGCTTTTCAGTTTCGGTGAGTTCTTCGGGGGTTTTGCCATAAAGTGAGTGCGATAAAATCCCCACTGTTTCCCCTGTCATTGCGCCAGAAGCTTGCACTACTGCATTCTCACCTTTTGCCAACGCAAGGCCGGTATTCAGTAAACCGTGAGCTATCGTGCGCTGAATATCACTTTCAACTGTCCACTCCCAACTGACTATTATTGGTAAGAAGCTGAAGGAGAGTAAAGTCACAAGGTGGATCCCTTTGGGATCCACAATAGCGTTCGAGATTGTAATTTAATTTTCGTACTTAAAATCTATATTAATTTTCATTGTTTCTAAATCTAAAGTTACTTCACAGCCTTTCCAAATAGGTAGATCATTAGTTAAATTATGTTCTATATAATAATTTCTCAGTTCAACCAAATTGTGGAGCATATGTGTATTTGCAACACCACCAGCTGTAAGCCATTTCAATGAATTTTCATTGTCAAGATAATCATATTCATATTCACATGTATTACCTTCAACTGATAAATTAGCCCTCATATTTATCTTTTTAGCCTCATTAGGGGCTATGTTATACAATAACGTACCTATATTATTATATATTTCCTGATCTGTTTTCATTTTTCACCTTTAGAGTCATTAATAAACGTCCTTTCTATAGGGGGCTCATTTCCTATTTTGTATGTAACGTTAATACTACTTGGCCTATCACTATTCCTTATATATACAGGCTCTATCTTAACGCTTATCTCTTTATTATCTTTTAACGATCTTGCCCATATATTCTCCATTTTTTTCCATTCACTACGATTTAAATTAGAATTCATTGGCACCATGTTTATTTTTTCACCTGGTCCTGAAAATCTTGTCGCGCTTGCTGGAAGAGGTGATTTTGAATATCACGTTCAGTAACGTTATCGTTAGTTTCTGAAAGGGCTTGGTAGAGATTGATCGTAATTTAGATTAGAAAAACTAGCACCAGAAAATTAGTCCATAATTGCGAGTAAAAAACTGACTATCAGAGGTAATTGGCTGAGTGAGTTAGGGTTTACGATGGGTAGTAACATCACTCTCACCCGTCAAACCGGACGGGTGATTATCCGAACGGCTAAAAGGAAATGATAATATTAACGAAGATCCCATTGTAAGTTGGGATCTTTAGCAATTAAATAATGATAAGCTCACCATGTCGATCAAAAGGCACATTCAGATCATAGTGACGAGTATAAGCATTAACTATATGCCTTAAATAACTATTTAGATCCCATTCAGTAGCTTCTATAATTTCTTCATTCTCATCATATTGATAAATGATATTAGGTGTAACTGATGCTGTTAAAACAAAAAAGTATTGAGTATAACTTTCCACTGCAATAAAAAATGGTTTTTTATCTAATAAATCATATTGTTGAATAGCAGAGAGTTCCTCTCTCATTCCTGATTGCATCAATATACTTCCTCTTATTGTTTTTTGATTTCTATAAAAAAGAAGAGGATCATCGCCAAAAAGACCACCACTACAACGCCCTATACTCGTTAAAAAATCATATAACTGATCTTTCACTTCGATATCATATAAACGTTCGATTTTTTTTATTTCATCATCAGAATAACCTCGCATATAGCTAACATCAATAGGTAATTCTGGATAAACTGAGTGTAAATATTCGATTAATTTTATATTCATAGTATTATTAATTTCGTCTAAAGCTAAACTCAAGATGATATATTAAAAATAAAACTTTTACCAAATAGTGTAAAATCATTATATTTTATTTTCCTTTATATAGAGAATTCCAAAGCCAATCCCTGCGGGTATACCTCCGCCTATGCTTATTCTTAACGCTTGTTTAAATTCAATTAAACTAAGTAAAATAGGTCTTTCTGCATAAAAATAAAAGAACAAATCTATGCTAATATAAGTAACTATTGCAACAATCAATAATGATAAAGTAAATAAAATCATTAATACTATAATAAGTACAATAATATGAAATATTCTTTTCATTGTTATTCTCCAGTTTCAATAATTATGTCTTGCATATAACTTGCACTAACTTCCGCAGCCCCGCTATCACCAATATTACCTACTCAAGAAGAAATTCTAATTTCGGATACTTCCTGCATAATATAAGACTTTCCCTTAACCTCTGACTCTGAATATTTTCTCAACACTTCATTAAATCTGGGATTATTGCCTTTTGTTATTATTTTACCAACCCAATTAGTTACAGGTTTTACTATAAAATTACCTAATCCAAAGCACCACCTCCTGTCGTGATTGCCCCAATTGTTGCACTTTCATCATTTATCGTATTCGTCAATGCTCCTTCTGCTGCATTAAAGAAAACTGTACTTTTCCATCCCTCTCCTATTGTCATTACATTTACCTAACCTGCAATTATTGCATTCACTGGGTTAACTTTTTTTGAATCGATATATTGTACTTCTGAATTTGCACCTGTACCGATAAACCACATAACTCGCGCACTTGTTGAAAGCAAAGAAACACTTCCCGTACTACCTGTTGCTAAAGCATAGATATAAATATCTAAAATAGTTCAAAGTTTAAAATTTCATTCTGAAAAAATTATTTTAGTTTATTTTCTTTTATATATAACATTCCAATACCTAACCCCATAATTGCACCTCCACCAATACTTACTTTTAATGCTTTTTTTATTTCATTAACTTTAAATGAAATTGAAATATCTGAATAAAAATAAAAAAACACCTCCACTAAAAAATAAAAAATCATTACACTTACAAATGAAACAAATATAAACATAATCATTAACACTATAATAAGAAAAATTATTTTCACTCTTTTTTTTCCTCTTCATATTTTTTTTGTATATAAAAAACACCTAATTCAGATATAGCACTACTACTTAAGTTACCCGCTCCAGAAGGAATTTTACTTTCGGATACTTCCTGCATAATATAAGACCTTCCCTTAACCTCTGACTCTGAATATTTTCTCAACACTTCATTAAATCTGGGATTATTGCCTTTTGTTATTATTTTACCAACCCAATTAGTTACAGGTTTTACTATAAAATTACCTAATCCATATCCCATTAATGCTCCACTTCCTGTCGTGATTGCCCCCATCGCTGCACTTTCATCATTTATCGTATTCGTCAGGGCTCCTCCTGCTGCATTAAAGAAAACTGTACTTTTCCATCCTTCTCCTATTGTCATTACATTTACCCAACCTGCAATTATTGCATTCACTGGGTTAACTTTTTTTGAATCGATATATTGTACTCCTGAATTGGCACCAGCACCGATAAACCACATAACTCGCGCACTTGTTGAAAGCAAAGAAACACTTCCCGTACTACCTGTTGCTAAAGCATAAATATAAGCTTGTTGTAGCGCTTTGCCTCTCTGACATGATTCAGAATTAGAATTTTCCACACATGACATTCTATCCTTACCATATTCCTGTGCCAGTTGAGTATGCATTAGCTCATTTCCACCCAGTAAGTTATTCTCAACCACCACTTTCCCAGCTTGGGCGGCATTGGCAACTCCGGTGCTATTATCGCTGATTAAACCGCCGACAATCCCGGAAGTTAACGTTGCCCATGCACTTATATTCTGCTTTTCAGTCTCGGTGAGTTCTTCGGGGGTTTTGCCATAAAGTGAGTGCGATAAAATACCCACTGTTTCCCCTGTCATTGCGCCAGAAGCTTGCACTACTGCATTCTCACCTTTTGCCAACGCAAGGCCTGCATTCAGTAAGCCGTGCGCTATCGTGCGCTGAATATCACTTTCAACACTGTTACCTTGAATTTGGTTTTTCACTTCGTTAGCAAGATAAGGCGCGGAACCATTAGCAATCGCGGTAACAATATTGTTGCCCATTACACCTTGCGTAAATGCGGTGATGGCTTGGATTGCACGGGTATATTTACCGCCCGTACCAAAGTCGGATTGGTTAGTATAATCCTGTAAGGCTTGCTGGAAGAGGTGATTCTGAATATCACGCTCAGTAACGTTATCGTTGGTTTCTGAAAGGGCTTGATAGAGATTGTCGTAAGCAGTATCAGAAAGATTATCGAGTTTTGAATCAGCTTTCGCTTGGTTCGTGCCACGAATAGTGTCCACCGTGGTTGCTAAGTCGATAACCTGCGCCCCAATTTCGCCCACCAACTGTTGTTTTTGTTGACGGTTTTGCTCTTTCTCTTTGTCGAAAATTTTATTTAACGTGGTGTGAGCATTATCGGTATCTTGGCTTAATTGTGCGATATCTTGCTGTTGATTATCGCTATCACGCACAATCCATGTCCCTTGTGATACCGCAGATTGAGTGGTGTTTTCAGCGCTGTCACTATGGTTGCCTGCCATAGCTAACGCATGGCCCACATTCGCCAGCATATTCCCTTCAACGCCACCTGAAGTACTTACACCACCAGATTGATGCTCAACTTTATATTCTGCGTAATTATGGATATCACTAAAGCCTAATGTACCTGTATCTAACTGATTATTTTTTGCATCGGCTTTACTGCTGATCACCGCACCATCAAGTTGGGTATGTTTACCCACGGTAAGATCAAATCCTTGATTGCCTGCAAATAAGCCGGTTTGTTCTTCCACTGAACGGTATTTACTGTCCATTTTATCGCGACTAAACGAGATATTGGCTGAACCTCCCGGTGTGCCCATCACATTGACACTACCACCCACACTTTCGCTCGATTGCTTCGATTTGTAGTCATCAATGGATTGCTGGCTTTCAAGGTGTAAATCCCCACCCACTTTCGCAATAACTTTATCACCTTGAGCTTGTGCGCCTTTTAGGGTTGTATCTTGACCACTTTGTAAGGTAAGAGTTTGCCCTGCATTTAGCGTCGTATTGGTATAATAAGTATGATCGCCCTCTTCAAATCCCTTACCTCGGCTACCATTGGCATTAATGTTAACGCCAACACCGCCAGAGCCTACCGTTACACCAACGCCAACAGAAGCACTTTTACTTTCGTTTTTGCTGTCTGTTGTTTCTTGGTTTTGTGCTGACTGTAAAGTGATATCACGGGTAGCAATCAACGAGAGATCGTTGCCAGCTTGCAGTTCACTGCCCGTAACAGTGATATCACCTGTTTCTTTCCCTGTTGCGGTGATAGAGAGGTTTTCACCTGCACTTAAACTACTGCCTTGAGCAATATTTCGTTGGTGTATGGTTTCTGATCCAGAAGAACTTTTACCATAAGAAACATTAGCGCCAATTAACGTTGTGCTTTCATTATCTGTACCTGATTGGGCATTATCTAACGCCACAGCACCCACTGCTTGAGCACCAGAAAGCCCAGCTTTGATACTTTGTAAGGTACTAATTTGGCTATCGTCAGTTTCTTTGGCAGCTTTGTATCCCGCAATAGCGCCATTGATAGCACTTCCTGCCGTACCGCTTAGGGCAACCGTCACACCACTTTGTTTACTTTTAGTTCGACTTAATTCGGTATAGCTATTTTCAGAAGAAGAAATGTCAACAGAATCCCCAATAAGAGATATCTCCTTTTTGGCAATCATTTCACTGCCGTCTATAGTGAGAGCATCACCCGAATTTATGTGAATATTACCTTCAGTACTGCCGATTACACTGCCTTTATAGGTAATCGCATCACTGTTATTCAGCTGTTCAAAAGTTGATTTTCCGACGGTAAAACCAATACCGCCGGTACCGCCAATGCCTGATTTTTTGATCTTTTCTTCATAAGATTGGAACTCTAATTCTTGTGCCGTTGTTAGTGATAATTGATTACCTGCATCAAGATTAATATCTTGTGTTGCTATAATTTCACTACCTTGTGCCGTTAAATTATTGCCTGCAGAAACCGAAATTTCATTCCCTTTTAATAGAGAGCCTGTTGCTTGTTTATTATGAATTTCAGCATGCGTAGTGCGTGTTTCCGATGAACCAAACGATTTGTCTTTTGTGACACTATGGGCAATTTGATCAATTGAGGAGTAACCACTATTTAGCGAAATATCATTACCTGCATGTAATCCTAACAGTCCTGTGGCTTGAATATCTGTTGCTGTCAGATGAATATCCTCACCCGATTGCAATGTAATATCACCCGCATAAAGGCGAGAGCCTATCTCTTCTTGCGTGGTTTTATGCAGATAGTTTTTACTATCCCAATCTATATTTTCTTGGCGAACCGTATTGATAGTTCCTAACTCAATATTTTCACCTGCATTTAATAATACTTGGCTATTACCACCGGCTAAAATATCTGTTGCCGTCAGTTCTAAGTTACGTGTTGCCTTTAATGCAATTTCGCCATCGGGCTCAGTTAAATAAATGGCAGCACCACGATTTATCCATTGATTAGTCTCGTCACCTTTTATTGTTGCAGTACTAATAAGAGAATCACCCGCTTGCAAATTAACACGACTCTGCCCTGCAATTTGGCCACCCTCATTTTTAATATCATGCAACGCTGTTAAATCAACGGTCTTTCCTTTTATAAGACCTTGGTTTATTAAATTATCTGTTGATGCTTGTAATCCATTTTTACTTAAAATAGTACCTTGGTTTTTCAGCTCTGGAATATTATTTAAAATAACTTCACTACCTGAAAGCAATGCGCCACTATTTTGCAAATCACCAGGTAATACTCTGGCATAAACTTGTGGCACCAACACTTTTTCAACAGAACCATTAGGTAAAGTGATTTCCCTGCTGGTTAATAGCACCATATCAGCCGTGATCATTGCCATTTGTTCTGGTGTTAGTGTTACACCCGGTTTAATACCAAACTCTTCACTAAAACGAATACCTGCATCCATCAATGCATGATATTGCTGCTCATTATCATTATGCCCATCTAAATATTGATTACCCGTTAATTGAATAATTTGATCGCGTACTATGCGTTGTTCATAGAAACCATCACCAATACGTTTATGTGTGTTATTGTGATCAACCGATAATGCATTCTGCATATAATCTGAGCTTAACCACTCTCTTTTATTGGTAAAACGAGAGTCTGTTTCAACAATATATTGGCTATCTGTTCCTTTATTTAAGTTAAATAAACGATTCTCAGGTAATTTCAATATTGGTGCTACTGTTTGAATATTAACCTCAATAGTTTTATTTTCTGTTGGTTTATCTAATTGAGGTACTGTAATAATTTTACCAATAGGCTGTTGCACTATAGGCTGTTTATCTACATGTTTTATTTCAGGTAGGGTTAAATTTGGCTGATTAATTTCAGTCTGTTTAATTTCAGTAATAGAGACTTCATCACCTACTTTTAAAACTTTATTTTCAGCCGTTTTTTGCTCAATAGTTCCATCAAGTTTTTTTGTCTCTATCTTCCCTGATAAGATAAAATCATTTTGTTCAGTTAATAAATTATCTTGATGTTGCGTTAACGACAATTCATCAGCTAATTTTTCGGTGCCTTTATCTAAGGTAATAGAAGTAATATTTTCAGTATAAACATCAATACTCTTTTCTTTAATAGTTAGAAGACCAAACCTTGGCTTAGCCGATATAATAACTTCATCAGTTTTACTTGCTTCTGGGCGTTTATCTGACGTTTGATTACTGTTTTCTTTATATTCTAGTAAGCCCAATGGCAAATCAGTCACTACCTCAAATGGCCCATAATGACTACTTTTAGATGAACTCTCTCTTTTCTTACCACGAAACCCTCGTTTACCTGGGCGTTTATGCTTTATTGCTGTACCTTCATGGTATTCAATATGTTGCCCAGCAGTTTCCTGATTATTAATATGCATTCCATCAATAATCAGTTTTCCACCTGCAATAATATGGCTATTTATATTATTTAAATTATCACCTTTTAGTATAATATCTTTGCCCGCTAATATTAATGCAGGATCACGGTGTAATAACTTCGATTCTTCTGTAACGATATTATATTTAAATTCATAAAAATCTTTATATTGTCTACCATTAACATGTAATAAATGTTCACGCGTATCGATATTGTACCAAATCCGCTTATCATCAGCGTCATATTTATCACTACTGTAATCAACACCAAATTGATACATTGGAATTTCAGACACTTTTTCAGGATCACTTATTTTTAAATAGAGATCACGGTTATTAATTTCTGAAACATGAGCAAATAAATTCCCATTTGCTTCAATTGATGCACTTTCATTATTAAGGACATCAGCAGCGATACTTTCTGACAGATTTTTGGTATCAAAACCCGCAATTGCCATATCATCGCCACTATAAATCAGGGCATGATTACGATTATTTATCTTATTACTGAAAAGCTGTAAATTTTCACGAGATGCTAATACGGGCGCAATCTCATCAAGTTTCGCACTATTATCAAATTGCTGACTTTTTATATAAATATTATCGCCATATAGACGACCACCAACTTGGTTATAGATTGTCGTTGCAATTAAGGAAAGTTTTCCCCCGAAGGCATCAATCAACCCTGTATTGTGCAGATTATCTGATACTGTAATCGCCAGATTTTTAGCGCTCACTTCACCATTACGTTTTTCATACTCATCAACACTTCTTGCAATACGTGCTGTAATGATCTCATTATTTTTTACAGGTTCATAATTAGTAAAGCTTGTTGCTTGCAGTGAAAGTTGCTCACCTGCATAGATAAATCCACGATTATCAATTCTTTGTTCTGAAGAAAATATTAATGAATCCTGAGCTTTAATTGTGGCGTTTTCATCTAATACAAAAGCATTCTTGAGCTGAATTTCACTTTTACCTGCCGAGATAACGTCACCATCGCCTGTTAAATTTTCAGCCCATAAACGAAGCTGTGCCGTTGCAGCTAACAGCCCTTTTTTATTATCAATGGCTAAGTTATTTTTTGGTGATCCACCAATAGTTAATTCATTTGCGGAAATCAAACCACTTTGATTATTTAGTTTTTCCGTTGATGTTAATTTTAATAATTCACTCGTCTGAATAACACCTTGATGGTTAAGGAGTTCATTAGTTGAAATATGAATATTACTTGCCTTTAGTCCTAATTCATCATTTTGAGTTTGTTGGTTATCTAGTTTCTGAGCATTGAGGACTAACAAGCCTTGAGATTGAACCTGTCCTAATTGGTTATTAAAATCTTGCTCCAACGTAATATTGGTATTATTTCCGCTAACAATACTTCCGTCTTTATTATTTACACTACTTCCTTGAATAATAATATCTTTTTTGGATAATAACGTTCCTTGTTGATTATCTAATGCTTGTTGATTTAATTGAATATTTAGCTCTTCAATGGCTTGAATATAGCCTTTTTGATTATTTAAAGTACCAACATTTAATTGTGTTTCCGTACCACTAATGATGCTACCTTTAGTATTGATTAGTGTTTTTTTATTGGTATTTATTGATAACTGATTATCGGACTGTAATAATCCTTCTGTATTATCTAATTTTTGAGCATTAACGTTTAAAGTCGATTTTGCATATAACGTACCTTGATTATTCTGTAAATCAGCACTATTAATCGTTACTGTATTATTTGCAGTAATGCTACCGTATTGATTATCTAATATTCCACTTTTTAGCCAAATATTATCAGAAGAAACTAAATTGCCTTCACGATTATTGAATAAAAAATCACCATGATTTATTTTTAATAAACCCAAAGATGATATTTTCCCTTGGAAATTATTTAATTGGGGAGTTGTTAAATCTGTTTTTCCTCCAACAGTAACTAATCCCTGTTGGTTATTAATTTTTTCAAGGCTAGTTAGATCTAAATTTCCTACTACTGAAATTAATCCTTCCTGATTATTAAGTTGTTTAACTTTCAGGTTAAGATCATCTTTAGCAACAATACCTACAGTCGCTTTATTTTCAGTATTATTTAATTCGCCATCAGCATAAATTGTTAATGCTTTTCCCGCATAAATCAGACCTTGATTATTATTAACATCTTTTGTTTGTAATTTCAGCTTATCACTATTACTTGCAATAGTGCCTTTTGTGTTATCGAGTTGTTTTGCTGTAATATCAGCATATTGATTAGAAGCAATCTTTCCAAAGTGATTAATCAAATCACCACTATTTATAACCAGTTTAGCTAATGTACTTATTGTTCCATTTTGATTATTAATTTTTTGTTGTTGTGCTTTAATGATTAAGTCATTTTTCGCAGTAATTACACCTTTCTTGTTTTCAATTTCTGCTGTGGTCAGATTTAACTTACCATATTGACTACCAAGTTGTGCTTGGTTATTAATCAATTTACCACTTGTGATATTAACGTTATCGTCCGAAACTAATCGTCCTTGAGTATTAATTATATTACCCGTTTTTAGTATCAACGGACCTTTACTAATAATACCTTTAGTCAAAGTTTGGCTGTTATCTAATTGATTATTTTGAGTATCTAACGAGAAAGCGCCTGCTGAATAAAGTGTCCCTTTTTGATTATTTAGTGCTTGTGTTACTAATTTAAGGCCATTTGACTGACTGGCAATTTCACCATTTTGATTATTTAATCCAAGGCTATTAAGTAATAGTGATTTTGCAGAAAATAGATATCCAGATTGATTATTTAATTTCCCTGTAAATAAATTAAGTGTGCCTTGGCTAATCACTCCAGCATTAGATAAAGTGTTACTATTATCAAATTCATTATCTTGAGTATTAATAGTTAGATTATTATTAGCACTAATTAATCCATTTTGATTATTAATAGCTAGACTTTCAATAGAAACACTCTCTTGTAGGCTCCCAATTTTCCCTTTTTTGTTGTTAATATCTTGAGTAAAAAGAGATTGTTTTGTCGTCGATATTACTTTTCCATCTTCATTAATAAGATCACCTACATGGATCGTTAACTCTCCTTTGCTAACAATACCTCCACTCTCTTTTGTGTGACTATTATCAAGATGTTGATCATGGGTGTTAATTTCTACATTATTTATTCCCGTGATTAAACCTGAATTATTAATTACTTCACCACTATTGATAGTGATATTGTCAGACTGGCTAACTATTACACCCTGCTGATTATCTATTTTCTGTTTGTGGGTATTAATATCTAATAAGGAAAAAGCACTTATTAATCCTGAAGAATTGAATAATGATTGGCTATCTACTATTAATTTTCCAGCTTGGCTTGCTATTGTACCTTGCTGATTATTAATTTCATTAAAAGTTAGTTGATTGTCTTTTTTGGCGATCAAACGCCCCTGTTGGTTATCAAAATTTTTCGCTGTAATTTCAATGTTACCATGGCTAATAATACCTAGATCATCAACTGTTTCATTATTACTGAGTGACTCTTTTAGTATTATTTTGAGTTCTTCTGATGCGTAAACTAATCCTTTGTTATTATTAAGCTGATTTCCTGTTAAGGTTAGATTATTTTGTAGACTAGCAAGTTTTCCTTGTTCATTATTTAATATATTAAAAGTTATCTTTACTAAGCCTTCAGCACTTAAGTTACCTTGCACATTAAAAATATTACCTGCATTTAATAATAAATTTCCTTTAGTCAAGATCCCCTTGTTATTCTTAGTATCGCTGTTATCAATATCATGACCTTGAGTATTAACAAGCATATTCTTAAGAGAATAAATTAACCCAGATACATTATTTATAGCCGTTGAGTCTACTGTTAACAGACCATTATCAGCAGATATAATTCCATTATTATTAATTATTTTTTGCTGATGAGTATTAATATTCAGGTCAGTTTTAGCAATTAAATGACCTTTTTCATTATTTAATTCACCATTTTTTAAGATAATATTCTTTTGACTAACAATACCACCACTTTGGCTAGTATCAGTATTATTAATACCATATTTATTTGTATCTAATGCTAAAGTATCTTGTGCTGAAATAACGCCATAACGATTATCAATTTGATAGGTATTTAGTGTTACTGATGATTTTTCACTCCCTAAACGCCCTTTGTAGTTAATTAAATCACCCTTTGATAAAAGACTAACACTATTTTTCCCAATAACTTGACCTAATGTATTATTAAATTGTCCACTATTTTCGATCCTGACACTATCACGTCCTTCTATTTTTCCTTCTGTATTATCTATATTATTATCGGAAGTTACTGTGATAGTTTTATTTGAGGAAATCTGCCCTTGAGTATTATTTAGGCTTTTTGTCGTGATATCTAAAGAATGAATACTGGATATTTGACCTTTTTGGTTATTTAAATCTCCATTACTCGTGATATTAATTGCATTCTTACCAACTAATTTACCTTTGTTATTATCTATTGCACCACTTTCAATCGTAAGGTTATGCTTGCTAAAAATTTGGCTACTACTTTGTTGGCTTTGATTACTTAAATTTTCACCTTGTGTATTAATATTAATATCATAAGCACTGATTGAGCCATCATCATTATTTATTGCTTTACTAGCAATAGATAAATTATTATTTAGACTACCCAAAATTCCTTGTTGATTAATCAGATCATTGCTTTCTAATATTAATTTGTCACCAGAAACAATACGTCCTTTAGTGCTATCGATATTTCCACTTTTAATCGTTAATAAACCATGTATTTCAATACCTTGGTCATTTTCTTTCGTGAAACGATTAGTCAATTTATCACTTAACGTTAATAGTAAATTTTTAGAAGAAAAGAGATGACCTTGAGTATTATCTAACGATAATCCTTTAAGTGTTAAACTCGATAATTCACTAACAATTTTACCTGTATTATTTTTTACAGCTTGGGTAGTTAAGTTTATTGCTTGCTTAGCAAGCATTTGCCCTTGTTGATTATCAAGCTCACCACTTTCTAGTGTTAACTTCCCTTGACTAACAATACCACCACTCTTTTTTGTTTCACGATTATTGATTATTTGCTGATGGCTATTAATTGTTAAATCTTTACCTGTAATAATTAACCCTTGTTGATTATTAATTTCACCCGTTTTTAAATCTGCAGCTTCAGTTAAACTTATTTTCCCGAATTGGTTAATCAAAGTAAATTTACCTGTATTCAGATCTAACGTTTTTCCATCAATAATACCTTGTCCGTTATCTAGCCCTTCTGTTGTTAACAATACGGCTTTTCCGCCAATATTACCTTTATGGTTATCTAAAACCCCCGTATTTAATTGTAGTTTTTGACTAGCCTGAATACCTTGATTATCTTGTGTATCCTGATTAATAAACTTTTGTTTATTAGTATTTATTGTAATATTTAATGCGTGTATTAATCCTGAAGTATTATTCCAGCCTTGAGTTTCAGCAATAAAATTCGCCTTAGTTGCTATTTGCCCTTTTAGGTTATTGACTGTTTTGGCTTGTATGTCAATTGTTTTGCTGGCATTAATAACACCTTGAATATTATTGATATTTCCTGTTAGTAAATTTAATGCAATACGGCTAATTATACCGCCTGAATGCTGGGTATTTTGATTATTTAATGTATATCCTTTGGTATCAATCCACATGTTACTTTCAGATTGGATACTGCCTTCACTATTATCGATACCTTTTGCTGTAAAATGGAGCGTATCTTGAGCGAGAATAATACCTTTTTTATTATTAGCTTCGTTATTCAGCGTTATATTTAATGTATTGGCACCAATTTCACCTTGCTCATTTATCAATCGACCAGCTTGAAGTTGACTATCTTCAGATGTGATTATTTTACCTGAATGATTATTCAGCTCATTCATTAAGGTAAGTGAAATATTTTTTTCAGCCTGTATAAGACCTTTGGAATTATCTAATTGACTTGCATTGATTTTATTCTGGGCAGTTGCAATTAATTTACCTTCAGTATTGATCAAATTTTGTTGTGTTGTTATAGCAAGATCATTATTTAATGTTCTGATTTCGCCTTGATTATTATTAATTATACTTGCTTTAAGCGTTAACTGATCCTGAGTCTGAATTTTGCCTTGTTGATTACTGAGTGTTTGTTTAACTGTAATAAAGGTTGTTTTATCACCTGTTTGCTTTAAGGTCGCATTATCATGATTCAGATTAGTTGCAGTAATAGTTATATTATCAGCCTGCGTTGTTGCTTTTTCTAAATCAAGCAGTTGACCTTGTAAAGATAAGTCGCCCGCTGATAATAATGTCCCCTCTCTTCCAGAAAGATGTTGGGCTTCTATAGCTAATAGCCCTTGTTTAGGTAAAGAAATAATACCTTGCTGGTTATTCAGTTCTGTTGCTTTTACTATTAATTGATTCCCTAGACTTTGAATATTTCCTTTTTGGTTGTTTAATATTTGGTTGTTAAACGTCAGCACACCTTGTGCATTAATTTCACCTTGTTGATTATTTAACTCATTTGCATTGAAAGATAATTCACGAGAGCCTGTTTGTGTAATTTTCCCCTTGGTATTATCAATCAATTGAGGTGCTGTAAGTGAAACTGTCTCACCTTTAATTTCACCGTGGCGATTTGAGATATAAGTACCCGCATCAAGCACTATATTTTCAGCATTAACCTGAGCTGAGTCAGAAGTTACATGGCCTTCTGTCGCTTTTACTTGCAGTGATTTACCTTGAGTATGACTATTTGAAAGATCAATACTCTTAGCATTAAAAGCAATATTACTACTACTTAAATGTTGACCCGCAGAATTTAATTCATCCTTTATATTTAATGTCAACGTTGCAGGTTTTGAGATATTACCTTTATTATCAACGCCAGCACCTAACTGACTTTTTTTCTCTGCCAAATAATTTTTAGCATCAATCTGAATATTTTCTTGTGCAAGAAATTTACCTGCTTCCGTTTGAGAAACAGTTCCTTTTGCATCAACTTGAATATTATTTTTAGCTTGTAACGTACCACTATTTGCTAAATGGTTTTCAACAGTAACATTTAGGTTTTGCTTACCAACGATAGCCCCCTGATTGTTAAGGCTCGTTGTTTTTATATCTAATTCTGAATAAGATTGGATTTTACCACTATTAACTAACTGCCCATTTTCATTAAGAGTTAAACCACCAATATCAGCACCAATTTCTCCAGCATTACGTACACCTACACCATGTTCAGTACCAACAAGCTTTATTTTATTAGCATACATACCACCAACCAGTGCAACATCAATGGCATAGTCAGTTTGTTTTTCAGCTTTGTCATCCTGATTTACAATATTACCTTCGTTATCTAATATATTTTTCCCTGTAGTAATTTCTAATTTATTAGCTTGAAGACGTGAGTTTACTTCTACCGCTCGCGCTAAAATACGCGTGTAATCACTCGCTGTATCATTTAATCCATTTCCTGAAATAACAATTTTACCATTGTTAATTTCATATCCAGTAATTGCACCATCTTGCGTTAGTGCATTACCGGCAACTAATGTGGTATTTACTGCATTAATAAAGCCACAACCTTGGCAACTGATCCCTGCTGGATTCGCAATAATAATTTCAGCACGTTGACCTGCAACCTCAATAAAACCATTTAATTGGCTCGGATTTTGGCTATTAATTTCATTTAAAATAACTTTAGCTTCACCATTAACGAGCCAAGGGTTACCGGTTACCATGCCCGCTAATTGAGTTTGTGTATCTTGCAGACTGTTATTTAAAATTGCACCTTTATTATCAACATCAAACTGCGTAAATTGATTACGAGAAACGCCATGTTGATTCGGTTGTTGAATATTAACTTGAGCAAGCCCATTACTTGTCTGTAATACCGTTGCTTGTTGATTTTGAGGCGCATGTTGATCAGCAATAATTTGGCTCGCTTGTGCTGAAAAACTCACTAATCCCTGCATTAATAGTAAAATAAAGGCCACACTATTAAGTGATGTACGAATAGGCGATGAAATAATATTATTTCGTTTATTATTTTCACCACTTGATTTAGTTAATTCAGAAACGACAACCATTAACTGTCGAGTACGATTATAAATAACACGATAACATAATTTATTCATATGTAAGTTCCTTGTCAAAAAGACAATAAAATTTCACTTAATTATTATTTTTTATTTAATATTTGAGTTAATACTGTGTTTTAATAATTAAAGTTAATACTAAATCCTAAATTAACATGATCTGTTTTAAATCCATCTGGCTTAGATAATGGTGTGCCAATAAACGAATCATATTTTATTTTTGATGAAAACAATGAGCCTTTTATACCGATAACGCCACCTGCAAGATGTTTACCTAATAAGCGAGGATTATCCGTATTTGTTTTTAACTCACCATAGTCTGCACCAAGATAAATAAACTGTTCTGTTGCAGGATATCGCCAACTCAATGTATTTTGTAAAAACCAGCCTTCATTTGCGCTGAGCGTTCTTTCACCATCAAATCCACGAATAGACCAACGATTACCAATTGCAAATTGATCAATGGGTGTTAATGCATCGTGAGTCATTTGTTTGCGATAGCTTGCTTGGTATTTAAATTGCTGTTGGCCAATAGATATTGGAATATCTAATTCAGCGCGCCACGTTAAAATATTCGCTTTATCTGTTGCATAGTAATTATCAAGATACTTTTCTTCGTAAGCCGCCATTGAACCAAACCAGCGAGTTCCTTTTTGGTAATTTATACTACCGTCCAAAGTCCCAAAGCTAAAATATTGACGATGCGAGAGATTCACTAGCCAATGACTCACTCGCCGGCGTTGTATTTCAATTTCGGTATTATCAATATAATTTCGTAATACTTTAGCTTGAACACTATAACGTAATGTTGTTTTACTATTTTGATTACGAAAGAGAATGTATGACACACCTGCATTAACGCTATCACTTTCTCCTGAATAGAGAATATCTTTAATATGGCCTGCTACAGTCTGAGAGTAATCATATTTCGAGGCGTTAATATCGAATAACCAATAGCCAAAAGGCACTGAATAATGCGCCATAATATTTTGATTATTCTTACTACCAACAAAGTCTAAATCACGTTCTGTTGATAAATAAAACAAATCACTCAGCGCTAAAGGATTATCTAGTGCTAACATTAAACCACCTTGATAACGCCCTGTTGCAGGTGATCCGGCATCATTTATCCACAATGAAGTATGCCAGAAACGAGATTGTTTTCGCTTTATCACAATATCGCTTTCACCTGCATTTTCACCTGGCTTTATTTCCATTTCTGCACTAACAACCGGTAATCGTTGCAGATTTTCTAACCCTTGTTCAATATCTCGCAAATCGAGTAGTTGTTTTTTATGTGCAGGCATACTGGTATACAGCAAGGCGTATTTATCAGAGTCATCAGTAAACTTAACATGGCGAATAATGCCGGGAACTATTGTTAGATATAAAGTTCCACGACTAATATCTTGTTCAGGTACAACAATACGCGTGGTGATCCACCCATGCATTAATAACCGATTTTGCATACGAGTCACTAAAGCGTTTATTCCTTTCACCCCCAAACATTGTCCTATAAATTCAGTTTTAAAAAGGGGTAAATTAACCCAATGGGGAATAACTTCGGTATTTGTTATTTCAATGTGCTCTATTTGGAAGCAAAGCTTTTCTTCTGTTTTATTCTCTGTTTCTTCATATTTGCTAATATCAAAATATATATTAGGTATTTCAGGTGTTAATTGTTGGTAAAGTGCTTCTTGTTGACTTTGATTATGCTGTTGTTGCTGATTAAAGATTTCCGTCGCTTTTTCAGAAGCATCAGCTGAAGATATGGGAGTATTAAAGAGCGTAAAAAACACCCATAAATTTAAAAAGAGTATAATTTTTTTCATATTGTGCAATAAATAGAGTGTGTAATTTTAATTGTATTTAGGGTACATCTAATCTTTAACATTATTGATATTAAAATATATAAAGTAAATATCAAAAAATGAATAACAAATAAAATACCGTAACCTTGACAATGTAAAGATTAAAAAAATCAACTTATGTTAAACAATTAGCCTTATGTAATCACAAAAATTACTTAATAAATTAATTAATGTTAATCTTAATTAATTATAAAAATTAAAATAAATTTTACTTTAAATTAAATCATAGTCATTTATTTAGTTTAAATAACTTGAATTAAAATAATTTATTTATTATTGAAATATTTATTCAAGTTAAAATAAAACCTTAAATTAAATAAGTGGAAATAAAAATATCTTCCATAAAAAAAGTGGATACTAAGATCCACTTTTTTCTTTTTTAAATCACTCTATTTATCCACGGACAAAAATATTTACATCCACTTTTCCGCGATATTCACCTGCTTTTGTGCCCTCTGGTTTGCAAAGAGCCCATTTGATACCAAATATATCAGGTTGATTATTCCCCATATTGGTTCCACTTAGCTCAATATCTGTATTATTGAACTTTAATAAGTTGTTATTATTTTCATCAGCACATTTTAAATTCGGTGTTGAAGTTTGCTTATAAGGCAATCCTATAACCCAAGGCTTTTTGTTAGATACAGTGCCATTAATAGGTGCTAAGACTAATTTATTTACATTACTTGGATCTAAGCTTCCCTCTTTAATCACCGCTGACATATTTACAGGGTTACCTGTACCGCCACAGGATAATGTAAATACAGAGTCTTTAATGACTTCATTTGTAAATGTCATATTTTCATTAATTTGTTGATTAGATACACCTGTAACAGCACAAGAACGTTTTACTGTTACATCTGCAATTACGTTAACTTGTGCAAAAAAGTCACCAGCACCAATCCGGCCAAAACTACCTACGTAAAAAGGAGTGCCTTTATACGTTAACTTACCAGGCGTTAAATTAGCATCAATATAAACAGGAAATGAACTCGGTGTTGTAACACTAACAACTTTTGAACCGCCACCAGGAACTGTTGCTGTCGCATAATTATATGGCACAAAACATACATTAATATCGGATGATTCTTTATCAACAAGATTAGTGTTCACCTGAAAAAATTGTCCTGAATAAGCACTTTGATAATTAGAACTAAAACTAGATAAACTGACATTGAAGTTAAACTGTGGTGTTACATATACTGCAGTCCTTGAATTATTGGCATGCGTTAACTTCAGACCATATTTATTAGTTTGCCCAGGAACTTTAGAAACAAATGTAGCGTCACATCTCGTTTTTGACTGACTTAATGAAATAATCGCATACTTAGTATCCCAAGAAGAGTTACTGCTATTATCATAAACAGGGCTCCCAGGAAAACTACTAGTCCCAGTCAATGTACCATTTATATATTGAACTTGAGTGGGATTAATATTCATATCAATCACCCCAGTTAAGTTTAATGTCATCGCACCCATATCTGTTCCAGCTAAAACATTAAATGACGAAGTCATTAATACTGAAGTCAGTGATGCCATCATTAAATTACGCATTTTCATTGTTATGCATCCACCTATAAAATAAGGATTATTTTTATTGGCAAGAAAGAGATAAAATTCTTATTGGTTGCTTGCTATTGACTTCAATATTACTTAAGCCACTATATGAAACGTTGCAACTTTGTTGATTTTTATTACCCCATTTCACTAACAGCTTGCCATTATCAGGAAGTCCACTCATATAAAGCTGACCATTTTCACCAACAATACCTGTATTCAAATCATTAGGATTATCAGCATCAATTAACGTAGCAATAGCGCCAAATGGGACAACACTTTTGTTCTGAGAAAGATTTAAAATAGCTTGGAAGCCAATCTTTGTTTTAAAGGTAACCTTAACAATAGCGCCTTTTGTCGGAACTACATTTTGAGATGTGGATTGTAGAGTCGTATTATCAGGCAATGTATTAACATTTAATGCGATTGTATTTTGGCGATATTCTGTAAGATATGGTGATAACGCATATCCTTGTCCATTTATCGCACCATTTCCTGAACTTAATTCAGTGCCTTTTGCTCCAGGTGCTTCAACAATGGCCATACTACTTCCCATACTTCTACCCAGCAATAAACCACCTGAATGTAAAAGCAAACCACCATTCATGCTGCCATTAACGTTATAATAGTCACTTGAATAATTATAATTTAGAGAGGATGTACCGTAGTTACCTGAATAATTAGCATATGCTGAGCCATTATTAGATTGGCCTTGGTTAGCCCAAGATTGAGAAACACCATAAGATAAGGAGTTATCAAATGCACTGCCAGATAAACCAACTTGCTGGTTAGTTCTTCCATTATTATCATGGTTTATCATGTAAGTGCTATTAAAATTACTGAGCGCAGGCGAATTACTAAATACACTAAATGGAACGCTCACATTAAAACTAATTTGCCTATTTTCAGGCCAGCTATCATCTGATTTTATTCTATCAATACTGTAATTAACACCAAAGTTAATACCATGGATATTGCCATTATAGCCTGTCGTAAGTTGGGTAACATTCTTATCTTGTTCCCAATAATTATAACGGCTACCAGATAAATAAATACTACCGTACTTGCCTAATGATTGTGATAATGACGTTGTAAAACGACTTTTTTCTCGTTCACCTAACCACGGTGAAGTACCGTCTTTTAACCGATAATCTTCAGTATTAAATTGATTAAAATCGTAATAATCTTTAGTTGAAAAACGTAATGCCGTTAAGTCAACAGAGGTTCCTGTTGTGGTCATATTCTTAGAATAACGGAATCGATAAGATTGCCCATTTTGGGAGCCTATTGTATTAAAATCAGCATGAGCATGTGTGATATCTGTAGACAGAGCACCCCAATTACCTAATGAAATTCCTATCCCAGAAGAAATAGCGTAATAATCTTTCGCACCTAATAACCCACCATAAAGAGTGACATCATGAGGTAAACCATAAATACCACTGGCAAGCAGAAAATCTGCTTTTTTAGAACCAACCGTTGTGCCGCCATCAAATCGCCCAGTACTAATTTCATATTTCCACCCCCCCGGTCTTAACATTACGGGTAATGATGAAAAAGCAACTGTAAATGTCCTTTCTGAACCATCTTCTTCTTTCACTGTGACATCCAAGTTCCCTCCTGAGCCACTCGCGTAAAGATCTGTTATCTTAAATGCGCCGGGTGCAACATAAGTTTGATAAATGACATTCCCATTTTGTCGGATAGTAATTTGGGCATTAGATTGAGCAATCCCACTCACATCTGGAGCAAAACCTTGTTGACTCGCTGGCAACATCTGTTCGTTAGAAACTAAACGCATACCTTTCATTGGTATACTATCAAAGACATCATTTCCGGTTGTAGTTTCACCAATAATAAATTCCGAGCGTAAAGAATAAAGATTACGAGAAAGATATGTATTAGAAAATTTATTACTATTATTACTTTGAGTCTCTACATTATTTGAATTTCGGGTATAAGTCTGTGTCATTGTCGAACGTAAACGCCAATCATAAAGATTAAAACCAGCTCTTAGTTGAGCAAAAAAATTATCATTTTTTTGTTTTCCATTATTATTAACTTTATCAAAATGGCTATCGTTAGAAGAATGTCCTCCACTAAACATATAATTGATAAACATGGCAGAAACACCACTATCAAAAGAAGCTGGATCAATATAGCCAACGGCATCATTGGACATAACAATTTGAGGAAAACTAGTGATTAGTTTTAATTCTGATAAATTTACTTTTATTAATGCGTCAGGAATATATTCATTAATATCATAAATCACTTGATCGCTTTTTAACATGTTTAACTTAGGTATTACTTTAGTATTAACACCTAATTCATCTAATAACTCTCTGGTTATTTCAGGCACCACTTTATTATTAGGCCCTTTTACCAAATTAATGATGAACTCACCATTGTTATTATTATTGACATAAACTAATAAAGATATTTTACCTTCAGGTAATGCATCTTTTTGTGAAAATTGGCTTAAATCAATTTCATTTGCAGATGCACCTAATTGTCCATCAAGTAAAGCGGGATCAAAATAATCCTCTGCAAAAGAATTAAATGAGAACAAAATAAGTGATGTAAAAAAACTGTATCTAAACATTGCCATTGATTTATTCATTTTTACACTCTTAATATTTAGCTTTATAAAAACATATATTTTTATAAATTTATTAATTTACTGTTTTCATTTTTTCATCTAATGGGAACATAAACTCATCTAATACTTGCCAATGAATAGATGTAATATTTTTTTCATTCAAAAATAAGTATTCTTGCGTACCAAATGGAGGTACATTTTTCGATAACTCTTGCAGTTCAATCTCTTTTCCATTTATCTTTATTGTGTTAAAAGCTAAATAAATAGGTGAGTCATTTTTAGCTATTATTTTATTACCATCAATTGAAAATGATAATTTTTTTTCTGCATCTTTTATTTTTATACCTTCAAGAGATTTTGGCCGATAATAGACTTTAAAGTTTAATGCTCTAATAAAGTTCATCTGCACATTTGGAGTTTCTTCAGATGTGGATGGTATTAATCTGAATTGAGAAATATAAACACTCTCTCTATCTGTTGGTAATACACTTTCTGAACCAGTAAACTTAATTACCCACTCATAGTATTCTTCAGGTTCTATTTTTTGTAACAGAGGAGTTAAAATAAAAGGAGGATTCTCTTTTCTATCAATTAATTGTAAACCCGTAGATTCATCTAACCATCTCATATTAGCTTGAACGAGATACGCTTTTTTTTCATTATTTCTTAAGCCGATAGAAATACTTTTACTACCTTCATTATATGTCATTCTTTGTAATGAAAATTCAAATGCATTATTAGCAGACCATGCCAATTGGCAATAAAAAAAACCTAATATCAAAGTAATAATAGAAAAAACACGACTATTTAAAACGTTCATATCATTAGTCCTTATATTCGAATTCTTTTGATAACTCACCATAGTCGTTAATTACATGCCAACTAGCTTCTTTTATTGATACCTCTAAAAATTCAGTTTTACTATAAGGTGCTAACAAGAAAGTTTTATTATATTTTTCATTATTAACTTTAATTGATGTTAATGTCATATAATATTGAGTTGGGTTATCTAAAAACCATTTTCCTTCCTGTTCTTTAATAAAAATTTTTTTGTAATCTTGTTCTGAAGGCCTTGCTATATTTTCAGGTCGATAAATTACTTTAATCACAAAATTAGTTATTAATACTAATTTTGATTCCTGTGATTCACTTTCATTAGGCCGTTTAGTAGAGGGTATAATTTTTGTATTCAAATAAAAGAGTGATTCTTTGTCATTAGGTAAATATTGAGTATCTTTTAATAAAATACGTAAAGATGATATGCTCTTGTTTTCTAAACGAAATACAGGAGGAGTAACGATAAAATTAGATGACAAATTTCCATCAATTTTTTCAGTAACGCCAGCTTGTATTAAATAAGGTTGATTATCATCATTAGAAATATATACACTTTCACTTGAACTACCTTCAGAAAAAATAACGCGTGTTTTGCCTAAACTAACCCCTTGAGCGTTAGCATTAAAATAACTAAAAGCTAATATTAAAATAATGGAAACTTTTATAATAAAATTATTCATATAATATCTTAATCAACGATATACGAAAAAGTTAGCGTTGCTGAAAACTCTCCAGGTTCGGGATCACAAACTGTGGGATCTTTGCATTTGACATAGGTATAAAGTGTTTTTTCTAATTTATCTTTACTTATGTTATTCCAAACCGTATCTTCAGATTTAAAAAAATCCGCATTAGTATTAGATTGAGCAACATTATTTTTACTAGATACTCTGATACCAAAACTTTTATTGAGATCATCATTAAAAGTAATTGTATTTAAAGTGCTTTTTGCCTTCATTGTCACATAAGTATCAAAAAAGTCATTTGTTTTACAATCACTCAGCAATACCTTTATCGGAATAGGTTCTATAAGATTATTTTTAATTTTATTCGACTGAATACTGCCAAAATCAACTTCATTGTTACTTGTTCCTGAAACTGAGAGCTTACAGGTCTGTTTATCAATGGTCACTTTAAAGTCAAATTCAATACTTTGAGCACTAAAACTAATAAATAGTGCTGGTGTAATAAATAAACTTAACAAACTCCTTTTCAATAGAAATATATTCATATTTACTTTCTCAAGGTTGTATAAGTGTTAATGCTAATATTGCTTTTAGCGTACCGGGATTAACCGCTGAACTGTCTTTCTTAACGAGCTCGACTTCAAAATCTTTATTTTTATTACCATTTCCAGTTGTAATATAAACAGAACTTGTTCCAGCATTAAAATTAACTAAAGAACAATGCTCACCTTTACAATCGTATAGAGCAAAACTCGCATTAGTTGGATTATTCACCGGCGATATTTTGTTATTTGCAATTTGTGTTCCTGATCCCGCTTTTATAATAACTTCCATATCAGGAGTTTCATCAACATAATCTTGGCAAAGATAATTAACTGAAAAAGGTATTTTGTTTTCCTTTTTTACACCTATTTCATCAACATTTTGCATTAATGTTGATTGAGAAAATTTCACCGCTTGGTCTGATAAAGTAAAAGCACACGTTCCTTTTGTTACTGAGCCTTTTACTATTACAACCGCAGAGTCATCAACAGCACTATATCCATAAAAAGAGATACAAGTTAATAATGCGCCCAATACAATTGGTTTAAAATGTGGCTTTATGTTCATTAAATCCACCTAAATCATCTATTGTACGCCATTGAACACTTCCTTTAGTTACACCTGTAGGTAAGGCATACTTTATCGAACTATAAGGCGCGATCATGGCATTGTTATTGGCCAAACTAACATCTAGCTTTATATTGTTGACAGAGAACCCAGCAAAATTGATGTAATAAGGGGAATTATTGACTACTTTTAATTGTTTTCCTTCCACACTAAATCCTAATTTCTTTTGCGCATCCTCTGATGTCATCGGTAAGTTTTTAGGTCGGTAGAAAAGCTTTATGACATTATCAAATCCAACACTTAAGCCCGCTGTGTCAGAATTATTGTTTTGTCCAGGGATCATCTTTGCATGAAAATAAAAAATACTTTCTCTATCTTTCGGTAAAGAATTACTCATGGCATAAATTTTTACTTCATGTCTTGATAAATTATTAATTCTAAAAAGAGGTGGAGTGACTTGAAATACAATTGGGTTTTCATCAGAGGAAATATAGGCTTGTACCAAATAATTTATTTTTGGTTCTTCATTACGAACGATAACACCTACACTATTCTCACCTTCAGGATAAATAATTCGTGTAGCGTTTAAACCCACACCTTTGGAATAAGCAAGTGGTGATATAATCATTAGTAAAATAACAAAAAATTTTCTTATTCTATTTGTATTTTTAATCATTATATTTCTTCTTTAATGAGAGGCTCTATTAGATAGAGCCTCTAAAAATTAAGTAATATTAGTTATAAGCAACAGTAAAAGTAACTGGTACTTTTAATTCATCACTTGTTACTGCACCATTTGTTAAATACAGACCAGCAGTCATCGGAATACGACCAGTACCGTCTTTAATGATCTCTTGTCCTAATACCAGACCTGTTTCAACATTTGGTTTAACTAAAGTATTACTTGCTGTTGCTAACAATTTTACAGCTAAAGAAGCTGCTGTTGCGTTAGCAAACATTTCAGAATCAAAGTTTGATTTATTACCACGAGCATAAAGATTGATTGTTCCATCAGCTGCTAATGCTGCTGTACAATTAGAAAGCTCTAAATTAAACGTCTTGTTATCTCCTAATTGATCACCGACGTTTTTACCAGTCACTTCATCACTTGTGAAGGTACCCCAATCAATTCTAGAACCTTCTGTTGTTGAAGAAACATCACAACTTGCGGCACGAATTAATGCTTCGAATGACACAGTTGTACCCTGTGTTGCAGCAAAAGCATTACCTGCAACCATAAATCCAGACAACACGATAAACGGAGCAACTTTCTTAATTAAAGACATATTGTTACCTTTCGTTTTTTAAATAAATCGCCTATTGGAATTAGTATTATTTCTTAATCATCTTAATTAGATGTGAATTAAGAAAATATATTTTCTAATCCTAATTAAAGAGTAGCACAGCAATCAAAGTTTACTCATAAAGTGAGTTAAAATTGCATAATGATAATTATTTAAAACACTTTATTTATAAAGTGTTTTCTTTATTTTTAGAATATTTAACTAATCTTTAATTGAGCATCAATATAATACTAAAAAAATAAAAATATATATTTTTATATATATAAAGTTTATTTTTCATATATATAGACATATTCAAACCAATATGAAAAATTATTTAAATAGGTGAATACACCTAATTATAAATACTTAAGAATAAACTTAACTCCCACATAAAATTATTTTTAATTTTTTTATTTGAATAAGTAAATCCCCTTAATTTTATTGTATATAAATCAATTAATTGGTTATTTATTATCCTGTTTAATTCTAATACTATTTATTCAATACAAAAAAATGGCCTCATTTCTGAGGCCATTTTATTTATCATTATGACAATTCTTAGAATATTACTTTTCTGGCATCTGCGGCATTGGACGACGGAAACGACGCGTGATCCACACCATATAAAGTATACCAATAGCGCCCCAAACAAGGCCTAATTCCATAGAACCAGGTTCAAGGTTTATCCACAAGACACCCATTGTCGCTGCTCCAATAATAGGTAATATCAGGTAATTAATGTGATCCATTATTCCTTTATTACGGCGCTCACGAATATAGAACTGTGAAATTACAGACAAGTTCACGAAAGTAAACGCAACCAACGCACCAAAGTTAATTAATGCCGTTGCAGTTACTAAATCGAAGAACACTGCGCCTAAGGCTAAGAAACCCACTAATAATACGTTAAATGCAGGAGTACGCCATTTAGGGTGTACATAGCCAAAAGTCTTCTCTGGGAATACCCCATCACGTCCCATTACATAAAGTAAACGAGCAACACCAGCATGAGCCGCCATACCAGACGCTAATACTGTTACGCAAGAGAACACTAAAATAATGGACTGGAATAAAGCACCTGCAACATACAGCATTATTTCTGGTTGTGATTCTTCTGGATTTTTGAATCGTGAAATATCTGGGAAATACAGTTGTAAAAAGTAAGAAACCGCAATAAAGATAATCCCACCAATCAGCGCTGTTAAGAAAATCGCTTTAGGGATAACTTTACCTGCATTTGGCGTCTCTTCTGACAATGTACTGATACCGTCAAAACCTAAGAATGAGAAGCAGAGTATTGTTGCTCCGGTTATCATAGGTATGACTTGCGCATCAACAGACGCAAATGGTCTAAAGGTCCATAACTCCCCTGCACCTTCTCCATTATATACGCCGTGAATAAGTAACCCTACAAACACAACCATTACTGCAACTTGCACAATAACAATTGCTGTATTTAAGTTAGCAACAACGTTAATACCACGTAGGTTAAAGAACGTCATTAAGGCCACTAAACCAAATACAAAGATCCACGGTTCAACGCCCGGGAATATTGCTTGTAAATAGATTTTCGCCAATAAAATGTTGATCATTGGCATAAATAAATAGTCGAGTAAAGATGACCAACCCACCATAAAGCCCACATAAGGACTCATGGATTTCTGAGCATAAGTATACGCCGAGCCAGCTGATGGAAAGCGCTTAACTAATTTTCCATAACTTACTGCGGTAAATAAAATTGCAATTAAAGCAATTGCATACGATGTTGCTACGTGGCCATTGGTAATGCCAGAAACGATACCAAATGTATCGAAAATAGTCATAGGCTGTAAAAAAGCAAGCCCCATCATGACTACCTGCATTAGTGTCAAGGTTTTACGTAGTTGAACTCGATTGTTAGCACCGGTTTGGTTAGTGCCGATAGAGGAGATGACGTTATCTGACATTCGCGAACCCTCCCATAACTTCGGTTTGAGTATTCAATAAACTCAACCGACAGTTACTGGGAAGACTTCGCATCTGCCTATAAACAGAATAGAATGAAGTTTTTAAGGATGTGTATGTGTTCAGGAGACGCCGTGCTCCGTAGTCATCATTACCGCAGGTGCCGTTTGGCCCGACTGCGAAAGAGAATAATTGTACCATATTAGCATTCCTCTATCATGACAACCCTTTCTCTAAGGGGCTGGCTGCTAATCAAATTATGTTATCTATTCAGACTCAAATGAATCTGACCTCTTGGTGTAGTAATAAGTAAAAATGCAAAAAAAAACCGATGCACTTTAAACGCATCAGTCATATTTTTAGTGGGCGCATTTTGCACGTCTCAGACTTAAATAGCAATACATTTTCATCAAAAAGCCCTCTTTTTTTACGATCTTTTCAATTCGCAAACTAAGTCAACATATAACGCCACATTTAATTAACAATTATTGTGATTTTATCACAAACACTAAGATGTAAACATTTAGGAAGATAGAATTAAAATTAAAAAAATAACCCATCAACCATTTGATAAATAAAGACTAATAGATAATTTAGAATTACTGTCAATATCAAACCATCAAAATAAAGCATTTAAAATACATTAATAAGATTAATGCTATATTTTTGTTAAAAACCATTTCTATTTTTCAAAAAAACATTTTTTTAATAAAAAACACCTGTTTTTTATAGGCTTATTTCGCACAATAAAAATGTAGTTAAACAAATTAAGGAAAAAACGATAAATAATACGTAGAAATAACAATCTAGTAGTCAGAATAAAGCGATTGATAAGATGATTTATGAGCTAAATATAAACCTCAATATTTAAATTTTCCAGTACTAATTTTGAACAAATAAAAAGAAATGAATCATAAAAAAAGACTCCACAAGTGGAGTCTTAATGACACAAACCGAGGGTAATTAATTAGAAGTTGTAGTTCAGACCAATATTGTAACGACGACCTTCTAAGGTTGAACCAAAGTTATCACGTTCAATACGACGGTCAAATACGTTATAAACACCACCAATTACATTTAATTGTTTGGTTAAGCTGTAGCTAGTACCAACATCAACAAATGCATAAGATGGTGTACCATTTGCCATACTGGTGCGTGATAAATAATCCGATGTTTTACCACGGAAGTTAATACGCGCCCATGTTTCCATTTCTGGCGTGGTTTCCCAATTTAGGGTCGCATTAGCCATATGGCGAGGCTGTTTATTTAAAGGCTTACCTTTAAAATCACCGCTTTTTTGCTCAGTATCTGTAAAGGTATAGTTAGCAGCAATATTCCATTCTGGTGAAATAATCCAGTTTCCCGTAACCTCAACACCACGCATATTGGCTTTACCAACGTTTATTCTATCACTAACAAAATCGTATTCTTTGCCGTTACTTAAACCATCTTCAGGTCTATTACAGTCACGTAAATTGACATTCTTTTTATTGCCATTTTTATCTACTGTGCTATCACAACGACGGACTTCTGTGATCTTATCTTTAAATTCAGTATTATAAACAGTTACACTTGCAGATAAATTTTCTCTATTATCCCAGATCAGACTGATTTCTTCCGTAACTGATTTTTCTGGTTTCAAATCTGGGTTACCATAAATCACCCCATTACCATTACGACCACCCGTTGCTTGTCCCCAAGTTTTCGTTGCTTGGCGTAAATCAGGTGAACGATAACCGGTAGAGACTCCACCTTTTAACGTCCATTCATCAGCCATATGCCATACGCCATAAACTCGTGGTGTCCAGTGAGTACCGTAGTTTTCGTCTTTATCCATACGTAGACCGCCAGTTAAAGCGAAATCGTTGGTCATTGCCCATTCATTTTCAGCAAATAGTGCCCAACTATAGCGATCTAATTTATTACCACCATCTATCTTATTACCATCATCTTTAAGTTCTTCATAGCGGTATTGCCCCCCTACACTTAAAGTATGATCCCCTAAAGCAAAGACAGTTTGGTTACGCACAACTGTATCGTCATAATCCATTTTGCGAGATGGATTTCGGTTTTCATCACGCTGAACATAAGTATTCATGGTACCAAAATCATAAACACCATCATGAGTTAATGCATAATGGGTTAATTCGTACTTAGAAAAACCATCAGCAGTATCAGAATAACCTTTGCGGTAATCACGATGCTGATTATCTTTTTTAAATTCAAAATCAATCGTATTTTGCTCATCTGGTGTCCAACTTAATGTACCACCACCACTTGACATAATTTGGCGATTATAACCATCAACGCGTTTATCTTCACCACGATGTGAATATTGGCCTTGAACTTTTAAACCTAAAAGATTTTCAACTAATGGTCCTGCAGCATAGAAACTGCCTTGTCCCGTATTACCTTCGTTTTTACGTTCAGTTAATGTGGTATCTGCACGTAAGCTAAAGTTCCACTCTTTTTGCGCTTTACGAGTGATAATATTGATAACCCCACCCATTGCATCTGAACCATATAAAGAAGACATTGAGCCACGTACAATTTCAATACGTTCAATGGCAGGTAAAGGCGGTAACCAACCTTGTTCAATACCCGAGTTATCACTATTAGGACGCGTTTCACGCGAGGCAATACGCTTACCATCAACCAAGATCATGGTATATTTTGCATCCATACCACGAATACTGATATCAGAACTACTTCCACCGCCTGTCACTAATACGCCAGGAACATCTTTTAGCGCATCAGTTACATCACGATAAGACTTAGTTTCTAATTGTTCACGAGTAACAACAGAAACCGATGCAGGCGCATCTTCAACGGTTTGTTTAAACCCAGAAGCAGTTGTAACAAGTAGTTTTTCTACATTTTCAGCTGTTGCAGTCATAACAAAACTAGATGCAATTGCAGCAACAACACTAAGCGCGATTTTATTTTTATTTAACACTACCATTCCCGATTCTCCAAGAATATATATTCTTTACGTTTTATATAGATGGACAGATCGACAATTGCTCAGAAATTAGGGTAATAATTTAATTACCCTTGGTTATTTTAATATTATTTTTATATCCCTATTTACTGCATCCCTATATTTATTTCTTTTCTCTTTTGCTTCTCTATATTTTATCCACTAAACCATCAATAATAATTTGAGGTATTCCTTGTGAACAATATTCCAATCTACCTTGAACACCGTAAACATCAGCAAGGCTTTGTGCTGTAATAACTTTATCTGGCGCACCTTGCGCAATTAATTGCCCTTGTTTTAACATTAATACATGTTCGCCATGTCGTAAGGCGATATTAATATCGTGGACAACAACAACAGTAATAATATTTCTACGGTGTGTCTCTTTAGCGACTAAATCCATTACATGATATTGGTAATTAAGATCTAATGCGCTCAACGGCTCGTCTAATAATAATAAAGAGGGTTGTCTAATCAATGATTGTGCAAGCCCAACTAATTGTTTTTGGCCACCCGACAACTCATCTAAATAACGTAACGCTAAATGCTCAATACCTAATTGACGTAATAGGTGCATTACCTGAGCTTCACTATGTTCATTATGTAATCCACCGGAAGCACGCTGCGCCACAATAATGGATTCTAAAACATGTAAATGAACACCTGCTGGCAATGTTTGTGGTAAATAGACGACATTTTGAGCTCGTTGTGCGAAATTCATCGAAGCTAGATCATTTCCATCTAAACTGACAACACCTGATGATTTATTTAATCCAGCTAATGCTCTTAATAATGTTGATTTTCCACTCCCATTTGGCCCCAATAGTACGGTAACCTTTCCTTTAGGTAATGGCTCAACATCAAGTGCCTTAATGATGAGGTGTTTAGCATAGCCAGCGCTAAAATCTTGAATTTTTAATCCTTCAATCATTAGATATTCCCTCTATGACGTAAAATCATGCTGAGGAAAAATGGCACACCCACCAGCGATGTCACGATACCAACAGGAATAATAACACCAGGTATTAAATTTTTAGATGCAATCGACGCCAATGATAAAACTAAAGCACCGATTAATGCGCTTGCTGGTAAATAGAAACGATGATCTTCACCAAACATCATACGGGCAATATGAGGTGCAACTAACCCAATAAAAGCAATAGGTCCAACAAAAGCAACAGCCAGTGCCGTTAAAATACTGATCCGTAACAATGAGCCTAATCTTAAGCGTTTTACATCAATACCAAAGCTAATCGCCCTGTCTTCACCTAATCGCAATGCGGTTAGTTTCCATGAACTTAGCCATGAAATCACCATAATGACAGCAAAAGCCCCAGCCATAACACCAAGTTTTACCCATGTTGCACGCGCTAAACTTCCCATTGTCCAGAAAACAAGTCCTTGAAGAGTGTCTTCTGTCGCAATAAATTGCATCATTGAAACCAATGCGTTGAAAGTAAACACCATGGCAATACCAAAAAGTACAACACCAGATGTCGGAACACGAGTCCAACGTGTAATTCCATCCAATAACAAGGCTGATAACAACGCAAAAAGAAATGCATTGGCTGAAATAAACCATTGATCAGGAATTCCGGGAATACCAATACCGAGCACAATAGCTAATGCCGCACCAAATGATGCCGCATTTGATAAACCTAATGTAAATGGGCTTGCTAAAGGGTTATTTAAAATAGTCTGCATTTCTGCACCAGCTAACCCTAACGACATACCTACCACCACCGCCATTAAGGCATAAGGTAAGCGAATATCCCATACAATCACTCTTGAACCTGCATCAACAAGCTCAGGCTGAAACAGTGTTGTTAATAATTTATCTAGTGATAAACCTGAAGGCCCCATGGTGAAATCTAACACCACCGAACCACAAATAATTAAAACAATCACACCTAACCATAACATGCGCTTACTCATCATTTTCCGATAATGTACTTTTACATTATCGGATGTGCTTTTTGCTTGTTCTTCTGCGGTAAGTCGCTCTGACATAATGCTCATATCAATTGTTGTACCTAGTCTTTTTTACGTTCTTCTGCTCTTACCTGCGTTTACGTTGGCAAAAGCATACCGTACAACTCATCAGATGCTTTTTATTGCTATGAAGCAAATTATCAATCTGGGACAATTTATCTAACAAAGAAATGAGTCGCTAAATTATTATACGGTGAAACATATTCGCTGTGTAAATTATTACAATGCGATAGGCTATTGATCTGTAATACTGAGAGATAAGAGGACTAATTATTATCAGGCTCATTACATTTAGCATAATATTTACAATCAATAGCGCTGTTATTTTATTAGTTCACAAATTAAATACGCGCTAACAATAAAGCAAATAATAATAATTATCAATACGATTGCTAATATAATTGAAGCTTTTGTATATTTTTTATAATGATTAGATTGGAAAATAAAAAAACGCCCGCTTTAATGTGATTTAGATCACAAAGCGGGCGTCTCAATATACTGAATTATCGGTTATTTTTTATTCGCAATATGTGTTGGAAATTCCATTTCGTTATAACGAATAAAACGAGTTTTCTTCACAATTTTATAAGTAAACCAGATTAACAAAAATAATGGGATACCAATATACGTTGCAATAGCACCATACCAATCAATTGTATCTTCCAAAAACGCTTGGTAATTTTGACCTAATGTAATAATTAGACACAGTACAAAGGCAAAAATTGGACCAATTGGGAAGAAACCAGAGCGATAAGGTAAATCATTTAAATCACGCCCTTGTGCTACATAACCTTTACGGAAACGGTAATGACTAATTGCAATGCCTAACCATGCAATAAAACCCGTCATTCCTGACGTGTTTAATAACCACAAGTAGACAGTTTGGTTTCCATACATTGAGCTTAAGAAACACAGGCCCGCAACAACAGTTGTTGCATAAAGTGCATTACGTGGCACACCATTTTTAGACAATTTGCCAAAACATTTTGGTGCTTTGCCTTCTCTTGCCAGTGTAAATAGCATCCGAGTTGAGGCATACATGCCTGAGTTACCCGCAGAAAGAACCGCCGTTAAAATGACAGCATTCATAATTGCTGCTGCAGACAGTAATCCAGCATTTTTAAAGACTAACGTGAATGGGCTAACGCTGATATCGCCAACATCATTACGTAATAAACTTGGATCAGTATAAGGAATAATTAAGCTAATAATTAGAATAGCAAAGATATAGAACAGCAAAATACGCCAGAAAACTTTACGCACAGCCTTTGGAATATTTTTAGCTGGATCTTTAGATTCTCCCGCCGCGATACCAATTAATTCTGTACCTTGGAATGAGAAACCAACAATCATTGCGACACCAATCATAGCTGCAAATCCACCTGCAAAAGGTGCATCTCCAATTTCCCAGTTATGCCAGCCTGCGTTTTCAGCCCCTTTCATAATACCAGTGATCATCGCAATACCCACAATAATAAAGATAATCACAGTGGAAACTTTGATCAAAGAGAACCAATATTCAGCCTCACCAAATCCTTTTACAGAGATATAGTTAAGCAAGAATATAACGCAAAGGAATAGAGCACTCCAGATCCAACCATCAACATCAGGGAACCAATAGAGCATCACTAATTGTGCAGCAACAAGGTCAACAGCAATAGTAACTGCCCAGTTGTACCAATAGTTCCAACCTAATGCGAAACCAAAGCCTTCTTCTACATACTTAGAACCGTAAGTTGAGAAAGAGCCGGATACGGGCATAAATGCGGCTAACTCACCAAGGCTTGTCATTAGAAAATAGACCATCAGCCCAATTAAAGCATAAGAGAGTAATGCCCCACCTGGCCCTGCTTGAGCAACAGTAGCCCCCGATGCGACAAAAAGTCCTGTACCAATTGAACCACCAATAGCGATCATCGCTAAATGTCGCGCCTTTAATTCTCGGCGCAAAGTCTGCTGTACTGCGCCCGACTTAGCAGTATTTTTTTGTTGTTCTGACATAACATTCCACTTTTATATTCACTTTTCTGACGAGGATTGTAGCAAATCTGTCGTTCGTGAATAGCAAGGATCCATGATTATAAGATACCTTCATAATCGGGCGTCAATTATTAGCAATTTATGAAAAATTGCCGATTAAGTGTTCAGCATTACAATATGTCAGCAATTTTTTCAGTGCATCAGAGACATGTTTTTGGCGATGATAAACCAGATATAAGGTACGTTGTAATGCCAATCCTTCTACTTTTATCTCTTTTAATGAACCGTTATTAATCTGTTCCTCAATAACTCGACGAGATAAACAACTGATACCCATTTCATACATAACTGCGTGTTTTATCGCTTCTGAATTACCCAATTCCATTTCAATGCGATAGCCTGGTAAAGAGGCAAAAAGAAGATGATTAAGAACATCTCGAGTCCCTGAACCATTTTCTCGTAAGATCCAAGGTGCTGATTGTAAATCAGCTAAAGTTACTTTTGCTGCTTTAGCTAAAGGATGCTCTGGTGAGCAAAAAATAACCATTTCATCTAGGAGCCATTTTTGACTAATTAACTCAGAACTTTGACAAGCACCTTCAATTAATCCCAAATCAACCCTGAATTCACTCACGAGTTTAACGACTTCTTCTGTATTACCAATGCTCATTTCTAATGGAATATCAGGATAATTACGATGAAAATTACCCAGCATTTTTGGAAGAATGTAATTACCTATTGTGGTACTTGCAGCAATACGTAAGGCACCATTTCCTGCTTGAAATAGTTGTTCAACTTCGATTGCACGTTCAAGTAAAGATAATGCTCTGGGATAAAGTAATCGACCATGTTCATTCGTAACAAGGCGTTTTCCCACCCTATCAAAAAGCTGTACCCCTAATTGGCTTTCTAGATCAGTTAAAGAAGCACTGACAGCAGATTGAGATAGAGCAAGCTGTTGTGATGCTTGCGTTGTAGAACCACTTTTGAGAACTTCAGTAAAGACTTCCAGTTGCCGCAACGTAATTCGCATGTCCATTCCACCTTTGAGCCATCATTGTAATAACATACTATCCACAAAGCAGTAACATACCAAGTACATTTAAGAAAATACACATATATTACTTTTACTGGTTATTATTATAAAAATAATGAGTTTAATAAATAAGATTGATTGTTATATGCTTATGCAAAATTCATATAAGCAAGGTTTTTCTATGTCAGAGCAAAGTCAACCTATTACATTGGCGAAAAAATGTTTTACTCCAGTCTATCGCTGGCTTCCTGGTTTATTACTAACAGGTGTATTAACTGCGCTTGCTATTTATATTGGTGATATTCCTTGGTTTTCTAGTATGGGGTTAGGCGCATTAACGCTGGCGATCTTATTCGGCATTATTATTGGTAATACGCTTTATCCTGTTGCAAAACCTTATAGTGATGACGGTGTCAAATTCGCCAAACACTATTTATTACGCACCGGTATTATTTTGTATGGTTTCAGACTGACGTTTCAGCAAATTGCCGATGTGGGTGCAACGGGTTTAATTATAGATGCAATTATGCTGACATCGACGTTTCTTATTGCAATGTGGATTGGTCGAAAATATTTCGGCTTAGATGAACAAACAGTGATCTTAATTGGTGCGGGTAGCAGTATTTGTGGTGCGGCGGCTGTTATGGCGACAGAGCCGGTTGTTAAAGCACAAGCAAGCCAAGTAGCTGTTGCGGTATCTACTGTTGTGATTTTTGGGACTATTGGTATTTTCCTTTATCCTTGGTTCTATCACTTAAATGCATTTGCTGGCTGGTTACCATTTACAGAAGAAACCTTTGGTATTTTTTCAGGTTCAACCATCCATGAAGTAGCTCAAGTCGTTGCCGTAGGACACTCAATTAGCCCTGACGCTGAAAATGCAGCCGTTATTAGTAAAATGATCCGCGTAATGATGTTGGCACCATTCTTAATTATTCTTTCAACTTATTTAAGTAAAAAGAAAAGCAAGGCAAACAATGGCGCACAAGTAGCTGAAAAAAGCCCAATCACTATTCCTTGGTTTGCCGTATTTTTTATTTTAATGGCTGGCTTTAACTCTTTAAATTTAATTCCAGCGTCTATTGTTAGTTACATTGTTACTATCGATACCATTCTATTAGCAATGGCAATGGTGGCATTAGGTTTAACAACACATATTAGCGCTATCCGACAAGCAGGCGTCAAACCGTTATTGTTAGCTTTATTCTTATTCTTCTGGTTAACCCTTGGTGGTGTGATAATTAATATCTTTATTCAAACTGTGTTGATGTCTTAATAGGAATATCGATAAAAATTCATCCCCTTTAAAATTTCGCCTTGAGAAGTTCTTTTCATTATTGCGCAACTATTCTTAGTTGCGCTTTTTTGCTTTTATCACCTCAATATTATGTTATATGCTGTATGTTTGTTATCATGGTGTAAAATAAATCTAAGGAGAGAAATAATGAAATTTGTTGGCGCACATGTCAGTGCTGCTGGTGGTGTTGATCAGGCGGTATTACGCGCACATGAAATCAAAGCCACTGCGTTTGCTCTTTTTACTAAAAACCAGCGCCAGTGGAAAGCCGCACCATTATCCACAGAAGTCATTGATAAATTTAAAAAGAACTGTGAACTTTATGGTTATGGCCCTTCTCAAATTTTACCCCATGACAGTTATCTAATTAATTTAGGCCATCCTGAAGAAGAAGCGCTTGAAAAATCAAGAGACGCATTTCTAGATGAAATGCAACGTTGCGAACAACTTGGCATTGAATTACTTAATTTTCATCCTGGTAGCCACTTAAATAAAATTGATGTTGATAAGTGCTTACAAAAAATAGCTCAGTCAATCAACATCACTTTAGAAAAAACAAAAAATGTTACTGCTGTTATTGAAAATACAGCTGGCCAAGGCACTAATTTGGGTTATCGTTTCGAACATCTTGCGGCGATTATTGACGGTGTTGAAGATAAATCTCGCGTTGGTGTTTGTATTGATACTTGTCACACCTTCGCTGCTGGTTATGATTTAAGAACCCATGAAGAGTGTGAAAAAACCTTTGCAGAATTTGAAAAAATCGTCGGCTTTCAATACTTAAAAGCGATGCACTTAAATGATGCTAAAAGTGAACTAGCAAGTCGAGTTGACCGTCACCATAGCTTAGGCGAAGGTAATATTGGTAAAGTACCTTTTAGCTATATTATGCAGGATAAGCGTTTTGATGGTATTCCACTAATTTTAGAAACAATTAATCCTGATATTTGGCCTGATGAAATTGCCTGGTTAAAATCACAACAAACCTAAATTTGGTATTCTTTGCGGTTTATCTCAAAATAAACCGCAAAGAGCATTATTTAATTGGTGTTAACTCAATTTTAGTCATCATCTGAGCAAGTTGACTTCTATCTTTAATTCCAACATCAGGCTGACTCACAGATAACGCAGAGATGGCCGTTGCTAAACGTAGCGTATGTTCACTAGTTTGGCTCATCAATAAACCGTAAACTAATCCCGCAACCATAGAATCACCAGCTCCCACAGTGCTTACGACATCACAATACGGTGGTTTAGCTAGCCAAGCACCTGAAGCATTTACCCATAATGCCCCCCTTTCTCCTAATGAAATAACAACATGTGCAATGCCCTTATCCCTCAATTGATGCGCTGCTTTAATAATATCTGTCATTTCAGTCAGTGAATGTCCAACCCAGGCTTCTAACTCCCTATGATTCGGTTTTATTAACCAAGGTGCGGCTTTTAATCCCGCCACTAATGCATCACGACTACTATCAAAAATAATACAAGGGCACAACTGCCTTAATTTAATCATCCACTGTGTAAAAGCTTCAGGATCAACACCATTCGGTAGGCTGCCACTAACAACCACCATATCAAAATGCCCCAGCCAATTAAGTGAGTCTACTGCAAAGCGTTGCCAATCTTGTGGTGATACTGTAAACCCTGAAAAATTAAAATCAGTAACCTGCCCTTTTCCTTCCGTCAATTTCACATTAATACGTGTACGGCCAGATACCAGATAAAAACGGTTAGCCATCCCATTTTCACTAAAAAAATGCTGAAACTCTTCTTGATTTTCGCGTCCCATAAATCCGCTGACGGTAATATCTATCCCCAAATCACGCAAGACTTTCGCGACATTATTACCTTTCCCTGCGGGATTAAGTCCAGCTGTTCGGACTAAATTAACACCACCTACGTCAATCGCTGAACAAGCACCAACAAGATCATAGGCAGGATTTAAAGTGATCGTAGCGACACGGCGACTCATGTCTTTACTCTCCAATCGTTTTTATTATGAATATTTAGGGGCTATATATAGCACTAATTAACCTTTAATTCAGTGAAATTGCATCAGTTCTCCTTGACTCTTACTCTTCGCCAAGGACAATAACGCTCATAAAAAATGACTTAGCTATCCGTTATCAATAACTATATAAAAAATAAGGAGCCTAGAATGTCAGTTGTGGTCGGTGTTGGCGTGATTATTGTAAATGAAAAAGGTGAAGTGTTATTAGGAAAACGCTGTGGCACACACGCACCTTATTGGTCAATTTTTGGTGGTCATGTCGATGATGGTGAAACTTTTGAACAATGTGCCATTCGCGAAATAAAAGAAGAAATTGGCATTACTATTACATCACCTAAAGTAATTGGTATTAGTAATAACTTAGAAACTTACCAATTAGAAGGCAAACACACAGTTTCTATTTGCATGATTGCACAATACCAAGGCGATGAGCCCAAATTAATGGAGCCAGACAAATGTTCTGAGATCCGCTGGTGTTCTCCGAATGATTTACCTGAACCTCATTTTGAAGCCAGCCGTAATTCCATTACATTATGGAAAAATAAACAATTTTACCAAGGCTAATTTTCTCCTATCACCCTCATTATTCTGAATAATTTTTGTTCAGAATAATGGTTTCAACGTTTAATCTTGCTTAAAAAAACACTTATTTAACTCTCAATTTCTTTATCATTTCTGATAATGCTTACACTAATCTATTGATTTATATGATCGCCTCCTTCTACTGTATTATTTTTACTCACTTTTTTCTTTTATAAAGCACAATAACCTCTATTTACACTCTGAATACAAACGTGTATTCTTTACACCATCAAGCTAGTACGTTGAGTCAATTTAATAAGGACATCTTATGTCAGAAGTCACATCAATAACAAAGCGTCCATCCATACTTGGTGGCGCAATGATCATTGCAGGCACCGCTGTCGGTGCTGGCATGTTTTCCATTCCGATTGTGACTTCCGGTGTCTGGTTTACCGGGTCTATTTTTTTGTTAATTTATACTTGGTTTTGCCTATTTATGTCGGGATTAATGATCTTAGAAGTGAATCTTCATTATCCTCTAGGTTCAAGTTTTCACACCATCACCAAAGATCTATTAGGAAAAGGCTGGAGCACTATTAATGGGCTTTCCATTGCGTTTGTGCTTTATATTTTAACTTACGCTTATATTTCTGCGGGTAGCTCCATTATCGTACAAAATTTTGCAGGCATCATCAGTGTATCGCAAGCTATTGCGGGCTTAGTCTTTGCATTAATTGTTGCTTTCTTTGTTTGGTTATCAACACGTGCAGTGGATAGATTAAGCACCATTTTAATTGGCGGTATGGTAATTGCGTTTGTATTAGCCATTGGTGGATTATTTACAGAAGTAAAAATGCCTGTGTTATTTAATACAAATGAAAGTAATGCGAGTTACTTGCCTTATGCTTTAGCTGCACTCCCTTACTTACTGACCTCATTTGGTTATCATGGCAATATTCCAGGCTTAGTAACGTATTACCGTAAAGATGGCAAAGCCGTCATGAAAAGCTTGTTGATTGGTACACTGATTTCACTGGCAATTTATATTTTATGGCAGTTTGTTGTACAAGGTAATATTCCTCGTGAAGGATTCAAGCAAGTCATTGCTGATGGTGGGAATATTGGTAATTTATTAGCACAAATGCGTTCAACAACTGCCAATGCGACTGTATCACTGTTACTAGATTTGTTCTCTTATATGGCATTAGCAAGCTCATTCTTAGGTGTTTCATTAGGATTATTCGATTACTTAGCGGATTTCTTTAAATTTTCCAATACAGGAAGTGGTCGATTTAAATCTGCACTTGTGACGTTTATACCACCGACTATTTTAGCTATTATTTTCCCTGATGGTTTCTTATATGCCATTGGATTTGCAGGACTCGCAGCAACTATTTGGGCTGCAATTATTCCAGCCTTAATGGCAAAAGCCAGTCGCCAACGTCATCAAGGTCAAAGCTTTAAGGCTCCAGGTGGTATGTTTATGATTGGATTTGTTATTTTGTTTGGCATCATCAATGCTAGCGCACATATTTTAGCAAACTTTAATCTTCTTCCTATCTACCGCTAATCACTTCACTAAAAGCCAGCATTGCTGGCTTTATTTTTTCATCAAATCTTATAAAAAAATTACGTGAATAACTTGCCAAGTTTCTGCACTGCGAGTAATTTTGTCGCCATTATCATCAATGTTATTTAATGGAAGGTTTTATATGGCAAAAGCCAATGAAATTAAGCGTGGTATGGCTGTTAGTTATAACAACAAATTATTACTGGTAAAAGATATCGATATTCAAGCACCAAGTGCTCGAGGCGCAAGTACTCTGTATAAAATGCGTTTTACCGATATCCGTACAGGCCAAAAAGTAGAAGAACGTTTTAAAGGCGATGATATGGTTGATACCATCAACTTAACTCGCCGTGCTGTTAGCTTTTCTTACATTGATGGTGATGAGTATATCTTTATGGACAACGAAGATTACACTCCTTATACCTTCAAAAAAGATCAAATCGAAGATGAATTACTGTTTATTCCTGAAGAAGGCTTAGCGGGAATGCAAGTATTAACAATGGATGGTCAGGTTTTAGCATTAGAGCTGCCACAAACTGTTGATATGGAAATTGTTGAAACTGTTCCAGGTATTAAAGGTGCATCAGCAAGTGCGCGTACTAAACCGGCAACATTACCAACAGGATTAGTTATTCAGGTTCCTGAGTATCTTTCTACTGGCGATAAAGTGCGTATCCATATTGCAGAACGTCGCTATATGGGACGAGCTGACTAATCAATAGTCAAAACATCTACTCATTAGCGTATTGCTAATGTTGCTCTAAATAGGTCAGATAATCGTAAGAAACCCAATGTGACAAACGATTATTTGACTTGTTTATCTTTGTTACTTTTATCTACACCCCATTGATGCTTTAAAAGTATTGAACGTCAATAACGCCATTTTTTTGCGTATCATCCATCCAACGGATCTCTGCTTGGCCCATATCTTGAGGCAAAATAATCATTTGTTGGGATTTATCAAAAGAAGCAGGAACAATGGATTGAGTAGATGTAAACACTTTGTTGTGTTTGTAACACTGGTATTCAGCTTTATCTAATGTGAAATTCATTTCACACGCAGGATCAACAATCGCACCCCGCAGATAAATCTGACCTGTTGTTTGCATGGGATCAGATGCCCAAGCTAATGATATCGAACTGGAAACGAGAAGACTGCATACTACGGTCAGATATTTTCTCATAACGACCTCACTTCTTGTTTGCGCTAGCAGGTATGAGGATCACACCCACCCGACATATTTTCATCATAGCAATAAAATATGACATTCATATAGACATAAGAAGAATATTTGATGTCTATCAAATATAAGTGTTCGATGTTTATAAATAAGAAATCAACGTTGATCAAACTTAAGTCAAATATTTGTACCTTTAATAACTGTTTTATAAAAGCATTAAAATTTTATTTAATTAATACAATTATTGTTATTATTCTAATCTTATGCGATTAATTATAAACAATATTCATTATAGCTAAATTGTCATTAATCCACTTAATATCCATAGAACCTTTGTTGTTAATCAATTTCGAGCTGAATTGCTTATTCCTTTCTAACTTATATTGAGACTCTTGCATTTCACTACCATTCCAACACTTTGTTTTAAAAGTATTTTTATCTGTATCCATTAAACAATTGCCCTCAACAATCGCACCAACAAAAGTGATTGTTCCGGAGCCTATAACTTTATTTTCCTTACCAAATGAAGGTGCGCTTAATAATAAAGACAAGCACATAGATGCAATATAAAGCTTCTTCAAAACTAATCTCCTCTGATTATTGGGCGTAGAAATCTGACAAGCCAATATGTTATTAAAGTCATAACTAATATCGGCTTGTTACTTTATTTATTTAATTTTTATCTTTAATTAAAGAATAGAAAAAAATTATAAGACGCTCAAATTAAGACTACCAAGAAAAAACACTCTAAATTTAAGTTAAGTAAGAATGAACAGAGATAACAAAAACGAAACGAATAGATAACATTTATCTAAGCAATAAATTGCAAAGATATATTTTTTTATTTTGACTATAGTCCTATAATCAAACTTAAACTTATTGTGATCTAGATCACCAAAAACATGTGAAATTTGTCATTTGATTACTATGAAACTTTCTAATTTTTACCAAAAAGCCGTCGCTATTTTTCTACTTAACCTAGTGGGCCTCATTATTTTCCTCTCTTGGTATCTTCCTGCACAACATGGATTTTGGCTATCAATAGACACTCATATTTTTTATTATTTTAATCAACATATTTTGCCTGATACTTTTTTCGCAACTTTTGTGGCTTACGTTAATAATAGAAAATTTGATTTAGTCATTTTGTTAGCTATGGGCGCACTTTATTACAATACTTTTCGTCAAAAAGATTATAAAGGTAAACGCCATCTTATAATTGTAGGATTAGTGATGGTGATCAGCGCTGTACTGATTAATCAAATTGGACAAAACATTCCAATAGAAAGACCCAGCCCAACACTTTATTTTCAAGATGCACATAGAGTGGGTGTTGTAACTGGCATTCCAACAAAAGATGCCTCTGGTGACAGCTTCCCAGGCGATCATGGCTTAATGTTACTTATCTTTTGTAGCTTTATATTACGTTATCTTTCATTCCGCGCTTTCTTATGGGCACTACTTATTACCGTTGTGTTCGCATTACCACGAGTAATGGCTGGTGCACATTGGGCTTCTGATATATTAGTGGGTTCTATTTCTTTAACTCTAATCACAACAAGTTGGTTATTAATCACACCATTATCAGATGTTATTGTCAGACAATTAGAAAAATATCTTCCATTTAAAAAATAAAAGAAAAATACCTCTGATTAATTAAAAAAGAATAAGTGCAAACATAATGGCACTTATTCTTTTGGTCATTTTTTGACATTTAAATGATATTATGATGACAAAATGAGATCTATTTTAAGTATTAGCACTTTATTATCTAATGTTTTGTAAATTAAACCTCATTTCTCTCGCCATTTAACGCCTATTTCTGTACACTTTTCTGGTTTCCTCATTATTTATTGTTTAATGTGGATATTTACGTGCTTTAGAGCACGTTTTTCGCGAAATAGGGTTGCCAGAGTTAAATTACACTATATTCTCTGGTTATTTGGTGAATAATTCAGGTGCGCTTCTGCACGTAAGGATGTAAGGGAAATCTGTCACAATGAGAACAAAACCGTATATGAGAATGCTTAAGCTCATACCGGCGTTCATTGTTGTAGCTACGCTATCGGCCTGTAGCTCACAGAACGCAAATTCACGCTTAGCGAATTCAAGCACTACCCCACTTAATACATCATCAAGCACTTCTATTTCCCAAGCATCTCAAGATGAATTTGAATCATTGGTGAAGAATCTCGATATAAAATCTAAGATACTTGACCAATATGCAGACTGGAAAGGCGTCGCTTATCGCTTAGGCGGAGATACTAAAAAAGGCATCGACTGCTCTGCCTTTGTACAAAGAACCTTCCTTGACCAATTCGGTGTAGAACTACCTCGCTCAACCTCAGACCAACAATTCTCAGGTACTCAGGTTAACAAATCAAAATTACAAGCAGGTGATTTAGTTCTATTTAAAACAGGCCGCACTATGCGCCATGTTGGTATTTATATTGGAAATGATAAATTTGTACACGCATCCACCAGCAATGGTGTGACAGTGTCAGAAATGTCTAATATTTACTGGAATAAGCGTTTTTATGCGGCAAGACGTGTTATAGAAAACAATGATGCAACCCTTGCTGAGAACAACTTTTCAAAAAGTGTATTAAGATAATTTATTCCCTTATATCTTATTGCAAATAAAAAGCCTCATTATCAAATAATGAGGCTTTTTTGTGTTCTTTCGTCATTTTGTAAATCACACAATCATCACGTCAGTTTTATAACAATAGGTAATGTTATAAATAAGAATACGCTGTTGGAAATGGTTCAGCAATGGCAACACCTGCATTCTTTAAGCAACACAGCGCAGCACATTCATCATCACTACATAAAAAAAGACATGGCACGCCATCCCACTCAATCACAACGCTATCAATATGGAGATTACTCAGATACTGACGCAAATTCTGTATTGCTTCATCCAGTGTCATACCATCATGACTTAATAATTTTAAGCCAATCAGTGTATTTTGCTTTCCAGCATCATTTTCAGGCAGTATCTCTACTCTTGTACCTGCAAAACCTGCTAGCCACCGATAACTCAGCGGCAGCTTATGAACTACCGAAAGTTGTACATTATCCACAAATCAATCCTGTTTCATCAACACGTTAATTTAATACATCATCAATACGAGTTTGAACTGACTTGCTCACACGTCATATTAAAACCTTGCTAATCATAAAACACAATTATTACAATTATTTTACAAAAAAAACGAAGAGACGTATCAAACCATTTATTTAGCTTAGCGTTTGTACGTATTCATTTCTACGATGATTAATCTCTTCAATTATTCTTTCATTTTTTTAACATTTTATCAACTATATAAAATAATTGTATAAAATATTACGCATTCAAGTAAAACAATTCATCAATTTTTATCACTATGTTTCATACCAACAAAACAATAATAGATGATTATTAAAATAAATTTTACTTAATTTAACAAAACAACAACATTGAGTATTGATTCAAATCAAAAAAGCACACTAATTTGAAACGATTCATGAAGTACAGTAGAGGAAAATGTGGTCTATTCAGGGGAAGTAAAGGAGAAAAAGGAGAAGCACGCTATAAATTTCTCTTATTTATAGCGTGATATTCTTATTTGTAACGGCGCGCAAGTAAAATAAAGCCCATAGCAAATAGCACACAAAAAGCCATAGCACTTACCATTGGCCATTCTGATTTTGCTGGGAACATAGCAATAGCCGTTCCAACTAAAGCTCCAACACCAAAGCGTACAGTTCCTGCCAAAGAAGAAACCGTTCCAGCCATATGTGGATAATCATCAAGAATAACAGCCATGGCGTTTGATGTGATCATTGCAATACCACCAACATACATCGCTACTCCCACAACGAGATAATAGAAATGTAAATTAAGGGCAACAACTAATAATAGAAAGATCCCCATAATACATTGAATGGTTAGCCCTAAACGCAACATCTTCAACGCACCAAATCGGCGAACATATCGCCCATTTATGCTTGTCATGACAATTAAAAAGATAATATTAAAACCAAAGTACAAACCAAATTGATCGAATGGAATACCGTGTAATTCAATATAAACAAAAGGCCCTGCACTCAGAAATGAGAACATACCAGCAAAAGAAAAACCTGACGCCAGAATATAACAAAGAACACGACGAGTTCTAAACAAACTAATAAATTGGCTAAATGTTACTCTTAGGCTAAAGCGCTGACGACGCTCTTTGGGTAAGGTTTCAGGAATATAAAATGCAATTAATGCACCCGCAATTACTGCTGCTATCGCAATACTCCAAAAAATAGCATGCCATGAAAACCAATTCATCACCCAAGCACCTAGTAATGGTGCTAATAAAGGTGCAATCGTCATCACCAATGCAACGAAAGACATACTTCTAGAGAAATCATCTCTAGAGAACATATCTCTCATTAATGCATTAATAACCACACTCGCAGCAGCTGCCGCAAAGCCATGGAGAAAACGCATACCAATTAGCATATCAATAGATTCAGATAATGCACATGCACTAGAGGCAAAAGCAAAAACAATCACACCGCCCAAAATGACAGGCTTACGTCCCAAACTATCCGCCATAGGACCATAAACGAGTTGCCCAATAGCAAAACCAAAAATATAGATACTTAATGTCATTTGCACTTTACCGCTAGGCACACCAAAATCTTGTGCAATAGTAGGTAAGCTTGGCAAATACATATCTATAGCCAATGGCATAAGCATGGAAATAAGTCCCAATATTAAAATGAGACTAAGGTACGACGAACGTTGCTGTTGCACGCAGATAAACTCCCAAAGACGACAGGACAGATAATAATTATTGAGGTAAGTGAATGCTGTTGATCTCTTCTTCTGTTAATGGACGATATTCGCCCTCAGTTAAAGTTTCATCTAATGTAATATCCCCAATACGCTCACGATGTAATGCGCTGACATGATTACCCACAGCAGCAAACATACGTTTTACTTGATGATATTTGCCTTCACTAATTGTGAGTTTCACTTCTGTAGGTGTAATAATTTCTAATTTAGCGGGTTTAGTCAGATCTTTTTCGCCATTCAGTTGCACACCTTTTTGGAACTGTTCAGCAACACCTTCAGCAATTGGCTCTTCCAATGTGACATGATACGTTTTTTCGCAATGATGTTTTGGCGCTGTAATGCGATGTGACCACTGACCATTATCAGTCAATAATACAAGCCCCGTTGTATCAATATCTAAACGTCCAGCGGCATGTAATTTATATGCCAGAGGCTCATCAATAAAATAAAGGATAGTTGGATTAACTGGATCATCTGTTGAACACACATAGCCAATAGGCTTATTCAACATAAAATAACGAGGCCCTAAAATCTGGGTTAACACATTGCCGTTATAAGCTACTTCTTGTTCTGGTGCTATTTTGGTGGAACCGCTTTTTACCATTTCACCGTCAATTGTTACAAGCCCTGCTCTTAACTCACGAAGTATCAAGCTACGGCTAATCCCCAATTGCTGGGATAAAAATTTATCTAATCGCATGAATTTCTCTGAAAAATGGATGAATACCATCTGATATGAGGTATCTATTAAAAATGAATATTAACAATAAAACAACTAATTAATTTATAAATAAATTATTACATCCTTTACTTATCAAACACCACTTACCTTATTCGCGCTATCTATAAAAAAATGCTACGCTGACGCCCTGTTTGATTTCTTATGTAGAGTTATGGCATTTACACTCAGACCTTATCAACTTGACGCTGTTAACGCGACAATCTCTTATTTTCGTCAACACGATACACCCGCGGTGATAGTCTTACCCACCGGTGCAGGAAAAAGTTTAGTTATCGCAGAACTTGCTAAAAGAGCGCGAGGACGTGTCTTAGTCTTGGCACACGTAAAAGAATTAGTTGAACAGAACCATAACAAATATGAAGCTTATGGTCTATCCGCAGATATTTATGCCGCAGGCTTACAACAAAAAGAAAGTAGCGGAAAAGTTGTTTTTGGTAGCGTGCAATCTGTTGCGCGTAATTTATCACAATTTAATGATACGTTTTCGCTTCTTATAATCGATGAATGCCATCGTATTAGTTTGTCTAAAGATAGCCAATATCAACAAGTTATTAAACAATTACAATCCATTAATCCCAAATTACGGATCTTGGGATTAACTGCAACACCTTATCGTTTACCTACGGGTTGGATTTATCAATATCATTATCACGGAATGATTAGAGGTGATGAAGAGTGTTTTTTCCGTGATTGTATTTATGAATTGCCTTTACGTTATATGATAAGCAATCATTTTCTAGTACCCCCAACTCGATTAGATATGCCTATTTTGCAATATGACTTTAGCCAAGTCCGAACAAGTCAAAATGGAATATTTAATGAAGAAGATCTTAATCGTGAAATAAAAAGACAAAAACGTATTACTCCCCATATTGTTTCACAGATTATTGAATATGCAGAAAACTGCCGTGGTGTCATGATATTTGCAGCCACCGTTGAACATGCAAAAGAAATTCTTTCTCTTTTGCCTCAAGATGAAGCGGCATTAGTAAGCGCGGATACGCCTTCTCATGAACGAGATACGCTGATTTTTCGTTTTAAACAGCAACAGTTACGTTATATGGTCAATGTTGCGGTACTAACAACAGGCTTTGATGCACCGCATGTTGATTTAATCGCCATTTTACGCCCAACAGAATCAGTCAGCTTATATCAACAAATTGTAGGACGTGGGTTAAGATTATTTGCAGGAAAAACCGAATGTCTGATTTTAGATTATGCGGGTAATCCTCATGATCTTTATCTTCCTGAGGTTGGCACTAAAAAACCCAACCCTAATAGCAAACCCGTGCAAGTATTCTGCCCTATTTGCCAATTTGCTAATACTTTTTGGGGAATAGTCGATGCTGATGGCGATATTATTGAACATTATGGTCGGCGTTGCCAAGGCTGGGAACTCAATGAACATGGACAAAAACAGCAGTGTGAATTCCGCTTCCGCTTTAAATTATGCCCTCATTGTAATGAAGAAAATGATATTGCAGCACGTCGTTGTGTTCACTGTAATGAAATATTAGTTGATCCTGATGATATGCTTAAAGCCGCATTAAAGCTAAAAGGAGCACTTGTTTTGCGCTGTGGTGGCATGCAATTTCAATCTGGAAATGATGCTAAAGGAGAATGGTTAGATATCAATTATTACGATGAAGAAGGCACTTCAGTATCAGAGCGTTTTCGCTTAACCACCCCTGCTCAACGTAAAGTATTTGAGTTGAAGTTTCTACGTGAACACCAGCGAGCGCCCGGCGTTCCTTTTATTTGGCATAATGCTAACGATATTATTAAGCAGTTCGATTTATTACGTCATCCTGATTTTATTGTCGCTCATAAAGGTAAAAAAGAGCATTTTTGGAAGATAAGAAATAAGATTTTTGACTATACAGGACGCTATCGAAAAGCAGATACCTTGTATTAATCTGGATTTATATTTGCTGTTAGTGGACTTTTTCGTTAAAATGCGCTCCGCTTTATCTATTTTTAGATAAACCAAATCTCGAGCTTGTTGCTGGGTCGCCTGTAACAAGTATGTATTTTCTTTCTTTTTCATAAGAGAAAAAAGATGTTAACTATTAATGCAACTGTACGTAAAGAGCAGGGTAAGGGTGCGAGCCGCCGCCTGCGTGTGGCTAACCGTTTTCCTGCTATCGTTTATGGCGGAAATGAAGAGCCAATCGCTATCGATTTAGATCACAACGAAGTAATCAACCAAGAACACAAATCTGAATTCTATTCTGATTTCGTTAACCTGGTAATCGATGGTAAAGAAACTAAAGTTAAAGTTAAAGCAGTGCAACGTCACGAGTATAAGCCAAAAATTACTCATATTGACTTCCTGCGCGCTTAATAAGCCACCCTTCGAGCTTTATTTTTCGGGACGCCGAGCATGTAACGCCACTTAATGTGGCGTTATTTGTTTCTACTAGGTAATTATTTTTCTGATGCTCTACGCTGTAATTGATCACGTAAATTAGGTGGAGTACCTTTGATCGTGAGTGTATCTGTTGCAGGATCCCAGAATATTCTTTCACCCAATAATTTCGCATCAAAATTAACAGTTAATCCACCGCCACTACCAGAATATTTCATTAATTGACGTAAGGTACTGCGATCAGCTGGAAAAGTATCAGCTAATTCATAGCCCTTCTCTTCGGTAAATTGAACAAAGTTTTGATCACCCAAAGATGGTAATTCTTCAGCAAGCTCGGTTAAGGCAATTTCTTCACCAGATTGTAATTGCTCATTACAGTAGCTATATACTTGTTCGCGACAAGTCTGACGTGCTTGCTTATCCATTTCGGAAGCTTCACAAAAGTCATCAACAGCTTGTAATAAACCTTTGTTTTGAACTTTAGCGTTTAAACCTTCTTGAGCACCTAAAAAGTCCATAAAAAAGTCAGAGACTTTGCGTCCTACTCGACCTTTTAAGAAAGTTAAATAGCGCAGAGAATCTGGAGCCGTTTCCCATTCAGTTAAATCAATACGAGCAATAATATCTGCATGAGGAATATCTAGATAACGTGTTGATGAAACATCAAGACTGTCATTCACCCACATGCTATTGCAGCTACTCAATACAGCAATTAAAAGATAATCCACCGCCAAATAACGATAATGACAAAAGAGAACGGTTCCCCCTTCTGCAAAGGGGTATTTTGCTAATTCATCTTTTAATCTCACTGTGGCTGCACGCGAAAAACCTAAAAAGTTTTCTTCACCTTTGCGCTGTAAACGTAATGCTTGCGCTAATTCACTTTCTTCATTAAACAGACCATAAGCTTTATTTTTTGCACTGTAGACACGATGCAACTCTTCAATCATTTCCTGAACAACAGGTTCAATCTCTAATACTGAATCGCGTAACACAACTTCTAATGTCTGCTCATCTCGCTTGATAAGCTGATGTAAGACTAACTGACTAATATCTAGACTCATGGTCGTCCTCTTTATTTCTTCACTTTCTCATGCGCGTATTCAAACACTCCCCACTTTCAGTATCAAGGGAAAATTAATTAATTTAATAGCGGAAAAAGACCCAACAATACGGTAATATATAGCGTTTTATTCATTTAGTAGGAATTCTGATTTTATGCCACAAAAATCCCGTTATAGTGATGAACAAGTTGAGCAGTTATTAGCAGAACTTGTCAGCGTTCTTGAAAAACATCATACTCCTACAGATCTTTCTTTGATGGTGTTGGGGAACATGGTGACAAACTTAGTTAATACAAGTATTGCCCCTGCTCAACGGATGCTGATTGCTGATTCTTTTGTTCACGCATTGCGTGCTTCAATTGATGAAGGCAATATTCACTAATAAACATAGAAAATTATTTATAGACATGGTAACGAGACCTCAGTCCTATCGTGAAAAAGTATCCCAAATGATCAGTTGGGGTCACTGGTTTGCGCTATTTAATATTATTCTAAGCTTATTGCTCGGAAGCCGTTACCTGTTTATTTCAGATTGGCCTGCAACTTTCGCGGGTCGTTTTTACGCAATTGTAAGTTGGATGGGACACTTTAGTTTTATTGTTTTTGCTATCTATATTCTTGTCCTTTTTCCACTTACCTTTGTAGTCGTATCTCAACGGCTACTTAGAGTGATCTCTTGTGCTCTCGCCAGTGCTGGACTCACAATCCTTATCTTTGATATGGCTGTTTACCAACAATTTCAGCTTCATCTGACTCAACTTGTTTGGGATCTAGTCATTAATCCAGATGAAGGTGAAATGGCTCGTGAATGGCAACTTATTTTTATTGGCATTCCTATTATCTTTCTTATTGAGATGCTTTTTGCAACATGGAGTTGGCAAAAATTACGCAGTTTAAACCGTCAGCGATGGGGTAAACCATTAGCTGGTGTTTTTATTACTTGTTTTGTCTTATCTCACTCTATGTCAATTTGGGCTGATGCTAATTTTTATCGCCCGATTACAATGCAACGCGCCAATTTGCCATTATCCTACCCGATGACTGCACGTAAGTTCCTTGAGCGCCATGGTTTTATTAATCAATCAGAATATGAACAACGAGTGATCAGTGAAGGTAACCCAGCCGCACAAGGTATTACCTACCCTCTTGCACCATTGATTTACTCAAAAGAAACGTATTCTTATAATCTATTAGTTATCGTTGTTGATGGTTTAGGTAATGAGGAAGTTCCTGAATTACCAAGCTTGCAAGAGTTTGCACAAAATAATCTCAATTTTACCCATCATTATTCATCAGGTATTGATAACGATACGGCATTGTTTGGTTTATTTTATGGTATCTCACCTTCTTATTTAGATAGTGTATTGAGTAGCAGAAAAAACTCCGCACTATTTGATGCTTTAAGTTATCGAAACTATCAATTAGCAATGTTCTCAACAAATGGTTTTCAGACACCATTGTTTAAACAAGCTGTGCTATCAGATTTTTCTATTCCAACATCACGCAGTGGTAATAACGATGCCACCATTGATAGCTGGCGCAATTGGCTAATAAAAGACAACCAAACAACACCTTGGTTCTCTTTCTTGCAAATTGATGGTCACACCAATAAAACGTCTCAACGTATGACATTAAATCAACAATTAGAGCGCGTTTTTAATACATTGCAAGAAACCAAAGTACTCGATAATACCGTTGTAATTGTCACTTCTAGCTATCATCAAGACAGTGATAAAAAACAAAACAACCAATGGCTTTCTGATAAAACCACCTTTAACTTAAGCCAATCACAAGTGCCTCTAATGGTACACTGGCCAAACATGAAACCACAGTCGATTGATAAAATGACTAGCCATCAAGATATCATGACAACCTTAATGCAACATGTTTTACGTGTGATTAGCCCTGCGGATAACTATTCACAAGGTGAGGATTTATTTGCAAGCACTCGTAATCATCCATGGATTTTCACCGGTGATGACGAAACATTTGTGGTCTTTTTACAAGATAATACGTTGTTGATAGATAAACATGGCCGATATGCTTTATTTGATAAATCAGGAAAAGAAATTAGCTCTGCAAAACCTGACTTAAAATTATTATTACAAGTTCTTGCCGAACAAAAACGCTTTATCGAACGCTAGCGCAATTCGTGATGTATAAAATTACGTCACTTAATTAGCAAAAGGTTGCTTTAGCAGTCAAAAACAGTAATATACAGGGCACAAACGGCATGTAGCGCAGCCTGGTAGCGCACCGTCATGGGGTGTCGGGGGTCGTAGGTTCAAATCCTATCATGCCGACCAACAATATTTAAGAAAACCAACCATTTACGGTTGGTTTTTTTATGTCTGAAATTTGCTACTGGTAAAACTCTGGTAAAACTCTGGTAAAACTCCCATCAGATTTACCCTAGTTAAAGCTCAATTCTCGCCCTGTTTCTATGCTATAACTCACCAGCATTAACCATTTGTTTATTAAGGTATATTTTCTTTTAACAAACCCAAAAGACGATGGTTATGCCTTTTTATAACTGATTGATTATCATAATACTTATATTAGTTTTGATAACCGTGTATTAGACTGCGATATATTAATTTAACTATTTCACAATACAATAAATATTTAAAGAGTATAATCCGCAAGTTGCATCTTAGTAGATAAGAAATCAAGAATAAGCAAAAAAGATTTTAAATATACGCTTTTTTTCTTGTTCATATGAGAATGATGTATCTCCTCATAGGTAATGGCAGTATTGCTAATTTCACGTGCTGTCATATTTTCAATAAAGAAGGCTTTTTTATTACTATGGATTTTAGAAAAGATATAAACGCTTTGCGTTCTATTGCGGTGCTCTCCGTAATAATTTTTCACTTTAATAACGACTATCTTCCGGGTGGTTTTGCTGGTGTTGATGTTTTTTTTGTCATTTCAGGATATTTAATGACAAGGATCATCTTGTCTGGTATCACTAAGAAAAACTTTAGTTTAAAGCGATTTTATTTGGCTCGTGCAAAGAGAATAATTCCAGCACTAATAATTACATGCTTTATTACTATGTTAATCGGTTGGCTTTTCATAAAGCCTTCAGACTTTTACGAAATGGGCAGAGATATTGTAAGTAGTATATTTTTTCTTTCTAATTTTCTTTATTTATCTAGATCTGGTTATTTTGATGATTCCTCTGTTAATAATTTTCTTTTACATACTTGGTCTCTTTCTGTTGAATGGCAATTCTATATTATCTATCCATTACTATTACTTGCGATATCAAGAATAGGTGGAATAAAAGTAGCCAAGTATTCCATTGTAATTATGTTTATTTTTTCTCTCTCTGCATCCATATATGGAACCTATAACTATGCAGAGGCTAGCTATTACATGTTCCCCACAAGAGCATGGGCTATGCTTGCGGGTGGATTAGCATATATTATGATATCAATGAAAATGCTAAACAAAACGTTGAGCGTTGTTGGTATCATTCTTATAATCACAAGCTTTTTCATTATAAATAAAGAAACACCATGGCCAGGTGTGATGTCAATAATTCCCGTCACTGGAGCATTCTTGTGTATTTATGCAAATTCAGCTTTTAGTGTGTATAACTTAAAACCGTTACAATTTATCGGTTCTATATCATACGAAATTTATCTTGTTCATTGGCCTATTCTAGTTTTTACTCATAAACTTAATATTGATATTAACTTTATATGGTTCGCTTTAATAACCTTAATTATCTCCTTTGCTTTAAATAAATCACAAGACCTTTTAAAATCCAGTAAAATGCTCCCGATAGCCTTTACAGTGTGCCTTATTCCTTGTCTCATGATTATTTCGAACAATGGTTACTCTAGTAGAGTACCTGAACAGTACAATCTTACAAAAGAAGAATTTCATAAAAAGTACTATGGTGGAGCTAACTACCTTTCTAACAAGGTATTTTATATAAATTCTGATAGAAATAATTTTAAATATATAATCACTGGAGATAGTTTTGGATTGCAGTATGCAAAATCATTTGATGAACACAAAGTTGAAGCAGCTGCTCTTTTCGATCATGGATGTCTTATATTTCCAAAATACTCCAGATATCTAAACAATAAAGAGGATATATCATGCTCCAATGAATATGATAAATTGAAAATACTGATGGATAGAGTGCCATCGGCACCCCTTATTTTCGCTAGTTCTTGGGATACCTATAACGGTATTCTTATTCAAAAAGGTGAAACAACACCTGTCGAAAAAAATAAAGACAAATATTACTCCATTGTGTTAGATGAAATTTTGTCAGTTATCAAAGCTGGTGGTAATCAACGTATGTACTACATAATAGGAAGACCACAACGAGCAAAAATAGATGGATTCAGTTGTCTCACAGGCGAAAGCCTACTTGGGTACAAATTGATATCTAACTGTAAAGAAGCTCAAGAAAAACAAAATATCGAGATAAATCAATTTTTACAAGAAAAATTAGCCTCTTATGAAAATGTTAGATTTATAGATCCAAACAACGCTCTTTGTGATAGTAATAAATGTAAAGTAATTTATAAAAGAGAACCGATTTATACAGACGGATCCCACCTTTCAATTTATGGTGCTGAATTAGTAACTGAATATATAATCAAAAATTTTTAGCATACAAAGCCTGGGCTATGCACCAACTGCCCGGGCACTAACTTCCCATCCTTCTTCATTAATTATTCTAAATTAAGCTAGATTTTTCTATATGTATCCGATTACATATAGAATTTTCTGGCATCTGTACACGAACAGAAATAAAACGACCATCAGGGATATCAATTGGGTCACCATCATTGAAACCCTCAATCTCATTATTGGCAAATTCTGGCGCATTATGGTGAGTGCGGTGATAAGTCTTAACGAGAATCGAACCGTCTTTGTTGATTTCAAAGTCCACCCAAATAAGTGGTTGTTTATTGACATCTAGCGGAATTTCAATACCACCATCGACACCGCCCCAGCCTGCATCTGAGTTAAAGCCCAAAACGCCTTCAATGAGATATTCTCCCTGAGCTACTCGAGTAACTGTAGTACCTTCCGATTCGTCGTTAGTTGTGAATGTGCCGTCGGGATTAATGTTGATAATTGGGGATGCTTTTTTGATAAAGCCTTGCGGATCTATGGTTGTATTGATTGAGCTCCATACTGTACTCCAAGGCGTCGTAGTATCAACAACATCATTTGATAAACTAAAGCGAGTCATTAATGCGCCGGATGTATTCATAAATAACATTGCACGACGATTTCCGCTATATGTAGATTGCCAGCCGGCACCATTACTAGGAAAGCCTGGTACTCCTACTGATGGGGAGCCATAAAAACATGAGATCGAAGATGGCTCTCTAAGCCCCACTCTACCAATCCCAAAATCCCCAATATGTACTGTTTTATTATCATCTGCTTTTTTACTAATATCCTCTTGCATCTTCTTAATGCTATCGAGCGTGACAATCTCTCCATTTGGCATTTCAATTTTTGTCTGACCAGTCTGAGTCATCCACGTATTCATGGCGTCGAGGAAATACTCGACATAACTATTAATAGCGACCATTGTTCTTGCTGCATCACTATTATTATCTGGCTCAGTAATATGAATTGAGAATGTGGTGTTAGTAGTCGTTGCTAATGCTGGATGTGCTAATACTAATTCAGTGTCGGAATTAACGGATTTAATCATATACGGAATATTAGTATTCCCCGATTTAATTAAAATAGTCATTCCGATATTAATGGCTGGATTATTATTTTTAAATTTAGTGCCAGTTCCGCGGACAATAGCAGACCCTGACACTGTGTTAACAGTGCCTGTTGTGTATATCATGAATAAGTTTCCTAGAGGTATAAATGAAGGATTAATTAAATATTGAAGTAGTCGCTGAGTTCGATGCCGTATATATCAAATTCTATTTTAAACGCATTACCGCCATCAGCCCCCCATGGCCCACCGTATTCGGATCTGATACTGTATATGTCATCCCAATAGACATTATTCCCATCATTTCTAAAACCAAATCCTGTTCGCATATAGATAACATCATCTCTATTGCTTCCCTGTATTCTCCAGTTAACGAATTGTGCATCTGGAATAATCATTGGTTTTTTGAGTTTGGAAAACGAAGCACCATTTCGATTACTAAATCGCGTTGTCTCTCCGAGCTTCATGGGTTTGTAGTTAGATGAAAATGTAATTTCTTTTTTATCGTTATAAATCACAATGCCATATTTTGGAGGAGTTAAAGTAAAGTTAGTGCAAAATATAACGACATACATTTCACATGAACTACTAACAACTAAACCCCTAGCTTTATTATATGAGAAGACAGCACCTGAATTTTTAGGTCGCACGAAAATAATGGGGTTCATTTTATCAGTAATATGTGATGGCATTCTCCAGCCATTATTTTTACCTGCATTTATTTGTACAATATCGGCAAATATACAATACCCTCGCATAGATGGAGTTAGTTCGCTAATGCCATTCATTCCATGCAGTCGTATGCCGTATGATTCACTATTTGATTTTGGGTAACCATAAAAATCAAATATAAACTCAGGATCATCCTCTGCATCTTCTGAATCTACCCGTGACCCAGCAGGTCTTTCATCGACATAAAAATTAAAATTATCACCAGATATATTATAATCCGTTACATTTGATGAGAACCAATAATACGAACCGGGTATTTTATATGTCCGAGACACTATCCTAGGAATAATAATGATGTTATACCGTTCATATTCAGGGATATTGTGCTTCATTGTATTCCATCCAGTATTTGGAAAAAAATAACCATACCATCCCATTTTGACAGTACCCAGATATCCCATAACTTGGTTATCATCAGCATCTAAATAATATTCATTCCCTATATCTGGTTTAACATAAACACCATACATGGTTATCTCCCTTCTATTTTTCCTATTTCAATCCTAATTTCTCCTTGAGCACCGTAAACCGCAATCCGTTCATTGGTGATAACGGTATGCGCACCCGTTTTATTTGTTCCTATATCTAATTCCCCCCGGAACGTTCCTTTGTTCATTTCAATATTGCTAGTTTTACCATCAATCAAAAAACCACTCTTCCCGGGTACATAATCGCCAGATTTAATATATTCGGTAACAACAACGGAATTTAACCATGCCTCGTTAATAAAAGCCTCACGCATAAACATCTGGCCATTTTTAACGTACATGAACAATTCCATTTTTCCGTTACTTGGGTTGTACCATGCGAAATTATTAGCGTTATAGCCGATATAAGACTCCAACTTTCCATTCTTAACCTGAGCACTAATCACTTGCCCTGCTGCGTTATATTTAACTTTGTCATGAACAATCGTGATATTAATGGAGTGAGTAACAACACCGTCACCCGTCTGACTAAATTCAGCCTGCATTTTTTGGTTAATCATGCCCTGCTGTTTACCGAATTGAGCCTGTACCTGCTCCTCAGATTTAGCCATTGCCTGATTAGTTTTAGATATTGCCTCTTTGTTTGTCACAACATCCGCAGCGACGCGCACGACCTCCTCGTCTGTCAGTTGCAATGAGCGATTAGTTTTGTCGAGGTTTTGATTAGTTTTATCTAAATTCTGGTTAGTGATACCGAGGTTTTTGTTGGTACCGGCTAAATTGTTATTCGTGCTATCAATACGTTGATTTGTCGCACTGTTAGTCGTCGTTATCTCCGTTCTAATTTCAGTTGTCGTCTGCCCAAAAGCCTGGTCGAGTTTAGAGATTGATGTTTTGACCTCTTTAATTTCAGAGTTAAACGTGTTCTCTGCATCATTAATTGAAGAATAGAGCTGAGTAACGGTTTGTGCCCACGATTCATTGTCAGTAGCACGGACTTGCCATAGTTCATTAATACCGGCTTGTGATTCGGCATGTTTTACTAGTAGCTGTCTGAAGTTACGGTGACTTGTGTTACTAAGAATTAGTACAGACTCAGAATTCCAGTTGAGTTTTTTATCCAGCTCTTTAAACGCATCCGTTTCTCTAACCGTATTATCTAAATCATCAAAGATATCTGATGGTAATGAGACAGGAACACCCGAAGCTTCCACAAAAGGTGATTTACCATAACTATTAATTGTTCGAACATAAAAATAATACGTGTGGCCAGCTTTTAAATTCTCTTGCGTCCAGAAATTTCCTTGGCCAACTTTATTTGTTTTGGTGATCACTTCATTTTCAGAGAGATTAACGAGTTTCTTTTCACTAAACCAAAACTCAAATGTGTAACCAAAAACTGCAGAGTCTCCCTGCATTGGTGATGCTGTTAAACTGAACATACCCGACGTTATTTCAACACCAATCGGCGCAGGTGGTGCTTGAATAGCAAAATCACTGATAGCAGGAGCGGACATAGCGCCAGCAACATTGAGCGCTCTCACTTCGACACGATAAGTGCCTCTAGTTAAACCGTTAATATCAACACGTTCACCCGGTACTTGAATGGATTGAATAACTTTACCGTTTTGAAGAATATTGACGGTGTTATAACGAATATCAGATGCCACGTTCTGCCATGAAATATATCCCTGAACAATATCGGTGACAGCAAGAGGAACAAAGGCTAGGTTGATAGGTGCTGGTACACCACCCGTGGGTAATTTAGTGAATGGAGGTCTAACAAAGGGTTTCCCAATGACGTCTTCATATAAATAAGCACCATCTTCTTCTAATGTCAGAGAGACGCCTTCTAAAGCATGGAAAGTCCATTCAGCAATGCGAAATTCAAGACCACTAATATTTAAAGAAGGTAAATCTAATAAAACAACTTCACCAGGGCGATACGCATAGCCATCTAAATTCATCGTCAATTGGACGCGCCTACCGGCTTTCTTTTTACGCAAATATTGTCGAGCTAATCGTTGTGCTTGATAAGGACTAGTAACAAATCGGTAATCAACGTTTTCCCTGATTTCTAAACCATCCTCTTCTATCCATTCATTGACAATGACAGGTGTAAAGTCTGTCTTGGTATAGAGTTGCTCGGCGTCAATAAAAGTACCATACACCGCATTTGTGGCATCCTTTAGCCCCGTTTCAGGAGTACAAGTTACGGTATCAATGAGTTGTGATTCTGTAATAGTTTTCAGCGCTGGCCCATAATATGCACCAACTTGAATTCCGTGTTTTCCTGCTGTAAATGTAGGCTCTGCATTAATACATTTATGCATTGCCTCCAATACACTTGATGGACTTTCATTTAGATCATAAGCACCATTTAATGTGTATCGACGCTCAGAGCCATTTTCAGCATTACTTACGCTTTCATCACATAAATCTGCTGATTGTTTAAAGCTATCAAAATCAATATCGCTATCGGGAACCTTTAAATAATCTCTATAATAATCAAGAATAACTAACGCACCATTATTCGACCACTCTGTTTTTCCTGTGCGCGGATCAAAGAGTTTTTTACCCCAAATTTCACATTTCACATTGGGTAAACCATAAGGGAATTTTTCTTGGTCAAATGTGAGTGTCACACGTAACCAAGCCATACCACGCCCAATCATATCCTCTTTCCATGATGGGCAGTTTTTTAGCATAAAGGGATCAGCATCTTTTCTATCGTTATGTAATTCCCACGAAGCCTTGTCACCAAAAGTCTCAATGAGATCATCACCAAACCAAATTTTTCCCACCCTATCGATAGGATGCCCAGACAAAGCAAGCGCCAGTGTGATTTTTTCATTTTCCTCTTGTTCTCCTGGTTCTTCTTCAGCAAAGAAAAGTAATCCAGAAGCAACGGTTTTCCCAACAATGACGGTTTCTGACGCAGAAGGAGAGCGTAACATTTGCTTGCGTTCGCTAGTGTCACGATAGTCCATTGAGGGAATTTTCGGTTTGAATATTAAAGAGCCGGCAACTTGAACTGCAATACCTGCCGACATTAACGCAATGCCCAGTGGTGCGGTGATCCCACCATTGAATAACCCTGCGATCATCAACCCAGCGCCAACCACTTTTGTAATTAATCCACCATTACCACCCATTATTCTACTCTCCACGCTTTGATAGGGTTAATTTGCACGGGTCTAACACCAATAGAAGTAACTCCCCAATAATTACCCGCCCATACTACGGCCATGCTGTCCCCGTCATCACCCTTGAACATGACAAGATCCCCACGCTGTACAGAATCAACAGAAATAGATTTAAAGTAGTGGGAAACCGCTTTATCAAGTGATCCAAATTTAGATTTGATAAGGTTGAAGGCTTCTGCTTTGGTTTTGTATTGCCCAAGAAAGAGTTTTATTGGAGAGAAACCACATTGTGCGTAAATACATTCAGAGGCAAAAATACAACAATCAAATTCACCCCATGAAAAAGGGCGACTCATGGCCGCCCTTATGGTTTCTGGTAACTGGAGTGTCCAGTTTGGTTGTCTCATTAATGCCCCTTAGAAAACAAAAAACCCACCGAAGTGGGTTTGTAATGATAATAAATATTATGAGAAATTTATGTTGTTTTTATATAACTCATTTGCATTCTTTCTATCCTTAGGCGATAGAACTGAAAACTTTTGATTTTTTAACATTGTAAAAGAAACAATACTATCATTTACATCCTTACCTTTTTCTTGTTCTTTTTCTATGTATTTGTTGCCAAATTTAGCAAATTTTATAACGCTATCTTCATTTAGTTGCCCATCACTTAGTATCAGGTTTTCAGCAACTAGTTTAGCTTCATGGAAGTAGTCCGTAATTAACTGCTCTTTTTCTTCATCATTTAGTGAAATAGTGGATGACTCTAATAAAGCTGTTAATAATTCAACTTGCCTGCCGTTCTTTTTATCAATTGCTTCTAGTAATTCCACAACTCTATCGGCTCTGACACTAGCTCTATTTAAGAAAAACCAAAATACAATGGAGATTATTAAAAGAATGATATACACAATAAAGAATGGGTCCATGTCTTGTCCTAATTAATAAAATAAATATTACTTATAAATAAATGCAGGCGCATCTTTCTTGCTTCCCCAATAAATAGCACGTTCAGCCATTTGAGCCACATAGCGAAAAATACGATCCCCCAGTCTTCTTGATGACCATGATTCATCAGTGAACCTATCAGGTAAACCGATTGACCATCGCTCGAATCGATTAGAAACATTAACACAAACAGCATTCTCTTCACCAGAAACGACACTAATTGATGAGATCTGCCCAACAAACAATATTTCCGCTAATAGTGGCTTGCCATCTTCCCCAATGGCTACCATCATCAATCTAACTTCTCTCCCTCGGCTTTGCTCATTCATCACCATGCCGACAAGTGACTTGTCAAAACCAGCTAGTTTAAGTTGCAATTGGGGTGGGCTTGTTGTCTTGTTTTCATTAAGTTGGCTAATTTCACCAAGACTTCCAACACCTAAATAAGTTTCTCCTGCAATCACAAGCTGACCAACGCCAGTATGCGCACAAGTGACTCCTGATTTTAGGTTTAGTCGAGCGGCAAGTACGATATAAGCACCCTCATTGATTGCTTTTACCATACCGTCAGAAAATGGATGATATTGCATTAATACAGTACCTCCTCAAATGAAAGAGTAACATTAGAGTATCCCAACCGGCGATGTTGAAATTTCCCCTGATCATTGTCTGACAATCGAAAAACCCCAAAAGGGGCTTTGATGATCACCTTTTCGTTCAATGCAGGTGGAGTTCTGAGCATGGGAGAAATTGAAATGACAGCTCGCCCTTCGTTATCGCTAACAACATCGGCCACTACCATTTTCAACTCATTCCCAATCGTGAGGCGATCACCTTGTTGTAAAACGCGCATATTTCGCTTCCAGCCTGATGTTTGTAAAGAGACACCTGACTGACTGGCTAAGGCAACCTTAGGAGTGCCATACCCTTCTTTCCCTTTTCTGATCCAACTCGATATTCTCACTCTGCCCGACATGCCATCTAGTGCGGCAACAAGAGCTTCAAGCTTACGTGATTTTCCTTCGCTTAAATTGCTAAACGTTAACTCACAGCGCCAACGGCTCCCCGGAAAACGAACTGTTTGACTACTGCCATTAAACGGAGAGGTGAACGTTTTACTATTACTGAGTAGTTGCCAATCTTCATTGATAGGGCATACATCTTCTGGCCATGCTAAAATATTCATCTACACTCCTAACGTTCTACGTGCAGTTCCATTACTCTGAAAATCTTGCAATATAATCGCCCTTGCTTTTTGTGCGCCAGCTTCTGTGCCTTGTTCTGCCGCTTCTTTCATTGCTTGAGCAAGAACAGCATCGCCGTTACCTGTGACAGTAATTTGGTTTACCACTGTGATATTAACTCCTGATGAAGATGATGTTGTGACTGGTGTTGACGGCACCTTTCCAGACAATGAACCAACAAAACCGCCAGAAGCATAGCCTTGTGTCGAATTCATCAAGCGATAAAGATTGCCGATCCCTAATTTTGCTGTCGCTTCTTTTGTGAAAACAAACTCACCACCATGAACAACACCTTTAGGTTCAAACTTTCCGCCATGGCCCGTATATCCACCATACGCAAAAAGCCCTCCTGGTCCTCCACCAGCATCACCGCCAGAAGCCCCGCCCATAAAAAAGCTGGTTCCTGCTTCAATCGCTTTGAAAACTAACATCTTCATCACCATACGAGTAATGTCAGATATCACAGCATTTGCAAAGTCTTTAAAGCTACCTTTACCCGTTAAAACAAAATCAGCTAAAGAGTCAGACATATTATTCAAAGCATTAGCGGTTACATTTTTAACGTTTTCCATCACATTGGTAGCGGAATCACTAAAATCCGAAAGCCCCTGATTTAAACCTTCAACAGGATCTAATTTCATTAATTCCCGCTTTTGTAATTCGGCATCAATCTTTTGTTTTGTAAGTTCGACATTGCGCTGTAAGTTTGCAAGCTCCTTGTCTCCTAAATCCACCTTGGCTTGTTGATAAAGTAAATCAATCTGTCTAAGTGCATTCAGCCTTTCTTGTTCTACTCGCGTTTTGCCAATCAAAGATGTTTCAAACTGCATTTGCTCGACTTCTTTACCGCGATCATAAGCAAATTGCGCGACAGAATTAGCGCGAGCCATGTCATCAATGGCTTTAGCCTTTTCTTTAATAGTTTCAATTGCCTTTGGATCAATCTTTAATATTTCGTCGAATTTTTCTTTATTCTTTTTGATATCAGCAAGTGCAGAATTATATTCATTAAATGAAGATGTTGTGCCATACAGTTGAATACTCTGTCCATCTGCAATTAATGAGGCTTGTTTTTCTTGTAAATCAGAAAGAAGCTTTGTGTAATGTTTGGCATAATCAATGCTTGATTTTGGCGTTTTGGGTGGTTTGATTTTTTTAGATTGTGAGGCAAGTTGTGCGTCAATTTCAGCCTGTAATGCTTTATCATAGCCTTGCATATCAGGCGTTACTTTTCTGCTAGCGAGGACATCCTCTGCATTAAGTTTAGCTAATGCTTCTCCAGTAGCTTTGGCTTTTTCAATGGCTCGAAGAGAGGCATCTATTGATTTTTGGGCGTCCGCAGATACTATAATTAAAGAATTCGCTGAAAACTGTTGTTGCTCTTGAGTGGCTGAGCGAATAGATTGCGCTAAATTATCAAAAGCAGAACCTTGTAAATGAAGTTTACCGATTAATTCATCAGATCTAACAGATATATCATAAATACGGCTCGCATAAAGCGCATAGGCATTAGAGACCATCCCGTTTTTTTGAACTTCAGCATCGAGCAATAATGCCATTTTTTTACGTATAGCTTCTAATCCTCTATTTTTTTCTTCAAGATCAGCAGTCACCTGAATTTCATCTTTTCTAGCTTTCACCACCTCCGCTGAAAACGCCTCATAGTCTCCAGTATAATAAAAAGATATCCCTTTATTGGCCCCTCCAAAATCTGATGATTTTTTTAAGTCCTCTTGTTTTTTCTTTAGTTCTTCTATTTTTTCAACTTGCGCATCAAAACTATCAGATAATTTTTTGATTGACGCTTGGCGTTCTGCGTCACTTAATTTTTTCAATGACTCTGTCGCAACATCTAATGATTCTGCATACTCAAGAGCCTTTTGTCTTGATTGTTCTGCTTGTTGTTGCCACTCATAAAAGGCCATTGCACCTGCAGTTAAGATACCCGTTGCGATCCCTAATGGCCCACCAAGAAAAGCAAGTGCTCCTCCAAATCCCCGCCCTAATGTTGAACCAGCTCTTTGTGCTGCATTCAATCGCTGTATCGCTAACGTTTCTGCATTTGTGGCTGACACAATAATTGAAGATTGCGCTTTCATTCGCATTCTAATGCTACTACGCTGAGCTTCTGTCTGAGCCAATTGAAGTTGTGCTTGTAAAGAACGCATCTCAACACGAGCCAATTCTAACTCGGCCGTCATTTTTGCTTGTGTCACTTTAGCTGCAATGAGGTCTTGCTGAACTTTTAATTTTGTTGCTGTGGTTTGTGCATACGTGGCCTGAGTCCATTTTGTTATTTTTATCACAATAGCAGTAACTGCTAGTGTTTCAGTAACCCTCATTACTTCAGAGAAGTTGTTAGATAATGTAGATAGACTAGTATTTAATAGTTGAGTTGCACCAGTGCTTTGGTTGGCCTCACCAATAAACTTCGTCATTGCCGACTGTAAGTTAGTAAAGGATTGGCTAACAGTGGTAACACTTGTAGCAAATTTTTGATCAACAGAGGCTTTCACTCTCTCTAATGACTCAATAATTTTATCTATCGAGGTTTCACCGTCTTGGGCTTTTTGCTTCAATTCCCCCATGCTGATCCCCATTCCCTCAGCAATGGCTTGTGCTAAACCGGGGATTTGCTCAATAACAGAGTTTAAATCTTGACCACGTAATTGACCTGCTGCTAATGCTTGACCAAATTGTGTTAATCCCATAGCAGCAGAAGCGGCACTAGTTCCTGAAAGGGAGACGGCTTTAGATACCGTTTCAGTCAGTTCGGCTACTTTTTGCTGATTAATTCCTAGGCGTTCTGCATTATCTGAAAAACGCTGATAAACCTGTGCGGTTGCATCGAGTGATTGGTAGGTTTTTTGGGCGATGGTATAGACATCATTGGTCGCTTTATTTAATTCTTGAGTGCTCTTTGTAACTAACTTCAATCTGTTTTGTAAGTCTGTCCAACCATCTGCATAACTGATCACTTGGTGAATAGAAAGTGCGCCTGTCACCGCTTTAGCAAAACTGGCGAATGACGAGGCCGACTTTGCTGTTTGTGATGCCATGCGTTCTTGTTGAACAGTAATAGACTGCAGGCTCACACGAACACTTTGATTAAACCGTTCTGTTTGATGCTGACTACGGTTGATCGCATTGGTGAAACTAGCCGTGTTCAGCGTTAAATCAATATTTAATGTTCCCAATGCGCCAGCCATAGAAACTCCTTAAAAACAATAAAATAAAAGCCCCAACAAGGGGCTAACGATGAGCTAAAACATTCTGAGTCACGCTATCCCACTCTTCAGCTTCTGTAGGCTTTTTCTGCCACATGGGCATGAAGTCAGTTAATTGGGGTGGGGTAGATTTCGGATCGCAATTTGCTATTGCTAAAAGATGAGCCACTTGCGCCATTCGGTAATCCTCTCGCCATAACCCAAAGGGTTGTTTTCGATAAAAGGCTTCATATTCACACAAATGGCTTTCTGGCATTTGTTCTATTTCTGAAAGGGTTTTACCTAATGCCAACGACAATATTATTTGGAATTGTCGTCGGTCTGGGAGTTTTTTTCGTTACCCCCCTCAGCATTAAAAACAGCATTAGAAAAACCTTGGCCTAGTCGGTTAAGCCCTCTTAGATCCTCTTCATTTTCAGCATCAAAAAGTAACTCCCCTTTTTCATCACAGAGTTTAAAGGCCAACATACGTGCCACATCAAACTCGTCATAAACACGGTTCATTGCTTCATTGAATTGATCAGCATCCTCTTCGTCTAAATAAATATCTTGCTCTTCTGCAAGCTTCATTTTTATTTGACGTAATTTTCGCTGAATGTAATTCATGGTACCAACATCCAGCTCTTTAACATAAAAGGTATTATCTAGATAAGTAAAAGGAGTAATTTTAAGCGCTTGATTTAACACTAATTCACGTAATAATGAATTTGACATAGTGGCCCTTATTTCGTTTTGCTAAGGTTGTTTTTTTGTACAGACGCTAAAGGAACATTTAAATAGTCACGACCAGACAATTTAATCGACACACCTGAGTCCATCATCTGTCCAACGCTCCCTTCAATGTTCATCCCTGTTTCTATCGAGCCGAAGTAGAACATGGCACCTTCATCGCGAGTGAGCACCATTTTTACAGCAAATTTTTCTTTGCTATTCTCGTATTTACGTAATAATCGCTGAACAGCACTAGAGCTATACTGTAAGAAGAACGTCAATTTAATTGAGCCGTATTCCGTGTCACCCGACTCATATTCTTTGCCGTCACTGCAAATGGTGGTGACATCGATTTGTTCGGTTGTCGAACCGTCTTTGCTGAAGCTTTTTACGGCACAGAAATTATTTGACCATTGAATTCGTTGTGCTTTTGCTTCTGTGAAATCGGTGGGTAATGTTTTTTCGCTCCAATCCACCTCATCACACAATGTCACTTTATCGCCTTCGACACTAGCAACAGGGAAACGCCCATCGAGTTCTCCTAAACCTGATAACACAATCATGTCGTCAGCTTTTAATTTACTCCCTTCAATGGTGAGCGTGGCAGGAGAGAGTGTCGCAGCAGTAATGCTTACCTCCTCACCTAATCCTGTTTGAACAAATAGCTTCGTTCCAAGGAAGGGGGTTGCTTTATGACTTTTTTGCTTTGCCATATCAATATCCTATTTATCTGATGAGATAGTAAATTCCAGAATGAGCCGATGTAATTTGACATCGGGTTCATATTCGAAAAACGTGTTAATGCGCTGAGAAAAAGGAATGTTTTCGACCATAATTGAGTTTATTTTCTTACGCATTGTCGTTAGGTTTTTCGGGTTAGAGTCGTACACATCGAGCTGGACGCGATAATCATCAAGATCCATCTCAGCAAGCGCGTTATTCGGTGTGATGCTGGAAAATTGGATCACAATAGCGGGGTAAACCAATTTACCTTCAGGCAATACCTGAAAAAAAACCCTTTCATCGACTAGCGGTGAAAGGGCTTCCTTTAATTGATAAATCATATTATTACCTTGTTTTCTCAATTTCCTCTTTTAACGTTTGAACAATCACTTTTGCGGTGGCTTCTTTTTTAGCTTCAAAACCCGGTCTCATAAAAGGCTGAGCTGGCATCTTTGAAGTACCAAACTCAACGAACCACCAATAAAAGGGATCATTCGGGTTCAATGCGGCACTTTTCCCTGTCGCTTGTTTGAATGCAGTAATTTTTTTCCCAGACAATGACTTTACCCAAATACGTGTTTTTGTTTGTCCGTTACTCTGCACCTTTGTTTTAGAACGAACATTACGTTTAATTGTTCCCTTGCGTCGATGCGGAACCTCTTCTTTTAAAACAGGGACACGGCTCTTAATTTCCTTCTTTAAAGTAGATGCTCCTGCATTCATTGCTTTGCGGGCACTACGGTTTCTTACTTTACGCGCGACTTCTTGCATTTTTCGCTGTATTTCAGGCAATCCGCTGATTTTAATCTCACCCATCATTAACTCCTTCCTTGCACATCAGTTGTAGCTCTCGATGTTGTTCTTTCGGATCAATAATTGAGATGATATCGAATACCCTTTCACCATAAATAATACGCATTGACGTATTTATTCCTGATACGTAACGGATCAGGATACGTGTGCTGGCTTCGCTTTGAACTTGCTGTGCCTGAAAGTATTCACGTCCCTGATAAGGTGCAATAGAGGCGCGTACCTTAGGCAAGAAATCCTCCCAAATTACTTCATTACCGCTAATGGCATCAGGCGCTAATATCGGTTTTTGTATTTTAATAACATGCCGTAATTTTCCAGCTTGCATACAACCTCCTACACACCGTAAATTCGATAAGGCTGTAATAACGCTTCCACCGCAAAGGGTTGAGTTGAAAAAGAGCGCCCTGAGATCACGCCTTCACGATTTTCATACCACTGCCCAATAAGTAATAACATGGCAGCAGAAACATCATCTGTCAGTAATAGATGATCGGCATCTTCTTGGTATCCTTCCGATACTTCCTTTTCATAAAGCGTCCTGCGAGTGTAGTTCTCGACAAACTTCACTGCAGAGTTGGTGTAAAGAGCGAGCAATTTATCATCATCCGTAAAATCAGGATCGATATTGCAATGTTGTTTTACTAATTCCAGAGAAAGCATTATTTCTCCTTTTTAGCCTTGGTGTTTTTTTTAGGCTCAGGCTCAGGCTCAGGCTCAGGCTCAGGCTCAGGCTCAGGCTCAATAGCAGGATGTACAACTTCCTTTTCTTTTGCATAGCCTTTTTGAATTAACTCACGCCCATGTTGTTCTAAGGTTTCAATCTCTTCTCCCTCAGTAACAACGACACCGCCAAAATAAATGGCACGTAATACGATTAACTTCATATTGCCCCCAAAGAAAAGGCGGTCATAAAGACCGCCTCATTCGCCCTATTGGTTATTCCCCTGAAGCTGGTATGGTGAAGTCACCGTAAACAAAGGCTTCTGGGCGTTTTACTGCTAACGCTAAACGCTCTTCGCAACGAATTGAGATCATATTTTTCTCAAAATCGTCGGTATTTTCAGTAGAAATCACCACATTGGTTTCTTCACGATCGAATAACTGCGCACCTGCGTTAAATGCCCCTGTTAAGAACTTGCCTTTAAAGGCCGTTGATTCAGTAGCAACAACAGGTAGTCCCCATAATGTTGGGCCAATTAATGCAGATGGGTTGGCAAGAATGTAACGCCCTAATGAGTCTTTAGTTAATTCAATTTTCGCCCAATCAATAAAATGCAAAACATGCCCCGTGGCAGGCAGTCGAGCTAATTGCGCTTGTAGCATTGCAAGGCGTAAATCATCAATGCCACTTTGCTTTTCGACGCTAAATTCAGGTTTGTATTTAGAGGCTTGAGGAATGATGCCATGTAAGTGAGCACCAGAGCCATCACCAAACAAGATTTCTTGCTCTTCAACAAACTTCAAGCCATAACGCATTTCAGCATCGACTAAAGACTGCAGTTGTGCAAAGTCATCTAGGATTTGTTTAGAGGCCTTGAACATATGAGCAATGGTAGTAACTGGTGTGATTTTGGTTTCAAATTCAATATCGCTGTAAGGCTTAGCGGTATTTTCTGGTACCACAGAAGCTTTATTCGTAAATCCCGTCTGCTGAACCCAGAAAATAGCCGGTGAAGTGGTTTTGCCTGGCGCAATCAGATCACGGATAAATAAACGCTGTTTTGGCGCAACATCAATACCGGGTAAACGTTGAGGCTCAACAACACCGTCAGCCACGCCAGTTGAAATCAATGCGGCTTGCACTGGAATGGAAATGCGCTTACTTGATTGAATGCTAGAATTAATTTCTTTTAGTACATCTGCAGAAATGACTTGTTGACCAATTGTTTTCGCTGCTTGAACCGCATTATTCAATGGCATTTGTGCGACATGTTGCTCTAATTCACCTAATGAAGCTTTGAGTGTTTTTTCAGATTCACGCAATGCATTCAGTTCAGTTGCCATCTTATCTACTGCGGCTTTAGTTTCAGTGCTTAAACTACCAACTTTTTGGGCTTCTTTTAAGGCTTCTTCGGCTTTAGCATTAAATTTACCGTTGGCTTCTTCAATTTTTGCCGATAGATTTTTTAATAATTCATTTGTATCAGACATAATGTCTCCAATTAATTAGCTGTGGCGAAGGCATTTACCGCCTTTTCCAATTCAGAAAGAGTTTCAGGATTAATTTCAGAGGTAGCGCTTGGCGTACCGTGAGGATTGGAAGTAGCGCTCGGCATACTTCGTGTTAAAGCACTAATAAGTTTTCTACGCTCAGAGCGAGAGGTGTTCGCCTTAGCAAGTAACGCATCTAATTTACGAATGGCGGCTTGTGGGCTTTCATCACCATCATCAACGATATCTGCAGTAAGCAAATTATCAGCAAACCCTTTTTCAATCGCTTCGCTCGCACCAATATAGGTCTCGTCGTCCATCATCTGACTCACGACTTCATTAGATTGCCCACTACGTGCCACATAGATATCTGCCATCGACGTATCAAAAGGGGCGAGATCATTAGCTAATTTTGCAAAGTCATGCCGATTACCCACACCGACAGCCCAACAGTTATGGATCATCAAAAAGGCACCGCGACCCATTTGAACTTCATCACCAGCCATTGCAATAATGGACGCGGCGGAAGCAGCAATGCCTAAAATATTGACGGTCACTTTTCCACTGTGAGAGCGAAGTAGGTTATAAATGGCTAATCCTTCAAACATATCGCCACCTGGACTATTGATATTGACAACCACATCATTATTTCCAATGGCGCGAAGTGCGGCAGAAATACGTTTTGCAGTAACACCCTCTCCCCAATAATCTTCACCAATCACATCTAATATTGAGATGGTGTTATCTGTACTTGATGCACGAATACTGCTATTCCATTTATCCAATGCTTTAGATTTCAGCTCATAGCTAATCGATGCGCAGGGGCGATCCTCCAGCGCAACTGGCAAATGATTTTTTTTCATAAATTTACTCCTCAGAGTGAGGTTGGTTGGCTTGAGAATGTGGGGCTACGGGATTGCCGTCAGGAAATAACCAGTTGGTGATTTGCGCTTTAAGTTTTTCAGCTTCATTACTAGAGACTTCTCGTCCAAGCTGATCAAGGGGCGTTAAATTAAGCTGAACGGTATAAATATCACCACCCTCAATCGGCGGTAGATTCTCTAGCCTTCTCACATCATTTCGACTCATCCAGCCATTTTGTAATGCTGTTGTGTAGTAAGCAGAACGGCCTGCACTGTCAGCCCGTAATAAACCTTCAACAGAGAATTCAGCATAATAATCGTCGTCGCTATCAAGCAGGCATCGGTTGATTTCTTGTTCAATATTAACCAGTAGAGGTCTAAGTGTGTTAGTGAGGAATTGCATATTCATCCCCTCTACACTCGATGCCCAACTACTTTGCTTATCAGCATGCCCAACCATAAAGGGAGGAACCCGAAACCAACGGCAAATTTCCTCAATGCTATATCCTCGGCTTTGCAAAAGCTGAGCTGTTTCAGGATTCATTGTGACATTTTGAAAAGATAAATCTGCCTCAAGTATCATTACCTTTCCAGCATTTTTTGAGCCAGAAAAAGTCGTCAAATGTTTTCTTAAACGCTCTCGCTGATCTGGCTTTAATGCTGTTTTTGACGTGAGCAACCCACTGGTTTGTAACCCATTTTCGAAAACCTTTCCAGCAGCTTCATCCGTTGATAGTGCCGTGCCAATAACATCTCTCCCTACTTGAATAGGGATCATTCCACAAATACCATCCATACCAAACCCTCTGATATGCATTATATTTTTATCAGGAATAACTCTCTTGACTGATTTTGAATCAGTGTAAGTATATTCTAATCGTCCATTATCCAAGCGCTTTACTACCATATTTTGCGGTAGTAATGGGTTAAGGGAGACTAATTTAGATCCAATATATAACTTCTCAATAAAGGCGTTTCCTCTTAAGCATAAGCTGGCAACGACCATTAACATAAATCGAGAAGGTGTCATTTCTGAATTTGGTCTTCGGCACAACACAGTATAGGCAGGATGTTGTTTTGCTAGTTCTCGAGAGCCATCTCTATTTGCTTTATAGATTTTAAGCGGTAACGTTGAAATGGATTCACTAAGCAATCGAACACAAGACCAAACAGCTGACAACTGTAAGGCATTATCAGCCGTCACTGTCTTGCCACTACTACTCTTTCCTGACCACTCCCCCCAAAATGTACCGTCCGCTAAACTAATAGGGATGCCCATCCAATTAAGGATGGCGGACTTCACTCTCCCTGGTTTTTTTAATGTGCCCATCTAAATCCCCACTATAATTGGATCATCAAAGAATCCTTCAATATCTCCATCATCATCAACCTCACCTTCAGCAGTGCCAATCGCCATTGCAGAGGCCACTACTCCATCAATTCGACCGGTACTTTTCTTTTTAGCAAAAATACGATTTTCTTTTTGATCTGCCTCTAAAACGGCAGAAGCTGCATTCCACCTCAAACAAGGATTCGCATGAATGACTAATTTTTCATCATCTATGAGCCCTTCAAATAATTCGATTGAGTGAGGCATCCATAACCCTGAATCCTTAGCTTTGTAATATCCCTGCCCATGAGGAATGAGAGGTACTGTTACTGAAGCCTCGTCCAATTCAGGCTCGAGATATTTAATGCGATATTGGTCAAACCCAATTGCAAGTAAATTAACATGATGAGTTATTTCAGATAGACGCTCTGCAACAAATTCATATTTGACTGCTTTACCCGGTGTAGTATGAATAAACCCTTGCCTAACCCAAGCATCATAAGGAACCCTGTCAGTTTTAGCTCTTTCCAATAAAGTGTCTTTGGGTGTCCAAAATTCAACGTATAGGTGTTTGATGCGAGGAAAATAAAGCGCGAGCGCAGTTAAGTCTCGTGTTCCTGATAGGTCTAATCCGCCATAGCATTCTTCACCTTGTAGATCGTCCAAAGTAAAGAGTTTCTCTCTATTCATCCATGTATCACCATTGATCCACGGATTATCTGCATCTACCCATTGGCAAAAGTTAAGACGCCGAACAATACTTTCTTTTGCTGGCATGCCTTGGGCTTGTGTGACTTGCTCACGTAAATAGCGATCCGTGAAGGTATAACCTAGAGAAGGATTTGCTTTTCCCCAACACGATTCATCTTTAAACGGGTCGTCGCCTTCATCAAGAGAACAGATATAAGAAAAGAAACTGTCATCTTCAATGGTGCTTTCAGCAACTTTTCGTCCGTATTCATGGTAGTCATAGCACACGCTGGTTTTATCATGGCCACTGTTTGTGATCATGAATATCAGTGCCTGTCGCCTACCTTTTGTACCAGCACGCATCATTTCAACAGCAGTGTTATTTCGATGCTCATGAATTTCGTCGATAAGAGCGCAGTGTGGTCGAGGGCCTGATTGCCCATCATCAGAACTAATTGGCCTAAAGAATGAGCCTGTCTTTAAAAAAGCCAGATTCCACTCTTTGCCAGCACCGCCTGATTTAGTGATACGCTGACTAAGCGCAGGTGACTGATCAACCATTGCCACCGCATCACGAAACAAGATCATGGCTTGGTCTTTCTTTGTTGCTGCTGCATAAACTTCAGCACGAGGCTCACCATCAGCGACTAAGCAATAAAGACCAACACCACCAGCTAATGGAGACTTGCCTGAGCCTTTTCCTGACTCAACATACGCCATGCGAAATCGACGTGTACCATCTTCCATTTTCCACCCAAAGATGGAGCCGATAACAAAACATTGCCAAGGCAATAGGATAAATGGCTTCCCTTCATGCTCACCACCATTAAGCTTTAACACCTTTGCAAAGAATCCAATGGCTCTCTGTACAGCATCAACATCCCAGACTAAACCGCGCTTTTTAGCTTCATTTAGATCTTTGAGATGCCTTGCGCAAGAATTTCTGATATCAGGGCCAGCCAGTATCTTTCCACTATTAACGTCTTGAGCATATTGAGTTGCAGGATCAACCGAAGTATTGGTTGAGTGGGTCTTCCTCTTCTTCTCCACCATCTACTTTCACCTTTGAGCGAGATGCTGGTGTTAAACCAAACTCGACTAAATAACTTTTAAAACGCCGATCCGCATCAGCCAGCATGGCCACTGCAGGATTCGCTTTAATTAAAAAATCCCCTAATTGGGTTTTTGTTGTATATGTCCGACCTTCAATAGCAATGGTGTCTCGCAACTGAAGAATATCGGCATAAATATCACACAACCTTTCTAGCGCAAATACGTCAGCAATGGTAAGGACGCCCATTCCATCCAACAATAGCGTTAACTTTACCCATGCCATTTTCCCCCAATCCGTCAAATGTTCAGGTGGGCTTGGAATTTCACGTTTAGGTTGTGGTTCTTTATCGTTAAGTTTTCTTTTCCCCGGATTACCGGTGACCACCTTCAAGTGGGTCGGTTTCGGGCGCCTTCCTGCCATCGGAACCTCCCAGAAAAAAACTTTTCATTTCGCGGTTGTGCACACAAATGACGGGGCTAGGTAATCAAAACAAAAGGATTTGAACTTTTTACCCTCCCCTACCGTTATAATTACAATTGTTATTACTTATTTATTCCAATGAGAATTAGGATCAAGAGGAATGCCATCAGCATTACAGCCAACAACCTTGCCACTCTTTTCCATTCGCTGTTTTGTTGAGTTATGGTGAAGGTCACATAAGCTTTGAAAGTTTTTCTTATCCCAGAATAGGGCTTGTGCTTTTGTGATGAGAGCCTTATCACCAGATTGAATTGCATCTCTAAGACGATGCGGAGTAATGTGGTCAACTACCGTGGCAGCAGTAATACGTCCTTGTTCTTGGCACATAACACAAAGTGGATGTTCATTAAGAAATGCTAATCGCACCTTTGCCCATCGACCACCATAGACATTGCGTTTTTTCATTTTTTATCCCTGACTACACCACGTTCTGTTAGTTAACTCACTCACAGTTTGTGACCATGCTTGTTGCTGAGTTTCCATTACTCTTTTTAACTCATTGATAGCAACATCTTGTCGATCAATTTGCATTCCTAAATTTGTCAGTTGAGCCTTGGCATCCTGCTCTACCTTACCAATAGCAAGTACACCACTAAATACCGCATCACCTGACGCACTAAACTTAATTCTTGGTGAATTAATAACAGCATCTTTAATAAAGCAATCACCTAAGCCTGCAATAAATAAATCGTTACTTTGCTTTGGTTTAATGCTGATATTGATACCCATATCTTGCATCAGCTGTTTAATACGAATCAGTTGTTCTTCTAACTTATCTAACTCAGTTGTATCTACTGAGACTTTATAGATCAGCTCACCTATTTCTTTTTTAGGATGATTAATAGTTATCTTTTCAGGAGCCTTGCCACCTATTGAAAATTTTAAATTACCATTCGCAAAATAAGAGGCACTGTATGAGTTTGTCTTAATACAGACAGAACCATCATCATTAATTGTTATATTCATTTAACTTCTCCAATAAAAAAGCCACCAGCTATTAACTGATGGCTATCTATATAAACTCTATCAACGCCACTCAATGAATGATGTTTGTAGAATTAGATTATTATAATTACACCTACTAATTTAATAAAAAAACAATTCTTTGCAATAGATAATTACAGTATGTTATTTCATTGTAACCAAATGATTAATAAATAAATAATTCATTTTCATGATATTAGTTAGATCTACATCACTCTCAATAATTACTTTTAATGTTAATATATAAACTTATATTCTTACGTGAGGACGCTAATTTTTTGTTATAGATGTTTATTTCCCGCATGACCTTACATCAATAATAAAACCTCTCTGACACTCATTCAAACAAGGAGGTATTATGTATTTTTTATACACAATTATCGCTGTTATATTCTTAATTTCCCTCGCCACCACAAAATCTGACTCAAAGAATAAAAGAAAATAAAACTTATTAAAACAATAAGTTAAATAAATAATCATATCCAATATAGCTGAATATCTTGCGTTATTTTATTATTTTTATTCCTTTTGTAGTAAATTTCGAGACACCAACACACTAGCTGTAAAAATATTTTTTATCGCATCTTATTCACATTCACAGCATTATAAAAATAATGATATTCTGTTATAACTAGCTATTAGCCCTCACTTCACTGTGTTGGGCTTTTTTTAATTTACACACTCAGTTCTAATGTAATCTTGCAACCCTAGGATGACTTGCTCTGACTCTGCAATTCGCTCTCTGAGTAACCAATAATTTCTGATAGCGGTGTCAGTAGGTCTGGCGGTGATTGCATCATCCATGCCGGAGGTGGGATTACTGGTGCTCTTTGGACAGCTGGCTTTGATGTACACCCGCTCAGGATTACGCTCGCTAATATCACGTAAGCGACTAATTTCATTCTTTGCATTAGAAAGCTCCTGCTGATGATCACTATCGAGTTTATTTAACTTATCAATGCGTTCTTTATAGTTGCTATTAATATTAATTTGCTCAGACAAATCCTTGCTGAGTGATTCATTCTCGTTACTTAGCGTTTTTATTTTTGCATTTGATAAACTTAATGCCATTAATAGAGCACTTAAAAGTATGAGAAAAAACCATGGGATATATTTACTCATAGCAATAACCAAGCATCTTCATAGACCTTATCTGCATAAGGCTGATAGCCCAACTCAACGCCTACAATTGCTTTTGCTAAAGAGATAGCAACCTGTTTTGATTGAGTGTTTATCTTGTCATTAATACCAACACCAATCTCTTTTGATGCACGAGTGATATAACCAGTGGTATTGTTCTCAATTGGCGGTGCATACTTATTAATAATTGCTGATACTGAGTTCAAACCATATTTACGTTGATATGTTTGAGTTAGTTTATAAATTGCTCTGATGCCATACTCAGCCGACTCAAAGACACAGAATCGAGGGTTAGGCACTCCAGTTTCAATACCGACCAAACCTTTCCATTTATTACGTGGGTTATAGTCAATGTTGCCGGGGTTATTATTACGTTCACCGCGAGCCATCTTTGCCATGTCTAACACCTCTGAATATTTGCATTATGTTTCCGCGACTCAATAAAATGAGTATGCATAACGATAAATTGATACCGACCTCAAATGGGTCAGCATGAGAATAATCATCTGTTAAGATCCGCAATGGTACCGAACCCAATAAAATAATTAATATCCACGCAATGAATGACGCCCCAAATTTATATTGAGCACCATTACGTCGATAATTAATAAGTCGAATGACTGCGAGTAAACAAGAAAAGAAATTGATGTAAATCCAAAACATTGAGATGGTCATCTGCCACCCCCTCTGAATTTATCTATCAGATTATTAATAAACTTATTTATTCCGTCAGTCATTGCACCAGGTTTTGATATTGAGACCAAAACACCCACCAGTCCTGCTGACGAAAACATTGCCCCTACTGATTTATCAACATCACGGCCACCGGTTATATCGCTAAGAATACCCGACATAAAATCAGCACCATAAATACCAATAAGGAACGCAACCGCGAAATAAGTCCAACGCTTTAATAGACGAATATCATGAGCAGATAAAACAAAAATAACTGCTCCTGCAAACGCCCCAATAACAACGCCAGCATCCATACCAGCAAACAGGCCTACAATTGAAACGCCCGCTAGCGATGCTGTTGTAGTGCCCGTTAACGGCTCATTCATGTGTGTAGTCCTGTTATTTAGTTAAAAAGGTGCAGACACACAGCTCTTGTGTGAAGTGATTATTGTGTGATTGATACTGTGGTCTGCGTATTAGGAAAGGATAATTCTGGCGAAATTAACTCCGCCTAACTCATTTAGTTGTTCATAGAGAAATAGCTTCTTGCACGTTCTGTGCTGGTAGACTTTACTATCATATTTTTTAAATAATTTAGTTCCCCTCAAAAGAGAGAGAAAATAGATAATGTTTTGACCATGAAGAACAACATCAATATAACCATTTCCATGTTTAACGTATTCGCCAGATCCTGCCATTTGAAATATTTTTTTAGCCGAATTATATGTACTGGCTTTTTTCTCAGCCCTTTCAATAATCGCTTTTCTTCGCTCCTCGGCTACATACCGACCATTGATTGCTTTTAAATTATTAATCGTCATATAAGCCTCTAAACGAAATAATGTGAACCATCCGGAATTACCTGATAGTTGGATCACCACAATTCAGATGAGAATTTTTATTAAATATCAATAGGTTAATCGACATCCCCCTCATTATTAAGGAGTAACTAATTGTTAAGGATCACTAACCTAGATTTCATTGTATAATAATTGTTCTGTACAAAAATAAAGGTATTACAATGGCAAATAAAATATATCTACAAATAGACGATGAAATTGTCCAAGTACCTGACTGGAGCATTATAAAAAATAGAGAACATTATACTGAAGCACTTGACATAAAAGGAAAATCATTAGATAAAATAATAGGTTACTACGAACTTGATGAAAAAATATCTTGTGGTCTGAAAAATTGTAATACTCCTCATTTACGAGGGTATATTGTAAAAACCGATGCAGAAATAGAAACAAATATTGGTAATGCCTGTGGTAATAAATACTTTGATGTTATTTTTGGTGAAATGTCATCGGAGTTTTTAAATAAAGTCGAATATGAAAAATTAAAACAAAGTGCCCGACTAGCTAAACCAGAAATATTCACTTTGTGGAAGAAAATAAATGAATTAACTGTGGGTCCAAAAAACATTTTATGGGCAATACGTTTATTTAAAGATATATCCGACCCTAATATAATTGGAAGATCTGCTTATAATAGACTTCAAATTATGTATGGCAATAATGACAATAAAGTCTACTTAACCACGCTCACAACGGCTAAAGAAAAAGAGTTAGCCGAAGTTGCAGGCCGACGTATTGATGAAACAGTCGATATCGTTGTTGGGCAAATCAAGTATATAGATTTTTTATCAAAGGATGATAGCTTGGATTCTATCTTTTATTCTGAATTAAAAGCACCAGTATCGGAATTGGAATCCTGTGATCCCGAAAGAACATCAAGAACCAAACTAAAGAAAATAATGGTAAAAATAAACGCCATAAATACAAATATAACTAGATTGAAAGATAAACTGGAAATAGCGAGACTATTTTTCACAAACAAAAATTTATCACAATTACTTAAATGGATGGAAAAAGATGAGAATGTAAGTAATGCTGATATAGATCGGTATCAAACATTTTTGGAAAAGCTATAAATAAATAAGCCCCGCGCATTAGCGAGGCTTCAAATTCATTTACTGTGTTGCGTGTATAGCTTCGCACAGCATATATGAAAACTATAACTTTATCGGCAAAATAGTCAAGCTTTATTCAGAATAATGATACTCTCTATCAAATCTATCACACATCGGGCGATAGAGCATAAATTCAGCAACATTTAGCCATGCTTTAACTCTGTCTTGATATGTACGCAAACAATACCGACCATCTTTCTCACAAAGCTCTAATGCTATCTCATGTTTTGATTTTTTATAAACATAGTGCTGCTTAAGAATACTCAGCAATCCGGCATCTGCATTCATTACCTCACAAATAACCTTATCCATTTCACTACCTTCAGTATCAGAGCAAAACCACATACTGCTAAGTGTTTTTTTATCCTTAAACTCTTCTAGGAACATCAATAAAGTTTCTTTGGATAATCCTGATGTATACATTCTATTTATTGCATCTTTTAAAGATTTTTTTGTGATTGTTGGTTCTTCCAATAATTGATTAAACATGCTTGTAGCACTAGGAATCTTACTAAAAGCCGCCCATCTTCCCCACATTCTCAAACGCCCACGAATCCACACACTTTCCAGTGTACGTAATTTCAAATGCTCTTCACTTTTACCTACTGTTAATGGATAAATCATCTAATACTCCTCGTGCCGTACACACGTTAAATAAATGCACCGATACCTAATGAACGGTTTAAAAAATGAAATAACAATTCGATTTGATTACCGTGAGTGGCTTCCCATTGTTTTGGGTCACGATGTAACTCGTCATGATGAATGCGACATAATGGAATAGTGAACAAGTCGTGAGCTTTCATTCCCATTCCTCCCATACCATGACCGATGATGTGGTGCGGATCATCAGCCTGTTGCCCACACACGCAACACGGTTGAGTCTTTACCCATTGGAGCCAGTCGGGGCTTTCCCAACGTTGCATTTTAGGTTTAAGAAGAAATGACGCTGGTGGCTCAGGATCAACGACAACTTTAATAACCGGTTTTATCACATCTAAACGCTCATTCATTGCTGATAGCGCTGTCACGTTACTTGGAATGATGTCAGCTTCAGGAAAACCACCATGAACTCTGCGTTCTTCTTGTTTATCTGACCAATTTAAAATCTGGCGTAATATCGCTTCTGGCAATTCATCGACCAAGTTATGCATAACCGCAAATGAGAAAAAATCAGGTATTGTCAGCTGGTGGCCACTATCTAATCTCAAACGACTACGAATAGTATCTAACATCCAATTGATACGATTTTTATGAGCTAATTCAGCAATCCAACCCGAAGATGAATGGCGAATATGATTATCATGATGCCAGCAAGTGCGGATCACGCCAGCCTCGTGAAAGGTCGTCACTAATTCATGGTGATGATAATTGTCTTCATCGTTATCAATCTGACAGCATTTGATATTACTAATAACCCACGAATCCATCGGTGCAACCTTATCTATGGCGTGGATCACTTTTTTGCTATTAAGAAATTGAATGATGTGCTTATTGTTTAAAATTGGCTGTTCATCGCCAGTTAAAGCTCCTGAGGGCAACACATCTAAACTTTTCGGCACATCACTAATAATCACGCGATGGTACTTTTTAAATTGCTCGAGTAATTCCGCACCCGGCTTAAGTAATACAACACCAAGATCAGGCTGAATGTAGGGTGTTAACAGTAATTTCATTAGATGATATCCCCTACTTTATATTCAGCCCATAGCCCTGCGATCCACTTAACGCCTTTAGCAGTAAACCGTGATTGTGCAAATGCATGATTATTGGTTTGGTTAGTGCCTGTCTTTATCTCAAAGCGACCAAGATCTACATGGATTTGATAAGGCGTAAATGTATTATTCAAGCGATACATTATTTTCTTATCTATTAGAAAACAGCGAAAATCAGTTTCTTTCACCTGCAGTAATTTGCACACTTGGCGAAACGTCATAGAACCCGTGGATAAAACATAATTATCAACAAACTGAGCTTTAGGTGTAGCAATCGCCAATTCACTTTCCAGCTTTTGTTTTTCTTCTGCTAAGTCTGCAGCTAATCGCAATGCCTCTGGTAATGTTTGAGGAATGAGAGGTTGCATTTTTGACTCTAATTCCTGCCAGCGATCGACAATTTTCGCTGTGAACTGAGGTGATAATCGAGCCACCAGCACTAGTGAGTCTCTTTTATTAAAACGGTATTCAGTATATTGATTTCCGTTATGCTCAAAAGGGAACTCAGCCATTGGCTGGGTTAAAATTTGAGCAATAAAAAGCCTATCTGCAGAACGCTTAACATCTGAGTGATTACTGCCCGTTAAACTAGCAATCTCTCTACTCGACATAGTTAATTCGCGATTCATTGCAGGTAATGCTGAAACTTCCATTGTTCTTTGCATCATGCTATTTCTCTCCACGTTTTACTCGTGACCGTACATCACGTTATTAAATGAGCGGATAGTGATTTCTAACTTTCCACCCTTTACGACTTCCATTAGCATCACATCCATATGCTTCACTTGCTGATCATCTTCCCAAACACCCGCGTGTGTTAATGCATCAAACGGGGCCTTTAAAAAGTTATCGATGTCTCTACACTGTTTTGTTGGTGGATATAAGCGAACCAGGACAGAGACATTTTCTTTAATTGCTTTGGGTTTTCGTTTTAATTGCTCATACACAGACGCAATTGTGTTAATTCGAAACTTACGCCCTTTTTCACTGATCAGCGTTCTACCTTTAATGTTTCTCCAATATGAGTTAACGCTGGGTGGAAATGGCAATGTTAGGGTTAATTCAGGCATAAGTACCCCACAACCCAATCAGTAATGTCACAACGAACCAAAAACCAACAAACAGTGCGTATTTAGTTAGCATTGCTCACCTCTCTTTTATCCCAAGCCTTCAGAGCTTCATCCGCATTATTAGCAATAGGGCCTCTTGATCCACATTTCTGACAGCGAGTGAATGTATTGATCATCACTTGCATGACCTCTAGTTTTTTAGAGTTACAGAATGGACAGCTTTTATTGTTCATTATTGATTACCTCTTACAGCTCTCACTAATGAGTCATACGGCTCGGTTGGTAATTTACCCATTAATGAAAAATTAGAAGTGGCGCGTTTTACCCATTTAATGCTGGGAAAATCAAATACTTTAGCCTCTTGTTTCTTTAGTTTATTTAAGTAGTCTTGCTCTTTTTTTGCATCATTAATTCTCATCGTGTTTAACAACAAGGAAGCTGAAGCAGTAACTTGATATCGCGTGTATCGAGTTTTTTTGGGTGTTTTTATTTTTTTTATTCCACCTTGCTTGGATAAAATACCAAGTGCTGTTGCGACAACGCCTCTCTCTACATTCAAATCAAAACTAACGATTTTAGAATCAATAACTGATCCAGTATGGTAGCGTTGTAAGATCTTCTCTGTGATTTTCATGCAACACCTCTCGACACAAGCCATTTAGCCTGCTCAACAAATGTTTTACCGATTTGCTCCAGCTCACTACGTTGAATGTAATCAATGGCTTTACCATTCCACGTTTTATCAAACACCACGATAGCACCCGCAAAAAACGCACCCGTTGGCACTTGGTTTTCATCTGCTGGAACAAACCATTCCGGAACGTCAAAACCAATACGACCGCGAATAAAACAAATATGATCCGCTTCTTCACACCACCATGTTTCGCTTGTAGCCACTTTCAACAAGAAAACGTAGCGCCCGCCTTTTTCACGCATTGCTAACGCATGATTCATAATGTGGCGAACACCTGTAACAGCCTGTTTCTCATGATATGAACTACGAGAATAAGGAGGGTTGGCAAATGCTGAACCGCCAATTTCTTTGAGTTTTTCCGACCAGTCTTGGGTTAGCGAATTATCCTCAACTGTATAGAAATTAGGGCATTTGCTGTTTTGTGCATCAGTAAATAAATCTAGCGTGAACGGCCCATAGAGTGAATTGATACCCCAATACAGGTTTTCAGGTGTACGCCACTGATCGCCAATTTCTTTTAATTTATGGGCAGGTTGGCTTTTTAATTCCTGTAATTTCAGTGCGTAATCAATCATTGCTGAGCCTCCTGCGCGACTTGCTCTGTCGCCTGTTTCCAGATACCGCGGAATGAAGCTAAACCAGCAACTTCATTCATACGACCAAGACCATTTTTCTTTGCTTGCTCAACAGCTAATGCTTGAATACGACTCTCAGGCTTCCAACCGGATGTGAACATTTTTCTAAAAGTTTCATCGCGCTCAACTGTATTAATTTCTACCGAAACTTCACCGGGCTTTAACCAGCGACCATTCACACATTCAGGTCGTCCAGCATCACGCCATTTAATCGCCTTATCTTGATATTCAATACAGTTTTCAGGAATGAATAGCGTCTTAGGACGTAAGTAATCCTGCATCTTTGGATCTTTCTGCCATTTAGCTGTGAGATAATCGGTGATTAACATTAGGTCTTCAGAGGTAAATCCTTCTGCTAATCGAGCCCTGATATGACCTGTTGTGGTTTTACCTTCACGATATTTGGAATTTGTCGCCTTATTGAAATAATCTAAAATTAATTTTTCAGGCTGGCTGTCGGGTTCAGTAGGAACCTGACAAGAAGAGTTAGTCTCTGTTGTATTCTCTGAAGTAATCTCTGTTGTATTCTCTGTAAGATCAGGCCATTTTGACCCGTTCAGAACAGCGCATTTTGAACTGTTTGAAGGTTTCAATTTGCGCTTATCGATAAGGTCATTTTGAACTGTTCGATTAGATGAGTTATCACCGTTCGATTGGGTCATATTGACCTCATCGGTCAGCAAGTGGTGATCGTAATTAATCGCATAATAATTAGTACGGTCATGGTTAGATTTATTGATTTGCTCGATGCGTAAAACGCCCTGCTTTTTTAAATTAGTAAAAGCACGTTTAATCGTTGATTCAGAGAAAAAAGGAAATTGATTCTTCCACTCTTCGACGGTGTTATAAATCCAGCGCGAGCCGTCATATTCAACACCTGAAGTAGTTTCAGTTAGCCAATATTGAATTTGCTGTAACAGCATCGCCTCATTTAAACCAAGACGTACCGCTAATTCAGGAATAACGACTAAAGGGCGACTTTTTAGTAATAATAAACTCATCTTGCCACCTCATTACTTAACACGTGTGTACTTCTCTTTAAATCGTTGCAAGGGTTCACATTGCGGATCGTCACAACCATCAAGCATAAAAATGACTCGCTGTTTTTCTCTGTCATAACGAACAACATGAACAACGATACCCCTGTGATTTTTGTAGTAGCGATCAAGTTGGTTTGGGTTCTCATTGTTCATTGCCCCGCTCTCCACTTGAAAAATAAAAATCAGCCCATGCCTTTTTAAGCGATTGTCTATCTACCAAATATGCCGGTTTCTTGTAGTTGTCTGGTTGTTCGTCAGAGGCTATGATTTCTACATAGCGAAATGACTGACTACCCGAGACAGGTAAACAACGGAATTGCTTTTTAGGTATTAAATGCGCTAATCTACTCATGCTAATTTCTCTTCACACAATTGAAATTTGCAAACTGAAGCCAGAGGCCGTACACCTTTGGCTTCACCCTTTCTGGATATAGCCATCTTTAATTTCTCTTTTGATGTAACGAAACAAACGCATTCATAAATGTGCGGATCTGTGAAATTAATCCATCCAACATCATTTTTATCTTTTGCTCTTCTTCGTTATCAATAACGCCATCAGCTAAACTTTCTTTCATGTACAGAGCTAAGCGCCCTTGCATTACATCCACACCACTACGCAGTACAAACAATTCCGTTTCATCCAGTTCCGCAGGACTAATTCTGTCAACGAGTAAGCGATTTGATTCACGAGCGACAAATTCAGCAAATAAAACGGTCTTAGAAATATCTTGCATCGCTAACAGCTCGTTTAAATCAAACGAGCGACACCCATTTTTTTCGTAAAGCTTGTTATTGAATGAAGTCAGAGATATACCCAACGCCCCAGCCATAGCCTCACGTCCACCAGCTGTCATTTCACACATTTCTTTAACTACTTGTTTTATTGATTGATTACTCATTTCCTACCACCCTTGATGATTTCTTGTAGTTAACTGCTTTAAACGGTTTTGCTATTGTTTTAGTTGTATCTATTGAGCTAATAACTCACCTAATTCAGGAGAAATATCTTGAGCACGAACTTGGTGATTGGTCGCTTTTACAATTTTCACGACATACTTAGAGTCCATTCCACCGCCGTGGAGCCAGCGCCATACCGTTGGTTGAGACACCCCACATAAAGCAGCTAGCTTTTGTTGGCTTCCAACAATGCTTATTGCTTTTTCAATGGCTTTGTTTTTCATAAATAACCTCAAACGTATAAAAGATGGATAAATAATAGCAATGAGTATTAAAACATTCAATAGCAATTGCGATTTGATTTTCGATACTCAAACTTATAAATTTCGTGACATGAAAACGACAATTGCAGAACGCTTAAAATTAGCGATGAAAACAAGAGGAAATATGACGCAAGCTGCTTTAGCAGAAGCGTCAGGTGTTGCTCAACCAACAATTTGGAGATTGGTTAATGGCAATGCGAAAGGTTCTTCTAAATTAGTGGATATTGCTAATGCATTAGCTGTAAATATTGACTGGCTGGCTAATGGTGTGGGTGAAATGGAATCCCCTAATTCAACTCCACAGTTTAGGGCTGATAGATCACTAGAAATACCTGTGTGGGATGAAAATGGTTACACTGGAGAAGCAATATTGTCACCAGTAGGAAAGCCATTAAAAACATATAAAGCTTATATACTTAAAAAGAATAGCGGATGCTCAGAAGCTCCCGCTGGAAGCATTGCAATCGTTGATACTCAACTACAACCTGGTACTGATGATCTGGTAATTGCTCAAATAGGTAGCTCTTTCTCTGTTTATAAATTCCTTGAAGGTGGCGCTCAAGGTTTCCTTGCTGTTGATGATTCACGAGTTCCTTTAATTGACATTTCATCTAGTGTTTTTCTTGGGGTTATTGTTTTTCTTGTTCGTGATTTTAGAAGATAGTCTTCACACGCCATTCCGCTAACGACTATCTTCCTGTACGAGCCTGCTCCTACCCTTTCTAAAATTTCCACCATTCCATAATCCTTTAAGATACCATCACCACTGTTTATATATACAGTGGTTAACTATAATGCAAATATTCTTTATCAAAATCAAGCAATATTACCCTCAATAAAAATAATACTTTATGTTATTTTTCTCGTTATCAATACCTATATATCATTAAAAATCAATACGATAAATAAATTCACATTAAACGCTTAAAAAATAGCATTTGCTATTATTAATACTCATTGTTATATTTAATGCATACAGCAAATTGAGTTTCGCTTTCGGTGTTTAGAGGTGTACTTATGACAACTGAACCTTCAATCGTACTCCCGGATAATTTAAATGGTACCGATGCGGTTAAGTGGATGAGAGAAAAATTGCAGTCTATTGATCACTTATCTGAATTGTATGTAAGACGTGATGAGCTGGTGGCTCAACTTGAATGCGTTAAAAATGAAATAACGGAGTACACAAATAAAAGCGCTATTCAGATCCGATATAAATGATTTTTATGTGTGAAGAGAACGTGTGAAGAGAAACAATGGCTGGCTGAGTCTTAAACCATTAACGGGGGTGTGGTGATAATGTTCTGCTCAGTCAGCCATTTTTATAGAGTTAGTTTGAGGATTGGTGAATGCACAGGCTGATGTGCTAGGCATGAGGGTGACCAGGTTCCTAGGCTGGGTGTACCGATTGTGAGTATGTAGCTCAGTTGGTAGAGCGGTGAAAAAATCATGTGTCGCTGGTTCGATTCCAGTCATACAAGTAGGAGATAAGCACCTACCGCCAATCACTAAAACTAACTCAATAAGTAAGGGTACTGGCATTCATCCATGACAGTCCATATCAGGTATCCACTGTAGCTAGTGCCCTTTCTTATTGTGTGAAGTGATAACGTGAGGTTATAGAAATGAGCCAAGAAGATCGTAAGACAAATGTTCCCGACTTTCTTTCCGAATTGGACGCTGGCGTTTTTGAAAATAAAGTCTCTGCTGTTTTAAATGATGTGGCGTTAGGCGTTTTAAATAATGGTGGAAAAGGCAAAGTCACTATTGAATTAGATATTGCTCGCCTTAGTAATTCAATGGAAGAAAAACGAGTTGAAATAACTCATAAACTTAAATTCTCTGCACCAACACCACGCGGGAAACGAGCTGAAGAAGACACCACCAAAACACCAATGTACGTGGGTAAAGGTGGTAAGTTGACAATTATGCAAGAAGACCAAGGTCAATTATTTTCTTTGCAAGGTCAGCCTGACGGGAAATTAAAATCCGTTAATTAGTTTCCTTATTTTTAATTAAACCAATCCATTTAATTTAATGCTTTTAAATAAGTAGGAGTTTATTCATGTCTCAATTAGACGGTACAGCTATTTCGCAAATTCAAAATATGGCAGTGGCTTCATTAAGTCTCGAAGCAATAGAGAAGTCTCTTTGCCCTGCCATTGTTCTTCCGAACGACTTTAAAGTGAGTAGTTTGGAAAATTTACAAGAAGGTCGCTTCCGTTTTCGCGGTGAAATGAAAACAACCAGCATTAGTGACTTTGTTAAATATTCAATCAAAAATGCAGTTGAAGAAGGCGTTAGTTGCTTTATTGATGCTGATGAAATGAGTGCCGAAACTATTTTTAATATCGGCACAATTGGCGAACCTGGTCATGCTGATAACACAGCACTTGTAAAATTAAAACAAACCGCTCCATTCTCAGCGCTATTAAAAATTGATGGCGTTAAACACCGTCAAAAAGAATTAGCGGAATGGTTAGAAGACTGGCGTGATTATTTAATGGCGTTCGATGCTGACGGTAATGTTCTAGATATCAAACAAGCTATTTCTGCTGTTCGTCGTATTACGATTGAATCAACACGCTCTGCTGAACATGAAGATCACGATTTTAGTGCCAAACGTTCAGTATTAGAAAATGTTGAAGCAAGAAGTAAAGATGTTATGCCAACTGCATTCCAATTTACTTGTACTCCGTATGACGAATTAACGGAACGTAACATTAAATTGCGTTATAGCGTACTTACTGGCGGTGATGTTCCTACTTTAGTGCTCCGTATTGTCCAACTTGAAAACCTTGAAGAAAAAATCGCTCAAGAGTTTCGCAATCTGCTTTGTGATGAATTCGATGAAAGTGATATCGAAACATTCATTGGCAAATTTTCAGCTTAATTATTAATTAATCGCCATCTCATTGGTGGCGATATTACTCAAATAGGAATAACTGAAAATGGCTAACGGATCAGTAAACAAAGTAATTCTTATCGGCAATTTAGGGCGCGATCCTGAAATTCGTTATCTTCCTTCTGGTGGTGCTGTTGCTAATTTAGCTGTGGCCACAAGTGAAAATTGGCGTGATAAAAAAACAGGTGAAAGCCGTGAAAAAACAGAATGGCATCGTGTGGTCATTTTCGGAAAGTTAGCGGAAATTGCAGGCGGTTACCTGTGTAAAGGCTCACAAATTTATATCGAAGGTCAGTTACAGACTAAAGAGTGGGATGATAACGGAATTAAGCGTTATACAACTGAAATCATCGTCAATGTTGGCGGGAAAATGCAAATGTTAGGTGGTGCTAGTAAATCAGCAGGATCACAACCAGCACAGCAAAACAAACCACCTGCTCAACCTCAAGCACAAGGAAACCAGCAACCCCCAATGGACTTTGAAGATGATATTCCTTTTGCTCCCATTGGGCTTATGTATCCACGCCACGCTATTTATGTGATTTAACCAAAGGATATAACCATTACTCAGTGCAAGGATGCAAACAGGAGATAGATATGAGCAAGCAAATGTATTTACACGCATCAACTAACAATATCGGGTCTGAATGCAAAACTGAACTCGATATCACAGAAGACGAATGGAACAAACTTACGGAGAAAGAGCAAGATCAACTTATCGGCGAGTTCATTGCTAATGTTTGTGATTGGTGGGTGCAACCAGAGGAATGAATATGAAAGAACGCGGAATTATTTTTAATGCGGAAATGGTGCGCGCAATTCTCGATGGGCGTAAAACTCAAACTAGAAGAATTATAAAATCCGTACCAGCAACTCATAACTTTCATGGTTGGGTAATGTCTAGTACACGAGCTAAAGATGAAGGTAAGGCTTGCTGGGCTATCGGTGATTCACCGCTACTCAAAGAACCTATTCGCCTTAACTGCCCACTTGGTAAAGTTGGTGATCGCCTTTGGGTTCGTGAAACATTTGGTAATCGTGTTGTTAGAGATGCCTTGGGTGGTTATGGTGAATTTATAACTTATCGAGCATCAAAACCTGATGCTGTTTATTGCACCTGCGCCAGCGGTGATGTTATTCCGATGAAGTGGACTCCATCTATACACATGCCTCGTAGATATTCGCGCATTACGTTAGAAATTACTGATGTTCGAGTGGAACAACTGCAAGATATTAGCAAACAGGACGCTATCTCTGAGGGAGCACCACAAGGACATTACTCTATCGACGTAATTTCTAAGCAATTCGGATTTCCTGACTTCTCTCGTTCATGGTTTGCTCAGATATGGATGGATATATATGGCGAAGATAGTTGGGTAAATAACGAATGGGTATGGGTTATTGAGTTTAAAAGGATTTAATAATGGATAAATCAATAAACCAATTAAATCCCAATGATGTTATTAAAATTGGTAATAACTGGTATCGAATTAGGTATTTAAGATATTGGGGAAATGAAGCATCAATAGATCTACAAAAAGAAGAGGATCTATTATCTTATTATCATGACAAGACGTGTTTAAGATTATCGATAAATAAAGATTCAAATATTAAATTTGAGGTTAAGAGTGAAACCGATACTTGATATGTGTTGTGGCTCTCGTATGTTTTATTTTGATAAACAAGATGACCGTGTTTTATTTAATGATATTAGAGCCGAAGAACATATTTTATGTGATGGAAGAATTTTAAATATAACACCAGATGTTATTTCTGATTTTAAAAATCTTCCATTCCCTAATAATACATTTTACCAAGTGTTATTTGACCCACCTCATTTAATCAGGGTTGGTAAAAATAGCTGGATGTTTAAAAAATACGGTTCGTTAAATAAAGACTCATGGAAAGAAGATTTATCAAAAGGATTTGCTGAAGCATTTCGTGTGTTAAGGCCAAATGGAACCTTATTGTTTAAGTGGAATGAAACTCAAATACCCGTTAAACAAATATTAGCTTTAACTAATGAAAAACCAACGACCGTTCAGCGTGTAGGGAAAAACGATAAAACACATTGGATGGCGTTCTATAAAGGAAATCAGTAAATAATTACCACCAGCATTATTTAACGTGTGTACGGCACGAGTGGAGAGAGAATATGTCAGGAAAATTAATGAAGGCTAGCGCATGGGCAAAAAGAGAATTTGAAGTTGGTTCAATCCCAGATAATAGAACTATTAAGCGCTGGATCGAAATAGGAAAACTAAAAGGTCGAATTGTCGATGGATCTATTTTAGTCAACTCATCAGAAAGATGGGGGGTTGAATCAGTCATTTCGTCATGTGTTAATAATTTAATTAAGGCTTCTTAACATGGCATCACGACCAAGAAAAAGAGAGTTTAGGCATTTGCCTGACTTTCTTTACTATGATTTATCAATAAAACAATATCGATTAACGTTAGTTAATGGTAAACGAAAATGTGTTGGTGCAGACAAAGCTGTCGCAATAGCAATTGCTCGCGAATACAACAATATTATGCGTCCATCTAACCAGATCACTGTAAATACCCTAATTAATGAGTCTGGTGGGAAAAATGGGGAGTCTTTGCCGTTAACAGAGCATTTAGATAAATTATTTGAACGCGTAGTTAAGGATGAACAACCATCAAAAGATACTCAGGCTGACTGGAATAATAATATCTTTAGAATGAAAGAGTATTTTAAAGATATCCCAGCAAATGAAATAACATTAGAACATGTGAATGCTTTTATTTCTCAATATCATGAAACAGCATCAGCTAACGTTCAAAATAGGAAGGTAGGCTTTCTAAAGAAAATATTCTCTTACGCAATGGATGAATCGCTTATGTTTGATAATCCAGCTGAGCGTAAAAAAATGAAGAGAACCGATATCAAACAGCGTAGGAGATTATCCTATGATGATTTTATAAAAATTCGAACATTAGCTGACAAATGGCTCAAAACTGCAATGGATCTGGCTTTACAAACAACACAAGCAAGACTGGAAGTATCTAGAGTAAAATACAATATTAAAGCCCCTAAAGAGGGTACTTGTGGTTGCGTGTGGTATGAAGAGGAAAGAAATGGCATTTATGGAATGTTATATATCCATCGGCAAAAAGTACAACATAAAGAAGCGTCACATGTAGCGATCCCAATCGGGAAAGCGCTAAAGGAAATTATAGACAATAGCAGAGATAATATTGCTAGCCCGTATGTTGTTCATCGCATTCCTGAAAGGCTACCAAATAAAATAAGTCAAGAAGTAAACCACCCTACTCAAGTAGCTCCAGATTATTTAAGTAGAGCTTTTTCAAAACTAAGAGACAAAGCTGGCGTAGCATCTAACCTACCACCAGCTGAACGACCGACCTTTCATGAGATAAGAGCATTAGCTGCACACATGTTTAAAATGCAAGGTTTCGATCCGCAGGCAAGAATGGCTCATAGTGATGCTGAATCTACAAAAATTTATACTGAAAACCACGTTGAGTGGGTGGAGGTGCCACACTGTGAAATCGGGTAAATACACTGGTAAAATAAGATGTAAGCATTTGATTCTTATAGTGCAAATAATGATAAAAAAGCACTGTTTGTTTACACAGTCAAAGTAAATAAATATAATTATAATCAACATGTTATAGCAATTACAGCCGTTATCATGGGGTGTCGGGGGTCGTAGGTTCAAATCCTATCATGCCGACCAAAATTCTTTAGAAAAACCAACCTCTTACGGTTGGTTTTTTTATGCCTGAAATTTACGAGGGGTAAAATAGGGGTAAAACTGGGGTAAAACTACAATGGATTATCACTAAAAATCCCTCACTTATCTCTGTATATCCACATGCATAAATTTGCAATTTTAAACTTGCTATCCTACCCATTACCTTATATAAATCACTGTATAAAAACACAGTTAAATAGGTGGTGCAATGAATAAACTCGAAATAAATAATGCTGAATATATTGCTCAGTTAGAAGAGGCTCGTTTATCTGCAGATAACCCTTATGGCTATCTGTTTATGGATATTATCTTTTCTGATCCAAGGTTTGATGAGAATACATTTGAAATGAAGAACATTAGACGAGAACCGATGAGAACGTATATGACGGAGGATGTGGCGAGGGATTTATTCGAGAAATTGGAGAGGTATTTTCATAACGAATGAAATGTACTAGCCCCAAAGTATGGGGCTAATAATATTTATTTCAATGATTCCCATTTCATATCTACAAAACAAGGCCCCTGAGTTGCCTCTGAGAATTTAATATCATTATGTCCTGCATTCCACTCCATTATATTAACACTATTATTGATATCAATTATCATGTCCCAACCAATACAACGAACAAATGGATACTTTAGATGATGCTCTACTGCTAATTCACAACATTTTTGAAATTCAGGTATGATTCCACCAAATTTAAAATGTGTATCAGGATGTTCTGTAATAGTATTCCAATTAGTCAAAAAGCCTTTATCCGACATTCTGCCACTAACTATATCAACAGGTATTCTTATATGTGTACTCGATTTAACATGTGAGTCATTATTTCTTCCTACTCTAAGATAAACAGCCCTAACACGACATTTACCTTCATTATCAATTAATGTCGTTACTCTTAAAGTAGCTACTGAGTTATTACATATAGAATTAAAAAAATCATGTTGTTTAATAATTGATTGAAAAACTCCATTGATTCTTGGTATAGAATTTATAAAATCCTGTTTGTTTAAAAATTTTATACCAATACCTTGTTGTGATTGGTCGGGCTTAAAAATTACATTTTCATTCTTAGTAAATAATTCTATTAACGCTCTTTCTTTTGATAATACTTCTTTATTATCTACAGCTATATAATGTCCATTAACATAATAAAGAATATCTGGAATATACTCACTATTAAGTAATGTTTTACTTAATGATTTCAAATCAGATGGTTCAGCATAACCACCAGATATAACAGGGAGAATAATAGATGCATAATAATTATCTGGTATCCACCCTACTTTGAATTCTTTTGATATTGCTGAATATACATATAGCCAAGGAGCATATTTGATATTGCCTAATACAGTTATAGCGTACTCATTACATTGGTTATAAAGATCTTTACTTAGCTTTCCTTTTTGTGTTTCTATTGCATTTAAAATACTAAGCGCTTGATTTTTATGTCCTTCATGAAACTCTTTATCAGTGATGTGGCCATAATACCTTTTTATTTTTCTATTAATTGTTCCTGAAATCATAGTCCCTCCTAAAAATTTTGGTATTATAACCACATTAGCTTAATTATCATTATTTATGATGCACTATATTAATCTAAAACATAAATTCCTTTTGCTGCACCATATGTGCTATCAGTCATCTTTAGCTTTTTCCCATCACTAGATACCTGAAACTCCCAAAAAGCAGCTGAATGGACAGATACCGCAATCTTAATATTTGCTAACGGGGGAACAAGAAAACCAGTGTATGTATTACCACTTCCATCCCTTTGAACATAAACATACTTACCTAATATATTTTCGCTTAATGTAATCTCTGTTACTGCAGATGCACCATTAAAATCCCCGACTTTTCGCCATTGACGCCCTGTGCCTTTGCGGTCATATCGATTATCAGATTCATTTTTAGTATAGCTACTACCAGCGGGCGCATAGTTACCTTTTGGCTGATACTTACCATCCGATTCCGATTTTGAATAGCTGTAGCCAGAGGCTTGATAACTCCCTTTCGGTTGATACTTGCCGTCAGATTCTGCTTTCGTATATGACGCACCAGCTAATGCATAATTGCCAGCTTGTTGATAACTTCCTTTAGGCTGAAAAGCATCCGTAGAAGCCTTTTGGCTCATCACATGAACGGTGGATGTTCCTGTACTTTGAGTTACATTACTTTTATCAAATTTATTATTAAGCCCACTGTTTAGCGCTGTGTTGGTCGCATAATCGCCTGACGGTTGGTAACTTCCTTTTGCTTGATACCGTCCGTCACTTTCTGCTTTCGTATAGCTACTTCCTGCTGTCGCATAACTTCCCTTGGGTTGATATTTGCCATCGGATTCTGCTTTAGTATATGACGCACCAGCTAATGCATAATTACCAGCTGGTTGATAACTTCCTTTAGGCTGAAAAGCATCTGTAGACGCTTTCTGGCTCATCACATGAACGGTTGATGTTCCCGTTCCTTGGGCGATATTGCTCTTATCAAACTTATTATTAAGTCCACTATTTAGCGCTGTATTGGTCGCATAATCACCTGACGGCTGATAATTACCCTTTGCTTGATATCGCCCATCACTTTCCGTTTTTGTGTAACTATCCCCTTTATTGGCATAGTTACCTGCAGGGGCATAATTACCCTTTGGCTGATACTTACCATCCGATTCCGATTTTGAATAGCTGTAACCAGATGGCGTGTAATTACCTAACGGTTGAAAGCGTTTATCGGATTCCCCTTTTGAATATGCGCCCACATCGCTTGCTGTGGCATCCGCTTTTAACTCTGTCCATGTATTACCAGAAACCGGTTCGATATTGTTATTCTCAATCTTAGACTGCCAGACTTTATTTTTATGATACACAATAGCGCGTATCGCATACGGCTTACCGGCTTCACTCCATTTGGGAAAACCAAAGGATTGAATTTCGCCAATTGCTTCTGTGATATCGTGAAATATCCCATTCATTTTTTCACGTTCGATATCTTTCGCGGCAGGATCTGTGACTTGGTCACGTTCATAGTCATAACCATAGCCTTGTGTATAAGACACAGAGCCGTCTGGTTGGATTTCTACGGGTATAGAAGCCTTATCCCCTTGTGTTGCAAAGGGGGTTTTAAAAATAGTTGTCATAGGGATTATGCTCCGAAGTTACTGCTTAAGAAGTTTTTACGATGCTGACCAACGCCAAAGGCTTTTTTGGTCACAATGCGATATTTGACGCCAACACCTGAAGGGCGAGGCATTAAGTCGAAGTTTTCGAGAAGAACCCGTAGACGTTCGTCAGGGTTGAAGTTAAAGACGTAATACATATAAGTCATGTCTAGCGGATCAAGGACAAAAACTTTGCTGTCATCACGCCAAAAGAAACGTTTTAAAAACGCGTTAATATTGGTGACCGTAGGGCTTTGTGTCAGATTAAAATAACGCATCCGTACTAACATGCGTTTCTGTTCAACGGTCAGTGACAGGGTGTAATCCGCATTGCGTCTGAAATTGGCATTAAAATTGGCCTTCTTTTTACCAAAACCAAACCCAATTTTATTTTTATCACTGGGTGGAATATCAATGCCTAACGGCACATCCAGAATGCGTGACCAGATTGAAAGCCCAAAGTCATTCGCCGTATCGATATTAAACACATCTCGGTACCAGTTGTGCCAAAATGATACCATCGACTTTTCAAAATGAGAGGCTTTAAAACTAGCGAGTTTCTTTAAATTTTCGGCATCTTCATACTGCCAAAGGATCGCTTTTAATAGGTCTGAATGAAACTCAAATTGTTGAACGTTCATACAATCACCACTTGCACCGCCCCTTTTGGTAATCGGGCAATTTGATTAATCGCAATCGGAATTAACGCAACATTCCACACTTTCCCGTCCAGTGACAATTCAACTTTAGTCACAAATAAACGAGGCTCTACAGTATTAACTGCGGAAGATATCTCAAAAGGTGATACTTCACGCCCAACAATCAAACCGTTATCGCCATCTAGCTCTCCGCGCGTCCATTGTTCTATTGCACTGGGAATAATAGTTTGCGCATCAACAGCTGATTTTTTAACTGTCACTCGACAAAAAATGGTGATCTCTTTAGGGCGTGAAAATTGCACTTTATATTCCTGCCCACTCACCGGCTCTACAACCCCAATTTCGATCTCACCATTAAAAGCCGATCCAATGGTTTTGGTTCTAAGTAATGATTTAGCAATTTCGTTACTATCGCCCCCTTCCACACAAACGTAAATGCTATGAGGTAACAGAGAAACTCCATCAATAGTGAGTACCGCATCAGAGTAGTTCTCTCGAAAAGAAAGTGAGTTAACGCCCTCTAGCTCATAAAGTGAAGAGGTGATCGCTTCCGCAACACTGACAGTATTTTTAGCCAGTGTTTGTTTACGTCGTCGCCTTGCTTTGATATCAGATTCAGCATAACGGCCAACAACGGCATGAGTGGGATTATTGACTTTCTCCCAACCTAATACTGAGCTAGCCACAGAATTAAGTTGGCCGGCACCGCATTCAACAGGGCCATATTCAACCGCCCTCATATCCCCTGTTGCTTTGCCGGTATTATCAATAATCAAGGTAGAAACTGTTTCGAAGATAGCACCGGCAACACTGGATGCGAGTGAATTTTTTGGAATAATCGTGCCGGGTACGCCAAAAAATTCAACGCTAGAAAGATAAGAGTGAGTGGCATTAACGCGTTGGCCACCCATTAGCGCCCATATTGCATCAAGAAAAACACCACCAGCAATATCGGGATTGATTTGATTTGCTAACTCGGCATTATTCCTCACCATTGCATCACGGTTTTCAACTTCCATCGTCGCCAATGCCCCTTGTGGTGTTTCAGGGGAAAGGTTAATAGATTGACCAAACACCGCACGAAACTCGCTTTCAACCTCATCACGTATTGTGGCTGTGTCGGGAAGAATAACGCCTTTATTATTGATATAACGATAATCAGCCATTCAATGTAAACCCTCCGTATATCGTGCGAATTGTTGCTTGATACTTCAATTCGCCGTTTTCCACTATGGCGCTAAAATGAGTCACTTCAACCACCTCATCAATTTCGCTCATACGTTGTCTAAATGCGGTTTCAAACATCGGAACATCCGCTTGGCGACCAAATGTCGTTGGCCAGAAAGGAATACCTTTATCTTTTTTATGTAACATTTCACCACGCACGGCTTTAGCAAAGTGCTGACAAAGTTTTTTAACCGCTTCATCTTTTTCGCTAAATTGGAGATTTCCATCAGGGCCAATAAAGAGATCATTATTTTTATCAATTGAAAAGGTTCTCATAGAGGCGCTCCTGTATTCCCTCGGCCGGTTTCAACACCACTATGTTGGTGTGTAGAACCAATATCTTTCCCGTTATGTCGCATGGTTCCCCCTTGTGAATCGCTATTACCATTTACCGCGTAATTACCGTTCACTGTGACATTGCCGGTAAATATCGTTTCAGGGGCATTGACTTCATACTTCGGCGTTTCTAGTACCACTTTATCGTTATGCAGAGAGAAACAAACCGAACCATCCATTGATTGGATCACCAAAGCATCAATATTCTTTCCATCAATCACCCATCCCTTAATTGTGTCAGGGAAAAACATCGCATCACTAAATGAATGGAGACGCGCAGTATTGGGTTGATCCTCCAATCCTCCGCGCTGAAATATCAGGCTAATATCTCTGTCATTGGCTTTTATCCAGCCAAAATCACCGGGCTTAATCGGTGCGCGAATAAAGAAACCACCACCACCAAATCTAAAAACGGGAATGTTGGCCAATGGTGCTCGCCCTACTGTTCCTCCCTCGGTTGTTACCATCATCACCAGTGGTTTGATAACAGCACGATTGGTTTTATCGTCATAACTGACCACAGTGGCAGGGAGCATGTCCTCTGTATTCATCATCAAGTTACGAAATGCAGACGAGAGTGCACCTGCCAGCGAACCATCACTGGCAATATCAGTATTGGGTTTATTCATGATTATGCTCGTTTACAGGTAGCCTGATAAAAGAAAGGATCATCATGTGAAGCAACATCAAATTTCAGTTGTTCAATGATATAGTCGCCATTAAGTGCAGAGTTGAATTTACTCTCGAGTCTTAGCATCCCTCCTAGTTCTGAGGCGCCGTCAATCAAATAAGTGACAGATAATCCTTTTTCTGTGGCTTTCGGTATACCCACCATGCCTGATTTCATGCTAAGAATGCGCAAACGCCCTTTTAATGCTTTATCGTCGTCTTTTACAAATAATGTATCATCATCAATAAAAGCCTTAACATTTCCCGCTTCCTGCAGTCGCTGTACTTGTTGTAATGCTGAACCGCAAAAATACCAATTAGCAATATTCTTATCGGTAGCTTGAAAGTCCAATCTAACCTTGCAATCCTTCGCCACCGATGAAGCGATCTCGCTTATTTTCTGCATAGCGCCACCACTAGAAGAAACAATATCACCTGAGCTGGCATTATTAGTTTTAGCTTTAATGGTTAGCGTTACATCGGGAGGCGAGGCAATTTCCGCACTGACAATATCACCCGTAAAAATACGAAATAATCCCGTATTGACACGCCCTACTTCAAGGTAAAGACGGCGAGTTTGTTTGCTTTTATGATAAGGGCTGGTTTCAGTGAGAAGATAATCTCGAGTGTGGGCGTTTAATCCATCAATGCTAATTGTGCATTCATTTTGTAAGGGGTTTGCGTACTTTGTGCCGTTAGCTTTAATACGCAATCCCTCATACCACTGCAGTCGCTCCGCAACTTCAATCCCCACTCGTATTCGTCGTAAGTCCATCATCACTCCAAATAATTAATGATTGGGTTCTATCAAATGATTCATACCAGGGCAGATCATCATTTTCTGTTATAAACGCCAAATTAGTGCCATTGGCCAGATAGCGATAAGGAATAATAGGAGTGTTTGCAACAGCTCGCATACCAATTGCTATAACAACATTTTCACGTTCAATGTCGATATACATAGCATTACGACCGGCTTTTATTGTTAGTGTCCAATTAACACCTTCTAAATTGACGGATAAGCGCTGGTTTGGAATAGCTTTTAAAGGTATAACTTTCATTAGAAGAAGCTCCAATCACCATCCGCAATTTTTGTTGCAACAGAACCTTTTTTCTTGGTTTCAGAATCTGCCTCTTTTGTTTGCACATTCCCCCGATTTACCGTGGATGATTGAGTTGGCTTTTGTGTGGATCGAGGCGGTAGTTCTCCGTATTCAGGATCAACAGTGCGCCACTCAACAAACCGTAGTGACAGTTTTATCGCATCAATCATGTCGGGTATTTCATCATGATTAAAACCCGTTAATAACATTGGTTGGTAAGTTTTAACTCGGGTTTGAATGCCGACAAGTTTGTGTTCATCAAAAACCTGTTGCATAGATGAGAAGATGTTTTTTATTTCCCCTGTTAGCACTAAATCCATACCAATTTCGATGGGATTAATAATCACATGATCACTACGAGTTTCACCGCTTTCAACTTGAAACTGTGTCGCTTTATGCTCATCTCTGATGTTGATTTGAATTGGGTTAACACTATCAAACAATGTAGAAAACGACTCTAAATCAAAGATTTTGACTTCTGTAAGCACTTTAACCTCCCAAGCCACTAGAATGTTGTTGATTAACATTAGCTATTTCATCTTGTAGCGCATTGCTAAGTCCACTTGCGACACTCTGTACATCTGTGGCTTGAGTCTCAATCTTAATTTCGCCAATGCTTACGTTACTTTCATTCTTCACATTGGATCGATTACTGATTGCTTGACTCGTGATTGGGTTCATCGCATTGTTGGCAATCGCATCTAACTGTGCATTTGCTTGGGCAATGGATTGTCTCGTTGATATTTGTTCTGTGCTTTGCTTATCTTCGGGGATGGTATATTCCAGCTTTCCATCATCAGTCAGCTTTCGTTCTACTTTTTGAGTTACAGTGACTTCATTATCATCGTCACTGCTAAATAAATTTTTAGCTGACTCCCAAACACCTTTTACACTATCAATCCCTTTAGTTACCCAACCCAATATTTTTTCAACCTGTTTCCACATCCAATTAAACGCATCGACTATTGCATCAGTCACAGTAGTGAAAACGCCCGCAAAAGACTTCCCCCAACCTGCAATAACAGCAATACAGTTGATTAAGAATTTCACATAGTTTTTCAATGCTGATGCCATCAAATTCCAGCCAGCAACAACAATATCAGCAACAACACCGACAATAACTTTTAGATATTCAAATAGTTTTTTGAATGTTTCCCATAATGCAAGAATAACGATTTTTAAACGTGGGTATTTTTCAAGAATACGACCGATCATTGAATCATTGCCGTCGATAAAGTTCATGATGTCGTCATAAACAATTGCAAAAACGGTAGCTAATAGTGCAATAACAGCAATGATGGCAATAATAGGGAAAAGTGTTGTCCATGTGCTAATACTGGCTAACTTCATAGCATGGATATATTTTCCCATCAAAATAGTTGCAACAGCAGTAAAGAATCCCACTACAATGTTTTTGTTTTCCTTACAAAAAGTCACTAATTTTGTTAACCACTCTAATCCTTTAGATAAAGCGGGTATCACCATTTCTAAAAAGCTATTCTTCAATAACCCTGATGACTGTTGAAATTTTGCCATAGCACTATTAAATTTAATCGAACTTTCAATACTCTCCTTACTGATTCCAGAATATTCTTTTTGAATACCCATTGTGCGCTCTAATTCTTTGCGCCCCTTCATCATTAACTCAATGGTTTTATCGTCCGATACTCCCATACCTTCCAGCGTTTTCTTCGCTTTATCAAAGCTCATTCCTTGAACTTTGTCCGCAGTCTGAAGCACTTTTTCCATTAAGTCTTTAGTGTTGCCAAACGCATTGGCCATCGCAGATAAATCAGCCTGTGCGGATTCTCTAGAACCGCCTAATTCAGCCATTGCACCAGAAAACGCATCAACGTCTGCAGTCGCAACGCCGATTTTTTTACCCAGCTTATCCAGCGTTTCAATCTCTTGAGAACGAGAAACGGATTCGGCAAAAATACTGCCAATACTCATGACAATGCCAACTGCACCTAGCGCCTTTGTCGCAAATCCTGCAACAGAGCTTCCAGCTTCTTTATACTTAGCCTCTGTTTCTGAAAGTTCTTTTTGTAAGTGATCTTGAGCCTTTGATTCCTCGTCAGTGGTTTTAATCCCTTTTGTACGCATTGTTTCAATAAACTGCGTATAGTCGGCATTTAATGCAGTGAGAATGGCCTCAATGGCTTTTTTTCCCTCTCTATTCTTTTTCTCTGCATTAGTGAGCGTGCTTAACTCATTATTCAAAACCAGTAATTCATCTTGCATCTGTTGATATTGTGCATTTAACGCATCAGATGAAACATTGCTGTCATTCATCCCTTGTGATAGCTCATCACGTTGAATATCAAGCAAACTCATTGATGATTTCAGTTCATCAATTTTAGATGTAACAGACGTTATTTTTTCAGGTATGTCATTACTATTAAGATCAAGAGTAATTTCGCCATCCGGAATATTTGATATCTGAGAAATAATTGTTTGAATAAATCCACTAAATTTATTTTCAGTGTTATTTAATCCATTTTGAATGCTTTCAATTTCAGCGATTAAATTTGAAGAAATATCGGCATTATCACCCGTTGATAAAATTGTTTCCTTTAAGCTTTTCAGCTCTTCTATCGTCGACGCTATTTTTTGTTGTGCTTCATTTGTATTGATATCTATTTCAAGAGAATCATCTAATTGAATATTCCCAATATTATCAATAACACTTTGAATAACATTAGTTATTTCATCTGCGTTTGTGTTTGCACTTTCTTTAATGCGTTCAATTTCAGCAATGATGTTATTAGCAACTCCTGATGTGTCACTATTAACATTAATATCGACTGAGTTTGATGATAACTCTGTCAATTGAGCTGATAAGTTTTGAATAAATTGCGTAAACCCATCAGCTCCCATTGTTGCCGATTGTTGCGCTTTTTTCATCTCAGCAATAATGTCATCTGTCGATTTACTGACTCGATTAAAAGCATCATCAGCTTGTTGAGTATCAAACTCAAACACTTGTACAAACGTATCTAACAGCGACATGATTAACTATCCTTTCGATGAAGCCAGCGCTTCGTTATAACGGTTGGTAATTGCGATCTCCCACAAATCAAACGCCTCTTCTAAATCTATTGACGTTTTGAGTTCTGTGAGCGTGGCGAAACCGGCTGAGATGATGACGGCAAAGAATCCATCAGCGTTTTTATAATCGACGGGAGTGAACCGGTTATTTTGTTGAGCAGGAATTGGAGGAAACCTTGGCTCCCGTCTTTGCCGAAAAAACTGGTGTTATACTTCAGCATTTCGAGTTCAAGACGGATCAATGCTTCTCCATCAGGCACATGATTATCAATCAGAGTGCTAGTTTTTAAGTAGACTTCTTGCCCTTCTTTTTCTACTGCAACGTAAGCCATCATCTTAAGCATGGCTTCTTTGCTGACTTCATAGTCGCCAATTTTAGGCGCATTTGATAAAGGGTATTTCGCCAGAATTTCACGCCCAATCGTTGCTGGTAATCGGCTAATAATAAAAGTGTGCTCTTCACGGTCAGCATCGGTGATCGTAATTTCTTTCGGTTTAATCAACATGATTGATATCCATAAAAAAAGGCGGAAGAACCGCCTTGAATTAACGTGCGCGAGTGCGGTCGAAGTCTTGGAACACAAAAGTGTATTGCTTTGATTTGTGGCGTCCTGCACTTGCAACAGAACTACCGCGACTACCATTCGTAATTTTCCCATTACGCGCAGTGGTCGTTGAACCATCCCCGTATGAGGCAACCATCGTGATAATGTCACCAGCATGACGTTGTCCGCGACGAGCAGTATTAGAGTCAAGCAAGATAGCGAGGTTTTCATCTTCTTCACTACCGGCTAATACATTGATTGTCACCGTTTGAGGCGTAGGCGCTGACCAGCTGACTAGATTGCCATTTATGTCCATACCGGTTTGCGCTATATCGACCGCGGGTAAATCTAATGGATCGGCATCATCAGCGAACGTTGTTATTTGAATACCGGTCGGAAATGTTTTGTGTGCTTGAATAACAATACTCAAGCCGGTTGCTGATACATCATTCATATTGTGTTCCTTACACTAAGTTGTGAGAGCCTTCGACTTTACGAACCCAATCGCCTTTACCGTAAATTAATACGTACTTCATGACATATTCAGGCAAATCAGATGGGCCTGTGCTTTCGACAATTTGAGCGTTGTACCAATAACCCTTGTTTTGTACATCGTGCCATGCCAAATCATCACCAGAAGCGTCTGTCACTGCGATTTTTTGCACATCAGTTAATGTTTTGCCCGCTAGAATTGTACCGTTGTTAATCGCCTTAGTTACCGCCCCTGCAATCACCATCATTGCTCGTGCTTCACCGTCTTTATTAGCGGGTACTCCGCGTGTGGCCATTAACAAACTAAACCACTGTTGTGAGATATAGGCCTTTAACCATTGCTCGTTAGCATGGACACTCATATCTAATGGGTTAGCAACACCACCACATAAGAAACCACGTTGATAGAAACTAATATGCGAACCTGATACGGCCGTTTCTCCGTAATAATTCACTCGTAATTTATCTAAGCGATCTGCATCGATATCGGTCGTAATTTGAGATGGAAATGTGACACCAAATTGACGATACATATAGTTTGTTGTCGCATTGGTTCGGTCATAATCCGTGGCTGACATAATGGCCATAGGCAACGCATGAACAAAGAATTTATCCGCTGTTTTCAGGTTTAAGGCTGTTGAAGCCGTTCCCACCAGCGCCCCACTAAAATCTTCAGCATTTTTGTTAGTCACAGATAAATGAAGTTGGTACTTCACGTTTTCACCCGCAACATACTGTGCCAGCTCTACTGCATGCTCTAATGAGAGTTCCGTTAAAAACGTTGCACTACCAAATGAGTCTGAAATTGCTTCAGACGTGATGAACGCCTGTAATGGAGTCTGAGCAGGATTACCAGCAGATGATGTGCCGTGGCTAATATTCATCGCATCAGCAAGCACCGACTGGCGTACACTAATATCCGCACGCTCTTGTACGCCACCGCTAATAACAAAAGCACTATCTAGGGAATTAAACGTGACATAGGCGCTAGCAAATTGAGGCTCATTTTCTGCGTTTAATTTCGCTTGCACAGCTGTCGCAACATCCGCGTATGACGTACTTTCAGAGAGATCAATTCCTGTGATTGTTTTTGTCACTTTTCCAATAGTGATATTGAGTTCACCATCATTGATTAATTTTAAATCGGCTAAATCCCCTGTCTTTTCACCAAACAAAGTAGGCGCACGGCCAACCGGTTCATAAGATGCGATTTGCAGTTCTTTGGGCTTGCTTGCAGGTGCTGGACTGACATAGCTGAAATACTGTCGTGCAAAATGTGCCTCGGGTGAATCAGCACCCAATAAGTCATCGACTTGGCCACTGGCAAATTCAAGCACTTTACCTGCAGGGATTTTAGGGTTAGTTGAAAAAATACGAGCCGTGAGCTTGCGCATCGGTACAGCTGACGCGCCAATCACCGCACTCGCGATATCGACATAGCGAGTTTGTTTGATAGACATAACGTTCCTTAAATACGATAGATATCGGGATACAACGCACTCACGGCGTCAGTATCGGGATGAAGTGTGCGATTAAATGTCACATTGAAATCAAATGAGGGGTTTTGTTCGTAGTTGCCTTGGTCATTCAGAAAATAAGGCGTTCGAATACCGGTTGCCCGTTGAATGCCAATACCTTGTTTCCGAAGTGCCTCAACAAACGGTAATGAATTGGCGATCATTCTGACAATCGCGGTAATATCCTTGGCTGTATAATTGCCTAATTGCGTCACGAACGCTTGAACTTGGTACGTATTTTCGGATAACTGGTTTTCTTGGTGATTGGCTTTATTGCCTTGAACATTATATTTTCGCCCTTGCCAACCGAGGCCACTTTCATTGATGGGAAAAAACATCACCATATTATCTTCACGGCCCTGCTTGGTAGATTGGAAACCAGCTTTAACAGGGATCTCAATGCCGACTTCTTTTAACTGCAACAAGAGTTGTTTGCGAATAGCAACATCAACCTCATAATCCGTCATAAGTACCCGCCTCAATACAGATCACCGATTTCCAGCCATCTTGTTCGTACCAGTCTGCATCACCCACAACATCGTACTTCTTACCATTGAATACGAGAAAATCAGGGGATGTACCACGTTGCACAGCTTTAATATCATGAGAGGTATATAAACGCCGGTACACTTGGCTTGTATCTAATCCCATTGATTGAACATCTTGGGTATCGACCGCCTGCCAACTGCCACGAACTTCTACTGGATCGTAATAGTAATTCTGGTCATTCCCTCTATCATCAGGCCCACGTTCTTTAAATCGAAACCAGAGCACCTTTTGCTGTGGAATATAACGTGAAGCGATACGGTTTAAGTTACCAAACATTATTTATCCTCCACTGCGAAACTAACCGCTTGAAGCATTTGGCCAGTATCGACTAACGGCTTTTGTGTGGCTTTACCTTTACTATGACGACGTGCTCTTGCTTTGACCGTTGAATCATTCAGTGCCGGTGTTGTGACTGCTTTTATTGCCATTTTCACATCGCCCGCAACCGTCGCACCAATTTGAGTCAGCCCATTATCCAGCGTGATGTTGCCCTTAATAGTGGCTTTCACAGCACGAAAAATTAACTGACTATAATCCTGCTTTTTATCATTCATGGTCGGCCTTAAAAACGGGCGAGGAGGAATACCACCAGCCGGATATCCCAACTCTTGAATGGAGGCAACATAAGCAATAGGTGTTCCATCGGGATATTTTGCGTGCTCAAAGAAGCCAACACTTAATCGCTTTTTAGCCAATTCATCGTAAACCGCTTTTAATTGCGCTAATTTAGTCATTAACGTAATCGCCCTCCTCGTGTAAATCGCCCCCCAACACCCCGAAAGGCCGAACGTTCGCCACCACCACCAAAATATTGAGGGACGCTACAACGTTTGATCAGTGCTAGAAACTGCTGGCCAAAGGTGGTCATTTTAAACCAGTGCGACCAATCAGAACCGGCAGGCGGTGCCGTAAATGACACGCTTACCTTATCAATGGTTACACTCGTCACAACACCGGTGGGCGACTCATCATCAGCAATCATTTTTCTGAGTGTTAGCATGTGTGCAACAACGAGCATCCACAGTTCGTTAGTGCAAACACCCTTACAGGCAGAGAAATAGTTCAACGCAGATTGAGCAATGATAAATATTTCATCATCACCCACAGAGTTAAACTGCGGATAGAGCACACGGAATGACGTTAAAGGGAATGTGCTCGTATCCATAATCATTTACCTTTTTTGTTAGCTTTAGGAACGTCTAACTTTTCAGCTTCTAACGATTCAGGAGTGTCAGGAGCTGATTGGTCGCTAGCTTCCATATCAGTGGCAACTTTTTCGGGATCTTCTTTGCGATGCTCAACGGCAATAAAGCCATTCTCACAATGAAGATTAAAAACGTGATTTTCTTTGAGCTGTTTATATTGCTCGTCAGAAATTTCCGTCACACGGCCACGCGGTGTATACATGTGTTTGGTCATCACATTAGCTTGACCGGCAATAAACACTTTCCCGTCTCTCACGGTATAGTTCTGGTCATTTGATAATGTGCAATATGCGTAAAGAGGCATGGAGTGCTCTCCTATTGTTTAGATATAAAAAAGCCCTCAAATGAGGGCGCAAAAAGAGAAGTGGTAAGATTAAATGCCAGTTAAGCGTGTCACCGCCCACGGACGAGTTACAAACACACCTGCAGTCGCATTGGTTGCATCTTCCATATACCCTTTAATTTGGTTGAGTGAACCTAATAACTGGTATTTCACAGGTACAACTTGCAGGATCACCGCACTGGTTGCTGTTGAACCATCATCAATGCTATCTGCGAACATATAGGCCACATCAGCCCCACCATTTGCGCCAACAAATTCAGGAGAGAAAACCAGACGCATATTTGGATAGTTTTCATTTATCCATTGTTTGACTGTTTCACCTCGAGCCACCGGATTAGCCACATTCAGTGCAGATCGAAAGCCCAACGGCAATGTTAAGGTGATTGGCGTATCATCTTTGATAATACCGCCAGAACTCGTTTCAATACGCGAGAACATATCGGTAATATCAGCAGTAATATCTGCAAATGTTCCGCCTTTCCATTTGCCTTTTGCTGTTTCATAGGCAGGCAAGTTAGGCTCATTCATCAAACCAAAGACGCGCGTTTCAGGGCTGTTAAATCCGTAATAACCCACACGCTCACGGCCTTGCTCTAATGATTCAGTCACTGAATTACGCTTTTCTTCCATCGCAACAAAGCCTGCAGAAGATTGGCGCGCTTCTTCTAATTTACCAACTTGGAAACCTAATTCGAAACGGACAAGACCACGGCGCTCTTGGTCTTGCGCATAAGACGCTAATGGCACATTGGTATGATCACCATAAAGCTCGGCTTTACCAGTTGGTGTCGCCACATTCAGAATGATTTCTTCATCATGCCATTCACCTGCATTGACGATACCGGTGATTTCATCTAGCACACGAACTCGCGTTGCGGTACGAATGACACCCGGTAAAACGTGTTGCAACATTTCACGTTGAATTAAGCCCCCTTGCATTGCACCACCGCTAATCGCGGAGTCCATCGCAGAAAAACCACCAAAGCCGATTTGCGCTAATTCCCCGTATGTCCATTTCTGGTCAGGGTTAATATTCAGTTGGCCATGTTTTTTGACATCACGGCCAGACATGTGAAATTTAATGTTACTAACTGGCATTACTCACCTTCCTTTGGAGATACTGGATATGGGATTTCTGTTAAACGAATAATGCCCAAGTGAGCACTCTCTGTGGATTCAAGGTGTCGGCTGATAAAACCAATAACGCGATCACCAGCACTAATGGTGGCTTTAGAAGATAGCGAACCGTCAGCTTCATCGAACACAACCGGTGCGTTGATTTTTCTAGCCACTTCTTTTAGCTCGACAAAAACTTCACCCATTGTCAAGAACTCGCCCTGTGTGCCGTTAAGCGCAAATTCTTTTTCGATACGATAGGCTTTAGGGTTAATCATGATCCCTGCAAATGCGCCTTTACCACCTACCTGAACAGATTCCACCGAATCATCTTTGTATGTATAGGCACGACCGAAAATATTTAGCTCTTCATCCGCTGAACTAAGAATTGCTGAAACAGCGCGAATAGGGCCAGCATGACTAATTTCACCGACAACGCCGGAAATTAGTCCATTTGCGACTGAATTAGGAATTGCCATTATTTAGCTCCCCATTTATCCATAATTGATTTATTGCTCACTACAGAGTCCATTGTTGAACTCGGTTTTTGAGAGTCAGGAACACGCCCTTGCATCCAAGCATCGAGAGCAATGGCTTCTGTACCTTTACTGCATTGAATACCCAGCTTCTCAACACCGTATTCTGCGACTTGTTGTTGAGTCATAGCGGAATGATCAAACACACCAAGGAATGGCGTTAACTTATGCGCTAACGAATCACGCGCACCAATTTGTTTGAGTAATTCACCCGTATCCATTGCCGGTTTTGCTTTCTCTAATCGCTGAATTTTACGTTTCAGTGATGCCATTTCGTCCATCGCAGTGATGTTACGGTTTAGGCGTTTTAAACGACGATTAAGGCCATCAGTAGTTGCTTGGTCAAGATGCTCTTTTGCTTCTTCAATCGCTTCGACTGCAGTTTCAATAGCGACCTCGGCTTTCTCAACTGCCTCGGGTTCACCTGATTCTGCTTCTTCTGTTGCGATTTCAGCCTTTTCTACTGCTTCTTCTGCTTTCTTTTCTTCGTCAGGGTCAGTATCAGTAGAAGACTTTTCCTTTTCTTCTTGATCATCATCTGTTACAGGTTTAGCACTGGTGATCGCTTCTTTGATAATGGCTTTTAACGCTTCCAATTGCTCAGGCGTAAAGGCACCTTCATCAGTTGTTTGTTTCTCTTTGTTATCTTCTTCGTTCATGCGAATAAGTTCCTTTGTGTCTATGGTAATAACGGAATGGTCTTGCACAGCAACATCAGCGCCAGTGCGCCCTTCATCAACTAACGCAAGATGGTTGGCTCTAATATGCCGTTGTATGGCGTCATAACGTTCACCGTTAAATTCGCCCGGTGTGAAATCGTAAACACAGCGATAACCAGGAGATAATTCAATTTTCCCTCCATCAATTTGGTTAAGCGCTGAATTAGACAGGATTTTGATATTGCCTCTGAGGTAGGGATATTCAAAATAAACCCGTTCCCCGATGACTCCTTGTATCCCTTTTTTCTCTGCAGGAGTGCCGTCTTTCCCTAACATTTCATGCTCATCAACAAAGGGCATTAATTTGAAAGAGTTAATTGTCTCTGTGCTGGCTAGTTCTTCTTGTGGCCGATACACCTTATAAATTTTGTCGGGTATTGGTGCGCCAATTTCACACCCCAAATAATCAAAAACCCCAACTTTAGAGATGGGGTTATCTTTCACTTCCAGCCAGCCGTTTAAATCATATTGTCGCTTTGTCATGTCTCCTCACCGAAATCTATTACTGGTGTCCAGAAGCACTTACAACCCGGTTCTTCCCCCGGAAAACCTCGCCTTCCTGTTTTTTTGTTAATTATAGGAGGATTGTCTAAATCAAACTCCTCACCATCTAACTCAAGATGTAGTTCTCTAGGTTCTGCACTACCGTTTGAATGATGCCAAACTGCTTTACGAATACCGGCAGATTTCATGCGAGCATAATTACATGCAGTTGTAATTTTTCGTGTCTGGTCAACAGCAATAAAATTTGCCCTACTTTCTGTAACGCTACCTATATCCCTAATTTCCTCTAATAGAGTCTTTGCACCTTCGCCACCTTGGCTAATAGAGCGCAAAGCTACACTTTCAATGCGTTGATGAAATTGCAGTGGAATTGATTTAATGAGTGATACGTTTTCAGCAGTAGAAGCAATGATTTTGTCTTTAAGGAGTTGTGGCATATCAGGGGTTTTAATGGTGATACCGCCCGATAACACTTTAAGAGAATCATCTAAATTACGCTGTGCACCTATATCGACCTGAGATACAAACTTATCCGCAATCTCTGTGGATTTTTGTTTAAAAATCTTATCCCATTTACGTTTTAGCCGGTTAAGCCAGATACGTGTTTGACTTGCAAAGCTAGCATCCATCGTAAAACCCTCAAAGTCGTCATTTAATTCACTAAACACTTTTTCATAGTCTTTAATCATTGAATTAATGAGTCGTGACATGTCACCTTGATAACGACTAGACGGGGCTACTGAATACTGCAGAGGTTTTCCCTTCATTACCGCCTTCCGCGAGGTTGCCCATTGTGCTCGCTTCGTTCGTACTCGTATTCGCCTCGACATAATCTGCCTCGTTCACTTCAATGCCGTAATAGCTGGACGCCTTATCACTAGCTAATTTCTTACGGATATCTAGTCCATCAATAGCCCCCGTAGTTGCATAGGTTGAGTCGGCTTGTGCTTGCTTAAGCTCAATATCTGCACTCTCAACAGCCGTTGGGCTATCAAGTGGTGCCCATGTGATAGAGATTTCTGTCGCTGGTAAACCATCGCTACGCATTAGCATGTCGTAATGGCGCTGTAATAGCTCTTCAAGGTCGTTTGATTGAATGCTCTCAAGCTCTTCGCGGTAATTAGCCTCTTCGTATTCACCCGTTGAGTTAAAGCCTTTCGGTGTGGTGCCTAATAACTTTGTCGCGGGTACATTTGAAGCCGATGCCACCAGCTGATATTGCGTCATAATCGTGGCGTCTAAATCCGCTAATGACGTATCGAACTGTTGAACAGTGTCACCACTACCTGTCATTTGCACACCGTAGTTATCGCGCATCTCCATAAAATAGAGCATGTTTTCATTGATGATGCTTTTATCTGCCGATTCAAGGTCTGCGATACCCATCGTAAGTAAGCGCTTAGTCATTGCCAGTTGTGGGGCTTCATTTGCGGTGCGTTCTGAAGCATAGACACGCTCATAAATGCGTTCTGGCACTGATACACCAAAGTAGTTGTACATTGGCTTCAAGACATTCGGCACAGGAAACGGCACAAACTTAATAAAGTGAGACTTATGATATTTACGCCCACCAATCACATAATATGTCGGCTCGTAGAAGTCCATACTCGCAGGGTCTTGAACATTCGCGTCCGTTAAATCGGCTGTTACCCATTGTGGATCAATCTGCTTAATCCCCTTGTACATGCCTTTCGTCACTCCATCGATATTAAACGGGTTTTCGTACCACTCTTTCGGGTTAGATGTCTCAACAACAAATAACGCTAAACGACCGCCATATACACGCCCGAAATGAACCAGTTCTTTCAGCTGATGTGTAATGCGGTATTTTTTATCACGTTTGCGGAGCTTTTTGCTGATAGCGCGATCATCGTCGTTATCACAATCAATATCGTAGCCTTGGCGTATCGCATCACGCGCGGGCATATTACAGGCTTTATCCACCAGCCAGTGTTTAGCGATAACCGCACACATATTGTTGCCGATAAACATTTGTGAGGCATACCAAGAAGCCTGTGACTCTGGTACACCGTAAACCTGCTCACCTTTAAATGAGGGTACATAACTATCAATGCTGTCCATCGCAACACCTGCAATTGTGGGTTGCGGTAAATCAATCCCATCAAAGCCCCGTTCTCGCGCCAGCGCAGGATATAAGTCAGTTGTGAATGCTGACCGTTTAACCGGTGCGAGTGGTTCTGTTTTTCGCCTCTTAAACGGCCACCACATAGATCATCTCCTAGTTGTGAAGAAACTACCTTTTTTCTTCTGATATAAATCGCGTAATGCTTGAGTCATGGCATCCACTGTGTCGTCATGGCCAGCAAACGGGAATGTGGTAATTTCCTCCACGGTTTCTACAATCCACGGCGCAATGTCTTTGTGGGGGAGCCACACATTTCCAGCCTCCCACTCAGCAGTACACGCATGAGCACGAGCAACCTTGCTACCATCTGGCTCGACAGGAATTAACCCTGAGACGGTTGATTTGAGAGAGTCGATTACAGCGGGACCATTAGCTTTGTCTTCCACCAGCTTACGTCGCCCTTCAGGGAATTTTTCAGCTAACCATTTCACCGACTTTAAGGTTTCAGTAAAACTCATGCGTTTTCTAACTTGATACAGTAGATAAGCATTTGCGTCTTTCTTGCCCCATACCTGCCCCACCACATAGTCAGTACCGTCGCTGTCTTTAAAGGTCATATCCCAACTATGAATAACCTTGTCGAATTTATCAGGTAGGTCTTTCGGTAAGTAATACTGAGCGAATTCTTCGTGGAAGATTTGACCATCACCAGGCTTAGGTTTTTGTTGGTACATGGCAGACCAAAAGTAATCACCGAGGATTGCTTTTGTCTCAAGGAGTTTGTCGATTGGGTGTAACTCTGGTACCAACGCTTCTCCTTTCTCATTAATGGCAGGGAATGCAAGCACCTTGGTTTCAGGCGCTTTTTCTTTTAATTGGCCAGATAAATCATCAGTTGCCCACCGAGTGGCCATGATAATTTCACCGCTATTTTTTGATAAACGGGTCTTAAATGTCGAAACGTACCAGTTCCAAATTGATTTTTTAACAGTCTGGCTAAGCGCTTCTTTTGAGTTCTTTATCGGGTCATCAATAATACCGAGGTCAACTTTTTTACCCGTTAATGGGCCACCTACCCCCGCACAAACATAGCCTCCTTTGTGGTTGGCAAGACCAAACTCATCAGAATTACGTTTAACTGCAATGCCATTCTCAGGCCTGTTGCCTAACCAAGTTTTAGGAAATAGCACACGATATTCATCGGACATCATAATGCGCTGAACATCGGTATTCATATCACCGGCTAAATCTGAGGAGTACGACAGCGCACCAACACGCATATTTGGGTATTTACCAAAGAAATAGGCTGGAAGGTAACGCGAAACAATATCAGACTTACCATGCTGTGGAGGTGCCCCTAATATTAACTTGGGCCGTTTACCATCCATCATGTCTAACAAAAACTGGTCTAACGCATTACATACCGTTTCTGAAAAGTGGCTTGTAATGTATTCAGGGTTTATATACTGAATAAATTCATGCAAACTACGCCTAGCTATCTCTCTCCTGACCTCTTCATCAAACAAGTCGAAATTGACATCCATAGAGATACCTAAAGTGACAAAAACAACCCTTCCATACCGTAATTGGTACGAAATGATTTTCATGTTTTTGATAACAATTGATTAACAATAAAAAAGAGATTAAACAGAAAGAAGATTGTTACTTTTAGCGGTTTAGGTTGTGTTTTTAGTTGAGTTCAAAAGTGAAGGGGCGCATTAGCATCATTATGTTAAATAGAACGATAATTGGTACAATTTATACTATTTACAGACCAGGATATAATTGCCCTTCATCAACAAAATAAACCTGCGTTAAATACCATCGCCCGTCCTGAAAAATTAAATAATATTCATAAATAGGTGAGTAACCATCAGGTACAATATATTGCGTTGTGACAACAGTGATATTGTTAGTGCTCTTTACTACCGACAATATTTTCTCTTTTTTGGGGTCATGACTTGATTCAGAACCAAATGCAATGGGTTCTCCTACAAAATCAGGTAATGTGTATTTAGTTAATAGCCTACGCCACGCCTTATCTGCTAACTCCGTATACTCATCAGGCTTCGAACCCATAAGGCTAAATGCGTAGTCATTCCATTCCATGTAATCTTGTTGAAATTGTCTAACCAAAATTTCAGGTGACTCATTAGACATGGCAACAGATTGATTCATAAATAATCCACCTAAAAAAAGAACAGTAAATAAATACAATGCATAAAATCGATATTTAGACATATTCCCTATCTGCTCGATGCAATATTTAAATATGTTGTTATATCACACTGACTAAAATCTTACTGCTTTGATTTTACTCTTAATTGCATAAGTTGCTCGAAACTCAAATGACTTAAATCTATTCCTGTTGTTTGAATAGGTCCACCATCGGCACCCGTTAATTCCGTCTTGTTCTTCAGCATACCTAAATGCTGTGCAACCATCTTAAGCGCTTCATCTTGATTACGAGTAATAACCTCGACACCAAACTTCCCTTCTTTCACGCCAGCAAATACTCGACGCGCTGGCCCTGTTAAATCACGCGTATCATGAAAGTACGCACGACCAATACCAGCACCATTACAACGCGGACAATCAGGATTTGGATCTAATGTTTCATCGTAACCGTAACCCCCCACATCTTGTGGAGGTGGTTTCTTTGCTACGACTGCTTTTTTAATAGCATCTTCAAACTCTATCGAATCACGCCACTGATAATTGAAACCAAAGCCCCAGCAATGACGGCAACATAATCGACGGTATTCGGTCAGCTCGTTAACGTCTGCAGTTGCGATATCCCACCATATTTTTAATACGGCATCTTGGGTTATCTCTGTTCTGCGTTCCCGTTCTGCTAATGCGTCAGTGATTGCTCGTGAAACCTTAGCATTTCTTAGCATGCGAGTAGCATTTACATAAGCTGTATTTCCTTCGCCTTTATAACCGGCTCGCTTATATGCTCCCGTTCGATTTAAATCGATAAGGTATTCACTAACAAATTTAATCTGTTGTTCTGTTAGCCCGTAATTGCGCAGACTAAAGGTGTTTTCATTATCGTGCGCATTACTTGATTCATTACTCTGCGCATCGGGTATATCACTATTGCGCATTGGCTCTTTTGCGCATTCTTTTTTCTGCGCAGTGCGCAATTTCTTGTGCGCAGTTTTTTGCGCATTCTGCGCACTGGATATTTTGATATATCGTCGTGCTGTTGAGTATTTCAGTCCTTGCGATTCGCACCACTCTTTAGGGAATATTCCTGTTATAGCATGTTCGGCGAGGAACTGTTGTTGTAGCATCCCCCAATCCGGTTTTGCCATCGTGTTTACCTCCTTTTATAACGCTGTGATGCCCTAAAATTTATATGCATGCTTAAAAAGTTCCACCAGAGCTCATATGTATTTTTATAGCTCGTATCTTGTATTTTTTAAATTACCCCCAATATACTGGTACGAGGTCAAATCACCTTTGACTGTAGTTGTTTTTACATTTCATAACTTAGTAAATTTAGGAATCTATATGAGCGGAAACGGTTGGATCGATGACTTACAAAATGTACAAGTTTCTTGTGACCCTAGCCTGAACATTATTGATGTACTACGTGATTTGGGCAATTCAGGTAAGCTAAATGGATGGATCATTCAGCCTCTAGGCATTCCTGGTGCTAACCCTTGGTGTTTAGCATTTAATGACATAAAGGTTGCACTTTCCATTATCTATAGCAACCAAGCTATGACAAGTAATGTTATTCCTACTGATAACTTACAAAATGCAGCTGCATCCAATGCGGTTACAAAAACGCTGTATCAAATATTTCTAAATAACTCCCAAACTATCACTGCATTTATTTCATAAGTTATTTTAGTACAATATCAATATGAGCAACTCATTTCTACATACCCCTGCAACCCCAATATCATTTGCTCTGATTCTGCAATTCGTTCTCGGAGTAACCAATAATTTTTGATAGCGGTGTCAGTAGGTCGGGCGGTGGTTGCATCATCCATACCGGAGGTGGTAACGCCTTCGGATTTTGGACAGTTGGCTTTGATGTACACCCGCTCAGGGTGACGCTCGCTAAAATCACGTAACCGGCTAATTTCAGTTTTAGCATTATTTAGTTCCTGCGTATGTTTTACATCGAGATCATGAAGGGATTTTATGCGTGCTTGGTAATCTTGATTGATATTGACTTGCTCATTGAACGAATTAGTAAGTAATTTGTGATTAGCTTTTAACATTCCATAGTCATCTATTACCCACCAGAGCCAAAACGCCAACACCACACAACTACCAGCGAGTAATTTGTTGATATTCATAGACATTACACCGGATATGATTTCCACGTTAATTGAAAATGAGGACCATCTTTAAATGAATCCCAGTTACCGCCCCACTCAACATCAATACCTAATTCTTTACCTGCTTGGATCATCACATCAGCCACTTTTTTAAAGTATGACCATTCTTGCCAAGGTATTGAGCCATTCACGATAGGAGCACAATCCACAGCATGACCAGTAAGATGCCGACTATTCATCGTTCGACTTTTACCATTAATGACCAGCTGACGTTGACGAGCTTCATTGCGCTTTCCTTCAATAACCATAAAATCGACATCGGTTAATTCAAGTGCTCGTCGAGTTACTTTGACTAAATCAGGATGAACACCCTGCATATTCTTTTCACTTCGTGTGCTAAATACAAATTTACTCACCGCTAACCTTCCTTAAAAACCGTTTTTCTAGTGTTTTAATTAACTCAGCTCCAGACCAACCAGCAAATCCTGCAGCTCCACCAGCTATTTCAGGAACCCATTCATAATAACTAGATGCTAGAAATACAATTGAGCCTGCAAATACAGCAACAATTGCCTGAAGAATGAATGTCCGCCAACTAAACTTTTCACCGTTTAAAACTTTATATGCATAGCTGGCAGCCACACCGAGCATGGTCATCAATAAGATAAGCACCTCGCGGAACCAGCTATAGTTATTTGGATCTCTATGTGGCATACGCATATCCACCCCCGATGGAGTGTTCCTGTAAGGTCAAAATTTGAATATTTATGAAGTAAATTTATGGAATAAAAAAACCGCTATATTTAATAGCGGTCAATAATACTAGAAAATTTCATATTAAGATTACTACTTTCTTTTAGATAATGACTCGATTAGTGATGCTAGTTGTTCAAGGCCATCAAAAGTTGATGGTATATTATTTTCATTAGGTTGAATATTTGAAAATATAATATTTTCAAATTTCTCTAATGCGTCACGATTATCTTTTGTTTTGGAAAAATCAGAGTAGTTATCAATAAACATACACAGATTTTTTCTTAAATTTATTTGAGTTAGCTCTGCTTTTATAGAATTATAATTTTGTAGTGCAACCCTGAAAAAGTATAATGAAATAATAGTTAAAGCTGAATAACCTATGTATTTAAACACCATAACATCATTAAACTCATTAGTTTTTTCCGTGATTATCTTATATCCTATTGGGCATATAGAAACAAAAGCTAATAAAAATAAAATAGCTAAAGAAATCCATCGTTCTTTATTTTTAGAACTATAAATATCATGATAGGCCTTTGTTAATCCAGCGAAATTATACCCAGAAGATAAATTTTCCAAATATTTTTTTAATTCATCAATCTTGGTTTGTTTAACATCTAAATCATTTTTTATAACTTTAGATTTCTCATTAAATAAATCTTCAATCTCATTATTAAAATCAGAAACCTTATTATCAATCAGGACAATTTCATTATATTTTGAATTTATATTATTTTCTGTTTCAGTTAACTTTTCAAACTGACTAAATTTAGATTCAAATAAAACTCTCAAGTTATCGATCAAAATACTATATATATAACCTGAATATTCATCTATTGAATATTCCAAATAGTATCGAACTTTATCATTAAGAAATAAAAATAAATTCCTATTTTTCTTTAAATAGCGAAGCTTTTCAGATAACGTATCATTGTAAATTCCATCTGGAACAACAATTAGGTATTCTACTATGTATCTTATAATTATCATATAAGATAACATTATATTAATTGGCGTGTCAGTTTTTATAGGCAACTTGAAGTTACTGGTAACCTTACAATACTCATCGAAACTATTAATTCTATCTAATGCAATATCTATTGTTTCTCTTATTTCGCCAATAAATTTTACTAAATAAGACTTCGTTTCTTGATCTAAGCTAGTTGTTTCATCAATCAAAAATAATTTATATAAAGCATCGTCTTTCTCTAAAAAATTTTTAATCTCTATCAATGAGTTTTGATAAGACTCTAAATGCCCTAATTTCCCGCTCATTACTTTCCTTAAAATATAAAAAAAACAAATCAATAGATTAAGTATAAATGAAGAGTAAACTTTTAAGAATTCTTATATCACAGAATAGAGACATTCCCTGAAATATTTTTACCATAACTAACAAAAAACCCAGCGCTTAGGCTGGGTTAGTTGGTCACTGTATAAAAACGGCAACTTATACTTAAATAGTGGATCATTGGCTCAAAGAAGTCAACACGTTCTTGCTATTATTTTTACTTTTCCACTCTTTTTCACGTTTTTTAAATGCATCTTTTAAATATGGGTAAATTAAATATTCAGCTGAACTAATTATGTCCTCAATTTCTCTTCTGCATGTAGACATAGAGGGTTTTCTGTATTCTACCGTTCTATTGCGCCTAATCATTTGTCGCGGTTTTGCTATATTGTGGTAATAACGAGCAATAGCGCGATCTGAACTACCAAAGGCATAACGCAGTAATAAGAGCGTAAAGGCTATTCTGTCTATGTGATAAATTTTATCGACCACTTTAGCGATCAACATACCGTCGTCGTCATTACACATTTCTCGCTCGGGATAATCGCGCCTTTCTACTGTCGCCATAAATTCAGCGATAATACTGCTTTGCCTTTTTTCTATCCTCCCTGAATAAACCCATGCTCCAAATTTTGATAACCAAGGCTGAATCCATGCGACCTGATCATCATCAAGTTTTAACCCATCAGATATACTCTTTATACTCGACATGCTCGTAACTCCATTACTTCTTGCTTAGTCTGTTCTAACAACTCAATTTCGGTACCATGAATTTCTTGCCACGATTTAGGCGAAGCGTGAAAGCCGGTTTCGTAACACGCTCTATGATGTGGAGGACACAGTGGTAAAACATCCGTATGACTAGCCCGTTGTGCCATTCCTTGCCCCGTTCTAACATGGTGGATCTCCGCTCTACTTGCCCCAAACCCCATATTGCGACAACAAATACAACCCAGTTCCGCTACATCTGATAGCCACTGTCTTTCTTCTTTGGTCTTTGATTTGATCATTGGTCTTGCCTCTATGTGAAACTTAATAATTGAGATACTGCATTTTCTACAGTTTTTTGAGTAGGGAATTGCTTACGAAGGATAAAATTCCAAAGCACATCGAGTGTGGCTTTGTAGAGTTCGCTAAATGCTAAGTCGTCCATATTTGCAAAGCTGATTGATTTAGCGACACGACGTAAACTGCCGTCAGGCATTTCAAACGTGTCGTAATAACCGGCTTGCTCTACAACCCAATAGCGAAAAGCATCAAATGATTTTGTTGCTGAGATATTTTGTGCACGATTTTGTGCAACTTCTTCTAGATAGATATCGGATGCTGATAACAGCGCGTCAGCATTATCCGTGTAATATGAAAGGAATTTGATGTAGCCACGCACAAGCTCTTTTTCTTCTGGTGAAATGGTACCGCCAACTGGCTCCCAATATTCATAGCCTAAGTTGAGTAATGCGAAGTATTTACGATGGAATCGAGGGTTACGAGCTTTCTTAAAATTCGCTGAAAGCACATCACCACACTTGATTTTTGAATGTAAAAAATCTCTCGTAACAGGATTAGCCGGTACAAGAGTATCGTTAGACATTTTGATAAAGCTATGCTGTGCCATACTTGACTCTCAGTTGACACAGCAAATGTTTAGGATTGGGTGTTCAGGCCAATAGCGTTATTATACACTTATAAATAAATTAAGTTAACTTACTTTAAGGATGTATTATGGAAAATAGATTGGATGAATTAATCGCCCATATTGAACAATCTAAAATGAATGATTTTTATATTAATATAAAAAATTGTTTTAATTGGTTTAAAAATCACATGGGAGATACTGAATGGAACACAAGAAAAAAATCACTCATTAACTATTTTAAAACAATGGAAGAAGGATTTTTTAAATTTAATAACTCTAAAGACTCATCTGAAAATAGAATGATATATCACTACGATCTAATAACATGGTACATGTACTTGGCTGATATTTATCTTGATAGTTTAGTAGAGAATGAGCCAAACCAGTCTGCGCGAATACTTCCAATTTTAGCTGAAATAGGTCGCATGATCAATGAACTGAAAAACTGTAATGGTATAGACATTAAGTTAAACGACCTTTTGATAAAAAAAAGTAACCAACCAGACACACTATTATTTGAATTACTAGTCGCGTGTTGCTATATAAGAAATGGGTGGAATGTAAAGTTTATTCCAGAAACACCAAAAGAAAAAACACCAGATTTATTAATTAGAAAAAATGATTCACATTACTTTGTAGAATGTAAAAGGCTCAACAAAGTCACTGATTACTCGGAAAAAGAAAGAAATGAATGGCTAAAGCATTGGAAATATATTTCGTCTACAATGTTAAATTTTGATGAATCCTTAATACTTGATATAGTATTTTTAAATGAAGTGGAAAAAGTAAAAACTACTGATATTTGTAATTCATTGTCTAATTTAATTAAAAATTTCTCTAAGGACAGAAATATAAAATATTTATCACATACAGATTTCATTCTTAAAATAAATATAATTGATATAAGTAAGATAAAATTACATTTAGATGATAATAATGTGAAAATTCCGTCGCCATTAATTTTTTCATTAATTGATCCAGATTATAGCACTGATGCTAATTATACTTTTATAGGAGATATAACTCTCTGTAAACTTCATGAAAAGAATGATCACGATCAAGAAAACAGAGTACTAAATACCTTTTTAGATAGTGTACGAAAAATTGCTTGTGCCAAATGGGAATGTATATCAAATATTTCTTTAGATAAGAAAGCTAGAGATATAAAAAATTTACTTAGCAAAGCAACTGACCAAGCCCCTGAGGATGCAACTACAATTATTCATCTTGGATATGAAACATTACATGGCCCCACTATAGAAAAAATTCGAGAGCAGAAAATCAAAGCAACTATAAGTAAATTTGATTTTGGAACAAAAGAAATTGGAATCATATATTTACATGCACTCCAAGCGATATGCCCTCCTAATGAGAAATTTGATTTTATTGAAACAACTCAATGGTTGGCAAAAGATCAATACAAAGATATTATTTTAGCTGATGACTTATTAATAAATTTTTCAGATAGTAATAAGCAAAACAAGACCCATTGGTGAATTATTTACAACTTAGAGTAATTTCATAAGAAAAGAAATTACTCTAAAAGACATTACAATACTAAATAATAGATTTTATAATAACTCCTCTAATATATTCCTATGCTCAAAAAATTATCATATAAACACATTTGAACACTATTTTAGCTAAAATGCTTTTTCTGCGTAACGACGGCGTTTATCACTTTGCTGTGGTTGCTGTTGCATTTTGGACACTTCTGACGCTGTAATTTGGTCGGTAGGCAGATAGTGGCCATTCTTAAATTCTTGATAGACTGTGCCGGTTTCTCCGTGTCTAAATTTATCAATAATGATCTCGGCATAATTTTTCGCAGGGCTATTGGGGTTATATACAGCCTCCCTATAGGTAAATAAAATTAAGTCAGCGTCTTGCTCTAAGCTACCAGAATCGCGTAAATCAGCAGAAACAGGACGGCGTTGATTAATAGGTCTTTTATCAACATCACGAGATAGCTGGCTTAACGCAATAGTTGGCGTGTGTAACCTCTTTGCTAATCCTTTTAAAGATGCAGATATTTTCGCAATTGCTAAATCATTACGTTCTGCTTTAGGTTTTTTAATTAACCCTAAATAATCAACAAAAATTCCTTTCAAATTTGGATATTTACGTTTGTGGTTTTCACTGATTGCACATATTTGTTCAATAGTTAGATTACTCGCATCGATGATATGAATATCTCTATCCATTAAATGGCCTAGTGCTGAACTTAAACGCCCCCATCCTTCATCATCTAATCGCCCACGATGTCTCAATGTTGATATTGGTAGTTGAGCAGAACCTGCAACTAGACGCTCAGTAATTTGCTGATTGGACATTTCCATCGAGAAGAATAATGCACCGCCTCCATCTCTGGTCATTCCCTCAGTCATCGTTAGTGCAAGCTCTGTTTTTCCCATCCCCGGACGACCACCAATAAAAACTAAGTCTGTTGGATTAAAGCCTCCAATTTTGTCATCTAAAGCTTCAATACCACTTTTTATCATCCCAACAGCATCTTCCCCTTTGTTTCTGCGTTCTAAAACATCTACATATCCTTCAAGTAGTGTATTTAAATGCACAGGAAGTAGGTTCTGATTACCAATTGTCAGCTGGCCAATTTGGGTTGCAAATTGATGAATAAATTCTTCAGCTTGTTCATGATTATTTGCAGTAGTAATATCATTTTGATACTTGGAAATTAATTGAATTACTTCTCTAACACGATAATAACTATAAACTTTTGAAGCATAGCCTTTTAAATTCGCTGTCCAAATAGGTGTTTTAGATAGCTCAAGTAAATTTGCTAAATCGCCCTTTTCACCTAGAGCGTCAGCAATAAAAAAAGGATCTATTAGAGAGCTTGCTAGTGCTTGTTTTTTAATTTCTTTGTAGACATTACGGAAATATCCAGAGCTAAACGCATCTTCAGGTAATGTAGCTAATACCTCATACGCATCTTGACTAGCACCACCAGCTAACAAACCACTAATCACCGCATATTCTAGTTCTTTCTCATGCATGATGATTGCCTCTGCGATATGTTGGCCAGTTAAATGTTAATACCGTTCCACCCTGTAATAATCTGTCCACGGCTCGTTCACCAAGCATTTCTTGTAGATCAACAACGGGCAAGTTGCTTATCAAAATTGTAGGTAGCAAATCTTCGTAGCGATCATTAATCACCTCAAACAAGATATTACGTTCAGAATCAGTGCCATACTGAACACCAATTTCATCAATAATTAACAAATCAGGTGTGCAATATTTTTCAAGTACATCAAGTTCACTGAATTCTGAATTTCCAGCCCATGTTCTTCGAAAAGCGCGAATGATACGTGAGGCTGTGGTAATAAATACCGTTTCTTGCAATTCTCCGGCAATCTGACGGGCGATTGATACTGCAAGGTGTTTTTTACCAGTTCCGGGTGTTCCACACAGTACAAGCCCCTCTCCTGCGTTTTTTCGGTCACTCCAAGTTTCAACGTACTGCTGACAAATTTTTAAATTATGTTTTGCTGTTGGCGTTGAGGCTACAAATGATTCAAATGTCGCATTAGTAAAGCGAGGTGGAATATTTACCGCAGTTAGTAAATTTTGTTCAGACATTTCCACCTCCCACAAACCAATGCGGATCTTGAGACTGGTAATTTTTTTCGCTAAACCCAGTGTGAGAATTTACTTTTTGAGTTTGTACAACCGGTCTTTCAGGAAATAGCCCCTGCCAACCGTTGGCAATTGAATTACAAATCACAGCATTGGCGTCTGTGCAAAGCGATAATTTTTTTGCTTGTTGCTTGCACATGGTTTCTGTCAGCGGTTTTTTAATTTCTTTCCTGAAGTTAATCCAATCCTGCCAAACCTCATCACTCACATTTGACGGTTTAGATAATTTTGGATCGAATTTATTTTTCGATTTTTTCCCCTCGAGTAATTCTTGTGGATCATGTTTTGAATTTACTTGTGGATCATGTTTTGAATTTACTTGTGGATCGCCTCCAGATTCTGGAGGGTGAAAACCCCCTTGAACGCCAGATTCTGGAGGGTCAAACCGTATATTTTTATCGTTTTCTGTACGGTCAGAATCTGAACGGTCAGAATCTGGACGGTGAGAATTTGATAGTTTTTCACGCTGTTTTCTTAATTTTGCATTTTCTTCTAATGCAATTTTTTCTAATTTATCGACATTTAAAAAATATAAATTTGAAGCGTTTCGATTGCCATTTCTACGCTGTTTCTTAACCAACCAACCATCATTTTCAAGTTCATTACATGCATTACGAATTGTGCTAATTCCCGCACCAATTTGACGACTGATTGTTTCAACACTGGGATAAGCGATCCCTTCATCGCTCGAATAATCTGCTAGGCGTACCATGATCATTAACTTGGTACCCTTAACACCTGAAACAGCACATGCATCCCATACATAGCCAGTTAATTTATTACTCACATTACACCCCCAGTGATTTAGCTATGGAGCGACATGCGCTTTGATACTGTGCAGGCGTTAAATTCTTCGACAGTAATTTTTGTTTTTGCTTCTCATACTGCTCCCAAACTAACAACGCTATAACACGTCTACCCTCAAAAACATCCCTAATTTCTGATATATGGGCAGGTTTATCATTCAGCATAAACCCGTTACGGTATGTGATTTTTTCAGTTGATCTAATCATTGGTCTTGCCTCTTAAATTAATGCACGCTGGTCGGGCGCGATATCTCATTTAACGCACGTACTACATTATTTATTTGGTGTGACATGTCACGACCCTCTAATAAAATTTCTGTCATAGCATCAGCAAAACGCTGAATGGCCACGGTTGCTAAATAGTTTTTTGTATCTCCACGTACTCGAGCTAACCTTGAAGCTGGTAGTGCCATTTCTATCGCTGGCATTAACTCAGCAATCTTTCTTTGAGATGCACGGGAATCACCTCTTAACCAGCGGAATATCTGTTGCCGATTATTGTTGATTGCTTTCCAATCTGCCTTACCCGTTTGATCCTCAATGGCATATAATCGACCATGTTCTTGATTAACCACTAATCGTAAATAAGCTCGGCTAATCTCAATGGCAACATGTTCTTGCCCTTGTTCTACCGCCCAATCTTCAATTTCAGCTCTGATAATGTTGATATCAAAATTCATTTTTGCGTCTCCTGTCGCTAAAAAATTGATTACGCATAATCAGTTTTTTAATTTGATACCTGTAATACTGAATGCTCCTTTGGTAAGCCATCCCAAGGGTTTGGATAATCAACTGGATTGAGATCATGTGGTGTTACTAACCAATTAGTTTTTGCTGACCACTCGATAGCTTTTCTACCTTTAGGTAGGTAGCTACCAGCTATAACTTGGCTAATAAATCCTTGAGTAACTCCAACTGTTTTCCCAAATTCAGCTTGGCTAATTTTTTGCTTTTTTAAATACAAACCTAATTTCATGTTTTTCTCCTGTTATTTAATAACAGAATATTAGCAATGCTAATTTAATAAATCAATAGCAATGCTATTGGAAAAATATTAGCAATACAAATAAAATATAATGATGAATAGAAAAATTTCAGAATCAGACAAAATTGCAGCTCAGAACTTACGAAATATTTGGGAATCCAAAAGAGAGTCTCTGGGCTTAACTCAAGAAAAAGCTGCAGATATTATGGGGTTTGCAACTCAAGGTGCCGTAAGCCAGTATCTGAACGGTAGAACAGCTTTAAATACAGATACTATTCTAAAGTTTGCATCATTATTGAGGGTTGATCCGGAAGATATTAACCCAGAGCTAAAAATTTTATTAGACTACGTTAGAAAAACAAGAAAAGAAGAAGAAACAAAACAACCAATGCCGTCCACTCAAAATGAACATACAACATTAAAACTAATGGATGTATATGCAAAAGCAGGTCCCGGTGGCTTTATAAATAACGATTTCCCTGACACCATAAAATCTATTGAGTTTTCGCCGGAGAAAGTTTTTGAGTTATTTGGTCGTAAAAGCTTAAAAGGAATTGAAATAATTAACATTAGTGGCGACAGTATGTCCCCTGCTATTAATCCTCGAGATGTCGTTTTTGTTGATACTCACAATGAGTTTTTTGACGGTGATGGAGTTTATATTTTTAGCTTTGAAAACTCGTTATTTATAAAAAGATTACAACGAGTTAAAGGCAGAAAATTAGCCGTGAAATCGGATAATCCTGCTTATGAAACGTTTTATATTGAAGAATCAGAAATGTATGATCTTCGAATTATTGGAAAAGTAATAAAATCACTTCCTATTAGAATGATTGACTTTGCATAAAATAACAATGAGTTGAATATGACCACCGTATTAGCGGTGGTTTTTTTCACCCAAAATATTAGCATTGCTATTGACAGATAAAATAGCAATGCTAATATAACATTAATTCGAAACAACACAGCAAGTGTTTAGGTAAGTGTTCAGATTCAGTTTTGCTGTTATGTCGGAGGAGAACCACAGCTCTCATAGCGACCTGTCATGATTACCACGACATAACGGCAGATTTTTTAGCAGTACCAGGGAATTTAATTAGTTACCGATCAAAGCGACAAGGCAAGACCTGACAGCTCGGAAAGACGGGCATCTATTGATGAGGAAATTATTGTGAATAAGAAAGCAAGCACAGTTTCAATTATTATTGATACCAGCGAACTTGAAGAAAAAATAACAAAAGTTATTTCATTACTTCCGTCTGAACTTGCTGATAAGTTCCTGTCTGAGCTTTTGAACTTGGACGATAACATCGTGTTCAGTGATTACTCTGGCACAGTGCAGGCAGGGATGTCCAATAATCTCGTCTATTTTCTCGACTTTAACGCTAGTTTCTACAGCAAAATCCTGTCCACAGCCCGGACATTTAATACGGATGTTACTACTCATAATTCAGTTCCTTAAATACGTTGCGGTGACTGAATTATACACAGATTCCTTACGTTGCGGAATGCAGGAACCTCAACCGCCTGATGAGGATAAATAATCAGGCAACAAATTTTAGACGTAAAAAAACCCACCGAAGTGGGTTCCTTTACCCCGAATTGCCGACCAAAGCTATCGGGAGTTCTACTAGCGCGACCAAACGCTAGAAGAGGCAAGACCAATGATAAATCACTGATCGCAGTTATTTTAAAGGAGTTGCTATGAAAGCACAACCTGAAAGCCTAACCGTCACACTCTATATTCACGCTCAAAAACAGTTCGATGGTTCTTACCAATATAACGCCTACGCATTTAAAGCCGATCCCAATGCAGGGTTAGGTTTTGTTATTGCAGAACACACTGTTGATGTTCCTTTTAAAGAGCCAACTCAAATTGATCTCATTCACGCTGAAATTGATTTTCTACGTAATGAACAAGAAAAAATACTTGCTGATGCTCAAGTGAAATCAAGCTTGTTAGAAGATCAAATCCAAATGCTTCTCTGCTTGGAAGGCAAACCAATCTCTAAAACTGACGAAGAAATCCCTTATTAGGAGGTAATTTCATGAAATGTTCATTGTGTAAAAAAGAGATAGATGAATATGAGGCGTATGAGTATCGCGGATTCATTTCTTGTGGAGAGCACTTTGACGAAGTTATTGCTCGTGTTGATAGAAAACGCCAAGAGATTATTAGTCAATACGATTCAATGTCTCGTCCATTAAAAGGGTTAGATATTCGACCTGATAATCCTATTGGTAAAGCTAACCAAGAATTATTGAAAGGCTCTATCGAAGTTTGTAGTAAAGAAACTTTGTTAGAAAAAGATTATCGCAAAGGAATTTTATAAGAGGCAAGACCAATGAAAACTTTTATCTGTGTATTTGAGCCTACGACCGAGGCTCGTACAAACAACGGTGCTATACCGTTATCAATAGCGTTAAACACTGCTAATGCAAAACTGGCAACAGCAACTGCAGTAGTGAAATTATCTGAAGCATATCCAGAAGCAATGGATAACTTTAATACTGATGAGCCATTAATTAGCGAACATCTTGACGATTCTGCATGCCCTACTTTAGATACTTTCGATGAAAAATTTGCTGTTGAAAATGAGTATGACGGTACTCAATGGAAACCTATCGAATATAGAGAATTTAAAAAGCTGGCCACAAAACCTCGTATTGCCAGCCTGCTGTTATTTGGGAAGACTCAAATAACAAACAAAGAGTTCTCTTTTACATTGAAATATCTTGCTGGCACAGAAGATCCCAAAATTCGTAATATCGCCACAGGCCTTGCTGAAATAACAAAATTATCTTTGATGGATGCTGAACAAACGATGGAAATAGCACAGGCTATCTATGAGTTTGCTAATGATGATGTCACCGTTGAAGAGGCTAAGTCATTAGGTGAAAGTTGGCTGACAGAAGAACCAAAGCAACAGGAAGAAACGTCTTCTATCAAACGTAACTATGCAACCATAGATACTGAAATCGCATTAGCGTTATTAAATAATTTTGATCCTACTAATGTTCTTCCCTCTCAAGTGAAGAAAGCTAAAGAACTGATAGATGATGACGACAAAGCATGGAAACGCTGGTCAATGGATTTACGCACCACAACGGGCATCTTAGAGATACCTCGTGAGAAAATTTTCTCGTTAATAACTGAAAGTAAAAAACGGTCTGAACTATTAGATAATCCCAATGCACGAAAAGAATTTATTGATCAGCATTTAGGTATTAATAAACCTAATAACACTGAAAAAGAAGAACATATCGCGTCTAATCAAATAAATAATGTCTCTTCTGCATCCAATGAAAATACAGTTGAAAAAGAAACCAAACCTAAGCGTTCACGTAAAAAACAAGAAGAAGTTCCAAAAACAGAGGTTTCTCAAGTGGTCGAGCAAACTGAAGAACCTAACGAACCTGAAACACCATCAGTACAACACGATAATTTTGAACAACGAGCTAGTGTGCTTGATGAAGTTCTTAATTTAGGTGATGCAAATAATCTTAATATTTGGAAGCGTGTACAGCGTACAGACCCTCGCTTTACTAAACCATTAGAAGGCATGGGATTCATCGGAACCAGTATAAACAGCACCTACATGTTTATGCGCGCGACTGAAATATTTGGCCCTGTCGGTGAAGGGTGGGGTTATGAAGTTCTTGAAGAAAAATTTATTGATGGAAAGCCTCTTGTAGAACCTGTTCTCGATGAGCGTAATAAACAAGTTGCAACCCGTTTTTTACGTGATGGTGATGGCTCGTTATTCTGCGAACAGAACCACTCAGTTAAGATCCGCTTTTGGTACATCATCGAATGTGAAACCCGTGGTGAGTTTGAAAGCTATGGTGCTACTCCTTACCGTTATCAAACCCAATATGGCATTAAAGTTGATGGCGAAGTTATTAAAAAATCGCTGACTGATGCAATCAAAAAAGCACTGTCAATGCTTGGCTTTAGCTCTGATGTCTTTATGGGAATGCACGATAACCCTGAATATTTAGCAAGTAACAAGCTTGAATTTGAAATTAAAAATGCGAGTGAAAAAGCTGAAGATATCACTCGTATTCGTAAAGAGTTAGACGAGAAATTTACTAAGCATACGGAAGTTATGCGTAGTGCTGTTACTGAGAATGAATTGCGAGGCATTGCATCCACATTAACGCGCGAAATTTCTGCACATATCAAATTAGCTCAAGAACGTCGTGATAACGATTACGAGAAATATTTATCTGGTCGATTACGTCGATTAAACCAAATCGAAAAAGAGTGTTTAGACCAACTGAAACATAAAGAAGAGGCAATCTAATGACCAAAACTACCGCTATCGCACTGGCGACTAATTACGAAAAATTACAACAACTCGTTGAAACAGGAGAATTCTCTCCTGAAGATATCGCAGATACGTTGGAAGGTATCGAGGGCGAGCTAGGTGATAAATTGGATGCGATTATGCACCACGTTCGCAATATCGAAGGTCAAGCTAAAACACTTGATGAGGAATCTAAACGGTTATCTGATCGTAAAAAATCATTCGAAAACCAAGCTAAAAACCTAAAGAAATATGCTCTCAACTGCTTATTAGCTTCAGGATTAGATAAATTAAAAACAACAAAAAATACATTCACAGCTAGAGCTGGTGTTGTTCGAGTCATTATCGACAATGAGGCTTTATTACCAGATGAATTGATTGATGTTCAAACCATTACAGCACCTGATAAAAAAGGTATCAAAGATGCAATTGAAAATGGTATTGAAATCCCCGGAGCACATCTTGAAGTTGGTGACCGATCATTAATGGTTCGTTAATTCATAATAGCGTCCTTTATCGGGCGCATTATCAGGAGATAAACGTTATGGCCATGAAGTTAGAAGTTGTCATTACTCATGATGAAACAACAAACAAATGCAGTATCGAATGGTCTACGGCATCAACAAAAAATGTCACAGAGCAAGAACAGCAAGCCCTTTCATCGATGCAAAAAGCGTTATTGCTACAACTGGGGCATCCTATAAATACAGCTATCATTCATTAGCGTGACATGTCACGAAGAGGCAAGACCAATGCTAAGACACTCTCAACAAAAAGACCAAGCCGTAAAGATCACATTACCTGATGGTACACATGGCTTTGTTTCAACAGATAGACGTTGCCATGTTTCATACGACTTTCCAGCACACGTCAAAATTGAACTTCAACCCTCTCCCGTTGAGCAACAAAGGAGTGAACAATAATGTTTGGTTTATTCCTTTTGATATGCAGTTCAGTGAATTGTCAGTTCGAGCCCTACGGTTATATTTATCCCAATGAACAAAATTGTTTAATTGATAAGGAATTACTCGCGACCAAAGGGAAAATTGCAGAGTGCTATCCAGTAGAAGGAATTATTCGGGTAAAAAGTTGATTAAGCATAATCAGTTTTTACTTTTCGTTGTTATTAGCATGGTGGTTTATTCAAGACCAATGGGTAACCACCATGAAATTATTAACACCTTGGAAACCAGGGAACCAATTATTAACAAGTTTTGATATTAAATTAGGTCGGTTAGCGTTCAGTGTAAGAAATAGACCATGCACTGACGCTGAAATCAAACACTCCTGTGATACAGCAGACCGACTTATTTTATTAATGATGAGGCAAGACCAAAATGAGCGGAAAACTGATGAAAGCTAGTGCGTGGGCTAAACGAGAATTTGAAATAGGTTCAATTCCAGATAATAGAACCATAAAAAAATGGGTAGAAACTGGCTTATTAAAAGGCAAAATCGTTGATTGTTCTGTTTGGGTACATTCATCAGAACGTTGGGGTATCGAGTCCGTTATTTCTTCATGTGTCGATGAGTTAATAAGGGCTTCGTGATATGGCCAGTAGACCAAGAAGAAAGGAATTTAGGCATTTACCTGACTTTCTATATTACGATTCATCTAAAAAACAATATCGCTTAACGCTAACTAACGGTATTCGCAAATGTATTGGTGCTGATAAAGCAAAAGCTATCGCAATAGCCAGAGAATACAACAATATTATGCGACCAGAAAAATGTGTTTCTGTTAACTCATTAATTATTGACTCGGGAGGGCAATATGGTGAAGCCCTTCCCTTCTCTGAGCATTTAGACAAATTATTTTCTCGGATCATCAATGATGAACAACCATCTAAAAGCACGTTGAATGACTGGACTAATGATCTAGAAAGAGTGAAATCCTTTTTTAAGGATATTCCATCAAATGAAATCTCACTCGAACACGTTAATGGATTTATTAATGAATACCATGCTGAAGCTTCTGGCAATGTACAAAATCGAAAAGTAGGTTTTTTAAAGAAGATTTTCAGTTATGCGGTAGATGAATCTCTTATGTTCGATAACCCAGCAGAACGTAAGAAAATGAAAAGAGTCGATGGTAAAAAACGTAGAAGACTGTCTTATGATGACTTTCTTAAAATTCGAGCATCCGCAGAGCCTTGGTTAAGAACAGCAATGGATCTCGCATTACAGACAACGCAAGCAAGGCTCGAAGTCTCACGAATAAAATACAATATCAAAGCACCTAAAGAAGGAATATGTGGGTGTGTTTGGTATGAGGAGCCTAAAAATGGAATATATGGAATGATCTATATCCATAGGCAGAAAGTACAATACAAAGAAGCGTCTCACGTTGCTATTCCTATCGGAAAGGCATTAAAAGAAATCATTGATAATAGCCGTGACAATGTGGCAAGCCCTTATATTGTGCATAGACTACCTACTCGTATCCCAAATAAGGTAAGTAAAGAAGTTAATCATCCAACACAAGTTGCACCTGATTACCTTAGCCGTGCATTTTCAGCGTTACGTGATCGAGTGGGCGTTGCCAGTCATTTACCTTTAGATGAAAGACCAACCTTTCATGAGATAAGAGCATTGGCGGCCTTTATGTTTAAACAACGTGGTTTTGATCCACAAGCTCGAATGGCTCATAGTGATGCAGAGTCAACCAAGATTTATACAGAAGACCATGTACAATGGGTTGAAGTGCCACATTGTGAAATAGCTTAAGTTGTATTATCTCATATTTTGTCTGACACTGCTGTGATACAAAACCTGTGCTAGGTTAATAGACTTTTTGTATCACAATCAACTATTGTTTATCAAACATAGTCGTCTTAATCCTAAAATAATAGGCAGTTAAAATAAGTAAATAACTATATTAAGATGGTATGGATAAACAATCTAAATTACAGTTTCAAAAATATGGTTACCTTCTTTAGAAATTCATGGGGTCACATTTTTAATTAATTCTTCATAAGCAATCTGAATTTTTTCTTTATTTTCTTCATTATTATCAAGTATCAAATTAGTAATCTGACCATAATTAGATCTTATATCATTTGGTTTAAAAATATACGGCCTTTCTATCACTGTTACTGCATGCCCATATAACTCCAACCAGATACCAGTATATTTTCCTTTTTTCCCTTGTATAAGGTTAATATCTTCATAGCCCCTCATACGCAAGTATTTGTCTAAGACTATACACCAATTTTTATTCGTTTCATCCTCAGAAAGCTCAAATCCATCAGGAATGACACTCCAGTTTAACTTATTCAACGCTATCCTGAATTCTTCAATTTCATTAAGTAAAAATTTAGGTTGTAATTCTAAATCTATACGATATTTGTCAATGTGATCATAGGCTTCTCGTAAACTTTTAATTCCTCTTAGTGGTTCATCTTTATCATCAACTAAACGAGAAAAATAATATTCTTGAGCTAACTGACATTCATCTTTAAGATCTGTATTTATGACTTCTATTATGGTAGAGCAAAGGGCACTAAGGAAAAATATTTCAGCAATTGAATTAGGACAATCTGGATTTCTAGTATAATCACTTAATAGAATAATACTTTCCTTCTTTTTTTCATGTCTAAAATTGTGAGCTGCTAAGGCATTTCTATAAGTTCTTAAACCTTTTATTTCTTCTATTCTGTCTATGGCTGGCTTAACTTTTTTACATATATTAAGTACTTTTTCATTGCTTTTAGCAAAAGATCTGAAAACTCTGAACTCATCTAAAAAAGAACATACATCAATAATTTGTTTTAAAAATAAAGACTGTTTGAGATCTTCATTAAAATAATTTAATTCTTTGCATTTTTTGCCATATTTTTTTGTAATCTCAACAGAGTACTCTATCAAATACTGGTCACGCTCGAATTTTCCTTTAAAAAACTCAAAGGCCATTAAACTGCTGTAAAAATTTTCCATATTATATTGCCGTTTGATTAGATTGAATTTAACTAAATAAACTACGTGTTTTATTTAATAACATCATTACCTTTATTTATAATCATCTCATTTTTATTGCTACTCATTATTTTCCATAAGGTTAATTTAATTACAATGGTTACAAAAAAAATTGTCCCCTTCATCACTCACACCAAACAGTTAGATTTAGCTATATTCTATCTACGAAAACTCTAAGCTCAAGCCTAAGAAGCAAATATATAATTATAGTGGTAAAACTCCCCTTAACTCATTGATTCTTATAATGCACATTTTGTATATTTGGCACTGTATGTAATTACATATAAAACCATCATTTACATTTATAATCAATGTATTAGGTAATTTAAAATCGGTTTCATGGGGTGTCGGGGGTCGTAGGTTCAAATCCTATCATGCCGACCAAAATTCTTTAGAAAAACCAACCACTTAAGGTTGGTTTTTTTATGTCTGAAATTTGCTTGGTGTAAAACTGGTGTAAAACTGGTGTAAAACCCCCATCAGATTTACCCTAGTTAAAGCTCAATTCTCGCCCTGTTTCTATGCTATAATTTCGCTTAAATCATTAACTAAATTTATGTAATAAAGATTTTGCTGGCGAACTAAAAAAATGAAATTAAATGGCCGATATGATTATTTAAGAGAAAAAACCAGAAACGCTTGATGCGTAATATAAAAAGCTTTTATTGGTTAAAGAAGTAATATCTTTTTTATTGTGCTAATCAAACCATAAGCTCCATAAAATAATACAGGCAATAATATGAAAAAATAATCTGCATACTTAGCGTTATCACATTAAGTATATTTTTGAATAGTCGTATATTCTTCTCGTTGGATAAATCAAATACGGCCTCATATAAAATAAACCCGCTTAGTTAGCAAAAACCACTTCACTGTATCGAAGATCTAATAAAACTAAATGCGGTAAATAATAATGCTCACTGTAACCGACTAAGTGATATAATCACTCAGCTATCATTAACGATATCTAATTGATATCCTGTTATTTTTATAATGGATAGAAATATGAATAACAAAAAAGAAAACAAAAAGTTGTTAACATTTATATCTCCATTATTATCTTTGACGATATCACTCTATCTGAGCATATCTACATTTAGCTATAATAATATTATTTGGCTAGTTACTTCTTCTGTTATTTTTTATCGGTATTGTTGTATTTGTATCTTCTTTAGAAATTTCTATAAAAGTTATTTATTTTAAACAACTATCTTTTTTATATACTAATAAATTTGTTATTTTAATCTTTACTTCAATGAGTTTTATAGCAACCACCATAGTGTTGACAATTATATTCCATGAAGAAAATGTACCCTATAATTTTTTTAATAGTGTGGAATTTGTTGCTTTTCTTATTGCTTATTTTTCTTTTCTCTGAATATCTATTTTTGTTTCTTACGTATATTGTATGATTAATAATAACAAAAAATTCTTTTTACTTTCTCTGTTTTTGTTATTGATAATGTTGAATTTTAAAAAAAATGATATTAATTTTTTAATATTTAATTCACTTATTTTCTTTATTATATTCTTGGGGGCAGTAACTATTATTATGATAAGAAAGGCTTTTTCTAATCATGATTAAATCATGATTCTCCAACAAGCTATCATTATATACTCACCGATTTTTACATTCTCAGAAGCTTGCTCAGATAGAAAATGTAAGCACATTTGAAATAACTAACGTTAGATGAAAATCAGAAAAGAGGTATATGATAGAAGATATGACAATAGCTTAACTCATATTGTTAGAAAGTGTTTAAAAGTTGAGTAAGCTATATTAATAAAATTATTAATTTATTGTGTTAAATTATAGCTTTCAGCAATCAAAGATTTTAACTCGCTATCATCAAATTCAGATGAGAGGCTAATAGAAACCCAATGCTCTTTATTCATATGGTAAGCTGGATACACTCCTTTTTTCAATCGTAATGATCCCGTTAAATTTGGCATAACTTTTAAATTTATGATATCGACTATATCGCTACTACCATTATCAAATAATTTGCTTTCTAGAACATCCATTATAGCTGCGAACCACTTCGAATTACTATTATGCCTAAAAACTATATAATTAGGATATTTAATCCATAAATACTCAGGCTCTACATTATAGTTTTCTTTAATATAATTAATTAATTCTTTTCTATTCATTACAGCCTCATCTCATAGATTATCTGAATATAAATATAGCTCCGTATGCCTTAATATCCCATTACTTTTTTTCTTTTTTATCGGTCATCTACCCTATACTCTCTTTTATTTTTACTATTTTTATAGAATTATTATTCAATACCCTCAATTACAATAATAATGCATACCTTACTTTTATACAGGAAATTTGAAAAAACTTCTGATTAATATTGCCATATTTTATATTTTTGTATATAAAAAGGCCACTTAGGTGGCCCAAGAAGTAATCATTTATTTTAACAGATTAAAAATTTCCTTTACTACGTTGTTGCTCAATATAAATATTCTGATTAGTCTTAATACTATTTAATGTGCTATCAGAATATGGATCTTCTTTATGACTTTTACTTTCTTGAGATTCTATTGCTCCCGTTGATGAACAAGCAGAAATAAAAAAAACACTCAAAAACATAAGTAATCTCATATCTACCCCAAATAATATTTTAAATTAATAGCAAATGCTTAGAGTAAAAATGAATAATTTAGTTCATAAAATCAATCATCTTCATTTTTTACACTTGCTCTCAACATGGTTATATAATAAATTATATATCGATAAAAACACAAAAAATGGAAGCAATAATGAAATTGTTTATGTTCTATGTTGGTGGCAATGCGGGTAAGTCAAATATCGAAGTTCACGATATTCAATTTGTTGCAGCAGAAAAGCCTATAGATGCTTGGCCTGCATTAAGAGATGCATGGTTTGGTGACAAAGATAAAGTACATATTGATGGTTATACTGAAATCACTTGGGTTGATGGATTTGATATTAACCTCAGTCTTAGCAATAAGACTAGCAACAATAACAATAAGTTATACTTTGTTAATGTAGGTGGTTATCATCCATCAAGCCTAGCTGAACTACACGAATTTGATTTATTTGTTGCACAATCAGCAAATGAGGCTAAAGAAAAAGCCATCACAACGCTTTTAGTCGATAGCCAGCAACAACATAAAGATAATTTAAAAGATGTTGATGATTGCATTTTATTAAGCAAAATCGGTGATTACTACATTCACCTAATACCAAATAATTCAGGTGAACATTTCAAACCTTTATGGCAAGGTTATCAACCGATTGGTATTGAGAAAAGTTAATAATGATTTTTACTGCGCTACAAATTTTGAGCGTAGTAATTTTCTCGAATTATGCAATCATCAACTCATTTTTAAATATCAATTAACCACATATTAAATAATATTGATATTTTTATTTAAAATGACTTTATATTAATTGCTTATTGCTTTTATTATTTAAAATTCATTAACTTTTTAAAATAAAACCCTTTTTTAGTTTTGGGGAATTTATTTCCATTATATATTTTTCGTTCATAATCTCGGCCCGCATAGCGATTATCACCATAAAATTGACCATATAATGCAGTTTTAGGGCATACATCATCAGAAAAAAATCTATGATTATTATCCATTTCAATTTTCCTTATTTAATTTAAATTAGTTAGATACCTCTTAATATAAAATATCTATAAATCGTTATTAATTTATAATATATATAAATCATCCAACACCATACTACTTCTATAAAAATAGATCCAATTTTACACTTATTTTTATTTAGAAAAAATAAATAAAACAATATAAATAGAATATTTCAAATAAAGGCCACATTAGACAAAATAAAAAAATAGGGTATGATATAAATATCACACACCTTTTTTACTATAATAAATTATTTATTATCTATCTCTTTGTTCGCTATCCCAAATGGGATATGTACAGAAGGAAGCTCAGACGAGGATTTTAAATGTAATTTTTGATCATCAAAGAATATATGTGGTTTTAAAATCTTTAACACATTCGCCTTCTCTACTCCTCCCATAAAAAAGGCTTCATTAACAGAAATTCCCCACGCTCTCATGGTATTAATAACTCGCTTATGAGACGGCGCATTTCGTGCAGTAACAATGGAAATCTTAAGTAATGGAACATAACTAGGATCTTGCTTTACTTTTTCTAATTCTAGTTTTTGAATATCTGAAATACGCAGTAGAAATTTCTTTAACGGCCCTGGGTTATGAGGAGTATCAACCATTTTGGCTTCATGAAGATGAAATTGTGATAATTCTCCCGATGTTTTGTAAATAACCTCGGCCTCATCATCAGCGATAACGCCATCAAAGTCGAAAGCAATTCTTAACTCATCTGCATTATCATCATTAATATGGCCTGCTAATATTTGTCCTGCGGGATAATTAGCTTTAATTGCTTGTATAACATCATCATGATCTGCTGATAAAAATAATTCAATATCAAAGGCTGGAATATAAATATGAGGTGATTTTCCTTGAAGAAACACAGCCCTGGTGATCCCTAGCTCATAATGCTCAATAGAATTCATCACTCTTAATCCTGTATCAGGATCATTTCTAGATAATAAAATGACTTCAACCAAGGGATCATCAATCCTGATATTATTTAGTTTTAAAAGTCGGCTAATAAACGGAAATGCAACACCTTTATTTAATGGAATATCTTGCATTTCTCGCTGATATTTTCGATAAGACTCCTCACCTTCAGTACGAAATATATTATCTGACTCTTCTAAATCAAATAGCGCACTAGAAGATAGCCCTATGACTAATCTTTTTGTTAAATCATATGCCATAGCGTCAATTCCTTATTAGAGCTTTTTATTATTTATACTATCATTTTTTTAATAGCCCTGAGATAAGAAAATCGGCACATAAAGTATGAATATGGCAATGTCACAATCTTACCAAGAATTTATTCTCTCCCTAAACACATAAATGATATTGATTATCATTTGCATTTGAGTATTATCACTATTATGCTAGTGGTTATTACAAGTAAGGAGAAGGCTCATGGTTAAAAAAACAATACATTTACGATCTCGACACGCTAAGGATTTAATCAATAAAATAAAAAAAATGAAAAGCATTGAAAATACGATAAATACCAAGTCAGAAAAAAGTGATCTCATTGTTATAATTGACAAATTACCAACTTTAGTTTCTATCAACTAAATTATTTTGTTGGTTTTTTAGTGTGAATAAATAGTGACCATAATCTTATTGGGGTTGACATATTAAATGATAATGATTATCTTTTAGCTTGTGAATAGTTGAGTATTTTACTTGGTTTTTCACAACGACATTGCTCACATTGCTTCTAGTATTTATTGACCAACTCTCCTAGCGTTGGTCTTTTTTTTACCTATCGTATATTTATTCTTATTGCACAATAAATAAAAAAACTATTACCTAAAAATACTATTTTAGTATTAACTATAAAATAGTTTATAGTGTAACTTCAGTAAGAAAATCATTTTATATTTGGTTTTCTATCCACCATAACGGATTGTTAAACAAACATTTTAGATTTAAACCATATCATCAATAGGGACTTTAATTTATGGGTTTTATTTCATCTCTCTTTGAAAAAGAGAACAAATTGACACCGTTACAGCAATGGGAACAAATAAATAAGAAATATGCAGATAATCCTATTGAGCGTATCCGTGAAAAATTAATACTTGTTGCGATTGTTGATCACGAGCACAAAGAATTTGGCGCTAATAGCCATAACTATCAATTAAACCCACCACTCACTATAGAAAAAGCTGATCAGTTACAAAAAAAAGCTGGATGTAAATTTCCACAGGACTATATCAACTTTATCACTCGAATTGGTCATGGTGGTACAGGTTCTTATGGTGGTGCAGGCCCTTATTATGGGCTCTACGCTTTTGATGACGCGATAGCTAGACATGATATAAAAAACTATGCACTACCCTGCTTACTTAGCCCTAATATGGATATTGAGGAATGGAAAGCATTATGTCATGTACCTGATGATTGTAGTGATGAAGAATTTGATAATATTTACGATAGACTCCACCAAGGTACACTCTATTTAGGAACCTGTGGTTGTGAATACGATCTTTTATTAGTGTTGAATGGTGATTATAAAGGTCATATTTTATATACATCTGATTGGGTAAATTCAGATACTCCCTACACATTTTCTTATGAGACATCATTTACACAATGGTATGAACGTTGGTTAGATGAAGTTATTTTAGGCTATGACACAAGTTGGTTTGGTCATCGTATGGGAGGTAATGAAGAAATTTTAGTTTGTCTTGCCAACGATAATGATGATATTACTAAAAAAGTCAATGCTATCAACTCATTAACAAAACTACCTGAATTATCAAATAGGAGTCTGTATTTTTTAGAGCAGCAACTACGAGCCGAAAATATTGAGTTATATAAAGCATCTTTAAATGTCTTAGCAACTTATTTTAAAAAACACGCTTTACCTCATATTCAACGAGCACTAATTGCTCCATATGATGAAAAAACAGATATTGCTATTTCTATTATTTACTTCAAGTATAAAGACCAGTATGCACAGTTTAAAGAAAGTCTTATTTCTATTCTTAAAGTAACCAATCACGAAGATACATTGCGTTTTATCGGCTACATTTTAACAGAACTAAATACTATTTTTGTTGAGGACTTTCAACCTTTCTTTACTCATCAAAATGTAGAAATCATAAGAAGTGCTATTTATGCAGCCTCTCATGATGCTAATTTAAAACATAAAATTTCAGCATTTTTTGAACTAACTATCTCTGATAACGCAGAAATAAGCTTAAGCGCAATTCAGGCATTATCTAGTTCAAATTATATCAATAGTGAGCTATTGGATTATTTAAAAAAAGCTTGGAAAATGTACCCTGAAGAAAAAAATCCTTATATTCGTAATAATATCTCTTCTTATATCGCAAAGGTATATCCATCAAACAATATGATTGATGTAAAACAATGGTAGTTAATGGATAGACACCCTATTATCTTCTTGTATCTATTCTAATCAGGTAATAATCAATTATTGTCATTGCCTGATTTTTACCCAATATAATTATAAATACGTATTTTTGTTGTTCTAAAAATTAAGAAATTTATCAATACTCTCAGATAAATGTATATAAATTTTATTGTTAAATTAACATGATTATTAGTTATATGCTCCAATCCAATGTTCCCAATAAATTAAAAATCAATTAAAAACAATTGATTACATTATAAAAACATCAAGTAACTATGATTTTTTCAAGAAATACTTTTAATATCACACTTATTTTAATTATTTTTTTTAAAAGTTTGTTACAGATTGATATCTTTTTTTCCCTTACTATTGGTTTCAGTATTTCATCACTGATAGATATTTAATTTTCCCCCGCCTAGTGCGGGGATTTTTTTATCTTAAGAACTCACTTTAATACTGACAAATAAAATCACTATTTCTTTCAAATTTAATGTTCTCTTGTCTTCTTTTTTCATTCATAGCAAAGACAACATTTGATCTTTTCAAAAAAGCAGAAAAACTACTAATGACATTAAAAAGGCCATAATGTTATGGCCTTATTGTCAATATCCTATTTGCTTTTTATTTATAAGCTTCAAAAGTAATAATTTCTGTTTCGTTATTTGGTTCGCATAAGTATTGATAATCTCCAGAAATTGTTATTTTTTCAAAGCCAATAGATTCAAGGAGCCGTCTAAATTCATACACACCAAACCATTTCAATTTAAACACTTCCCATTCACTTTCAATTATTTTCCCATTTCTCCATTTATCATAACGGTGATGAGATACTGTTAATTGATTAATATAATCTATTTCGGCATTTACTATCTGTAAGGTAATTAAATCCCCTTCCGGCGTTTCGAATTGTCGACTAGAACATTGTCCTTTAGTAAAGGTATGCGCCAAACTAATGTCAATTAGCAAACGTCCACCTGGATTTAATGCGTTATAACATTGTTGAAGTGACTGTAGTGCTTTTGTTTCGCTATCTAACAATAAGAAAGTTCCTGTCGGAATAATTATTGCATCAACGCGTGTCTCAACTTGGAATGTCAACAAATTATCTTTAGTCACTTTATCTTGAGAATATCCATTACTTCTTAAATTTTCCATACAGAAATAAAGCATCTCATCTGAAAGATCAAACCCTTCTACATTAAATCCAGCCTTTAATAAAGGGATTAAAATACGCCCAGTTCCCACAGCAGGTTCTAAAATTTTACCATTAACATCCTTAAGACGTTCTTGATAATATTCTACGTCACCAAAACTACATCCTATAGGTTTATCTATTTGGTAAACTTGGGCTGATAACGAATGATAACTCTGCATAAATATTCTATTCTCTTTTTATTATTTATTTTTAATGATAATAAAGTGATAAATTAAAATATCAATACTCAACTAAATAGAAATCATCAAGTAAAGATATAATTTTTACTTTTATAGTAACTTTGTGGAAATATTTTGACAAATTTATTGTCATCTTGAAATAGCTTAAATTATTAATTTTTTGTTTTGACAACAAAATGTATCATAAAAAAATTAAGTAACATAACTTATGTTAAATAAAGTTAACTTATTAATGAAAATAAAGATAATTTTATCAAGTTAATATTATTCAAATGGTTACGTAAGCCATTTCTAATTTTAATTATTATTCTATTATTGAAGCATTCAAAAATTCATTCATAAATATTTATATAGTTGTCATTAACCATCAAATTTTTTTACAGATTGATATATTTTTTTTCTTTAATATTCCTTCCATCATTCAGAACGAAAAACACAGATCTTTCACAAAAGAGATCAATTACTAAATTTGACCAATAAAATAATATTAAGGAATATAAAATGAAAAAGAATCTTATTATCGTAGCTTGTTTAACACTTTTATTATCAGCTCCCACCCTTGCAAATAATAAGGTTATTGGTTCAGGAACAATTACCTTTACAGGCTCTATAGTAGAAGGTAATTGTATGATTGATTCTATCGGAAATATATTTAAAACAAACTGCTGGAATGGTGTTGAAATGGAAGAAATACAGCATAAAATTGAACCAAATGAAATGTTCAATGCTAAATTAAATGAAAATAAAGGATCAATGAATATAAATTGGATTGGTGAAAATTTAGCCATAATGGATATAATATATAATTAAATTTAATTTAATTTTTTATCTAATCCTATATTTTAAATAGATATTAATCTCTGTATATTTTGGATAAATTATTTATTATTAAATAATGAGTATATATTTTTCGAGCATTAGAAGTTATTACTATATTTATATAAATGGTATTTTTCTATTATGGTCATAATATATTAAGCAGGTATAGTTAACTTATATATCTGCTAACTCTATTCTTTTTCTTATCTTCTTTTTCTTACCTTTTTATTTTCCATTCTATCCCTTTTGTTTGCATTTTCATTAATCCATACAAACGTAAGGGTTGACAAGTCAATTGATAATGATTATCTTTTAACTCGTGAATAGTTGAGTGTTTTACTCAACTTTTTACAACGACATTGCTCACATTGCTTCCAGTATTTACTGTGACCAACACATTATGTGTTGGTCTTTTTTTTATTTACTCATTTATACATAGACTAGTGATAGAAACTCTTTTCACCTGCTGGTCGTGTTTTAAATCGTCTATGGGCCCATAAGTATTGTTCTGGTGCCCTCATGATTTCTGTTTCAATCAACTTATTCATTCTATCTGTATCGTTTTGAATATTCTCGCTAGGGTAATTAACCAACTCTTCACCAATAATCAAACTGTATTGTTTACCTTCTTTATTTTCGTTTCTAACCAGCGTTACAGTCAAAGAAGGTGCTCCTGATAATTTGGCTAATATTGCAACGCCTTTTGAAGTTGATGTTTTTTCGACACAAAAGAAAGGTGAAAAAGTGGTTCCTTTCAAACCAAAATCCTGATCAGGAGCAAACCAAATTGCCTTTCCTTTTTTTAACTCCATAACCATAAATTTTAAATTACGTCTATCTATCATCCCTTTATCAGAACGACATCTCGCTTTAGTTTGGATATATTCCATCGCTTTATTGTTATGCGGTCTATACATGGCATTAACTGGAAAGCAAAGCCCCATAATACGCCCCCCCAACTCTAGCGACATTGAATGTATACCGATTAATAAAATCCCTGCATTTTTCTCATTAGCATTTGTGAAATTGGATATTCCCTGCACTTCAAAAAGGTTTTTTAATCGGCGATCACTCCAAAACCAAGCCATTCCTGTTTCAAATAAAGCCACACCAAGTGAAGATAAATTATCCATGACGAGTTTATTTATTTCATGTTGATCTTTATCAGGAAAACATAGCTCTAAATTTCGCTTTATTATAGAAACTCTTCTTTTTACAAAAAAACGAGATAATAACCCTAAACGTTTACCCAAGAAAAGTAACCAAGAATAAGGTAGTTGTACTAATAGAAAAAGAATAAAAACACCAAACCAAGTTAAAAAATATTTTGGGTGTAACAGATGCAATGAAAAAAAATTTTTAGCGTACACTAGTTTGTCCTTTGAGAACTAAAAGCTTTTAAGCCACATTGAATTAGACAGCATTTTTTTTAGATAAGTCATTAAATATTAATTTTATATTTTTCTTTAAATTATTTTTTATGATTTATCTGATATCTTTCTATTCTAATGAAGTTTTTTTCTTTCTTTTCATTGAGAAAGCAATATCTTACTATCTTTATTTCAGCATTATAAGAATTTTATTATTATTTAAACTATTTTCTTTGCTAATAAAGTTAATCATTAAAGCAAATTTTTTATAATTAAAATTATTTATTTTAAATATTTACATAAACTTAATAAGATTGTTTTAAATCTATATTACTATATAAAAATTAAAACAAAATAATGAGGTTTTTAATACAAAAAAACCTCACCGAGGTGAGGTTTTTATTGGCCTTATCAGTATTAATACTGCATTAAGCAATATTTACTGCAATAATGACTCAATATTACAGAGCGATTACGTTCGCTGCTGCTGGACCTTTAGCGCCATTTTCGATAGAAAATGAAACTTCTTGGCCTTCTTTTAGAGATTTGAAGCTTTCGCTTTGGATAGCTGAAAAGTGTACGAATACGTCTTTGCTACCATCTTTAGGAGTGATAAAACCGAAGCCTTTATCATCGTTAAACCATTTTACTGTACCAGTCATTGTATTAGACATAAGATTTCCTTTAATTAATTATTTTGCCATAAGGCATTGTTTGCGGTTTGATTTCGGATTTTACTTATGGTCACTATTTGAAGGAATTCGCAACGAAGAGGTATCATGGATAACGCTAAACGGTGAACTACTTAAAACTGCACTAACATAAATAGGTCTGTACTTCCAAACCAGTGGCGCTATTAAGTCATATAATTCGGTTTATAGCAAATTATTTTCAAATTTATTTTTAAAAAAATGTCAAAACGACAATTTAGAAAATAATTATAATATAAGAATAATTATCCACCCAATCAAAGTCCATATTTATATTTGTATTTTTCAGTAGTTCTGAAGTAAATCGATTAAATATAACTTAAAACAGTAGATACTGTTTTTTTAAAAAACAATATCTACTCCATCAATAATATAGTATTTAGTTTTAGTCAATTAATGCTAATAAAATATCTTCAGTTTTTGTCCACAGAAGTGATCCACCTTCTTCTGGCCATAAATGTCGTTGTGCATTAGGAAAACGTTGAAACAACAATGATCCAAAATCAGGAGAATGAACGGTACTCGTATCTTTCATACCATACCATAATGTTGTTGGCGTTTTTATGTCTTCAGGTGAAAAACCCCATGGCCGCATAGCAATAAGAAGATCTTGAGTATATCCCTCATTACCTTGTTTAAAAGCTTCTGTCATACATTCTTGATAAACTGGAAGAAAATCTATCGATTGATAAACAGCTAAATCAACATCTGCACTGTAATTTAAAATAAAATTCATTAACCAATTAGCTGATATATTTTGCTTAATCCAAGAAGCTAATACATCAGGAGCACTAACCGCCTGCTGTTGCATATTAGCAACTTCTTCTGTGAGTTGATTTCGTGTATCAGGATAATCAAATTGATCTTGTCCCGCGACAACAACTAATTTGTCTACATGACAATAAAAACAAAGTGCCATAGCAAATACAGCCCCTTGAGAAAATCCCATTACATCAAAGTTTTTAATATTAAGATGTTCGAGTAAAAATAAAATATCTTGAGAAAAAGATTTTAGCGTTTTATGAGGATCGAACGTTGAATCACCTAATCCTGGACGAGTTGGAGTAATTAAACGGATATTAAGCTTATTTAGATATTCAACATCCAAACCTAATAGACCACTCATTCCTGCACCAGTACAAAATACTACTGGTTTACCTTGTTCTGGTCCAGACTCATACCACGCTAGAATTCTATTATCAGGTAACACTACATTATATTTTCTTGAGTTTTTAACTTTCATTAGATTTATTCTCTTATTAATTTTTTAATATCACAACATCCACCATATTAAATAGTGGTGTATTATTTTCTAAATTTAACTTTTAAGAACTAATATGAGACTAGCTAAGGATAAGATTTCATATAAACTCACAATAAATTTTCTAGTAGTATTAATGATAAAAAATGAATAATCTTTATGTTTATTTTAAACAGTATAACTAAAATGTACCCATTCGTTAAGTGCTTATTGGTACTGTTATCACTGCTTAAGTACAATATCGCAATGGGTTCACCTCTTCAGGATGATTGTAAACACGTTAATTTAATTCAATAATTTCTCTCTATTATTTATTAAATATAAAAAATAGTTTATTTTTTCTTTTTTAAATTAACAGTAAAAGCACCGATATATTTAATATCACTTAAATTATTATAGTTATATAAATATATTTATGATCTTTTCATTTTTAAAAACCACTAAATTGATAATAAATATATTAAATCTCATTGTATAGTATGGGAGTGTTTTATATTAAACCTGATTATTTAAATAAAAGGGAAGTTATACTTCCCTTTATTTTTAATGCTATAACGAAGCTATTTTACTAATTCACACGTACGCCCTTTATCTTCAGCGACACGTCCATTAATAGCATCATCTTCTGAAATGGTAGCAAGGTTAAATTCATCTTGCCCTTTTCCCCATATTTGGAAATTTTCACCAACATAGCGTGCACCACTCGCAGCAACAGCCTCTTGTAAAACAATAATTTCATCGTTGTAGTACATAACAGCGAGCTGTTCATTCGGAAAAGAAACTCTAATTTTCTGACCTTCGCAATTATAAGTATCCGTTTTAGCGGCTAAAGCGGGGGCTGCCATTAACGATGATACTAAAGCAATAGCCGAAATAGAAAATAACTTATTCATCATATCTCCTAAAATAACCAATGAATTTCACTAATACAATAAAGCTAGGCACTTTCTTTTAAAGACAAAATAGGATACTTCCGTATTTGATGAAAACAAAAATATTTATCTTTATTTTAATAAAACCTTAATTTTAATAAAAACATCAATCATTGATTAATGACTTCAACAATTGTTTTTTTTATTTAAAATCAAATTTAATTCAAATAATTTGCAATACATAACTTTACATTAATACTCGCCTATTTTACTTTATTCAATGCAACTACCACTATACGATATGCTATTATCCTAGCACCTATATATTTATTGTAGTTCAATAAATTAAATCGATCTTATTGAAAAATATCGATAGAGAAAAATAATAGGAATATTCATGCTCCAAGAGAATGTTGTTAAAGATATCATTGTTTGGATCGAGCAGAATCTTGATTCACGTTTATCATTAGATATCGTTGCTGAAAAATCAGGCTATACAAAGTGGCACTTTCAGCGCTTATTTAAAGCATATACAGGAATATCTTTAGGAAAATACATACTCGCCCGACGTTTATCTTGTGGTGCTTATGCCTTACGTATAACACGTTGCAGTCTGCTAGATATTTCACTGAAATATCGGTTTGACTCCCAGCAAACCTTTTGTCGTGCATTTAAAAAACAATTTAATATCACCCCTTCTGAGTATAGAAAAAAACCAGGTTGGGATATTAGTGAGCTTATTTTTCCAGCACTAGAAACTGTTGAGCTAAGTGCCAAATATGAAGTCGTTACCTTCCCTTCTCTAAAATTAGCCGGCATGTCTCACCAGTATAACAAACCCATTTCAACGTGGAATTCAGACAAGAAAAAATTCAGAAAAGAGTTTTGGCGTAAATTTTTGAAAGATGTACATACAATACCGACTGAGTTATATGCAATGCACAGAGCATCTGCAAGCACATTAGATGACACCATGTACATTTATAACACCGCAGTTGATAAAGAAAAGCTATCAACGGCATCTAATGTCTCAGCAATGTCACAATTAGAATTACCCAGCGGTAATTACCTAGAAATTACTTTTCATATGGATGAAATTTTAGATTCATTAACGGGTTATGATGACATTATTTATACGGTATATACTAAAGTATTACCAAAAATGAATTTATTACGTAGACCTGGCCCTGATATTGAACGATATACACTAAAAGAGCCTGTGAGTTACGATAAATTACTTGATCAAAGTGGGCAATATTTGCAAAAAATTAGCTACTATATTCCTGTTATTTAATCGCCTATTATTAAAAAGATCCCAACAACTTGGGATCTTTTGTCTAGATTGTATTTAAAGCAACATTTCTCTATTAGTCTTTTTTAGACTTATTAGCAAAGAAAATATCATCTTGAATATCTTTTGTTTTTATAGTAAATAATTCATTTGTTAAATTTTCGGTCAATAACTCCGCACTCGCCATCACTCGTAAATTAAATTCATTTAACATTTTATCTGCACCCGCTTTATTGGTTTTAACCATAGCAAGATATTTAGCTTCCATTTCTTTTTGCTCTAGTGCTGTTTTTTCTTCCCATTCTTGGTAGGCTTTTTTTACTATTGGTGCAAGTTTTGGATAGTCTGTCATCACTAATGTTTGTAATTTACGATATTTCCAATAAATAGAATCGCTATCTGCTTTATTTGTACCTATTCCATAATGTTGAGGATAAGCTTTTAGTCCACTGTAATATGGAACAAATGCAGTTAAATCCGCCATCCCCAACCCAACATAAGTTATTTCACCTATTTCTTGAGGAAGCTCTGGACGAACTTGCATTACATGTGCTTCATAAGTTCTAAATACACTAATTGGGCGCCATGGCTCTTTACCATTTAATCCATTGGTATAAGGATCATGTTTGGTTCCTTCAAAGTGGTTACGCAACATAGTCTTCGCTTCTTCAATAGACACTTTTTTTTCTGGTGTTAATAAAGGGGCAAAATTGCGCCCATCATCAACTGCTTGCTTTAACGATGGATTAAATTGTTGCTGAATGATCCATACTCTAGGGTCATTGTAGGTACGATCTCGCTCATCATCACGGGTATACGCTTTAGAAAAGTTAAATGCTCCCTCTTTTTCAGGATTATAAAGCCCTTTTTCAATCGCAAATTCCACTAAATTTTTAGAGCCTAATATATCTTCACTGTTGATATCATAAGCTTGTAGTCTGCCTTGATTACCTGTCGCAAAATATTTGTCTTTAGGCAATCTTTGTGCAATCCAATGATGTCCTGTTCCTGTTTCTAAATACCAAAGTTCATTTTTATCAACAACAGCAACTCCAAATCCTTCTCCAGCCCCTTGTGTTTCAATAATACTTCCTAATAATTCGATTGCTTCACGCGCTGTTTTTGCTCTTGAAAGTAGCACATCAGGAATATCATCTTCAGTTATTCCTGTATCTTCAACATAAGGATCAAAAGAAAGTGCTTTGGGTGAAGCAAAAATAGACTCGGTGCCACTAACGCCAACCCCCAGCTCGTTAAACCCTGTTGCGCCATGTAGCTGTGTTTTCCAATTTGGAACAGTAGTATAACGTAATGCATTTTTTGGTAATGGGTACGTAAAGTTATTAGCGCCGTTGTGTTCTTTTGTACTGTAAGTTCCTATTTGATTTGATTTAGCAGGATGAATAACAAAATGTTGCGCTTTTAATGCATCGCTATCTGCGCTACGAGCAATAATTAAAGAGCCATCATTTGTTGCCTCACTTCCAGCTAATAATGTGGTACAGGCCAAAGCAGATGAAACTAATGCAATATTAATTGATAAGGCAATAATACCTTTTTTGAAAAAAGACATAAAACTCCCCATTTGCTTGTTATTTATAATTTGTATATCAATTAAATACCTTAAGAAATAAAAAACCAGATAGATAATTGGACGTAGAATATTAACAATGAAAAAGAGCCCATTACCGTGATTTATATCTCAATGGTCATTATATTTTGAAATAAAAAATTAATTAAATGTATCATATTAATATCAATGGGATTTATCTATGGACATATTTAAATATAAATAAGATAAAGTATTGTTATTAATTTCATTAGAAATGTAATCTAAGCTAATTTTATTTATAATAAGAGTTTATTATATTAAATATAATAATAATACATTAAATGCAATAGTAATCTGTGTTAATAAAAAAACACTAATGCTTCCTTCATAACTATTATTTAATAATTATCCTATTAACGGTATAATCGTATATAAGATAAACAGACTAAAGTAAAAAACACGATGGCAGTTAATATAAAAAGAACCTCTTGGTCAGGAGGGTGGGCTACATTGCGCGACCTTGAAATTATACAAACGGTGATCGACTATGGGAGTGTGACTAATGCTGCAGAGCAACTAGGTATTTCTCAACCCGCAGTAAGCCAAACATTAAATCAGATAGAAAAGCGTTGTGGTAAACAATTATTCACTCGTGAAAATAACAAACTTATACCTAACTCTGATGCACTATTACTCTACGAAGAAATCACCAACATAGCCGCATCTTTCAGTCGACTAAGCCATTTTCATCACCAAGAAAAAAAACGAAGTCTACGCGTTTTAGTTCCCCCAACACTAGCTTATGGATTTATAAATAAAATCACTGCTCTTTTTATTAAAAAACATCAAGTTAATGTTCATTTAGAAATATCTAGAAGTGAACAGTTATTGTCTTTAATTGCAAAAGAACAAGCCGATATTGCCATTACTGACAATATGACAATTAATAGTAATTATAATTTGACACAAATACCAATGAGAGAAACTCAAATTATTTGTGCTATGCCTAAATCGCATAAACTATGTACAAAAAATACGCTCACATTAGATGATTTACATGATCAACCTTTTATTGCATTAGTTAAAAGCAATATTGGCCGTACCGTTATTGACAGAATGCTTCATAAATCAAACTCTAAACCTAATATTATTGCTGAAGTCTCAGATCAAGAAACAGCAATAACATTTGTAAAAAATGAATTAGGAATAAGTTTAATTAATTCATTTCCTATTATTGAAACTGAAGGTGTTATTTATAAGAAAATTACGCCAACAATTAAGAGCAATATTTGTTTCTTTACATCGAAAAAAACAGAACATGAAACTCAACTCTATATTGAGTTTATCCAAGAGAATCAACCAAAAAACTCATTATTTTCAATATCCATTAAATAGTTATTAAGGTCTCATTCTATGCAACATCAGCAAATAGAAGAGACCTTTCTATTATTTACGTATATTAAGAATAGATAAAATACCTTCAGTAAAAAGTGTTAAACCAATGGAGAGCGCCTCTTCATCGATATCAAATTTTTCTTTATGATGCCCGTCTCTTTGATCTGCACCTACTAAAAAGAATATCGCTTTTCCACCTTTCTCTTGTACTCTTCTTACCATCAGTGAGACATCTTCACTCCCCCCCAAAGGTAATGTGACATTTAATAATTCTGGATGTGTATCGATAATCCCTTGCATGAGGTTTATCATTTCAAGATCATTTCTAAAATTTGTTGCCTCACCAGTAATTTCTATTTTCGTTTCCAAGTGATAAGAAGATGCGATACCAGCAGTATATTTTTTGATATTATCAAATAAATATTTTGTTATTTCAGCATCTTGTCCACGTACTTCCAGTTGCATCTTCGCCGAGCTAGGAATAAGGCTACGATCTTCACCTGCAATTAAAGTTCCAACATTTACTCTCGTCATGCCTTTACCATGCCTTGGTGTTGCTAATATTTCATTAGCTAAAAAACAGGCTCCAGTTAATGCATTATTTCCTTTTTCTGGCTCATCGACAGCATTAGCTACTTTTCCTTTTAAAGAAATATCTAATTTAGTTGTACAAAGGAAATCAAAAGGATCGAGTGCAATTTCACCTTTTTTTAAATTACATCCAATATGCATTCCCATAAAGTAATCAGTATCATCCAAGATCCCACTGTCGCTTATTGCTCTAGCGCCTCTCACCCCTTCTTCTGCAGGTTGAAATATTAATTTGTATTTTCCACTTAAAATGTGAATATTTTGTTTTAACCAATGTGCTAAACCAAGCCCTATTGCAGTATGTCCATCATGACCACAAGCATGCATTAATCCAGAACGACACGAAGCAAAACCCTGCTTATTAGGTAGATGATTTTCATCATTTGATTCTTGAACATAAACACAATCAATATCAAAACGAAAAGTGAATGTAGGACCAGGTATTTTTGTATCAATAATAGCCATACATCCTGTAAGACCATTCATTTCGGCTAATAACTCAGTACTGATCCCTTTTTCTTTGGCAATTTTGATTGCTTCTTTTACGAGTTTTTCATCTCGACCTAAAATACTTTCTTGGCAAAGAATATGAGGCCCAGCTTTAACCTCAACCCCCATGTCACGCAATAACGTAATTATCGTGCCCGTTGTCACAAACTCGGTCCAACCAATTTCTGGAAATTGGTGAAAAGTCCTACGCCACTCTATTAATTTATTTATTTGGATCGGCTGCATTGTTTTTCCCTTATAAAAAGTAAACCTCAATTAACAAACAAGAAAAATATATAATCAATAAATTATAAGAATCATAATCTAATAGTTATGTGCGTAGATGTGATCTCATCGCCATTTTGCTCATTTTTAAAGCATGGCTATTTTATGATTTTGTTTAAATAAGAACGTGAAAAATAGCGAGTAAAATCAATTAATAAGGAATAAAAGATAGCCACTAAAGTCATATTTGTGTTTAGTGGCTATTGTATTGATCATGATTCATCTATAAATCGCATTAATTGCTGGCGTAATTGCTTGTTTTCTTGTTTTAACTGCTCATTTTCATCTAATAAGGTTAGAGCGATAGCAATGCCATGCCAATCTAATGCGAGCTCTTTATGAAGTTTTAACGCACGATGTGTCACCACAAGGGCATTATCATCGAAAAACCATTCTTGAGTTTCAATTTCTAATGGCTCAATCACGCCAAGTGCAACAAACTCTTTAAGTTCATCATTTGATATTCCAGTGTGATGGCAAAATTCAGTGACAGTAAATATAGTTGTTGTTAACTGACCCATTATTTATTCTCCCAGTCTTTACGTGGATTATAATCGGTCTGGCTATCTGCAATTTGTTGCCATAATTCGCGTGTTTTTTCATCCGATTTAGGTGGCATTACAATTTTTAAAATTGCATATAAATCACCACTAGCCTTTTTGCTAACCAATCCTTTTCCTTTAATACGTAATTTTTGCCCTGCTTGGCTTCCTGCAGGAATAGTTAATAAGATTTTTTCTTTTATTGTAGGTATAGGAATTTTTGCACCTAATGCCGCTTCCCAAGGTGCAACTGGAACCACTATTTCTAAATCATGGCCTTTAATATCAAACAAAGGATGAGGTGCAATACGAATTGTTAGCCATAAATCACCATTCTCCCCACCATTTTCACCTAGTGTTCCCTGACCCTTTAAGCGAATACGCTGTCCATCAATAACACCTGCAGGAATTTTAATATTTAATGTTTTAGGAATTTCTTTTTCTACGATCCCAAAAACATTATAAACCGGTAAATGGTAACTAATTGTGCGTTTATGTTCTTCTTGTGATTCTTCTAAAAACACAGCTAATTCTAGTTCTAAATCGTGTCCGCGTTGTTTAAAGGACTGAGAATTCTGCTGTTCTTCAAATGGAGAACGTCGGCCAAAAAATGATGCATAAATGTCATCAAAATCTTCTTGGCTAAAGCTTTGTTGATTTTTTGTATTCGAATCTTGTTGTGTAAATTGCTTAAACTTAGGATCGTTACGATGTGCCCAAAGCTCATCATATTCAGCTCTTCGTTGCTCATCTCCTAATATTTCCCATGCTTGAGCAATTTCTTTAAAACGCTCTTCAGCATTCGGCTCTTTACTTACATCAGGGTGATATTTTTTAGCTAAACGGCGATAAGCCGTTTTAATCGTTTTAGTATCATCAGTAGGTTTAACACCCATTATGGCGTAGTAATCCTTTAATTCCATAGTGATATCTCAATTATGTTAAATAATGAATTAAATATTAATCCCCTAGGCTTGATTAATTATAGAACAAAGAAATTATGTTAGTGAGTAAACGTCGAGAATAACACCTGAAAAATGACTAAAAAACGACCTTTAAATAAAAAATAATTTAAATTTTAAAAAATAATTTAACCAAATAAAACAAGATATTAATAAGCTTTGAGCTTTATTGTCACTTTTTTTCATAAAATTGCATTTGAAATACCTTATTAGAAGAGGTAGATTTTATTCAACAGCACAATAGCTTATTACATTATCAGCAATAATTTTTCTTCTTAACTAAGATAAAAATAGAAAAATTAATCTCTTCATTTTAGGGAGGTAAAATGGAACGAATTATTATTCCCACTCACTATATCCATGTACGCTCAACACCACTTTGGACCAAAGACACAGCCCCAAAATCAATTTGGGAAAGGCATTTAGATAAAGGTACTCGCCAAGGGGTTTATCCTAAGCTGTCTGTTATGCAAGGAATGATTATTTATTACGCATATGCAGATGAAATTAGCCCAGAACCAACAGAAACATTAGTGATTAATGCTGGTGAATTTGGTGTATTCCCGCCAGAGACATGGCACAAAATAGAAGCAAAAACTGAAGATACTGTTTTTAATGTCGATTTTTATGTCGATCCTAAAATACTTGCCGAAGGTTAATAATAATATGGAAAATGAAAATAAAGGCTATTTATTAGAATTGATTAATGCCTATGGCCAAGAAAAATCTCAAAAAATATTTCTAAATCCTAAAATTTTATATATCCCAGAAATTGCGACGAAAGAAGTTTCACTTTTAGTTAATGAGCTAAAAAATAAGGTAAATATTGAATCACAAGAACTCACCTTAGTATTAACAAACAAAAATAACGGTGTTTCTGTTGATAAAGATAGTTTTTTAACTGATTTATTAGATGCTGATATGTCCAGTTTAATGGTGAAAGATCTTATCAATATTGTACGTGGTTATGATATGGATGAAGAAACAAATGTTTGTGGCTGGTGAACTCACGTTGTGAAAGGAATATATCACCTTCACTATACCTATTGATAATGAAGGTGATTGATTAATACCTAGAGAGAAAATTGAAGATCATTTTTTAAGAGCCTATCTATCATCCAATATCCCGCTTTTCCTGGTGGCTTGCTTCTTGACCACACCAAATCAATGTCTATCTTCTTGGGGAATTGGTCATAATCTAGACTGACTAACAAATCATGTCCAAATTGCTCAACTAACCATGTGGGTAATATTGCCCATCCCATTTCTTGCTCAGCCATTTCAAGTAATAATAAATAATTAGGTGCTAGCCAGTTTTTCTCACTATTAATAGCAAATTGAGCACTACTGCTTAGTCTTAATTGACGATGCATTGTTAAATGTTGGTAGTTGATTTTATTTTCTTTTACAAGTGGATGCGTTTTATGTGCATATAATCCTAACTTACCACTCACAGGCAAACGAGCGAAAGCAATATCAGCAGGATATTCTACTCGTGATTCCATCATACCAATATGCGCCTGATTATTTTGTAGCATATTAATCACATCATCATTTTCTGCAACAAGAAACTCAAATTCAAGATGTGGGAATTCTTTATCTAGAATTTTCAAGAGTTGCTCTGAATAAGGTGGTTGATACATATCAGAGAATACACAACTTAAACGAGGTTCCATTTCAGGCGATAGTTCTATTCTTAATGCCTGTAGTCGTTCATCAGCCGACAATATATCTTCGACCAAGCTCAACACTTTTTGTCCTGCAAAAGTCAGTGTTGACTCTCGCCCTTTTCGCTCAAATAGTTCAAACCCCATATCATCTTCGAATCCAGCGATGGTACTACTGACCGTAGATTGGCTTTTATTTAATTTTCGTGCTGCTGCAGAAAATGATTTTAATGAAGCGGCTTCAACAAATGTACGCAAAGTTTCTATAGAATAGTTCATTGTGGTATCGGTTTTTTCGATGGCTCCTATTTTGTATATATACAAAATATCACCAATAATTGCACTCGTTTTTTGTTAAATAATTAATTTGAGGTGAGATATGAGCCAATATCAAAAAACATTTACTGAGCGCGTTTTTCACGCTGTTACATTTGAAGCGATTGCTATTGCCATAACGGCACCGCTTAGTGCATGGCTTTTGGAACGCTCAATTTTTCAGATGGGTACGGTTGCTATTGTCTTATCCACATTAGCTATGTTATTGAATCTTTTTTATAACATGATCTTTGATCGTTATTGGCCTTTATCAAAAGGCTCAAGACCAACAAAAATACGGATTATACATGCAATTGGTTTTGAATTTAGCTTTGTGATCATAGGATTACCAATACTGGCACTTTTATTAAATATGTCATTATGGAATGCATTTTTATTAGAAATTGTTTTTTTTGTCTTTTTCCTTTTTTATACTTATGCATTTAATCTTAGCTACGATAAATTACGTGAAAGTTGGTTTAATCGTAAAGAAAAACCTATTATTGCACGTAACTAATAACAACTATCTTAAGCACTTAATAAATTATTATTAAGTGCTTTCTTTGGTATTATTAAATTTAATCATACGTAAAAGTAAAATCGACTTTACCATTTGCTTCACCTTCTTTTACTCTATCATTACTATAACGAATATAACGAGCATAAAAAGGTAAAACATACGCCGTTTCTTTTTTAACATCAAAAGCAACGGCTGTCTTTTCGCCAATATTGATAGGATTTTCTTCTTTATCTAATATTTGAATACCTGCACCATCTGCTGAAGATGCACCTTGAGTTAGCATTAATATATTATCGTGCCCTGAGACTGTCACACCATCAAAACGAATTGAAATATTTAATTTAGGATCACAATCTTTTAGTTCAATGGTAAAAGGAATAGCTTGGCTTGCACTACCAACCGTTGGAAAAGTGTTATGAATAGTTATATATTGCTGATCTCCAGTTAAAGAAAGCACCTTTTGATAATTAGCAACTTGGCAAGTACCTTCTTTTATATGTCCTTGCAGGTTAATCACGACTTCATCTGCGGTTGCATTTCCAATAAATAAGGCATTCATCAATAAGATAATGGTTTTATAATTATTTTTTATATACATCATTCCTATCGCCTTATTATTGATATGAAAAAGTTAACGTAACAGAAGCATTCGCATCACCAGCGACTACAGTATTATTTGTTTTTACATATTTAAATAGTAATGTCAGAGGAACTATTTGATTATTCGATGTTGTTATATCGTTTATTCTAAATTGATTTTTATTTCCTTCACTCTCACTTTTAGGCCCTAATGATTGTAATGTATTATTAAAGAAAACTTGGTACCCAACACCTTTTGCTGTTGTTGCTGAATTTGGTGATTTAAGTGAGATAATATTAGTTTCATTTCCGATATTATTATTATCACTAATGGTGACAAAAGGAGCTACATCCTTTTCACAGATTAAACTAATATTAGCCGTTTTACCGGCCTCTAAGTTTTCACCAATTGATAATCTTGAAAAAGTTTGTCGAGTATAGGAACCCATTTGTAATGTTTGAGTTCCTGTTTGAACACGACAAGAACGTGCTTTAAATTCCATTGTAACGGGATTTAATCTAATTGTTGCTGTTTCAATTAATTGCCCATATCTATAACAATTTACTTTGGCTAATTCTTGGGCTGGTAAGGTAACAATTCCATTCGGAAAACGACCTGGTATTTTCACAAGTGCGAATTTTACAGTTGCCCCCATCCCTGAATCATCGCTCCCTCCTCCAGTATAAGGAAAAACTTGAGTTTCTTTGTTTGAGATTATAGGTAGCCATTTTAATTTATTGTTATTTGAAACGGCCATTATCCACCCAACACCTGAATGTGTAGTTTTAAACACGTCGTAATTTTCGCGCTCATATCTTGTTTGAGTACCACTCACGTCCCTAACAGAATATATTGTTTCCTTATCTAATCTATTATCTGTATCAAGACAAAAATAAGCTTGTGTTCGTTCAGTATCCCACTTTCCTGTAATTAATTTTCCATTTGCTATAGCACTGTCAGATGCAATATTATTTATAGGCCCAACTGATAGCATTAAATCAATGCTTTTTGAAGCTGCATCCACTATATTAGGATAATAATTAATTATAAATAGAGTTAAAAAAAACAATGCATTATTAGATTTCATATTATTCACCATTAATTGTTATAAGCACTGTGCACTCACTTGCTGTATCCCTTTATTTTCAGAGATATCATTTAAATAATATTGTGCGTAGCATTGTTGTTCTTTTTTATTTCCCCATTTTATATAAAGTTGACCTTTTTCAGGCAACCCACTGATATAAAGAACACCATTATCTCCAACAATACTTGTATTATTTATTTGTGTATCTTTGAGATCATTATTAACTAATGTTGCAATCGCACCAAATGGGATTGGCTTTTCCTTAAAAGTAAGTAAAATTAATGCCTTAAACCCTTTTTTAATTTCAAAATCTGCTAATACCACTGCTCCTTTAGTTGGAATAACAGTTTTATTATTTCCAACAATTTCAATATTTTCTTCTAATGTAGAAATATCTAATGTCACGCTATTACGCACATAAGGTGAAACATAAGGAATAATAGCGTACCCTCGGCTATCAGTGGCGACACTATTCACATTTTGAACTTTGACATATTTAGCATTAGGTGCCCTAACTAATGCTAAAGTTTCTCCTAATGGTTGCGACAAAGTGATCCCATATGGATGTAAAACAATTCCCCCTTGAGCACCATAATCTACCCGTTGATAATGAGAACCATAGCTATATCCTGCATTAATATTTCCATAGGCACCATTATAGGAAACTTGCGCATTGCCACTGGCATTTTGATCTTGATTACCATAACTCTGGCTAATAGCATAATTGAGTTTTCTATTTTCTAATGCATCACCACTCATGCCTACTTGTAAATTATATCTACCACCTTGGGCTAAATTCATATTTGACGTTAAATAAGTTGTATTTTTAGGATACCAATTTGATAAAGGTATATTTATGCTAAATGCAATTTGGTGGTCATTATCTGAATCAGGCATACTGCTATAGTTATAATTTAATCCATATGAAATATTTTTAATATTTGTATTATAACCAGCATTTATATTACGCTCGATCCCGGAACGTCCCCAATAATCTTGCTGATAAGTACTAAAATAAATATTGCCATAATGACTTAAAGATTGGTTTAAATTAGCTTGAATACGTGAGCGTTTATTATAATTTATATCACTAATATTATTTGCTTCACTAAACGTATAAAAACCATGTGTAGAATAACGATAACCTGCTAGCGTAACTGTCGTACCACTTTGCAACATACTTTTTGAATATTGAAATCGATAGGATTGACCTGAATCTCTAGTGTTATTTCTATTATTATTGTCATTGTTGTGGACGATATTAGCATGAGTAATATCTGTCGAAATTGCGCCTAACTCCCCCAAATTAAGGCCAATACCTATTGCTGATGCGGTATATTTTTCTGCTAAAATTTGCCCACCATAAACAGTAATGTCTAAAGGTAGCCCATACATTGCCGTTGCTTGCGCAAAATAAGGCTCTCTAGAATTTAGATTAGAATCAAATTTACCACTGCTAAAAGAATACTTTAAACTTCCTTCACGTTGCATAATTGCTAGTGAAGAAAAAGGCACTACAAAATCACGTTTACTTCCATCCGCCTCTTCAATTGTGACATCTAAATTCCCACTATAAGACGTTGGATACAGATCGTTTATTTCAAATGCACCGGCTGCGACATAAGTTTGATAGATAATATAATTATTTTGCCGGATCGTAACCTGAGCATTACTTTTAGCAATACCTCGAACAATAGGTGCAAACCCTTTTTGACTGAGAGGTAACATACTTTCATCTGACTCAAGTAAAACTCCTCGATAAGAAAAACTATCAAATATTTCACCCGAGCTATTAACATCTCCTACAGTAAATAATGATTTAAATGGTTCAATTTGATGGCTCAGATAAGTTTGAATATTATTCCATTTATTATCTTTATTACTATGGTTATAAGTTGAATAGTTTCTCAAACGCCAACCGTTAAAATTTAATCCACTACGTAAATTTAAAAATTGATCATTGGTATGTTCTTTATCCAAATTATCTATCCATGTATTAGAACCTGAATAGCTATAATTTAATAATAAAGCAGGTAATCCTTCATTCCATAATTTTGAACTAACTTCGCCCCTCACTGCCTTATCTATATAAATTTGAGGAATACTGATATCGAGTTTTTGTTGTGAAAAATTAAATTTAATACTAGAGTCAGGGATCACTGCGGCAAGATTAGTGATTTCTGCATTATCAGATAATTTTTTTAGATCCGATTTATCTAGTACTTTAACCCCCCAAGCAACCAATTGTTCCTTTACAAAAACGGGATAAATATTGTTATCATTCTCGTTTAACAAAAAAGATATTAGCTCACTACCTACTTTTTCATTATTAATATAGATATCAACAATATAATCACCAGGAAGTTGCCCTCCCGGTTTAGAGAATTGCGCTAATGTTTGCAAATCTGCAATATTTTGATTGGTACCATAACTTAATGCTGTTGGATCAAAATAATCATCAGAAAATGATTTTTCAATATAAGATAAAGAAATAATAGCCGAAATAAGCAAATAAAATCTGCATTGTCTGTATCTATTATTATTCTTTTTCATCATTTTTCTCATAAAATAACGTGATCTATCTAAAAATTAAAATCATTTAAATTTATTTTTAATTTTTCATTAGTTCAGTTACTCCTCCGTAACTATTTACAGCATTCCAAGTTATTTTTCCATTGGTACCTTGTGGTAAATTCCAATTATAAGTACTTTTTGGTGCTAACATTTCAGGTCTATCGAATTTATAATCACCTACTGATAATGTAGATAATGTCACATAATAAGGTGTAGGATTTTCAATATGTAATTTATTGTTGATTATCGATATTTTTAATTCTTTAAATGCTAAATCAAAATCTTCTCTAGAGAGACCATTAGGAATATAAAATAATTTAATACGACTATTAATTGAGATTAATAGTGTATTTTTAGCATTGGGATCAGATGCTGGTATTGCTTTTACATTAAGCCAAAAAACTGATTGCTTATCTTTTGCCAATTCCACTTTATTTTTCATATACACAATTTTAAGTGTATTTGATTGCTCTGCATCTAAACGAAAAAGTGGAGGCGTCGTAATAAACAAAGGATCTACTGAAGGTGCATCTGATTTCTCATCACCTATCCATGATTGAATAAGATAAGGATTTGAATCTGGATTTTGTACTGTGATTGTCGCTTCATGGCTACCTTCAGTATAAATAACGCGTGTAGATTCAAGCACAACACTCGCTTGGGATAGATTAAAAAAAGCCCCAAAAGTAAATAATATTAAAACTGATTTTATTTTTTTTAGCATAATTAGCCTTTATAAAGCGATGTCATACCCCTTGATAAATCAAAGGGTATGTACTGTTTTTAAAGATAGTTAATATTAAATGTTGCAGTTGATGAAACTTCATCAGCAGTTAATGTGCCGCTTGATTTAATACGTTTAAACGAAGCGTAAACGGTTGTATCCCCTTTAGTTTCAGTTAAAGTCACAGGGATTTGTGTTGATGCGGGAATGATTTGTGAGGTTTGAGCATTATCGGTAAATAATGCAACACCTATATCTGTTTTTGAAATTTCATTGCTGCCAGTCACAATATAAGTATGACCATCAGCATTTGTATTATTAGATGTAAATTCAATATTAACGGCATTATTTTCCGCAGGACAATCAGATAACGATATTTTGATTGGTTTGGTTGTTGTTAAATCATTTGTTGCAGCTAATGCAGTTACGCTATAACTACCTAAATCAACCGCTGCCGTATTATTACCATTTTCAAATTGAACATTACACGTAGTATCAACAAATTTACCAGTGAAATTTATTGTACCATCCGCTGCAAATGTTGATGCAGATAAACCTAATAATGACGTTGTGGCTGCTAATAGAACTAGCTTGCGTTTAAGTTGGAACATATTGACCTCATTGATATAAAGATAATTAGCCTATTTAAACCTTGTATTTACACAAATAAAGAGTATTAATTTAATTAAAACCATATCAAAGAAGAAATAGCGTGTTAAAAAGCTATTCTTTTAATATTGTCATCTTAAATTAAGATTAATAATAAATTAGCCATTTTAATTTCTCAACTAAATCTTAATCAATAGTCAGATAAAGAATAAATACAATATAAAATATAAAAATAAGAAACTAATGTGATGATTAAAATAAAAAGAAAAACAATATCAGAATTATAATCCAAGCAATTTTTAAAATTTCATTAAAAATAGAAATAAATCACAAAATACACAAAAAAAGAATATCAAAAAAAGACTGTTATTAGTACAAAAATGATTTAATTATTATTTATATATTCGTTCTGTGATAAACATCAAAAATAGCATTTCTTTATTTAGCATCAATATAAATTGTAGATCTTATAAAAAATCGTTACCCAATATAAGAGTAAAGAACTTAATCAATGAGCTCTATCTTTTATAAAACAATCAATAATTAAAGTTAGTTATAAATAAAATATTTAAGGTTTTCGGCTATTGACAAAATATGTAGCTACATTTGATAAAATATCATTTAAGATAATAACATTAGGTAAGTAAAAGTGCTCTTAAACAGGATAATAGCAATAACTTAAGCTTACTCACAAATACAGTATGAATTTCTTATTATTCAGATAGTAATAATATATTTAATGACTATCGTCATGCTAACATGCTTCAAATTATCTCAATAATAAATTAGACTTATAAAAGCTTTATAAATAATAAAGGTATTCCTTTTTAGAATAAAATATAATACTCAGCCTAAAGGATTAATGATGGTATTTTTTATCAGTTATATGATACTCGCTATATTTTTGATTGCAGTGCTAGCTCATTGGTCTTTTTCTGCATTATTTCCTAAGGCTCCTTCTACAACACTTTCATGCCTTTTAGTCAGAACACTTATTGGCGTCTTACTTGTTATCGCTGATATTTGTTTGATTTTCATCTTACTAAGCCAATTACTTTGATTTGATTAAGTTTTATATGAAAATACTATCGATATTATTTCTAAACTGAATATTCTCAATTTCAGGTAACGAATAGATGTTAGACAATGGCAATAACACTAATATATCTTTATTGGTATTCTTTTTACGTTTTAGTGGATACCAAAAGCTATCAATGTCCTATCCATTCTCCAGATACCCAATCATTTCAATGATGACAAAATCAAAAATCAGTAAATAATTTTCAATTATTTCATTACGATTTTAGATAATCATCCAACGTAAGCAAACTACGTTATCCACATATTTTCCTTAAAATTTATCTAAACGGACAGATAACTGTCCAATTACGAGCAAAAAATGTGACTACTCAAGCAGAATAAACTTAATTAACCTCTATTATCTTAACAAATGGTAAAACATTTTTTAACAAACGAGGAGTGATATGAAAAAAAAGAGTAGTATTGCATTTATCAGAAAAAAATTAGTGAAAGATAATTCTATCTATGTAAAAGAGCTCAGTGCTCTACTTCATGTATCGGAAAGAACCGTAAGAAGATACATAGATGAATTACAGTTATTAGGTATAGCAACTAAATTTCATGGTGGAGTGAGATTACAAAAAATTGAATTAGAACCAATAATAAATAGAACTATTGATGAAACCAGAGTGCTTCAAATTGATTGCGAAGAACAAGGTAAAGATAAAAAAACTGCAGATAAATGCTCATTATATATTTTAGGATCTTTCAATTTAGATGTTGTCACAGAAGTTGAAAGATTTCCTTTTGTCGGAGAGACAATCAAAGCAATCTCTACAAACTTTTTCCCTGGTGGAAAAGGTGCTAATCAAGCGGTTGCGGCAGCTGAATTAAATGATCATGTGCATTTTTTTGTTAAAGTAGGCGACGATTCATTTGGCACTACCGCAGAGAAATATTTTGGTACTACAAAGATAAATTCATATACCTTAATTAAAGATGCCAATACAAAGACCGGGAATGCATTAGTTATGGTTGAGAATACCACTGGTAACAATAGTATTATTATTGATCTAGGGGCTAATGCAACAATCACTAAAGCTGAAATTCTTTCAGATATTAATAATCTACAATCTGCAAAGATTTTTCTTACTCAATTAGAAAATAATATAGATGCGACCAAGTTTGCGATTGAAATAGCAAAAAAATCGGGATGTTATGTCATTCTTAACCCAGCGCCCTATTCAGATCAAATTGTCTCACATTTGTCATCTATTGATTTATTAATACCAAATGGAACAGAAGCAGAATTAATATCAAACATTAAAATTGATAGCGTTATTTCAGCACAGGAAGCCATAAAAGTAATACACAACTTAGGTGTTAAAGAAATAGTAATGACACTTGGTGACAGTGGTGCTCTTTATTTCAATGGTAGCACTATGAAATATTACAAAGCGATGAGTGCATCTGTAGTTGATACAAGTGGTGCTGGTGATGCATTCACTGGTGCTTTAGCTGCAAAATTAATAGAAGGTAAAAATATGGATGAAGCAATTAAGTTTTCTATTGCTTATGCATCATTGGCCGTTGAAAAAAAGGGTGCATCATCAATGCCATCTAGAACAAGTGTTGATGCCAGATTAAAAAAAGAGCGTATGTAAGGGAAGTGCATAAATAACCCACCCCGTTAATAAATTATATAATCGAGGTCGTTATGAAATATTTAATTTTCATTATTAGCCTTCTCTTAATTTTTATAGTGGCATCTTCAATTAGTTTTAATGCTAATAAAATAAAAAGAAAATTTATTCCTATTCTTATTCTTTTATTAATAGAGGCCACCGTTGCTTTTATACTTCTACACACATCTATTGGGATCACAATTCTTAACACGACAAATATAGGTATAGAATATTTAGTACATCATGCAAATAAAGGAATTGATTTTGTATTTGGAGATATAAGCACAAAAACACCTATTGTGTTCGTTATTGTTGCTCTAATGCCTTTAGTATTTATTTGTTCAATTATTGGGATATTAAAATATTTTGGTATTCTACGTTTGATTATTCTTACTATCGGGTACCTTATTAATAAAATAGCCAAAGTAGGTAAACTTGAATCTTTTTCAGCAGTTAGTGCTGTCATTGTAGGTATGATGGCCGTATATGTTTCGATTAAAGAATACATACCCAATTTAACAAAACCACAAATGTACACAATAGCTGCATGCTCGTTATCTACTGTCGATATCGCAATATTGGGTGCTTACACTCAAATGTTATCACCTCAGTTTGTTTTTATTGGTGTTTGCCTAAACTTTTTTAGTACTTTCGTTATTGTTTCCATTATTAACCCTAACGATCCTATTGAAATATCTAACAATTTTTCTGGCCCTAAAAATGAACATCATAGTTTTTTTGAAGTACTAACAGAGCATATGCTCGATGGTTTTAAATTAATTCTAGCAATAGTTCCAATGCTTCTTGGCTTTATTGCTCTAATTAGCATGTTGAATGATATTTTTTTACACCTCATAGGAATAAGTTTCCAAGGTCTTCTTGGTTATATTTTCTCTCCTATTGCATTTGTGCTTGGCGTCCCTTGGCAGGACAGTATTGAATTCGGGCAAATTATTGCTACAAAAATTTTAACGAATGAATTTGTTGCAATGATTGACTATATCAAATTGGATAATCTGAGCCCAAGAACAGAAGCCATTATCTCTGTATTCCTAATTTCGTTCGCAAATTTTGGTTCAGTCGGAATGATTATTGCTTGTGTCGCCAGTATCAGTAAAGAACATGGAAAAATGATAGCGGCGAATAGTTTTAGACTGATCGTGGGTTCAACGTTGGTGAGTTGCTTATCTGCAACGATGGTCGGTATTTTTATTAACTAATATTTATTTTATGAGTCATCTTTTTAATTCTAGTTGTTATTCAATGTGTTATGTAAGTTATCAAAGGAGAAGTATATGACTAAAATTATTATAGATTGTGATCCGGGTGTAGATGACGCCATTGCTATTTTACTGGCATTGGCATCACCAGAAATAAAAGTGCTAGGGATCACAACAGTATCTGGAAATGTAGAGTTAGATAAAGTTCATGAGAATGCACGTAATATTCTTTCATTTGTATCACGGCCTGATATTCCTTTAGCCAAAGGATGTGAACGACCTTTGATAGCACGTCGGGGAAGCAAAACACAAGTACACGGCAATAACGGCCTTGCTGGAGTGATGTTACCAAAATCTAATTACACTTATCCTGATATACATGCTGTCGATTTTATTATTGATACTGTGATGTCTAATCCTAAAGAAGTCACCCTTTGCCCGACAGCACCACTTACCAATATCGCCATGGCAATGCTAAAAGAACCAAGGCTTAAGGATAATGTGAAAGATATTGTTCTAATGGGAGGGGCTGCATTTTGTAATGGGAATATAACACCAGCAGCCGAATTCAATTTTTATGTCGATCCACACGCGGCACATATTGTTTTTGATACAGCAGAACACATTACTATGTTGGGATTGGATGTCACACATAAAGCTGATATTCGAGCTGGTTTATGCCAGTCGTTAGAGCAAGGTAATGTTATTGCTAGAACAGCAGCAAAAATGTCTCGTGGATATGCTGCATTTGATCCCTTCTTACATGATCCCTGTGTAATAGGTTATCTAATCCGCCCAGATATTTTCACCGGTATAAATGGGCATATTGATATTGAATATGAATCACGCAAACTTTTTGGTTTAAGTTTTGCGACAGTCCATGATCCTCTAAGACCACCTAAAAATAATAGCAATTTAAATGAATGTCGTATGAATACAATGATAATCACCGATGTTCAATCAGAGAAATTAATGTCGCTGATATCTGAACGGATTTTATCTTTGTAAATGGAATCAAGAAAAATACAGAGAAGTATAGCTTCTCTGTATCAATCTTTATTGTTTTTTTAAAAATTAAGGTTATTTTCTCTCAACAACAATTAATATTATATTGGAAATTAAACAAGAAATATCCTAATAGTCACTCCGTGCTATGTTTAAAAATAAATAAATCTATTATGATGACTAATCTCATAGTAATAGATGTTGGTGTTTATATAATTATTTATATATAACAATACATTAGGATTAAAAACATGGCTAATTATAAGAAGTTAATAGCTTTAATCGTTATATTATTTACCTGTATAATAGGGAGCGCACATGCAGAGCAACGCCCTGATGTGGCAGATAATGTCATTGCCTATAAAGGTCAACAAGGAGTGATTGTTTGGACTCTACGTATTGGTGATCGTAATGCTAATGAAGCATTAGTACAGATCGAAGGTATTGACCATGACTGGAATTTAAAAATTCAGAAGATGCAGGTTGAAAAAACAAGTCGAGATACTCGGTATTCAATAAATATTAATGGAAACAAATTTGTTGCTCTAATTATTGAGAATAAATGCTGTGGTAACCTTTATATACCAGGAGAATCTCAGCCTATATCAGTAAATTATTCTGAAGGAATATCCCATGAAGGTAATGCACAAGCATTTCTCACTGATTATCTTCAAGCTAAAAATAATGAAATCAATAAATAAGTCTTTAAATTTATTTTGATATTAAATAGGTGAGTTTTATTGATTACTTTCTCACCTATAAAATAGAACGAAGAAAACAGCCCTGAAATACTAATGACTACCCATAAAAAATAGGTAAGATAATTATTTAATCCAGATAATTTAGAATGGATAATCAGTTAATTTAGCCAAAATAAAAACAACAAAAAATTGAAAATAAGAATAGTTATTATTATAATTATTCTTTATAGAATGCAATTTATTAGGATCTGGATATGACTAAAAAATATTATATTAACAATATGTTTTGGGGCTATTTTATGATGTTCGTGATGATTTATCTTAATTATAACGATCACACTATTGAAAGTCTGTTAATGCTTCTTTTAAGCATACCTAGCGCAATTTTTTTTCCTTTCTCAAAAATGATCACTGAAAAATTCGTATTAAAATATACAACAAAAAAATTCTGGAATACTGGATTGTTTATAAATACTCCTGCTAAGCATGGTGGAATAGCTCTATATCACTTACTTTGTTTTATATTTTCAATTCCATTTAGCGCTATATATCTAGCCTTGCATTTCATAAAAAACAGGACAACCAGTTAAAAACAATATTCCTATTATCCTACGTATTAAAAACTGAATGTACTATTAATGCTTTTCAACCAAATTATCATTAACCAAAGCCCCAATTCTTGAGATGATGAGAATATATCCTAAAATACCAACATACCTAATTAAACTAAAGATAAAACCTATCAGTGCTCCAGCTATATCAGTGTCTAAAGTATCTTCTATTTCTAATTTTTTTTAGTATAGTTATTTACAGTAGCAAACTACCACTTCAGATCGATTACATTCATTTTATAATTCTTATTCATTTTAACTAATGCTTCAAATCCTGACAGATACTGAATAGGGTCACACATGGAGATGTTTTTAATAGGAAGCCTTTCAAACTTATCCCTATTCAATTTTGCATTAATTAAATAGAGATCATCTTCATCACCAGTTTCATGATTAAATATCTGAGAATACCCAGCCACTATGACATTCTCTATTTCTGAGCAAACCATAAACCCGATAGCTGATACTCTTAAAGCGATAGCATGAACATGCCTTGCGTAATCATAATAATATTCTTCTGCGGTTTTTAACCTTTCACCATTTGATACAGGCGTATCTTCAATTTCTGGCAGGTCTACATCTATAAATAAGGTTTTTATTTCCTCATCATAATGAAAAGCAACTATTGTTTCTCTAGGCCAATAAGCTGATAAATATGCATACCTCAGCCTCTCATTAACACCACCAAAGCTAACTGGATGATACTTTGCAATATCACCATGTATATCTATAAGAAATTCAGGCTTCCCAGTGAAACCTCTGTTATAAAAATCTTGATAAACAAATGTTTTACCTTCCTCTATTGTCAGTACATTTGTATACTTTTCATTTAGCCACCACTCATCACCTTGTAGTTGTGTTGAGCTTACTTCTCGCCAATTCAATTCTGTTGGAAAACCAATAACTTTATATTTCTCATTATCTTTAATAATAACGTTCGTTTTTTCTAGCTCAGAGATTATTTTATTTACTCTTTCTTGATTAATTCTGAATTTTCCAAGAAAGTCAGCGGTTGTTACGTACTCTTTGTTTATTGCAAGATCAACAAATTGCCAATACAGAAGATCTAAACCTAATGTTTTTGATTTCATGTCATCACCAAGAAATATTAATATTCCTGATGAGACTATCAAAATAACCAGAAAAACCTCAATTAAGAGGCATGATATGTGATCTTAGGCATTCAATTTTTGTTCTTATTTTAACTAAATATGGTAAAGAATGAAGAAAACAAAAAAATCTGCTAACTTGAAGTGATCCCATAAAGTTGGACACTTTTAGTTAAGCAGCTTGTAATACCTGCTTAGATTCATTACATCTATCTTTTTGGTCATCAGATATTTTTTCATCAAATCACACTAACTCTACCTTGCTCAATGCGGACAATTATTGACGTATTAACAAATCCCTCGCACGAATTCTTATCGTCATAATTAGCGCAAACCACTTCAGCAACATCCGATAACTTTCTATTTTCTTTAGCAATCGATGGCATACTGAGAAAAACAAAATTCTTTTTCATTGTATCTGGCGATATATATAAAATAATTAACAACCAATCATTTCGCCTGATTTAGTGATCGTACATTTATTTCCTTCACTATCTTCAGTATGACAGCCCGAACTATCGCACCAGCTTTTAATGGAATATTTGTTACCCCCACTATCAACAGAAAATACTTCTGTTGATCCATCAGGATTATCTCTATTTCCTGACGTTATTGAATAAGAGTTTCCTTGATTATCATGAGATCGGATCGTCTCATCTCCGTCTGAATTCTTTGTTGAATCAGTACATATTCGGTATGCGCCACTACCAATACATTCACCAGCTAATACATTAGTGTATGCAAACAAAATTGCAGTAAAAATTAGTATTTTTTCACAACATCATCCTCGTTAATTAACTTGTTTTTAATTTAGTTATTTATGATGCAATTGATAGCAGATTTAACACCTATTAATTATTGCTATTACCAAAACTTATACCAAGGTTTTTTTATTTCTATTATATTATTGTCATTAATTTCATTGCTTTTTTTATTTATTAACAATAAGTGATATGCATTGCCTATTTCATCAGTGAGCACACTCTCAAACTCTCTATTCACATCGGGAAGTCCAGTTTTTGCATGTACTAATTCGTGAACCAGAGTTCCACTAAACATAGAAAGTGACTTTAGTGTTTTTCGTGACAGCACAATACATTTTGAATTAGGATCCCAACAGCCTAATGTCTCTCTCATTGTCATATCATCTAACCGCATAGTATCAGAAAGTTGTATATCAACCACGCCGTCAGGTAGATCACCAAATATCCTAACTATTTCATTCTTATATTGATAAATTTCTTTTTCTGCTTTAGAAAGTGCCGTTTCATTTATAAATGAAAATACAAAACTATTGTTATATACTTGTTTGAAATTATTTATATCATTTATGATGTTCCCCTCAATATCTTTAGAGTCTGCAATTCGCATTCTTAAATTATGAGGAATAGTGACTATTCTTACTCCGTTCGCCCTAGCCTCATCAATCAGAGAACTATGCATCATCCCCTCTTCAGAAGTAACAAACATCACACTTTCTGATGAATTCAAAATCGATACAGCATGCTCTTGCACATCAATCCATGATAACTCATCATGCATAGTTCCATATTCATAACCAGCCATATCATCAGCAAGCTTATCGATCACAACTTCGTTCTTAGACGATAATAGGATTCTTTTTACTGTGTCAGTATAAGCACTACGACCAACATTAGTTCTTTCTCTATTAATTGATTTTTTTAATTGGGTATTAAGACGAGTAATATTGTATGAGAACAAAAAGTTTTCTTCTCTGGCAACTAACACACCATTTATATAAATTTTTCCTTCATCACCATTATTCTCAATTACCTGCCCATACCCAGTGGTATCTATAACTTTAGAGCCACTGAAGTTAAGAAAAAGTAATTTAGCTTCCTCTACTTCATTGTCATCAATGTTACTTAACTTTACTTCTGTACCAATAAATTCTGTATCTAGTGGCTCTTCAATAATTGCATGTAGCGTAGTTATATCGCCAAAACCCTGCTTGGTCATTTTTGTAGTTTTTATAATGCCATACTTTGATTTTATTAAGCATTCAATCCCATGTCGCTCAAATGTTGCCAAAGCATCTTTTAGCCCTATGCCGAATCGACCAATAACATTTCGAGCATTTAGTTTTTCTTGATTCTCGTTCTGAGTTAAATGAGTATAAGTGATGCCTCTACCAAAATCCCTGATAATCCAGTTATTCCCATTGTTTGATATTTGAACTTGATCTGTATTCGTTAATATCTGCTCATCTAATGCATTAGCAATGATCTCTCTAACTGCATGTCTAACTTTCCAGTTTTCCAATATTTTCTCTATATTTAAATCAAACGCCTTCGTACTCATACTTATAATATCCCCATAAATTGATGAGAGATATTTAACCATTTAAAAACCAATAAGCGTTACTGTACTTATTTACAGCAATGAAAAACCTAAATATGAAGCTTCATTTTATGGAATAAATTGACTAATCCTGATATAGATTGACAACCTTTCAGGCATAAAACGCTCAATAAACCTCATCAGGCATTTTATAATTTAATGACAAATGTGGTCTCCTTTCATTATAAAACTGGATTGATTCTCTAACTAATTTTCTAGCTTTGGCGAGAATTATCATCGGGTAGATACCGATAGCTAGAACTTTTTTCTTACCACCTATACGTTTATAGTCCCTATCCTTGGGTTTCTTAGTTGCTATTACGTGATATTTACTCACTACTCAACCCCACTTCTTGGCCTTCAAACACAATTTCTTTCTTGTAGCAGAGCTTCACTAACCAGTGGCGCCAATGATAAACAATGGGTACATATAACGGCGCAGTGTCATTTTGCAATGCAGTGTTCCTGTTTTTTATATTCCTTACACAATAAGAAAACCCCCAGTAATTGGTTGTCCAACTATTGGGGGTCACTTCAAAAGCAGGCTTTGTGATATTAAATATATGTTCTAAAGTTAAAATTATCTAGAGCAGTAATCAACCGTCATACTTTTGGGTGAAGCAGTAACATAAAATTTCCCTGTTTTCCCCACTGCTTTGATAGCATTTCTGAGCTTAGTTGAAATAAGATTAATTGCACCTTCCGCGCCTAGCTTTATATCATCAATATCCAACACTACATCAGCAACTTCCACAACCCCCAAATAAGTATTACTTGGTAAGTCTAACCCTGAACGATCTGAAGATGTTTCAAAACCCAGATCAGTTAGTGTTCTTTCCATCACTCTATACTCTGTAGTTTTACAATAATTAAGGTCAAATGTTACTAATACTGAAAATTCCATATAGCCTCCTAGTATATTTGTGAAGAAATATATATCGGAAAAGTAACCTAAAACTTTATTAATATTTATAATTAGATTCTAACTAATAGTTACCTTATCTAAGTTATTAGATTCTAGGTATATTTTTGCTATTGGATTATCAATTGTCCATATTGCTTTTTTGTAATAGATGTTCTGCGAGTTTTAATGAAAAATAATGTGCGTATTTGCTACCAGAAGCATCATATTTGTATTCAAGAGGCTCACTCTCTTTCATGAATGATTCTATTTTTGAAGCAAGCACCTCTTTATCTTCATTCATCGTAAACACTCCGTCCTAATATAATCTTGCAACCCTTTAATCACTTACTCTGACTCTGCAATTCGCTCTCTGAGTAGCCAATAATTTCTGATAGCAGTGTCAGTAGGTCGGGCGGTGGTTGCATCATCCAAGCTGGTGGCGAAATTACAGGCGCTCTTTGGACACTCGGCTTTGATATACACCCGCTTAGGATTACGCTTACTAATATCACGCAAGCGACTTATTTCATTCTTTGCATTATAAAGCTCCTGCTGATGATCACTATCGAGTTTATTTAACTTATCAATGCGCTCTTTATAATTGCTATTAATATTAATTTGCTCAGACAAATCCTTGCTGAGTGATTCATTCTCGTTACTTAACGTTTTTATTTTTGCATTTGATAAACTTAATACCATTAATAGAGCACTTAAAAGTAAGAGAAAAAACCATGGGATATATTTACTCATAGCAATAACCAAGCATCTTCATAAACCCTATCTGCATAAAGCTGATACCCAAGCTCAACGCCTACGATTGCTTTTGCTAAAGAGATAGCAACCTGTTTTGATTGAGTGTCTATCTTGTCATTAATGCCAACACCAATCTCTTTCGATTCGCGAGTGATATAGCCATTGGTATTGTTCTCAATTGGCGGTGCGTACTTATTAACAATTGCTGATACTGAGTTCAAACCATATTTACGTTGATATGTTTGAGTTAGTTTATAAATTGCTCTGATGCCATACTCTGGCGACTCAAAGACACAGAATCGAGGGTTAGGCACTCCCGTTTCAATACCGACCAAACCTTTCCATTTATTACGTGGGTTATAGTCAATGTTGCCGGGGTTATTGTTGCGCTCACCGCGAGCCGGCTCACGATTAGATTTAGTCATTTCTCAGCCCTGCCTTACCCTTAATGAGTTTGCTTAACCCATCTACACCGACATATCCAATGAATACACTAGACAGATATGCCAAGTCATGATTAAGACCTAGTAGCGTTAGGAGATCTTTTACAAACCATGCAAACAACGCGCACATAGCCGCCATCAAATAATGTTTTCTTCCAGCCACCGCCGTTGTACTTACCACGACCAGTTGCTAGTGATGCGCTAATTCCTTGCTCTTTATGAGCAGCGATAACTTGGAATACCTGATCCCAAAATTCAGGGGTTTGTTTCATATGATTCATACTCACCCCCTATTTGGAGGAACTAGTTAATAGAAAGCCGACTCACAGCTTTTGTGTGAATGTGAGGTGTTGTGATTGATTCTGTGGTCGGCATATACGAAAAAAGACCGCCTAAGCGATCTTCTGAATGATTCTTTTCAGCTTATATGTATGATTAACTTGCAAACACTCATTAAAAAATACAAATGGAATTATATGGAACTTTCAACACTACTTCTTTTTATCCCAGCCTGCTTTGCTTTAAATCTCGCGCCGGGACCAAACAACCTACTTTCAATTAATAATGCAGCATACTATGGCTTCACTCATTCATGTGCTGGAGGTCTCGGTAGATTGCTCGCATTTGTGATTATGATTGTTCTGGCTTCGTTTGGACTAGCTGTAGTATTACAAACATCAGAAGTCATTTTCAGCACAATTAAATTTGCTGGAGTTGCTTACCTTCTGTGGCTAGCATACCAATTATGGAAATCCCCAACCTCTGAATTCAGTATCACCGAATCCAAATGGGATACATCCATATTTAAATTAGCAAAACAGGAGTTTTTTGTGGCAGCAGGAAACCCAAAAGCAATCCTAATATTCACAGCCTTTCTTCCTCAGTTTATTAACCCTCAAATTGAGGCTGGCCAACAGTTTTTAGTGCTTGGTTCACTATTTTTGCTTCTTGAATTCATAGCGATCATGTTGTACGCCTTGTTGGGTTTGCACATGAAAAAATTACTCAATAAACCAAAGGCTAAAACTATCTTTAACCGAACTTGTTCTGGCCTTTTGGCAGGCGCTGGAGTAATGCTTTTACTTTCCCCGAAAAACAATTAAACAAGACGCCTTAATAACTAATATGTGACCTGTAATGATTATTTACAGGTTGCAGATAACAAAAAACCCCGCCGAAGCGAGGTCTTGATAAAATTCAGTGTGGTAAGTAATAAATCGCCCACTATTTAAAATAGATAAGGCAGTTACGGACAAATTGCAAATTACAATTTAAATATAAATAAATACAATACCAATAACGCTTTATATACTTAATACAAATTACTATTGATTATAGGTGATTCTAAGGCTGCTAAGTTTTTTTTCTAAAGCGATGAAAATATCACAAGATAAGTACTGGATACCCAATGCATCAGTAACGCAATAGTTATAATAATTAACAAAAGCAGGTATCTAAATTAGGCCATAACGCATCGTATACTTTTAAGTAATAAACTAAGGTTATATTTTATGCTGAAATTAACTACTTTTATTTTTACTATAGTTACATCATTAAATTGCCTAGCAATACCACTAGTTAATGATGATGGAAATATTGGATTAATTGAAAGAGAGCTAAACAACAAAAATCAAAATACAAAAAATGAGATAACTGATCCTTTAGCCCGTAGAATTTATGAACAGAATCTAGCACTGTTAGACCAATTAGAAAAAGATAGATTACAAAATAAGAAGGAAAATTTTAGTAATAGCCCGAATTTATTCCCATCCAATAAATATATTAATGTTACTGGGTATTTAAAAGCACAAGGATTTGGTAATATGTCGGGTCAACAGCAAATTAATTTACTCAAAGAAACACATAAAACCATCAATAAAGTGTACCCAAATAAAGTTACACTATCCAAGATTGCACTCATATCAATGAAAATACCAGGTTCAAAAATTTTCGTTAATAACAATGGAGATATCCAAACTATTGACTAATATTTATCTCAATCAAAATCAAAATGGAGCAGGTTATTGCTCCATTATCGAATTATATTAATCTCTCGTAACACTACCAAATGACTGTTCAGCTAAACTTTCTTCGATAAAGCATTTGCTAATTAACTTCTCATAGAATGGCTTCCAATTTCTACGCCACGTCCTTTCATTAAGCTCTGGTAATAGTTTACTAATTGCTTGATATGCGGCTGAAGAAGGCATTCACTTATATCCTCTGCCCGCACAGCGAGGGCAATCTTTAAATACAGGTACACCGCCTTATAATTCCGTTTACTCTTCATCTAAAACCTTTCCGCGTCCTTTACAGCGACAACGATAGGTTAGTTTTCCTTTTCCATTGCACGTTTCGCACAACTCACCGACATTTTATTTTTCAGTCCAAGGCTCAATGATGACAGTTCCATCAATACTTGTTTTCCCTTGGTACTTAACGACATCTTTGCGACTGTAAATTAGTCATTTGCCTGCACACGCAGAACATTCACAAACCGAACCTGCTGAACGGACATAATCTTCAAACACCATTTTAGCGAGGATCACTAAACAGTAGCCCAACTTATTACCCGCCGATTTCGCCACCAGCCTTGGTGTCACTTTAAGTGCATATTGTGTTAACTGCTCTACTATGCTGAACTTATCTTTTTCATTCACGTCATTCTTAGCAAAAAAAGCAGACATGCCAAACTTAGCGCACTGTTCTGTCATACCAAGCGCACCTGCAGTATCCATTCATTTCATTCTATTGGGATCTGTACAGTTTGGTGTATCGGTGAGCATCGGTGACTTTGGATAAAACTGTTTTAATGCTGACTCTAATTTCATGCTAATACTCCTCGTGCCGTACACACGTTAAATAAATGCACCGATACCTAATGAACGGTTTAAAAAATGAAATAACAATTCGATTTGATTGCCGTGAGTGACTTCCCATTGCTTCGGGTCTCGATGTAACTCGTCATGATGAATGACGAATATGATTATCGTGATGCCAACAAATGCGGATCACGCCAGCCTCATTAAATGTCGTTACTAACTCATGGTGATGATAATTATCTTCATCTTTATCAATCTGGTAGCATTTGATATTACAGATAACCCACGTATCCATCGGTGATACTTGATCTATGGTGTGGATTACTTTTTTGCTATTAAGAAATTGAATGATGTGCTTATTGTTTAAAATTGGCTGTTCATCACCCGTTAATGCGCCTGAGGGCAACACGTCTAAACTTTTAGGCACATCACTAATAATCACACGATGGTGATTTTTAAATTACTCAAGTAATTCAGCACCAGGTTTAAGCAACACAACACCAAGTTCTGGCTGAATATAAGGCGTTAATAATTTCATGCACTCACCTGTTTATTCAGCATCACCATGCGGATCAATTCATCCGTTTTACTCTCAAAGAAATGCGGTTGGGTTTCGCGAGGATTATTAGGGCTGGTCATATTCTTCCCAAATTGACGTCCTCTAGCAGTAACAGACCAAAACTCTTTCATTTTGTTGGCTGTTTTCGTACTTGGACGTGATAAACGCTCAACAATGCCTAGTTCGGCTAATCATTTATAGGCTTGCTGTGCTGAAATAGGTAAGTTGTGTTTGTTGATCAGCGTTGATAATGCAACTGTTGGACGACTGGAACCATCCATAGAACCACTTGGCGCATCAATCGTATACTGGGTCGTAATAACTGATATTTAGGGAGGCGAGAAAGCTGTTTACCTCGGCATGGCTTGTAAGTAGGAGATCAGCACCTACCGCCAATCACCAAAGATCACTTAGGAGGCAAATATGGCAACTATTACTTTCTTACCAGCTAAAGATAATTTAAATATACGTAGATATAAGCGCAACGGAGAATACTACAAGCAACGTAATGAGTTAAAAGCTAAATAGAAAAATCGCTAAGTGGAAGAAATATGGGATTCGATATTTGGCGTTGATAAACCAGAACGCCCAGTTCTATCTCTCAAGCCAACAAAGCATTATCCAAGTGGAGATAACTGTTGCTTACCTAATGTAGCTGTATTTTCAGGAGTTAAAACAAAACAGCCGAGCCGTGAGTTCGGGGCTACGGCGAGGTAGATATGATAACAACCAATCGATTTGCACAAGAATGCAAAGAATCTCAGCGTAAATATATGGGTTACGCTAAGTCAGATCTAAAAAATCCAATAGTTCGTAAAAGTTGGGTACAGCTTGCATTAATGATGCGCCGACAAGCTCGTGAATGGGCAGCTATGAGTTAACTAATTACAAACCATTCTGTGGGCTGTGGTGAGTTGATTAATAGATAGGAGATACAAAATACTAACTGCGAGATAATAGTTTGTTTGAACGTAAATAATCATGACATGAAATCAACTCCTCTGCCGCTTTACTTTTACGCTGATTATCAAGTATTAGCATTAAATCCATTATTACATTTTTATCTGTTTCGAATTGAAGCTTAAACTCTTCATTCATAATATAAATTTTTGATTCACTATGATTGTATTCTTGATTGTAATCATGAATGGCCTGTCGCCTATACACTGATACAGACAAGACTTGCCCATGATCATCATTATCGACTATTGAAGCCGTGCTAATAGATTTGCATCTAACTTCTTTTGACGCATTACTAGATTCAAATTTCAAACAAACATTATCAGGATTGTACTGATTTGCGGCCATAACAGGTGTAGAGAATAAGAGTGCAGCAACGATAAGTAATTTCATAATCATAAATCCATTTAATTTTTAACTAAATGGATTATATCAGTATTTTTGTTAATAACGGAGGGAGTATGACAGATAAAAACTACGATGCACATTACAAGAGTGATAGATCTATTACCTCAGCATCATTACGCGACAAGTTCACAATGGCTACTATGCAAGGAATTTAGCTAATCCGGCTCAGCTTGATAACGTCAATGACAAATCAGCTGAATGGATATCGCGGGATGCGTATCGTGTTGCAGATGCAATGTTAAAGGCTAGGGGGTGATATGGAATTTGAAGGTAGTAAAACACCATGGCACATTGGTTCACATCCATTTGAATACCGAAACAGACATACTATTCGGAGTGACGATAATCCGATGGCAGGCCACAATAAGCCAATTCAAGCAGTAACTATCGGCAAGATGACTATTTCACAGTTTGGAGATGGTCAGCTTTAGATAGAAGAGTCAAATGATGAACATGGCGGTTCATTTAGGGAATCTGATATCGCCAAATTACTCGAAGAGTACCACGCCAAGAACTTCTAGTTTTACCCACAGCACCAACACCAGAGAAACCAAATAACAATCGCTATCTCAATAGTGAGAATTTCGCATGAACATAGACACTATATTCAGTGCCCTACTTCTATTCGTAGTCATTTCATTAGGTCTAATTATCGTAAGATAAATTATGAAAATTAACCAAGATATTTTCCGTCTGGTGCAAGCTCAGGCGCAGGCAGCTATTCATAATTATTTGTTCTGGTAACTTCCATGTCTTGCTTTCAAAGTCGATAAATGACCATTCTGATTTTCGCAACTCTCCCGGTCTTAAACCGGTAAGCATTAAGATGTTTAAAGCAGTTCTTACTATCTGACTTCCTTGAAATTTATCTACTGAAGATAAAAACTCTGGCAATTCATCGGCTAATAGGTACGGGTAATTCTCTCGTTGATGTGGAATAAACGCGCTGGCTAAATCTGGTGCAGGGTTATATTCAGCTCGTCCAGTGATGATGGCGTATTTCCAAACCTCACCACAGCGCTGACGAACTTTTTTTAATTTCTCTGTAACGCCACGCTTTTCCATTATCGAAAGCACTTCAAGCAATTCGAGAGGTTTAATCTCTGTTATTGGGCGATCTCCGATATGTGGGAAAACATCATTTTCAAATGCCTCCATCATGTCATCACGATAACCCTCAGACCATCGGTCTTTCCTTCCATTAAACCACTCTAAAGTTATCTTTTTAAATGTGTTCTCTGATTGGCCACTAGCCTTATCCTTTTCTTCTTTTCTTGCCTCAGCTGGATCAGTTCCATTTGCAACTAGTTTTCTAGCACTATCCCTTTTTTCTCTAGCTTCATTTAATGTAATAACAGGGTATATGCCAAGCGATATCATCTTTGATTTACCATTGAACTGATATCTGAATCTCCACCCTTTTGATCCATTAGGTTCAACAATTAAAGACAGTCCGTTGCCATCACCCAGTGAATAGACTTTTTCGCGTGGTTTGGCTTTTTTAATCGCCATGTCCGTTAGCTTCATAAATCACCAGTTTTGTATAGGGTAATTCTATACAAAAAACTATACAACAAATGGTAGAGCTTTCAAGAGACTTCAGGAGACAATGATTTTGTTGGAATGCGGAGGAGAGAATAAAACAAAGAGATTAACACGTTGATTTAAATACAAATAAATATAAAGATAAATTTTCATACCCCCATAAATACCCCTTTCGGATTTTTAGAGGTTATTTTTTGATAAGGACATGAGGATAAAAAAAAGAAAGGTGATACTTTTATACCACCTCTGATTTTTTAATTCCACACCCTGCTATACTCTCCAAAAACTAACCGGATCTGTTATGAACCTCGCAAACCTAACTCAAGAAGAAAAAGACAAAATTAATGTCGATTTAGCTGCTTCAGGTGTCGCATATAAAGAACGCCTCAATATGCCAATTGTTGCCTCAGAAGTTGAACGACAACAACCAGCACATTTGCGCGAGTGCTTTAATGAACGACTAGCGTTTTATCGTGAGAGAAGTAAGAAGTTACCGGATGGAAAATCGGTGCAGTATTTGAAAGAAAATTAATCTAAAACATAAACCCCTTTAGCACTACCGTAAGTGCTGTCATTGAGTTTTAGTTTCTTGCCATCAGTAGATACTATAAACTCCCAAAAAGCCGCGGCATGCACAGCCACTGCAATTTTTAAGTTGGGTATTGGTGGGACGAGAAATCCTGTATATGTGTCTCCACTACCATCCCTCTGCACATAAACATACTTACCTAAAATGCTCTCGCTTAAAGTTATCTCAATGACCGCTGACGCACCGTTAAAATCCCCTACTTTTCGCCATTGTTTATATATTCCACTTTTTTCATAACGCGCATCACTCTCGGACTTGGTATATGAACTCCCTGCTTGTGCATAATTTCCTTTTAGTTGGTAATTGTTTAAATCTGATTTTAACGCGTAACTACCTGCTGGTTGATAATCCCCTTTCGGCTGTTTGCCACCCAACTCTTTAGTCACCAAATCCAAGCTGGGCACTTTATTAACATCATTTGCTAATTGCTGAGAAATGCTGGCTTTATCAACCTTTTTATTAAGCTCAACATTCATCTCTGATGTTGTTGGGTATGTGCCTTTCGGTTGGAATCTTTCATTTGATTCATTTTTGCTATATGAATAGCTATTAAGTGAAATTACCCCTGATTCGTCTGGCAAGGTGAGGTCTATTGTTTTACCGTCACTCTCCATTCGAATGTACTTTGCACCGCTATCATAAGTAACAAAATACAGGCTATTTAATTTATTGTTTGATTCAGATCCAGCAAGTGTTGTTCCAAACAAGGAACCGCTAAAAGACTGACGAGATGTTGACGACTTATTGGCATAATCCCCTTTCGGCTGTTTGCCACCCAACTCTTTAGTCACCAAATCCAAGCTGGGCACTTTATTAACATCATTTGCTAATTGCTGAGAAATGCTGGCTTTATCAACCTTTTTATTAAGCTCAACATTCATCTCTGATGTTGTTGGGTATGTGCCTTTCGGTTGGAACGCATCAGTAGACGCCTTCTGGCTCATTACGCTTGTTTTTGATGTGCCTGTGGATTGTACGATTGCAGATGATTCTAGTTTTTTTGATAGTTGATCAAGTAAATCATCAGTCATTACCAGTTTCCAAGATGTTTTTATTTGTTCTTGGTTTGCTGTGTTGAAGTTGACCTTATTATTATCAATTATGCTTTGGTAGTATTTTTTCTCATCTTCTGATTGAAGAATTGCCCCTTTTGGGTAGCCATTAATAGCTGTTGCATAATCAGCAGAGAATTTAAATACACCACCCTTTGAGATATGAACGATGGTTTCACACATCTGATTCAGGATGCCGTTAAAGTCTTGCCCTTTAGGTGGCAAGCCACCTGCACTAACTGGTAGCATGGTTATCTGACCAAACCCCTGATCCCATGTCGCTTGGTTGCTTTCCATGCTTGTTTCGTATTTTTCAGGGATGACATTTTTCTGCCCGTTCTGTGCGAAAGGCTTAGATATTAATTTTGGATTTTTCATTTCTTACCTATTTAGTGAAAGGCGCTTGATTGAATGGTTGGAATCCACTGCCGTAGAATCCAAAATATTCATTTGTAGGGAGTTCATTTACACCAACATCAACACCTGATGGGCGTGGCAAAATGTTGTGATGAAATATTAAGTTCTTTTCTAATTCTGATAGCCGGTACTCAAATACATATCTTGCCTGCATGTGACCAGTGATCAGGTAATATGCTTTTCCTCTCGGAAACGAGGCTTTAAGAAAAGCGTTAATATTTGGTGCTGTTGCATAAAGGATGTTTGAATAGGCTTTTATGATGATAACTTCACGATAAGTGTCATCAGACATTTCATAAGTCACATCACCAGGATTACCTCCAAAAAAAGGCGCTTGCCCAAAAGGGCTAAATTTTTCCGTTCCCTCAAACCCGAAGTAATTATCGTCAGGATCTGGAATTGAAAGCCCTCTACCAATGCCAACTATTCTCCCCCATATATCCAGACCAAACCCAACAGCAGAATGTAAGTTGACCGCCATATTGTAGAATTCTTCTACATGGCTACGTGGGTCGATGGCTTGATTGGCTGATTTTAGTATTGCGAGGATATTAGGAGAGTTGGCATATTGGCTGAGTAATGTTTCTCTAATATCAATCATTACTCTATCCTTATGTCATCTACCGATAACACTGGAAACTCATCTATCCCAAAATCAATGTAACTCGCCAAAGCAGAGCCTTTTCTACTAACCTGAATATTGATTAATCGTGAGGTTGTTGCTTGCGCCACGCCACATACATAATCACTCGCAATTAATCGCTTGCCTATCTGTCCTTTCCCTCTACCAGTCGTGAACTCTTCAGTAATAGCTTTGATGATGGCTTGTTTTGCTTGGTGAGTTAATTGGGTTTTATCTTCAACGGTAATTGTGAATGTAACAGCGATATCCGTTGGTCGAATAAATTTAACTGTGTACTTAGGTGGCATGTAAGGAAAGTTTTCTTTATCTTCATAAGTAACTGTTGTGTTACCTACGAACGAGCACCCAGTACCAGCTTTCGTTAATATTTGCTGTGCAATTTCTTCGTTATCTCCACCAACAACTGAAACAGCGATTGAGTTTCTGATTAAAGAGTATTTTGTTTTACCCACCTGAATAGTTGCATCTGATGGGTTATCAACAACATAGCAATCAATAACGCCTTTTAGATTAGCTACTGCACCATAAGTTGCTGAATTGGTATTCTTGGCGTTCTTTGCGACAGATTCAGATCTGCGATATTCGAACTCTTGTCTACTTTCAGCATTTCTACCCGGTATTCCTGCAGTTCTGTTTGATACCGAATCCAGTCCACTGATGCTTTTAGTTAGTTGATTAATAACACCTACTGGTGCATCGATAGCGCCTGAGGTTAAACAGTTAGCCTTAACTACTGCAACGCCAGATTCATTAATTACTGACTCTTCAGATGTTGACCAGAATAACCCTCTATCATCACTAACTTGGTAGTTTGCAGGTATCACAACACCACTCAATCCGTTAAAAGTTAATTCAGCTACAGAAGGTGTCGCTTGTTTTCGTTGCATAAAGTAGATGTAACCTAGCGCGTCCTGCATTTGACCTGATGCATAGCGTGGGTCAAAGCTGTTTAATAGGTTAATCATAAAGTTTCGTTCATCAGTAATAACGGCTGATAACGTGGTGACTAACTGGCCCTGTGGTGTATCCATCGATGTATTGATGTTCTCACCAAAACACCCCTTCATTAACTGCCATAAACCATCTATTACTTCCTGAGTAGTTGGTGCGACGATACCTTGAGGAAGTATTTGTACTGGTGGGATCATAATGAAATACTCCCTTTGTTTCCTTTATTGTCAGTGAATAAAATCCTGCCTCTAACCACTCTGTCATTTGCCGTTGATAATTCAGCGGTAGCCGTAACGACATTAGGAACGGAAAGCGCAGCCTCTTCTAAATTCTGCCGGTATAGAGAAAGCGAGTAGCGATTCTTACCTAAGATATCCTCCAAATAAGGAATCCCCTCATTTTGTGAGTAATAGAGGTCTTTCATAAACACTCGGCACTTATTAGCAACTGATTGAGCCGTCTCATACTGTTCAGAGGCAATAGCGAGGTTTCCCGATACATCAAGGGTCAGATCCCATGTGTCGGGTAGTAGAAATAATGTTTTCATTTTATACCTGCTGGTTTGGTTGGTTCGTATCAGAACCTTGACCGTTTTCTCTGTGAGTGTGACCGTTGTAAGTGGTTCGCATTGATGCCATTGTTTGAGTGTTGCCCTGACCAGTATTGTCAGTAATATGGCTTGCTGATTGTAATGTTGAGGTGGTTTCTACTGGAGCATCTAAAACAACCTTAGTTCCTTTCATTTTAATAACGCCAGTCGATACAACATCTATTCCACTTTCTAGGAAATGGATAAATTGGGCAGGCGCTCCATTAAGTATCCCCCCGATATACAAGCTATCAGCCCAGTCATATCGACGCTTGCTATCTGGCGCCGCCTCACCCTTCGTGCGCTTAAATTTTGAGATATCACGAGAACAAACAAGGCAAATACCCAAGTCGCCTACTTTAGGGTCGATAATTACCGCATTAGCACCGCCCTGATAACGAAAGTAAGGAACGTTATGGATAACTGCGTTTTTGTAAGTATTCCCCGCTCCGTCAACTTGAAGCACCAGAGGCATGATATCTAACAATCCAACCGCGTCAGTTCCGCTTGGTTTAATCGCCACAACCTTACAGACAGTGGTAGTTGCTACGCGCCCAATCAATGAGTTAATAATCATCTCTTGAGTGCCAATACCGCCAGCCATATCTTTAGGGCCATAGAGTGAAGCCGTCTCATTTTTTGATTGCGACATTTCTATCTCCTAATGTTTGTGTTGAGACCTCCATGTGCCACCTTGCCGATTCTTGCTCAGTCTCAAGGATTGACCTGATCCCATAAATCAGCCAGTCTCCATTGCAAAAATTAACTTCACTATCTTTAATTCTGGCGATGCCACCAAAGCGAATTAGCGGATCAAAGAAACACTTAAAATTGACACCAGTCATTGTCGGAGTGGGGTAGCCAATTAATCCTGTTTCAGGAGAGATAACAGGGATTTTAATTTTCCTTGGTTGTCCTTTTGGTGTTATGGCCACAAGATTATTTTCAAGATAAAGGTCAAGGTGAGCATCGTCAGCGAGTTTTCTGACTTTCTTCATGTCCGTATCACAAAGATAAACATCATTGAGCTTTGCATTCACATCGTTACTTTCTAACGTGTAACCAATCCTTTCGCATATCTGCCCCATAATGTTGACTACGTCCTGGTAGCCTTTGTAGCTTTCAGCATCAACAGGAGCCATACTTTCAAGCACTGCTGTTTGTGATTCAATAATCAGAGCAACATTAGGCACGTCACCAAAATCAGGGTAGGCAAATGTAATACCACCTTTAAACACAGGCACTAGCTCGCTATCCTGATCCCCTGCCTCTATTGCTATTGTGTCTCTTAGTCCGTTTAATGAGTTGAACTTAATGCGTAGTAATTTATCCGCTGTCTCAATCGGTAAGCCGTAAATCTTCACTCTGGCACTAGGTGCAGGAGAGCCATTTCCATAGTTAATTTCAGCGCTCGCCCTCAATCCAATAGCAGACAGGCTATTTTTATTCTCAGTAGAAAATGATTGATTCTCACCGGACAGCGTTAATGTTATGCGCAAAACTTTTCTATTGAATGCCATCGTTCCACACCAACTTATAACGTGAGCCTAACTCTGAATACACTGGATCTGTATTCCCCTCGATATCGACGAATATCAACCACTGACAAATGTAAGTAAGGTTTCGACAAATGCGATTACACACCAGATATTCACCATCTCGTTTTACTGTGGCAAATAAGTTTTCAAGTCTGGTTTCTAACGTGAGTTCGTAAAGTGTGTTATTGATAGTGAATGAGGTTGATTGGTTTGGTGTGGGTGATAGTTTTATTTCAAAATTCATTTAACCTCCAGAAACTTGACCTTGTATGAACTTCATCGCTTCATCATACGACTTGATAGCAGAATCCCACCCATTTTTTAGTAGTTCAACCCCTTGGTATAAATAACTATCTCCACTATTCCAATCAAAGTTAAACCCCTGAGATTCCACCTTTTGAGTCTGATCGCCGGTATCTTTCACCTTTGAATCATCTGGCTTGGTAACTTCTTCCTCTGCATAGCTAACTGTGACCTCTCGAATTTCTTCAAGATGTACGTTTACTTTAATAAGTGTCGCCCCGTCTTTAGCCTCTCGCGCTAGGTCATACCCGACGATATTTGCAAACTTGTAGACAAATTCAGGCGTGATAACGATAAATCGCAATGTGCTTTTAGATAGAATTTCAAGTTGAGCCAAGAAAGCACCACGCTCTAAAGCGCCACCGCTACCTTTGCTCATTTGTACGGTAGCTTTCCACGGATCACTTATTTTGTTGTAACTGGCAAATGTGCCTCTTTCGATAGGCGCATTTACAACACGGCTTTTGTTTTCATACTGGAGTGATATCACGTTATCAGCGAGTAATAACGGAACACCGTATTCATTGAATATTCCCCAGTAGTTACCGAACAAGGAGTTAATTAACGCAGCACCGCCTAGACTAATTCCTGCATCTAATCCAGCATTAGGTAATCCCTTCCAGTTTGGTATATCTGGCATTCCGAACATGGCAACCTCTAATTTTAGGTAATAAAAAAGGCCGCTTATGCGACCTTATTGAGAAGTTTTATTTCTAGTTAAAATCATCTAATCGTGAGATGTTTGCATACGTCTCATCTTTCATTGCCTTGCAAACCTCAGTGAAGTCACCATCTTTTATTGTAAATTCTTTGCTTGGTCTGCCATTAACTCTCACAAAAAGTTCTTCTGCAAATTTATCTGATGCCATATCCACAGAACATGATGATGTCTCACCACCTCTAGGATCATCGTTTACAACGGTTAAGAAATTCATGGTCACTTGATGCTTTGAAATATCATTTAGGTGCTCAAAGTGCTGACCAACACCATGCTGATAATTAACGCTTACATAATCGGTACCGTAGCCATCAATATTTGTCCATGTGTCGTTTTCAAGTTCGAGAGATGAAATAAAATCTATTCGTAACTTTTCTGCACTTTCCTTTATAAAGTCAATTCGCTTCTCCTTCTCTTTTTGTAAACCTACAGCTCGCTCACGCAATTCTTTGTATGTAATGGTCATAAGACGTCCTCTGTTGCAGTTTAAAGATTTCATCTTATCACCTCCTAGTGGTTTATACATGCAACGTGAAAAGCCTCAATTAAGAGGCGTGGTATGTGATCTCAAGCAAGTCGTCCTTGGCTTGTGTGTTTAAGCTACTTCTTTGAATTCCTTGTCATGTGTAAATAAACCATCCCAGTTCTTTTTCATTGGTAATTCACCAGCAAGATAGAGATCATAAAGACGTTTAGCGCCTTTCTTTAATAAAACTGGTTGATACTTAATGAAAGGTTCGTGACCGTGTGGATTAATTTCACTCTGGTTTTCTGTCATGTACTTATCACGAGCGTATGAAGCAACACGCCAGCGAATATTTTTACCTGACTTACTTTCGTTATATAGCCAGTTGCGTTCAGCTAACCACATTTGAACTTGTTGAGTGTTTACGCCGTTAAGCATTTTACAAAATTGAGTCGGTGTCATGCCTTCTTTGAATAGGTTAGACATACACTCAACTTTATTTGTTAGTTCTTTATTTGAAGATTCAAGCGCTAATACTTTTTCAGTGTAATTTAATAAAGCAGAACGTAAGAATTCAGGGTCATTAAGTGCAACAATTGGTGTAGCCTTTCCTGATTCTAAGTCATACCAGCGTTTAATTACTGCGGCTCGGCGCTTTATATCATAACCAGTCACTAAAATTTCAGAGTGGTATCGGTCTAATAAAAACTCATAGACGTAGCCTCTATCGTCAAATATTGGGATAACTCCTTGAATATTATGATGATCCAAAAACTGCATCATCTTTTTCTTGTTGGTATCCCATTTATATGATTTAACATCTTCATCATTATTTACTGCATATAGTGCAGGAACCATTGCTCGAATGTCACGGTGAATGTGAGAAACTTCCTTACCTGTTAATTCCGCAATCTCACGACTTGACATAGTGACATTTGTTTCATGTGATGCTAAAGTTAATTCGTTCATTGAAACATTTCCTTCTGGGTTTTGTTTGGGATTAGCCAATAGCTCGTAACTATTGGCTTTTCTGTTTTTAGTGCCTATCAATGTAATAACTCCTCTTTAGTTCTGCTCTCCAAGTGTTTTAGTGCCCATCCTTGGGCGTTATGTTTACTTGGTTAATACAATATGTTTACCAGTGATACTTTTATGAAGTAGCATTAAAAATGAATAGCCATCTTTAAAACGATCATACAAACTACCAGCAATAGGTGAATCAACACTGCGTAACGCTGGGTATAAATCAACTTTCCAAGCTGTATAGATAGCCTCATATTGATTTAAAAGTGCCTTGATGTTATGTGCATCTAAATTACTGTTAACGCGAGTGTTGATTTTCTCTTTTTGGTCATCTTTAGGAATGTATTCACCTTCAAGTACAAATTTGTGAATATACTCAACCGCATCGGGTATCTGATCTGCGGTTAATTCTTCAATGCTACTAACATTGAATTTCTGGTGAACAAGAGAATAGGCTTCTGGATACATAATGCCTTTCTTGCTGACTAATAAATTAACAGCGTTCTTTAATGGGTTTCGTTCCTGAACAGTTGATTTGTGTTTTTTCTTAACTTCACCAGTAGTCCAGTATTCGTAAAGTACATCGTCACACTCTTCTTGATACTTGATTACTTTATCGCGGATCTCTGGTTTGACTTTGTTAGGCATTATTGAAAATAGCCAGCCAGTTAATTTGTGCATTGCTAAACAAACAGTCTCTTGAGCACCACCAATTGAAGGTATCACCATTTTGATCATACCTTTAGCAAAACGTTGATTTAGCTTTCTTAATTGTGGCTCCCAAGATAGCCCCATTCCTTCGACAATTGGTTTCATCGGCACGTATGGTCTACCATCATGATTGACGATACACAAATTGTTACCGTGGAAAGGTACGTTAATTGTTGATATAGTATTCATAGTTCGTTTTCCTTTGATTTACGAGCCAACTCTAAGCCCAGCTTGTTCGCGCAAGTTGGGTTTTCTTTTTCTAGCAAACCAATCCATCCTCTTCTAAGGTTCTACGGATTCGGCTAACTATCTCTTTACTGAAAGTTCTGTCATTTTTTTTAGCTAAAAATTCAAGTAACTCTCTTATCTCTTCTGGGAATCTAACCGTTGAAGGCTTTGACTTTTTCATTATCCATCCTTGTATTCTTTTGTATTTGGTACGCATACATATTAATTGGGTACGTCTTGATAGTCAATAGATACCTACCTACTCTATAAAAAAATATAGGAGTAGGTATGACAGAGAGAAAATATAGGCATCCTCAAGTTAATCTAAGGATACCTTTGGAGCTAAAAGAGAGACTAGCAGAAATCGCTGAAGCCAATGGCAGATCATCAAACCAAGAGATGACAGCGGCACTTGAGGCTTGGGCTGAACGAAACAAGCATATTCATGTTCTCACTATTTCTGACTTGGCAGAGAAGGTTGATTCGCTTGAATATGAAATTAGTCGCATAAAGAAAAAAATAAACTTAGATAATTAATGGGTTAAAGAATGGAAGATGAAATATATAAAGAGCTATCTATCCAGCCATTTGTTGTGGATCTAGCAAAGAAATATAAGGGTGTTTACCCTTTTGATATAAGTACGATTAAAGTCGAACACTATGACGAATTTGGTCAATGTGTTGTGTATCTTGGATTTGAAGATCAATTCGCAATTAAAGACGCCCAAGGATCTTGGCGACTAGCCACGGCAGAAGAGTGCGTGCAGCTTAAGCAAGGTAACCTAAAAGGGTCAATGAATCTGATGTAGAAGTATTTAATCAGGGTGTTTTTCTTTAATCGCCGCAAGGAGTTCATCCCTTGCTATTTTTGTCATAACATTAACTTTGAATCCCAATATCATAGCTAAGCCAGCTGCAACTAGCTTCACGCCCGTGATAAGGGAAAACCTTGTAAAGGGGGTTGTTTTGAGTCGGAAATCAATCACGGTTAAGGTTCCTTATGAAGATAGGGACTTTAGCATTCTTCTTAAAGAATACAACGTTCCATATAAAACGTCTGGTCAAACTGGATTAGCGTTTGACTGTGACGGGTCGCTACTCTTTCTTGATTTAGTCAAGGAGTCAGCACCACACTTCGCTGCAGTCGCGGCAGTTCTTACAGCATACCTTGCTAGAAATAAGAAAAAGAAGGTTTACATAAGAGCTGGCAGTAAAGAAATTGAAATAACTGGTTACTCGCCTGAGCAGATAAGAGAAGTTGTTACCTCCATATCTTCAATTGATATAGAGTAAGTTCACTTCAATGCTCTTTCCACTATATCCAATGCCATTCTTGAATGTGGTGAGTCACTTTCATCATATGGCATTGTGTTTGTTAATATTGGCTCTGCGCCTTGCATCTGTGTGTAATATTTAACCCAACCATTGCTAAACTCGGTTATCAGGAATTTACCGCTAAAAACTTCATCAACAAAAACAAGTTTAAATCTTTCATTGCCCGACAATAGACCACCTTTGCTTTCTTTATTCAGGTAAATATCAAGTTGATTCATTGTGTTACTCCTTAAAATAAAAGGGCACGGATGCCCTTGTTTAGTCTTTGTAACTAAGGATGATAGAACATTCTTTATCTCTCAATCCCCACAGATCACCAGCGCCTATCCCGCAATTGTCTTGAAGGGTTCTTATCGCTAGTCGTCCATACTCGTAACTATTTATTTTGCTTTAATGAACCCACTTATCACCTTGCTTGCATGTGGGTATTTATCATTAAGTTCTTTCTCGTGCTTATTAATAAATACGAATAGAGACACCAGTCTCTTTTCTTTTTCTTCATCATTCAACCCCAGTGATTTTGCTGTAATCTTATTCTGAAAGATATTAGAGATGAAACTTTCACATTCGACTCTACTTTTACAATTATTCCCTATAATATCAAAGTATTGAGTATATAAGATATAAGATACCCCATCAATTAAGTTCTCTAGAGAATCTCTTATCTCACCTTTACCCATGTGCTTTATAACAAAATCCCTTGTTGATACACAGTCATTTAACACTGGGCTCCCCATTACGAAACCGCCACCTTTACACACCATATCTATGCGATCACCTGAAGATAAGGACAAGATGTATTTATCATTTTTATCTATATTTAATATAGCGCTTCCAGAAAACACTTCTGGAGATAAAGTCCTTATAATTCCTCGTCCTGTAAAATCTTCTGAAATACTCTCTGCAACAGCAACAATCCTTATTTCTTTATTCTTATATTTCTTATTGGCAAGTATTTCATTATTTTTGTATTCACTATAAATATAACTATCACTTAGTGGATTGAGGAAATACTCTGACAATACAAATGAATTTTTTCCATTATGCAGAGCATTCATTTCACTTTCTACAAGCCTATTTTTCAATGAGGCAGAAAACGTGTTGTACACCTCTTTATCTTGAGGTTCAGGCAAAGCAAAACAGTTGAAAGATATTAAAGCTATAACAGCAACAGTGAAGAAACCTTTAATCATTACCAACCTCACAAGTATGAATTTAAAGTTATTGTGCCACCAACTAATAGCAAACAACAGAAAATTAGACCATGGTTGGCATAATCTGGGACAAGGATTCCCTTGCGGCTACTCTTCCATCCTCAACTGTTCCTTTAATGGTATCCGCCGTGCTTGTGACATTAATTCCTCCATTCACAGTTACCTCGGTTTTATTATTTACCGTTTTCGGTTGACTATTTATCTTATGAGTTTGAGATAGAAAGCTCTGAGCTTCAAACCCTGTATTTGATACTATTGGCTTACTAATAGCTTTGTTGAGAGAGTTAATGTTATTTGCAAGATTAACAGATGGATCACCAGTTCCATTGATAGCAGACATCACAAGTGATTTATTGTAAGGAAGCGGCTTCCCAATTTCCTCCTTACTCATGGCATTCATTAGTGCATACATCATTTCTGGATCATTAAGGTTTATCACTTCTGTTGGTGATACCGATAATCTTTCAGATACGCGCTTAATATAGCCGTCAGTGTCGTTCTTATCTTTCCCCTTTTTAGGTGCCCACGCTCCAATAATATCTTGCACTGTTTGTAACTTTCTGTTCCCTACCGCCCTTGATTTTCCATCAAAATACAACATCAATTGCCTTACTGTTCCTCTTAGTCCTTCGTAGGGTGTTTTATATTTTGCAAACCGCGCATCTGGGTCATCCTCTAGAGTAGCGCCCCTTTGTCCAACAAAGTTCATATTAAGAGGGTTGTTATTTCTTTCCCCTCTTGAAATCCCTTTTCTGTTATCTATGTTGTTAATATTTTTTGTATTACTAGATGACGTATTTGAGGTACTGTTGTTGTTGATAATCTGTCCTACTCTAGCCCCCAACCCGTCATTTAATCCATCTATCTCAGCCTGCCTTTTTTTTGCATCATCTTCACTGGTGAATAATTCAAAATCCCAGAATCCATCACCTGTTGATACCCAATAAAGCCCGTGAGAATCAAGATATTTCTTCTTCTCCTCGCCAACGATAGAGGTCATTATTTCATCAACGGGTTCATATAATAACGCCCCAATTATTGCCTTAGAGCCTAACCCTCTTCCTAACTTACCAGCACCCTTAATTATCTTTCCGAATGCTTTTAATATTTTTCCGACCCACTTAGTTCCTATATACAAAGCTAATCCAGCGAATGCCGCTTTCAGTAAATCGACCTCACCTTTTGCGTCAGTAAACCATTTCCCTATAGTGGTGTTTTTAAACCATGCTTTAAACTCATCAAGCTTTTTCAGTATATAAGTAATTTTCTCATCCAATTTACCCCAATCAAATAAGGACTTATCACCCCGTTTCCATGCTTTATAGTCGTTATATAACAAGACTAGAGCAGCAACTAACGCCAAAACTAACCCCGTGCCAGTTAACAGCGGTGCAAACATGGCAGCCATTGCAATCGCGCCCTTTATTAGCGCAGGGATCAGAAATACGGTGAGCACAACCGCCATTCCCTTAAACAGGTCTTTGGCTACTTCTCTATTTTTATTGAGGTAATCAAGCCAACCTGAGACTTTCTCAGAGAAGCGGAGGAAGTAAGGCATTAAGTAGTTCGCAATGAGAGTTTTTAAACCTTCCCACTGCTTGCTGACTAATGCGTTTTGTTGGTTAAGTTGACGACTGAGCTTTAACTCTTCTTCGCTTGAGATAACGATATGCTTTTGAGTTTCTAGCATCTGTTGCATAGCCTGACGACCTTCAAGCAACAGATTTATTGTACCGTCATCGAACCCCATATTTTTGGCAATGTTATACGCCTGAGGGCGTGACATTTTCGACAGGCTGTCAGATACATCGAGCAGGATATCGTTAAGGTCTCTAATTTGACCGCCAGAGTTAACCACATCGACATTGAGCGCATTAAACCAAGGTAGGATAGAAGCATCACCTGTGGTGACTAAGTTCCACAGGGATTGACTCAAGCCTGATAAACTCGCCGCCATTCCATCAGCGCTACCGCCTGTCATCTCTGCCATGTTCTGCCACCGTTTTATATCGGTTGCATTCATGCCTAAGTTTTTGCTTAGGAAATAGAGCTGATCATTGGTTTTGCTGGTTTCATCAATCAGTTTTTGTAAACCAGTTGAAACAAATATGGTGGTGAATAAGCCAGATAAAGCCTTTACAACTCCGTTTATTGTTTTCTCTAAATCCTTGTTTTTCTTTTTGGCTTTATCTGTTTCGTCGTTGGATTTCTTTGTTTCCTGCGTGTAGATGTTGATATTAATACTCGCATCTTTTGACGCATCACCAACACCATTAACCGCATCAGATAATTGTTCGTTATCTTCAATTGCTTGTTTTACTGCACGTCCGAACTCAGTGTTGTCTAATTTAAGTGAGACAATCAGCGATTCCACAACTGTAGCCATAGTGTTACCTCAAATTTCAGGCAATAAAAAAGCCACATTTGTGGCACTTACTCAGACTCACTGAGTTCTTTCATTAATTGCTTGTTGTACTCGCTGACCTGATGTATCTCTATCAAATTCATGCAGTCCTCAAGACTGTATACCGTCGATAATTCATGTAGTGTGGCGTGACCAGATGTAATTACCTGAGACACCACACTAGATACATTAGCGGTTTCAGCGAGTACGCCATCCTTTAGCGGTAGACCAGCTTTTAGCTTTTCAAGTCTGACCCACCGCCTTGAGTTAAAAAATCAATATGGATGGCTAACACTTCTCTGCGGAGTGTGAACATCGTACTCAAATCTTTAATATCTGAGTCGATAATCAACGCTCGCGCATTACCGCTACTAGGAAGCACTTGGACGCATTCTAACAACTCATCAAGTAACGGAATACCAACATCAGGCTTAATGCCAGATAACGCCTTAATTGCCACCTGAGCCATTCCAAGCATACCCATGTTAGGGTTAATGCCTTCGATATCGATACCACCATTAGCAATAGCAAATAAAGCACGCATTGCCCAGTTATCAGCTTTGGTGATCGGCATTTCAGTAATGACGAATGTTTTACCTTCATCACGACCTTTTTCGATGGTGATAGTTTTTGTTTTTAGTGACATTAGATTTCCTCTGCGCCTTCTGTAACCATGTTGAAATTGTAAGTGGTGCCATCAAGCATTTTCTTACCACTTGGGCCACCTTTCATGGTGGTTAAACCGCCTTTACCTGTGTAACGCTTAGCGATTGACGGCATTTCAATAATGATTTCAATCGGGCGCACTTCCATATTGCTATTGAAGTCTTTGCGGATAGTTTCCATCACTTCAATAGATGCGCTGTTAGCTTCCAGATACAGTGTCCATGGCGTTTCATGAGGCGTGTAACCAATGGACTGCTTACCATCTACACCCATGCGAGTCTCACCAATATTTGCGTCACCGAACTCCCATGCGTTGTCAGCTTGGAAACCCTGAATGCGCACCCAGTCATCATAAATACCCTTACAGCGGATCATCATGACTGAGTTTGCCGAGGTAATTGTTCTTTCGTTATGGCCCATACCCATAATTCATTACTCCTATTGAACGTTAATTGACGGTAAATTAACTTGCTGGACACTACCGCCATCTGCGTACCAGAGTTTTAATGGCATGGATTTACGCAACCCTCGTGTTTGAGCTGGAGTTTCACCAACACGAATGCACCAACCGGCAGTTTTCAGTTGAGACACCGCATCAAAACCAGCTTCGTAGTTAATCTGCTTCTTCTGTTGTTCTGATAATTCAACGCCCGGTTGAATGCCACCAAAGTTGAGCATCTGATTGGCAGGATCGGTTACTGCTGCGCGGTGCATGGCTCTACCAGCATCATTGTATGGAACGCTCTTATTGCTCACTAACATAGTCATGAGTGCTAGTTGTAACTGGCTGTTGAAGTACACCTGATTAACGTAGCTATCCATGAATTTGAACTTGCCAGAAATTGAACCAGGATAAACAAAGATGAATCGATCATTGGCTGTTCCGTATGCACCGTAGAAGTTAAACCCTAACTTCATTAACTCATCTGCTTTTGATTTCTCATCAACTGATGGCGCTAATCCTTCTTGGTAACGGAATGACAGGTTTGTACGGCCGTTTAATTCATCAAAGTTAAGACAGGCAGGATAACCACACACGAAAGCACCGTGAGTGTAATCACCGTACATCAACATTGTGCCGCCAACTTCTGCGCCAATAATCGCATCAGAGATGGTTTTTAAATCATCATCATTTGAGTGGTACAGCACGTGAATGTAGCGATCATTCTGCAATGAAACCCAGCGAGAAATTGTGAGCTTTTCACTTACTGAGAAGTCACCCAAAGTCATTACCGAAACAAAGTTACGTGTTTCTTTGGTAATGCGAGGCATTAATTCTTCAATAGAATCAGCATCGATACCGTCATTTTTCTGTGCGCCAGATGATTCAGTAAGGCCCATAAATTCAGCCAAATCGCCAACAGCAAATGAGATGTTTCCTTTCGCTCCCTTTGTAGCACCAGAGATAACGAAAGTTTGCGATAGCGCGTCATAAGCGCACTGGCCTTTTGCGCCCAATGAAGCAGTCGCCGCTTGAGCTAAAGCAGAGTAACTTGTCACTTCACCATCAACGGTTACAGAAACTTTTGCACCATCAATGGTTAAAGTTAAATCGCTTGGCAGTGGGCTGAAATCACTTTCAGTGCGAACAGGAACTTTAGAACCAATGAGTTTTGCTGACTCCGCTTCGCCATTCATATAGGCAATGTAGAGTGATTCAGGTCGAGAGGTTGAGTTAACAAATCCTGCGAAATAGATTTGAGTGGCTCGGTATTCATCAGAGTCAATGCCGAACACTTCGCCGACTTCATCTTCAGATCCGAATGAACGAACGCCTAGCATTGATTCTGCTTTTTTCTTTGTAATAAACAGCGCGTTAAGTGCCAGAGGATTACCACCAGTGCCAACGACACCGGGCAATATCTGGACGATATCGCTTGCTGGAATAGAATTCATATTTTTACCTTTTAAACTTGAGTGGTAGTGATAGAGACGCTATTGACACCATCGGTGTGATAAGAGACTTCAGGGTTATATTGCATGGTAACGCCTAGCATCATGCGGTTTTCGTATTGATTTGCTTCATTCACCAATACGTTTTTCTTTGGACTTCCGCTGTCTAAAGGTTTGCACTTTTTGAGCCGGTCGGTTGTATATGATGACTTCCAGAGATTTGCTACAACTCTTGAACGGTTATTGGCTTCTTCGCCGTAAAAATCAAACTGAAAGGTAGCTTCCACTGATCGCTGTGCTGTTACCTCTTCCGTTGGCGCTTCCCAATAATCTGCCGTGTAATCCAAATCTCTTTCGTACAGCATGTGCATGACAATGCCGTCTTTGGGTACAGGCACATTATTTTCATAACCTCGAACGACAGGGCAGCTAAATAAATCAGTTAAGTAAGTCCATAGCTCAAGAAAGAGATCATCTTCAGTAATGCTTATTGTCGCCATAAAAGCACCTTAACCCATGATGGGTATGATTCTATGACTTTAGTGACCAGCCATTCAGATGGTTCGGATTCACCGTATGCAACGAAACTAATCTTGTCAGCCCCTTTATCTTTTGCTCTGCGAATGGCTTCGATTTGCCCTCTCGCATAACAGTAGATGAATTCACCTTGCTGATTGATAACGCCTAAATGCTCAAGGTCTTGAGTGCTCAAGCTTTGCATTTGGACGCTTATTTCATACGAGGTGAGTTTAGGAACTTGCTTACCTCCGGGGATAATTTCAAATCCCTCGTTGGCGATTAGGGTCGCAGGTAGGTTTTTATTAACGACTTGAATAGCTGAGTTGGCAATGGCTCTAACTTTGATCATCAATCACCTCGTAGTTAACATCACCAATCATTACCCGCGTATCGACCAGTGGTTTATTTGATGAGTTAGGCATAACCTTTCTAATTCTTCTTATTTTTAAAGTAGTTGGAGATAGTGGAGGATCAACCAGCTCAGAAATTGATGTTTGAATATCACCTTTCATTCTTGCGCCAATTACCTCAAGAACATCTCTTGAACTGACGCCAGAAGCCAATCCTCTCGATATCCCTCTAACCCACTCCTCCTTGTTACTATTAATGGCATTTCTAAAGAATGGTCTGGGCGGCTGATTATTTTCAGGAACCCCATACTCGTTCTTATAAGCAACCTCGGCTACACTCGTACCATCAGGATAGGTAGTACCATCAATAAACCCTGCCTTAACCTCCGTTGCATCCAGTCTCGCAGCTAAATCCATTAGGTATTTTTCTAGCCCATTAGCCATAAATGCTCCCCGGATAGTAGTTAGCCATTCGATAAACTTTTGTGGCCTGCCAGTAATCCATTCCGTAAGGGCTAAGCGTGTACCATGCATTTCTAAACTCAATCGCACCAAGTTCAGAAGATACAGACACGCTTCCCTCACTTGCAGACGACACTCGCCCAACCATTCCTGAGCCACCTTTGCCGTCTTTATCGCCGTATCTCATATATGCCAAATGAGCCATAAGCAAGTAGAGCAATCGCTCTCGCTTATCAGCCTGATAGACCAATGAGAATTCAGTGTTATCGAGGTAATCGGTGGCTTGGTCGAAAAGGAAAGGTAATAAATCGTCTGATATGTTGGAAAACTCTGGGAACATGGCGCGGAACGTAGATTTATTAAGTTCCACGATTGCCATAATTAATCCTCGGTTAGTGGTTCCACCCCAGCAGATTCAGCACTGGCTTGCTCTAATCCCGTTTTCTGTTTGGCGCGCTCTTTTGAGGCATCTTCGGCAGATTCATAATCCGTCACAGCAAACACAATGCCATTAAGGAATATTTTCTGGTCTTTAAATGACTTCTCAAAAGATTCCCAAGCATCAGCAGGAACATCCCGAGTGATGCCAAACCCATTCAGAAGAGCGGATGAGTTGGCACCCAATAGCGTGATATCTTTGCCCTCATGCTTAAAGGTGATCCCGTTAGGTAATTTACAACCAATAACATAACTTGAAACTTTAGCCACTTTACACCCCTAGCATTTGAGCAAATAAGAACGGCTGAGTGATTACCGCACCGTAAGTTGCGCCAGAATATTTTTGCTTCCAGCTTGAGGACATTGTGATAACTGGGTGAGCGCGAAGCTTTTCGCTAAATGCACAATAACCAGCACTTTGACCTTGAGCGGTTTCAACAAACATCTGGATCAGCTCACCAGCATCAGTGTCGTATTGTGGCGCGACTTCAATGCGTAGATTAGTGAACGTATCTTTAACCATTTTTTCAACAGAGTTGCCAAAGATTTCATTTGATTTTTTAAACCAAACGGAAGCTTTAGGGCTCATTGCAAGAACTAATGGAGATGCCATATCAACACCATCACCCACGGCACCATTAGTGCGAGCAATCAGGTCTGCATAAAGTGATAGGATATCGTTATAGATATCGATAATTTGCTTATCTTTCCACTGCGTTTTTCCATCAACTGTAGCAGGGGTGATTGGTGCTGGTAATGCAGGGTCATTCAGAATGCCGTAGTTAAGCAAACCTTCAACACCATAGAAGTAGAACTTATTCTGCTCCTGATTCATAGTCCAAGCTGCAGCGCGTTGTTTTTCTGCAACATAAGGCAACATAGCTAAACCATATCGCTCTTGCTCTAACTCACCGTAAGTTACCATTGTTTGATAACGGAACACTTGACGATTTTCCCATGCGTTTGTAACTTGGTTTGCACCTTGTTCGCTGTAATCATCATACGCGACCACGTCACCAGACTGCTCAACGCGCTGGATCATCATGGTATCTTGTGCCCATGAGCCTTTCTTTCTCTCACTTAAAATGTCAGTTGCTTTTTGCTTAGCAAAGATAGTGCGGACAATTTCAGGATCAATAAATGTTGAAACGATGGCAGGAATACCGCCGTTCGCTGGCATGGATGGCTGAACTTCCGCATCCATAGCGAATTTAGTCACAGAAGGCGGTAGGTAAAAACCGCGAGATTCTGCTTCCTTCTTAAATGCTGAGAAATCAGCCTGTGTTAATTGTGGCATTATGCTTTGCTCCATGTAGAAATTACGAATAAATCACCAACAGCAGCAGCGCTTGCTACATACCATTCGGTTTCGATTGCACCATCAACAGTTGCGCCAGCATCACCCGTTTTGATTGTGCCGTCTGCTAATACCGCAAATACTTTCTGACCAACAATCGCTTGCGTTGCGGATTTAGCCCAAAAATCACCACCAACAATTGGAGATGCTTCACGGCCTTTCGGGATTAACAAGCTATTGCTTTGTAGGTAATCAATGGCGGCATTAGCATTGTTGTAGACAAAACCAACTGGCTTGCCAGCACCTTTGTTGTTTAATTTTTTAGGGTCTTTCGCGTCACGCCAAGCGAAACGACACATATTAAGGCCGTCATCACCTGCCTTGAACGCACCAGCACCGCCCGCCGCTGCAATAATTGGGCTATTAGATGCTGGTTGGCCTTCCTGACCTACACCTGAGTAAAGGCGAACACTTGATTGAAATGCCATAGTTATTTATCTCCATCAAAGAACTTGCGAACATTATCGCGAGAGGATGCCGCAATAGGTGCGGAGTCTTGAGCCATCGTAGGCACTTTTGAGTAGGCATTGAAAACAGAACGCAGTCCTGATGCAGGGATTGATGCGTAATCTTCACAGCCCATTTGCTTTAGTGCTGTTCGATAAACATCTTCTGCACTATCGCAAGCTAATTCGCCAACAACAGGGCGAACATCACGCTCGGCTTGACGTAACTCCATAAATTTACGCTCTACGGCGCTAATGGCGGCATCCATAGCCATTTTGTTGTCTTTGGCTTTTTTGTCGTCATCGTTGTCATTAGCGGTTTTATTGGACTTATCATCTTTGCTATTGTCGTTATCCTCCGCCTTGCGGTCTTTTTCGCGATCTTTGTTTTCTCGCGCTTCACGCTCCTTGAGTTCTTTTTCTTCGCGCTTTAAGCGCTCTGCTTCGGACTCATTATCTTTTTCAGCTTGTGTAGCTTCATCTTTAATGACATTTCCGACTTCTTTTTTAACTTCATCTGGATCTGCATCGCTAGCTAATTTAGGTAGCAAATACGCCCAAAGTTTTTCTAATTTTGACATCAGTTTGATTCCTATTGGTTTCGAGTCATAAACAAATACGTCGGGGCCTGCCCGACCACTTGGCACTATGGCCACATGGTTACAAACGATGTCACGCATTACGCCATCGTATGTTTCTCCCTCATACTCTCCCGCTGTCAAATCAAGTCGATAACGATAAGATGAGGAAATTTCTTTTTGCTTCTCCGTCTCCACTCCGAGAATTGAGTCCAGATCCCAAATAACCATTGAGTTTTTAAGATAAGTACCATCGAACTCTGCACGCTCTCCAGTAGAGCCGACAATTGCGTCTTTTGGTGGGTCAATCACGGTTACGCCGATGTGTTTATTGAGTACAGGCTTATTATTGAATGTACTGACGGCTTTCTTGAGCTCTTCTGGATCACGTAGTAGTCGATAGGCTTTATTTGGTTCTAAACCTAACTCTTCGGAGTTGGGTATTTCCTTGCCATAGTAGATGCAGACATTGGATTTACTGATCGGTGTTAATGCAACGTGCATCATCCCATCTTCGTCGTAAGTCCTGACGCTTGCTTTATCAAAGGCAAATTTCACATCTTTCATGGTTTACCTTTATTCAGACATAAAAAAAGACCACCGAGGTGATCTGTTATTAGAACGGCAGCACGGGTCGCCACACGCAACCGCAATTAGGCAATTGACCGGGCATAATATATTCGCCATCAATCAAGCAGCCTTCAGATAGCTTAAATCGCTTTCTTTCCCGACCTGCTTTAACGTGACTATGACGGGGTTTATTGCCACCGCCACTATGTACCCACTCAGCCTCAACGATACCAGCAGCTTGTTGCCTTGCTGCCGATAACGCACTTGTTGCCTTGCGTGTTTGGTCACGAGCGATAAACTCAGCTCTTCGCCGCGTGATACCGTGACGCTTACCAAAGTTACGCTCTATTTCATCAGCAAGTATTTTTCTATCACCGCCATGAGCAACGGCGCGATACACCATGCCTTCTACTTCAGTAAAATATTTCTCAGGGATAGAGCGGATAAGAGAAACATTCTCAGCAATGATCGCCTCACGCCTCTCCAACATGGCGTCAGTCCATTGCATATTAATAGTCATAGATTCACGCCGAGCAGCAGCCAATAAACCTCTATCGACTGCGCTTTGCGTTTTATCCATTAACTCATCTGATATTGGAAGTGCCTTATTAATGAATCGGTCAACCCATTTCCTTGCTAGAGAATCAAGCAACCTTTTGATAAAAGTAACAGGATTAGCATCCATAGCTAAATTAGAATCTTGAGCGAGAGGATTACTGCGAATAGCGTTAACTATTTCGCGCCTAACCTCATCGTTCATTTCTCTAATTTCGGCTAGCAACTGCCTTTGGTACCACTTGATATTGCCAGCATTATAGTTAATAGGCTTCAGTCTCGTTGTCTTCTGGCTCATAATCACCATCCAAGTTTTCGAAACCAGCACCCTCTATACCCTTGAGAGCATCCCTAGCTTCCTCTGAGTTAACCAACATGCTGTCAGCAGCAACCGCCACAGCATCAACGCGAATCTTCGTGATTTCAGAGCGTTCTTTTTCGCTAATTTCATCGAGCGGCCTGAACTCAAAGTAAATATCCTCTTTTATTTCTCCAAACTCTGAAAGTTGGATAATCTTGAAGATGTTCTCTAAAGGTCGTCTTAGATTTCCGTCCTGATACCCTGACACTGTTTCATGCCACGTTGATAACTCTGACTCACCAGAAGCATTTAAACCTGCTGGAGCGTTCCCTAGGAGTTTTAAATTGGTAATACGCGAAGGAATGCAGAGTTGATCCTGATAGTTTGATAGCAGATTGGATAATTCACTTAGCGAAGTTTGCATGTGAATTAAATCCTCTCCTGTATCTATTACCCAAACACCGAAGTTATCCTGATATTGCGTAAACATCTTGATGCGCTTATCGAACTCGCCCGGCGTTTGTAACCGCGCATCCATATCAGTTTTAAGCGCCCTCATTCTCAATGTGCGTAGTATCTTAATTACGTTTTTCTTAGCATCACGCCAGTCAACAACGTAATCCTCCATTAACTGAGTGAGAGATAACCCGCCAAAGTTGTAGGACGGCTTGAGAATATCTGGCACTGGGCGACTAACAATATCCATAAACCTTGATTCATGAACTGTTTTTCCCATAACAAACCACGCGCTTGGTTTATAGAAATCATCAGCTAACGGCCACTGCGTGTTGTACATGGCAGGATAAATCCAAGTTGGGTCAACAACTCTAAGGCCTTTTAGTGATCCTTTTGGTATCTTCCTTGGGTCTAAGAATAAAGGCTTTTCCAACTCATTATCTGTCTTTGCGCCAGCATCAATGTAAACATGAGCAACACCATACTGAGAGTCTTGCTTAACCGCATCGTGAATTAATCGCTTTACATCATATTTAACGAGTGCGTTTTCCATCAGTTCAATATCAGGATCACCCTCTTTACGACTTTTAACTTCAATCCAGTTACGGGTCATCTCATCAGCGAATACACTGTGCATGTTTGAGTATTCTACTTGCTGAGACATTGCCGCTAACTGTGGATATCCACGAAACCCTGAATACTCATCACCAATCGACATCGTATTAAGCATGTCGTATGGCGTGGCATCCATTGCAAATACAGCTTCCTTTTTAGATTCAGGAACTACACCCGGCAATGGCTCATATCGCTCGAAGTGAGCATATTTCTTCTCTTCACCTGATGTGGAAGCTTTTTCTAAATCAATATCTTTAATCCTGAACGGTTGTTTTCCGACAGGCTGTTGTGTTTTTTTACTCTTGCTCATCGGAGTATCTCGTCTGGAATACGGAATGGTTGTTTAGCGTTAGAGAACGCCATAATGAACGCATCGGCTTTGTTGGGGCTTGGTATGCCGCGTTTCTTCATATCCTTTTTACTCTCAACCTTTACGCGCCCGTTACTGTCATAATCGACTTGAGGGCGTGATAACTCGGCTTTGAGATATTCGATATCTTTCATCTCACTGGATATGCTGATTAACTGGTCATCAGTGAATTTATCGCCATGCTCGATAGCTCGCCAAGTGTTGTAGAAGCGATCAGCAACTAATTGCCATTGCTGCGCTTTCAAATTGGAGAACATATCTTTATTTGTTTTGCCTGGCTTATAGTTGCTTTCTGGCTTCTCGACGGAAGCTCCTGCGTTAAACCCGACAGTAACAATGCGATTATCTTTGCGGTTAAATTGAGCCTTAACGCCAGCGCCAACGCCGATTGAGTCATAGATAACTGTATCTACGTTATTCTTAACCGCATCAGCATAGACCTTGTCAGCGCTAAATATGACGTCTTGACCTCGCCACTCTTCGACAGATAAAGCAACTGAACCATGACGAAGTACTATTGCGTTAGCATCTTCACCATCATCAGCAACGTCGAACCCGACAATTCGCTTACCTCTTGGCTCAAATCCTAATTTGATATGCGCATCGACAGCCGCCTCAATCCATGCAGGCTTGATAATTGCTAGTGCGGAATCGGCTACTGGCTCACCAAGCCAGATGTGGCGGTATAACTCAGGATCACGTTCTTTACACTCTTCCATTTGCTTAGGAAGTGGTGTGTCGTAAAAGTGGGGATTAACATCGTAGTTTGCCTTGAGGACTATTGCGCCCTCTGGCGGCTTAACAACAAATCGCTGGTAAGTGTCATCAAGAATGTTCTTCGGGTTGAAGCTTACCCATATCTCAGCGTTTTTATCACCACGAATGGAGGGTAGTAATACCTCCCATGAATCTTTGACTACCGCCTCAGCTTCTTCTATCCAGCAAATACCTACACCTTGAATTGATTTAATCTTAGTGACGTTATTTTTGATACCAGCAAATACGAATGAAGCGCCAGTGCCAAGGTGAATAATTGTGTTCTTTTGTATCTCGAACTCGTTCGTGTAGCCTAACCTATCGATGGTTTCACAAAGCAACTTATGTACTGAGTCACTAATCGAACCCTGAAACTCACGAGTACACAAAATAACTGTTTTGATTCTGCGCGCGACTTCAATAGCTAGTTCCGCAAAGAAGTATGATTTACCACTACCTCGACCACCATAAGCCACCTTATAAGGGGCACTTACTGCAAATGGTTTAAAGTAAGGGTTAGCCATCGAATATATCCTTGATAGAACGATTCTCGACTTTCACGTCAGCGGTTAGATCGATAACAACTTTATCCAAGCCGGTTAATCTAGCTTTTCCCATTGTTGCCGCCACTGCTGCTGATGCTTGCGGTGTTTCTGCGGATAGTGCTTTTTGCCGAGCCTCTTCCAGTTCTTTAAGTAAATCAGAAACGGTAATGTCGTGCTTTGTCCGGTGCTCTTGTTGAAGTTGCGCAACCCTCACCGTAACCTCACCGTTATTCAACAATTCATACGCTTTTGAGTTTATTGAGGTTGCCTTCATTTTATCTGTGGCATACGCCATTCGATAAGCTTCAGACGCATTACCTGTTTCGACGTATGCCTGACAGAATTTTTCTTGCTTAACTGTCAGTGCCATATCCATTCCTTAAATAAAAAAGGCCACTAGGGCTTATTCATGTGATGCAACTTTTAGTGCATCGGTAATTTATTGATTTATAAGCAAAGCGCAATTTTACGCTGCTAATCTATGCATCTCATCAAGTAATGGTTGCTTATGGTTTTTATTGAACAACTTAGTTAATTCATCCTTTCGTTGCTCAAAATCCCACCCCATCGAGATAAACACTGTGTTAGCTCTTTGTAGTTCGGTTATTGCATGGATTTGCTGATGTGAAAGATAATCACGAATTGGGTCGGTTTTGCCAATGTCATTGTCTTTTCTGAATTTTGCAGACGATACACCAAGCACTATGCGATTAATTAAGTCAGCTTCATTACTGAAATGATAATGAGCCGGTTCTTTACCTTCTTGGATCTTGCTTTCTTTCACAGCATCGGTCATTGGCTTATATTCCATTCGAGCAATGTTGCGCTCTATTTGAACTTTAGCCTCTTTCGCTGCTTTTTCACGGAACTGAATAAAACTATCAACTAGTCTAACTTGCCCATCCCTTGCTTTCTCCCCACCAATAAATGGCATCGCGATCAGAAACCCGCGCTCAGTTAGTTCATAACAAGGGAGTTCTTTTTTCTGTTTAGTAACATAAGAGGAGGCTCTGAAATCGGAGGCTCCTAAATGTTGAGATGCAATTAACGATTCAATACTATTCATCACTCGGAAGTGATCTCTTCCAAACTCATTAGCGATGACGTCAGTTGTTACTACTGGTTGATTACCTGATTTCTTGATTAAGTGTTTCATAGTTAGTTCCTTTTAGAGATGAACCTTGCGCCCAGGAGTAACCAGCCCAAAGAGGGTTAACCAGACCACTGCTGATTATCCTCAAGGCTCATCCTGAAAGGTTCTTTGGTTTATGTGTGTCGGGCGTGACACTAAATTTGTACGCTATATATCTATTAGCGAAGAATGGAGTAAATCATTATGACTATTCGCAACCATCATCACGTATCACTACGTTACTTTGGTCACTTACGGCTTACCCGTCAGCAAGATATGGACCACCTCACTTATTTGCGAAGAAGCCATTAAAAAACCCCGCTATTGCGAGGCTCGTTATTAATCTTTGATAAATTCATCTGTAGAAATTGAGTTATGAACCTCAACGAGTTCTGCGGTGGAGCTATCTACCACAACCTTAACGTGAGGATGATAGTTTTCTGCAAGATACTTCATTATTGGTTTAACTACTGCGTCAAATTCAGATTCATTTTTTTGATTCATTTCATCACCTGTCGTTGTTGTTCAATTTCCCGTATTGCTTTCTTGTCTGAGTTACATTGCTCAATAACCGATAACAGGGAGATATTTAACATTAAGGATTCTCCCCATGTCATTTGTTCGGGTATGTATGGCAATAGACAATCAGCGGTTAGGTGTGCCGGTATCGCTATATGTTCCACTGGCACGTATTCTTTCTGAATAGTCGTGCATCCTGATAAGAGCGTCATTAGGAATAGCAGTATTGGCGCAATCATTATTGATAAGAACAGTTTTGATAACCGTTTTAACTTTTTCAGAATCCACGGCTGACCTATTCCGCTTTTCGCTATTAGTCGATGAGACATTATTGATAATCCTGAATGTGCGGTTGGCGTTTTCTGTAATGGCTTGCTGACGAGATAGCTGATTGGTTGCTGCGCTGTAATCTTTACTTAATTTGTCGTAATCATCTGTTACCCACCATAGCCAGAATGCGGATATTGCCAGTAGTCCAGCCAATACCTTAGTTAGCGTGTTCATGCTGGATATGTCTTATGGGTTAATTGGAAATGAGGGCCATCTTTAAATGTTTTCCAGTTACCGCCCCATTCGATATCGACGCCGAACTCTTTCGCCGCTTGCATCATGGCATCAGCGACTTTTTTAAAGTATGACCAATCGTTCCATGGGATCTGGTTATTTACCAGAGGAGCACAATCAACAGCGTGGCCAGTTAAGTGGCGACTATTCATTGTTTGACTTTTACCACTTGCAACTAATTGTCGTTGACGGGCTTCGTTACGCTTACCTTCAATCACCATAAAATCAATATCGGTAATTTCTAATGCTCGATGTACTACCTTAACCAAATCAGGATGAACGCCACGGAGGTTTTCTTCGCTACGTCTGCTTAATCTAAACTTACTCACTTTTCACCCCCGCCCTGCCTTTAATAATTTTACTTAACGCATCAACACCGACATACCCAATAAACACGCTAGCTAGATATGCCAACTCGTGATTAATACCAAGAAGAGTTAATAGGTCTTTTACAAACCAAGCGAAGAATGCACACATCAAGCCGTCAATAAGAGTCTTGCCCCATCCACCGCCATTGTATCGACCTCGAAGAACTGCCATTGAGCCAGCTAGAATTGCACTAATTCCCTGTTCTTTATTCATAACGATGAGGTTAAGCATTTGAGCCCATAAATCGGGGTTTTCTTTCATATGATTCATACTCACCCCCTATTTGGAGGAATTAGTTAATAGAACGCCGACTCACAGCTCTTGTGTGAATGTGAGGTGTTGTGATTGATTCTGTGGTCGGCATATACGAAAAAAGACCGCCTAAGCGATCTTCTGAATGTGAACTATCCGGTAATTCCGGATGGTTGGATTACCACAATGCAAATAAGCACTCTGGATAAATATCAATAACTTAAACTATGTTACCCTCATCAATGAAGGTAACACCCTCGAATTCGGGGGAATTAAAGTTTGAGATACCCATTGCCGAAAAATAGAGAATCATTAAACTTCCGACTCCTTTCTTTGCGCTCTTCTTCTGACAATTTATCGCGCTCGGCGTAGGGTTTAGCTTTAGCCAAGTCAGCCCTAGTTGGATATTTAGAACCCTTCGAATTCGTCATACATACAAACTCCAGATAACAAAAAACCCCGCCGAAGCGAGGTCTTGAATTCTTTTAACGTTAACGAAATGGCAATAACTCATCGTTAGAATCACGATAGCCCATCTCCGCCAAAAGATCAACTTATTTCTACTCACAAGCTAATTTATATATTCATTTTCTCTTTTTGTTACATTTTGTAGAACTTTTTCTGCATTAGCCTCTTCCTTAAAGCACTCCTGAATCAACATCTCGTAGAATGGTTTAAAGTTTCTACGCCAGGTTGTTTCTGGCAGTTCAAACAATTGTGAGCATATCTCTCGCCTAACATCTTCTGCCGGCAATCTTGAATAGCCACGACCTGAACACTTAGGGCAAGTTTTAAAAACTGGAATTCCTTGTTTTTTTGTTTCCACCTTATCCAAAGTTTCACCCCTGCCATTACATCGGCACGAGTGACTCACCTCCCCTTTCCCATTGCAGGTTTTGCAAATCACCTTAGTTTTTTCTCTAATCTCCCTGTATTTTGAATAGTCAGATGGAGTTATTTTCACTCCCATCTTCTTGTTGAATTTAATAATTTCTTTAGCTGCAAAGTGGGTGTGCTGTTTAGTGGTGAATACCTCTACCTCAATAAATCCACCGTCACAATCAGGGCATGCCTTTTTACTGGCTGCGCTTCTTGCATAATCCTGAAATGCATAATTTGCGAGTATTTGCAGAAGTGTTCCTCTATCATTCTCACTAAGCTTTCCAATAGCACTATATTTGTGAGCCTGAGTTATTGCATATTGATGAATACTCTCCACTGCTTCAGTTGGTTGATTGATCCCTTGTTTCGCCAAAAACAACTCAATCCCCATTCTCGCTTTAGAGGTCGCCAAACCAAGCGAGGCCATTACATCAGTGATTGTTAGATTATCAGTCGCTGTTGCAGATGGAGAGTCACTAAACATAATGCTTTTTGGTGAAAAATATTTTGGTAAATCTGCAAGTCTCATCTCGCCTCCGGTAATACTGTGTGATGACCATCGCCACTTACTGAGTAGACAATAGATTTCTTCCTACGCTTTGCATCGCTAGTAACCAATACTGATAAGATGCCCATAGGTAGCTGAACCACGCTAAAACTTTGCCTTTTTAGTGACTCTCTGGATAACCGTCTTGCCACAGTAATAGCAACTAGTAGGCTTTTGTATTTATCGCTCCTCATCTTTCAGCTCCTTCAACTTTGCTCGATAGTGATCACGTATCCGCTCATAATCCTCGCGCTTCCACTTTGGCAACTCATGAGAACTCATTAGGCGATCGAAACGCTCTTGACCAATTTTTTCTATTAGTCGAGGCGTGTAATTTTCGATATTTCCCGATAGATGGTTATTACATGGGGCGCATTGTTTATGGACGTTATCTTCATCAAAACGCAACTCTGGCATTGCTCTTGTCGTTCTATAATGTCCTGCGTGATACTGACCTTCGTGAAAACGACCACAACTGATACACGGGAGGTCTTTATCTCTTTCACGGATGTATGCGTTGAATGCGGTCTGTGCTTGTTTGATGAAATATGAGAGGGGTTTTACTGCTAACTTGCGGACTTTGAGTTTATCTTTTGCTTTAACTTCCTTTTCTCTTTGCTCCTTTTTAAGTTTTGCTATCGCTTTTTCTCTGTCTTTATTTCTTCGTTGTTTGGATAATTCAAATCCATGTTCTGGGCAACACCATTCAATATTGTCATATTTAGGGTGAAACCATTCTCGGCATATTTTACAGCGCCGTCGCCTTAGCTTCTGCATCTCCCTCTCCTTTCACTATTTCCATCACCTCAAGATGTGGATATTCATTTACGCACTCATCACACACGTAAATTTCCTCATCTGTTAGCTGTCTATTGCATGACATGCAGTTCATTACGGACTCCTTTGAGTAACGAGTCTATTTTCATCAACATCGGATTACCCATGCCTGCCGTGTTTGCCTTTTTCACAAACTTCATGGGCCGAGTTTTAAACTCTCTCGCCTTCTGTCTAACTATTTTTACCTCTTCTCTATCGCCAGCATATGATTTGATTAACTGTATCGCGTTATCACAAACGACAAACTTCCACGCACTTTTATCAGACTTTCTTATTGCTCCTATCTTTTTGAGATGCATGATTGTTTCTCGACATTGGTTGATCGTTAAACCTGTCATTAAGAGAGCTGTTTTGGTGTCAAATAACTCTAAATGCCTTACGGATTTGATAATTGTGATTGCGTTTTCTATTGGAAAGTTATCTCTAGCCATAATTATTCATCCTGTTCCCTTTTCAATTTCATATACTCGCTATCTTCTGGAGTAGTTAGTATCAAACCGAACTGCGAAGCCCATGCCTCAACTCTCTGTAAGAAGTGATGCATTTCCCCTTTATCTAATTTTGAAGTGCGCTTAAGTGTCTCTCGTTGCGTTTTTTCGCCTGTTAACACATCGGTGTATTCAGTTGCCTCAAACCCCAAGTAAGTGGCCTTTAAACTTTCCTTCACCCACGATTCAGTACAGAACTCACGACCTGACTTAATCAAGTAGTCGCTAATTTCTTTGTACCAAACATGGCTTAATGAGTTTTGAGAAAGGCTTCTTTTGGGCTTGTATGGCTTGATTGTGACACTGAGTTTTTGGTGGGATTTAAGTAGTTCGATTACGTTGTTATCAAATAGCTTTTTCGTTGATTCGTGTAGACAGAAGTTCTCCATAATTACCTCGTGCATTCCAACACTTGACCGCTAATTCCATATTTTCAGCAATAGGGCCTCTTGCGCCACAGTGCTTACATTGAACAAAGGAGTTGCAGAATACCTGCATGACCTCTAGTTTTTCTGATCTGCAGTGGTGGCAAGGTTTTAGTTCACCCACTACTAACCTCCTGCTGATACTGCTCAAACCAGAAAACTACGGGCCTATCGACTAATTCAATCAACCCAAACCGCTCCGCTGTTCTGAAATTAACTGAATACAATCTAGCTCTATCTGCTTGCTGTTTAATCTCGTGTCTAAAATCCTCAATCGAATATGTTTTCTTGAATAAATTACACGGCGCACACGCTGGAACGACGTTTTCCGATTTATCATTATCAACAATAAAATCAGGCCCGCGTAGAACTGGCTCTATATGATCCGCATGCCACCCTTTTTCTGGTAACTCACAACCGCAATACTCGCACCGCCCACCAAATAGCATCCGTAACTTTTCACGCTGTTTCTTTGTCACTGTTAGCTCTCCTGTTCCATGCTGCTATGGTCTACCTATTAGCCAGTTAACCAACTTGCCTACTCTGCTTGATGGCCTAACGCCAGTGCTACCAGTGATTAACCATTGAGGAACAATGCAAATCATGAAAATTGGAATTACCCAGATATGGTTAATTCGCTGAATTAGTGTAGTTTCTCGATACTGTTTCTTTTCATAGATATCGTATTTATCTAGAATTTCACTGGCGATACTTTCCATATAATCACTGTCTGCATAATGCCCTGTGAATTTCAACAATTGGCACTTCAAGACGAAGTAATTAACTTTTCCTTTTTTGTTCTCTATCATCATTCACCCTCTGGCAATGCCAGCCACCTAACACACTTAAAACCACGTATTGGATTGTCGTAGTGATCATAAAAACCAAGATCACCACCAAAACAGTCACCAGATAAATATCTGGCAACAATTTTTTTTCCTGACTTATTTTCGATAACCAATTCTGTATGTGATACTGGCGGTTTTTCTGCTTCAAAATTAACCCAATTAGTTCCCTGCATTAGATGCTCCCCACGATCTGTTTGATTCTTGAAATTTAAACCTTTCATCACTCAACACCTCGATTAATTGCTAGCCATAAACTCACACTTGCTAACTCGCATATATGCTTTGCCCCTTGGAAAGCATTTATCCAATTTTCTTCTCAGTGGGGTAACTTTAATTTTAAGCGGGGTTTCTGAAATATTTATGAGTGGGTTATTTATCCACTGCTGGTTATCAATTAATTTATCGTAATTTTTGTAGCAGTAGTCTAAATCTGGATACGGATAATCTTTGTGAAACAATGTTCCTCTCATCTAAAAATCCTCTTGCGTGTTAAGCAACTTGCTTTCTTGTTCGGTAACTATCCCATGTAAAAGCCAACGTACAACCACCGCCGTCATTCATCCTGTCAATAACTCGCTCGCCAATGAATGTACCTAATTCCTCTCTGGTTTGGTTGCTAATTAGGATTGTTGGCTTCATCTTCTCGTAACGAGTGTTGATGATTTCAAACAGGATTAGCTTTTCTGCCTCAGAGCCGAACTGCACACCAACTTCATCAATGATTAACAAATCTGGTTTTGTGTAAATCCGAATAACTTCAAATTCTGTTTCGGTAGAATTCTTACTCCAAGTGGATTTAAACTTTCTTGCAATTCGTAATGCTGTCGTGAATAGCGCAGAATTTTGATAATCCTCAACAACACTTTTCGCTATTGCTAATGCCAGGTGATTTTTACCGGTACCGGGCTTTCCGCACATCACTAAACCACCGCCATTTTTTAGGCGATCTTCCCATTTTTTAACGTAGGCTTTGCAGACATTGAGATTGTATTGAGCATCCTTGTTCACAGCCTCGTAGTTATCCAGTGTGCAAGATTTAAAGCGCTCTGGAACATGCAGATCATCAAGCAGTTTCTCAGTGAGTTTCTTCTTGAAACGAATATCCGAATCACGCTGTTCGATCTTCAAGGCTTCTAGTTCTTCCATGAGGCAAAGTGGGCAAGGTGTTGGTCGCGATGGAATTGATATCGCGGTTTTACTTGAACGAGTTCTGGCTTGATATGCGCCATGCTTAGCGCAGGTTAATTCAACAATCGTTACTTCGGTGTTTGGTATTTCTGCTGGCGGTTTACTTAGATTTTCAAGCTGCCTTTCAATTTGCTCGATTTTGTCTGATAGGCTCATGATTTAATTCATCCATGTTGGCGCATCCGTTTTACCGTAGTCCTTGGATGCAAAATTCTCGTTTACAGCTCGCTTAGGCGGCGTGGCTTTCCATGAATTACCTGAGTTCTTGTTTTGGTAATTTAACTTCTGGCTTGCAGTGATAAACCAGTTTTTAGGCTTAGCGGCTCTGAACTCGATATCTAGTCGTTTTAGCTCATGCACCAAGTCGATGTTTGAATACAGCGATTGCCATTCAGCAAAGTCTTTGTGGTTTAGGCGGATCACCTCTCCCTCGAATGCATACTTGCTAGACATTTGGTGAATACTTGCAGATTGATTTTCTGACTCGCTAGGACAAGCCGTGTTTTCGGCTTGGGTGTTATTAGGAATCAGGTTAAGGGAATCAGGAATCAGGTTAAGGGAATCAGCAGGATTTGTTGTATGCTCTTCTGATTCTTGCACTGTGCTTGTATGGTGCTTTTCTGGTGCTCCTTTGTTTTCAGTAGGTTGCATTACTTGTTCTGGTATTTCACTAGCCGCTTCTTTTACGTGAGGGTTCTGATGTTTCTTCCAGTTATTAATCTGAATAAACTCATTTCCATCTACTGCATATCTGGTAATAAAGTTTTTACTGTGTAGTTGTGCGAGTAATTTTTCACAATCAACGTCATCGTATGGCAAAACCATTGCTTTAATTTTACGTGGCTTATCTTCTAAGCGACCTTCTCTATCTGCAATAGTCCATAAACCAACGAATAGGATTCGTGCAAATGGATCACATTCAGCAAGGTCGTCATTGGTAAAAAAGCCTGGTTTAATATTTCTTGCTCTGGCCATTAGAAAGGTACCTCCGGTTTATTTGCTAATTTATGACTATTATTTGCTTCCTCTTCATTTTTTAGATACTCATCGTATTGCTTCCCCATGGTGCTTTTTACTAGGTATGCAGTATCTTCTGTAAAATATAGAGAGTGCTGATCGGTAAATTTATTGTGTAATAGTTGAGCTGCTAATCTTATTAACCTTTCAGCAGCAGAAAGCTTGCAACCAAAAATATTCAATCCTAATGATTCGAATAGATCACCAAGCCTTAATTCATCCAAGTTATGTGTACAAATAATGTCGAATGAATCCGCTATATCAGCGATATCGTCTCCCACTCTGGCCAGGCAAACTTCGGAGCATGTATCTACAATGTCTTCAAGAGCACATTTAAAAAACTCTCTAGAATCATTAATTCTGTATTCAGATAGATACTCATGAATCTCAGACTCATCATTACTAGGACATTCAGAGTAAAAAGATGCTTCAACTTTAAATTTGTCTGGAACACCAGTTGCGGAGGATAGCTCTTTAGCTCTGTTTTCTGGCGAGATAGTTGTCATGCCAACTTTATAGATGCCTGGCATGTATTCATTGCTTAAGACATAAACCCATCCCTCAGTTCTAAAATTACTAGGTAGAGCTTCTGGAACAGGATTATCACGATTAAGCTTCATTTCACCTAAGTGACCAACGCTCATACCTGGCAACCTCCATGTCTTTGTTTCTTTGTTAATTTCATATATAATTACTCCATTAATTAGCTGTATCAGACAAGAGAAACCTAAATTCCCCTTGTCGTAATTACTGGTTATTGATACAGTGTATTTGTTAGTAGAACAGACCCAATTGTTCTTCTCTAAAGGCCTCAGTTGTTCCCGCAATTGAGGCTTTTTCATATGCATGGACCTGAAGTTTTAATCTCGATAGTTCAGCCATATTTTCTAAATAGAGTTTGTAGTCTGCATCAGTGATAACTTTCTCTCCTTCCCTGACAAAACCAACTACGCGACGTGTAGCAAGCATTTCGCATACACCATCAATAGATTGGATTCTTCTTGAGATAGTCGAGTCTGAGCGTGATGTGGCTTGTGCAATTTCTCGCTGATCCCCATCTCGCAATATTTGAAGTGCGTTACTAACTAAATGACGTGTTCTAAATTCAATAGCTCGTTTGTCGCGAACTGTTTTGCATGTGTTTCCGTATTCCATTTGTTAAATTCCTTCTTAGATTACTTCCCATATTGGGAAGTAATGATCCGTGGCTCATTCCATATGAGCGGATTGTTTGCTCTGAGAATTTACTCTGAGCGGGTTAATGATGTTAAAGAGCGGGTGAAACTAAGCAGCAAGTAATTTTTTTTGGCTAATGGCTAGTAAGTCTTCAGCTTTTATTTTCCCTTTGGATAGGGTTTGGATTGTTTTTGCATAATTGGTTTTTCCAAAGAACTCTGTTTTTGGTAGAAAACCGTTATCAATCCATTTATAAACAGCTCGCTCACTTACTCCGCATGCCTTTGCTACTTCTGCAACGCCAATCTGTTTAATTGGTTCCCTTAAATCGTGCATAGAAGTCTCCTTAATGAACTTTCAGTACATATATTAGTTGAACTGACAGTTCCTTTCAAGATGTTTATTATTGAACGTATGGTACAAATTAATAACGTGCGTGAATCATTTGCCAAGAGGCTTGCGCAGGCTTCAAGAGATGCTGGTTTTGATGACCATGGCAAAGCGACAGAAATAGCTAACAAACTTGGCGTAACCACTAAGGCCGTCAGTAAGTGGTTTAATGCCGAATCACTACCAAGACAGGAAGTGATGAATAAGCTAGCTAAATTACTTTCAGTAGATATAGTCTGGTTGCAACACGGTCAGGAAAGTGTAAATAATGCAAATGTTAGTAATCCAAGACCTTATAGACCAGCCCCCAAATACCCTGTAATTAGTTTTGTTCAGGCTGGTAATTGGACAGAAGCATGTGAGCCATATACGCTTAGTGAGATCGATGAATGGTACGAGTCTGAAGTAGCTGTTCAAGGATCTGCTTTCTGGCTTAAAGTTGAAGGTGATTCAATGACGGCACCAACAGGAGTCAGTATTCCTGAAGGTTCATTAGTCCTTGTTGATACAGGAAGAGAGCCTATAAATGGAAGTTTAGTAATAGCCAAACTTACTGATACAAATGAAGCAACATTCAAAAAACTTGTCTTGGATGGAGCTAAATATCTTAAAGCGTTAAACCCAGCTTACCCCGCAATTACTATAAATGGTAACTGTAAAATTATTGGTGTTGTAGTTCAAATGATGATGCGATTTGTCTAACTTTTAATCATTAAAAAGAGGATGCTTTGAGAAAAATTTTTCTAATTATTATCATTGCTTTGTCAGGCTGTGTAACAGGTGAAAAAATATCATCAATACATTCTGGGATGAGTAAAGACAATGTTATATCAATAATGGGTAACCCTGATGGGAATGCGTCAAGCAATGATTATGAAATATTAATTTATGCTAACAGGCTTATGTCTGGTTGGTCTTATGATAAAGCCGACTATAAGTTTATATTTAAAAATAATTCTCTTATTGAATATGGGCCAGAAAAAATAAGACAAGATAATGGAGCTTCGGCTATTAGAGCGATATCAGCACAACAAAGCCTGTTACTATGGCAACAACAGCAAAACATTTATAAGAAACCAGTAACAACAACGAACTGTACAAAATTAGGCTCTACCGTTAACTGCACATCATACTAACCTCACGCCCTTTATTTGATCCCTCTATATGAGGGATTTTTTTCATCCCGCCTAAATAAATTAGTGATTAAGATCTAATTTTAAATATTTACAAAAAAATAAATACCTTTTAAAAACAACAAAATATACTAAAAGTTCACTATGATAATAAAATATTGTACTTTTGGTTCTTGATTTATGTGAACTATTGGTTCAATATATAACTCATCGAAGGCAAGGAGCCATAGATAAACAGGATGTTCGCTCTTTTACAATTAGGAAAGCTCAGAATAAATTTTCAGAGCAACCACTGAGTGGTTTTTGGGATTGGTGAATGCTAAGGCTGATTAGCAGCTGAATGCTAGCAGGCGTGGGCAACCAGTAAAGTAGCTGGGACTGTTCACAAGTAGGAGATCAGCACCTACCGCCAATCACCAAAGATCACTTAGGAGGCAAATATGGCAACAATAACTTTTAAAGAGAACTCAAAAATTCGCAGACGCAGAAAGCAAGGTGAGTTTTTGGCTCGAAAGATAGCTATGAGAAGTCGCTCAGTGGAAGAAATATGGGATTCAATATTTGGCGTTGAGAAACCAGAACGCCCTGTTCTCTCTCTCAAACCAACAAAGCATTATCCAAGTGGAGATAACTGTTGCTTACCTAATGTAGCAGTATTTTCAGGAGTTAAAACAAAACAGCCGAGCAGTGAGTTCGGGGTTACGGCGAGGTGATGAATATGTGTGATTTACCACAAGCATTTAATCAAGTTTATAGAACAGCAAGGAAAGATCATAAGTGCTGTGAATGCCATAGAAAGATACTAAAGGGCGAGAAATACCTATATTCATCTGGAATATGGGATGGCGAACCTGACTCATACAAACAGTGCTCCATATGTGGAGAGGTTGCTAATGCCGCAACTGTAATATCCGAACCTGATGAAGCGCCTGCATTTACAGGACTTAAAGACTGGTTTAACAATCAAATGAGTTCAACTTTCAAAGGTGGTGAATTCATTAGCAAGATGTCTCATGACCTAGGTGTTGAGCTTGAAAAAATAGCATATGTTCTGGCGCGCAGTTAACTAATTACAGTCCATTCTGTGGGCTGTGGTGAGTTGATTAATAGATAGGAGATAGAGATGGAAAGTAAGCCGATAGAAATTGAAATTATAAAAACAGATGCTGGTCAGTGTTTCATAACCGACTGCACAGCAACCAAGGGCTATGACTTTGATTATCATAAAACAATTTTAGATAAGCTTCTGTTTGATGGTATGAGTCCAGTTAAAACATTCCATACCCACTGGTACTCGATTGGAAAATTCCCATCAAAAGTAGAGAAGGTAATTTCAGGTGAGAGAGAAAATAAGAGGTATGAATTAAAGAACCCTGAACTGGCAAGCGATAAATTACCAAATGAAATAGCGATTGGTGACTGTGATAATTATGATGGCGATATTATCGACTCACTTTACTCACTAAAGTATGACGTTAAACCTGATTACTCTGTTGAAGTTAACGTTAAATTCAACATCATTTGCGAAGTGGAAAACTTTAAAAAATCACCTGAGTTTAATTACCCTGCAATTAAAAGAGTTGGGTTTTCAGATGAGAAGTATTCAGTAACAAATCAAAACATAAAACACTCCCTAATAGATTGCATAGTCACTCCCGAACCTGTTCGGTCAAATAGTCCATGCAAAATATCATCAAAGGAAATGTATGATTTGGTTCGCCAACATATCATCAATAACATTGATACAAAAATAGCAAGAATCACAAGTGATTATGATTTCTGCTTTGAAGTTAAAAAGATTATTCCTTTGCTTAAACCTCACACTTATTCTTATAGGGATGTATTCGCAAGAACAAAAAAGCAAAGAGAGAAGCTGTACTTTAAAACAGCTACATCTAAAGAAGTTTCAATTTATGAAATGACACACGAACAAGAAAATTACAAAAACTACACAGCAATTAAGTCATTCTCTGCAAGCAACGAGTGGGAATTAAAAGAAATGATTGATAACTATTTGTCTGAAGTTATGCAAATTATCCATTCTCCATTGAGAATTTGCGAATGCTGCGATGGAACTGGATATCTACAAAACGAAAGCAACTAGCATCGTATTTAGTTAATAACGGAGGGAGTATGATATGCCAATGTTCAAAGTAACTTGCAAATGGAATGGCGAACCTTGGGAAAAGGATATTGAAGTAGAAGATGAAGGTGATTGTGCCGAACACATGTATTTATTTGGAGTTTTAATCAGCAGAGCAAACATCACGGAATTAGATATCAAAGAAATACATCAACAGTAACCCACCGCACCAACACCAGATAACCACCCTATCGCTCACCTAGCGAGGTAACAATGAAATCAGAATATTACATCACTATGCGTGATTGCATGGCGGTGCGTATCACTACTCCTTTTTTACAGCTTGCTCGTCAGGCGGCAAGGATAGCCGTCTCAACTAATAACAAGGATGTCTGGCGGTTGGCTAGCCAACTACAGAAGATGGCTTACAGGAGGAAAGTATGTCACTGACCATACGTTACACCTATGCAGATATGACAAGTAGAAACCGAAATAATGGCACGGAAATAGCCTTTCAGAATCTTAACGATGTCCGCATTGAAACAGAATCATTCAGGGAACTTACTCAATATTACCAACCAGAGCCATCAGAAGTCGTTGATTACATCATTAATCAGTATGACGCAAAGTCACTCGCAGCAGCTATTCATCTCTCAGGGCGAGGGGAAGTAGTCGCAAAGATACTCAATGAGTTGTATTTCAGGAGGGTTGCATGACAAGGCGTCAACAATGGTTAGAAGAATTACGCAGGAAGCGTAAAGAATCACAGGAACGCGAACACGATGAATTTATGTATCAAACGGAAGTGTTAGGACGACAAGGACTGTCGATACCAACAAAGGACTTTGCAGGAGATTTTCAATGAACGTTTCTAACTCATACCCTACCGATAAATACCCTCGCCTAACATCACCGTCATTAGCAAAAAACAGAGAGGAAGCTCTGGCTCAAGCTATTGCAATGATTGAGGGGCATTTGCCGAATACGAGCGTGAAGGAGAGAGAAAAGCGACTAGCAATGGAGCTACTACATATGAACTTGGACGCATCAAAAAATCACCCTCCTATTCCTCCACATATTCAAGCGTTACGTGATGCAGAAAGGAATTCTGCACCGAGTAATAAATTTGAAGTCGATTACTACGGAACCGATCGCCGACCGGGTCAGCATTTGGGAGATTAATATGACTGCTGTATATAAAGCGATTAGTAATGTAGCCAAGGAAATGGCTGAAACAGGAATAAAGAAAGGAAGCAAAAACCAACAGCAAGGGTTTATGTTCAGAGGAATTGATGCGGTATATAACGCTCTTGCTCCGGCTTTGGTTAAGCATGGATTGCTTATTCTTCCACGGATCATTGAACGCACAGTCACGGAAAGACAAACGCAAAGAGGTGGTCAGTTATTCTACGTTGTGGTTAAGGCTGAGTTTGATTTTGTCGCCACGGAAGACGGCAGTAAACACACGGTAGTGACTTATGGTGAAGCTATGGATAGCGGCGATAAAGCGACAAACAAAGCCATGTCAATTGCATATAAATACGCGGCATTTCAGGCGTTCTGTATTCCAACAGAAGAAACCGCAATTGATGCAGATGCGGAAGTTCATAACGTAGCGCCACGGACGGCAGAGCAGATATTAGCTGATTACACGAACTTCCTTAGTGCAGCAACGAACCAATCACAAATCATGGATGAGTATAAAAAAGCATGGAATGCATTGGCTGGAACTGAATCACAAAAGGAATGTGAACACGTAACAGGCATTCGGATTAAAGAACTTAAGGAAGCTGCATAATGGCAAGTAAAGGCGTGAATAAATGTATTCTCATTGGTCATTTGGGGCAGGATCCAGAAATTCGTTATATGCCGAGTGGTGGCGCAGTAGCAAATCTCACACTAGCCACATCGGAATCGTGGCGTGATAAACAAACCGGTGAGATGAAAGAAAAAACCGAGTGGCATCGTGTATGCATCTTCGGCAAATTAGCAGAAATTGCAGGTGAATATCTAAGAAAAGGAAGTCAGGTATACATAGAAGGTTCTCTGCAAACCAGAAAATGGCAAGACCAAAGCGGGCAAGACCGATACACAACAGAAGTAGTGGTCAATATTGGTGGAACAATGCAGATGCTAGGCGGTAACAGTGGTAATCAGGCAGGAAGCCAGAAGCCACAGCAGAATCAAGGATGGGGACAGCCACAGCAACCGCAAGCACCAAAACAAGCACCGAGTAATCAAGCACCACAGAATCAGCCACCGATTGATTTTGAAGATGATATTCCTTTTGCGCCGATTGGGCTCATGTATCCACGTCACGCTATTAATGTGATTTAGGAGGCTTTATGTCAATTACTCCAGAATTTGTAGAATATGATGAAAATGGTTATTGGACTCATTCAAAACTGCCATATTCCGAAGATAGTAATGAAATTATGCAGTGGGTAACGGATAACCAATTAGAGCAACGCTGTATTTATATGAGTGAAGATGTCGGAGAGAATACACCTGTTTTCCAGAACTATTTTACTCACGGTAACCCTAATGTATCAGCTTGGATGCCAACAGAACCTCCTGGTGAAGGTTGGTTTGTTGGAGCCATATACGAAAGTGAAGATGGACCCATCTGTCTTTGGTTACGCTCTTCAAGATATCAATTAAAAGAACAGTTTTTTAAAGCCCATCGAGAAGCTGAAAAAACAGCTTATGAATATTTCTGTGCTTGCGATATCGGCGAAGAGAGAATTCAAGCACACGAAATCTACCAACGTATCAGAACAGCTACGCGCATAGGTGGATGATATGAATACGCTCGTGATGATTTTAACTAATGAAGATGGCGAAGAAGAAGAACCACTGTGGCACGCAATAGACCCATTTAATGATGATTTCAAGGTTTTATGTTCTGGTCAATTTTTTGGTGAACATGCTAGTGAATGCACATACAAAACAAAGGATATTATCAGAGGTGGCATTAGCTGTCCTAAATGCTTAGAGATAATTAAGTTCTATAAGAGCATTAAACTCTAACTTAAATTGAGTAGAACAAACAGGATCAAACAGGAGGTAGATATGAAAAAGCAAACAGTAGATTTACTAAATTCTAATAACGAAACTATTTTGATGATGCGAGGCAGTCAAACCAAAGAGCAAGTTATCGACGCTGCAATTAAAGAAAACATTATTTGTGAAAGCGATAAATTGGAATGGGTTAATTGCGATCGCGTTGATGTTTGTTATTACAAAGCAGTTCCTCGTGATGGTTATTCAGCATATTACTATCCATCAAATAAAGATGTTAAAGGTGCATTTTTAGCGACAGCTTTAATTATCTTTTGATTTAACTCGCAGGGATGCAATGAAGAGGAATGAATAATGGATAGTTTTACACACCATAATCAAATTATGAAATTTACATTGCCAGAACCAGATCCTAGGAATGTTTGCAACTTTTGCGGTGGAAGCGGTAGTAAGGACAATTTAATCCAAGGTAAAGCAGCAAATATTTGCTTCGACTGCTCAGATTTAGCGAAGGAAATTGCAGATGAAAAGCGTAAGGAAATTAAAGAAAAGGAAATTAATCAAATTTCTAACACCCTATCCACTACTCGTGACGGTAATTTTGATGTAGATATGGCTCAAGCTCTAGTTTACGCAAATCGTTTATACAAAGCTGGGTATAGAAAGGTGGAGTGATGGATAAATCAAGGAGACAGTTTGAAGAAGAATTTAGAAAGTATTCTACATTAGATAAAGATGACATATTTAAAATAGATTCAGAATCTGACGATTATTATTACCTAGCAACTCGGCAAGCATGGCATTGGTGGCAAGCATCACGCGAGAGTTTGGAGGTTGAATTGCCACAACGTAAAGGCATTTGTCATAACGAATACGATAGTGGTTATTTTGATGGAATTGATAAATGTGAAGACATATTAATCAGCAACGGAGTGAAAATAAAAAATGAATGATGAGATATTGGAGTTAGCGATTGATTTAAAAAATAAAGCTAAGGTATTAAGCATTGGGCATGAACGATCATATGTTAATTTAGATACGCTAATAAAAATTTGCGAATATATCGAACACATTAACAATCTACAACCAGTCGCTTGGATGTACCCTGTATTTCATGATGAGAAAATGCAATTCACTACTGATGCTGTTACATCTGAAAATATAGATATTCATTTTCAATCTCATGGCTCACCATTTAAAGTAACCCCGCTATATAAATTAGATTAAACAACCATGCAAATAATCGGATATGTATTACTCATGCTAATACAGGGTTCTGCACATTCATAGGAAATCAAAATGATATATTTAAGTCTGTTCAACGGAATATCCGCTGGGCGATTGGCGCTGTCTCGAGCTGGAATTAAATTTGATAAATATTACATCGCTGAAATAGATAAATTCGCTAACAAAGTATCTGAGTTTCATTATCCAGATAACATTCAATTAGGTGATGTTAATAATTGGCGTGAGTGGGATATTGACTGGTCAAGTGTAGGATTAGTTACTGCGGGATTTCCATGCCAGAGTTGGTCACTTGCGGGAAAGCAACTAGGTGATAAGGATGAGCGTGGTAAATTATTTTGGACGACGTTAGAAATAATGAGTCATGTATTAGAAAATAATCCAGATGCTAAATTCATGCTCGAAAATGTAAAAATGAAAAAGGAATTTGAGGAATATATAACATTACATACGGAGCGTGCATTAGGTTATGTAAATAAAACGCTTATTAATAGCTCGTTATTATCAGCACAAAATAGACAGCGTTACTACTGGACTAATTTTGAAGTTAGCCAGCCAGAAGATAAAGGTATTTTGCTGAAAGATATTATTGATGATGAAAGTATTACTGATAGAGAAAAATCATATTGCATCATGAGCAATTACGCATGTGGTGCAAGTGAAGATGAATACTTTAATAAACGTCGCCGGCAAATAGTATTTAGACCATGCGAGCCAAGAGAGAGTATCAGGCAATCCAGAGACGGGTTAATTCATGTTGCTAACGCCTCTGATGTCAAAGGCAATGAGCAGATAAAGCGTATTTATTCTGATGCTGGAAAAGCCCCGACACTGTCAACATGTCAAGGCGGGCACAGAGAGCCGAAAGTAGCAATCTATCAGCGTCCTCGAGGGAAAAACAATGGAGGTATTCACACTGAAAAATCTCCAACACTCACATCTAATTCGTGGGAACATAATAACACTCTGCAATATCGAAAATTAACTCCTACAGAATGCGCCAGACTACAAACATTTCCCGATGGTTGGTGTGAAAATATAGTCTCAAATTCACAGTCATATAAATGCTACGGCAATGCTTGGACTGTTGATGTTATTGCTCACATATTTAAATGTGCATATAGAGAAAATAAACATGAAGTTATTCGTCCTGTTGTTAATTATGAACAATCATGCAGTGCCAATATCTGAGGATTTATACACGCAATCGGAATGCAATAAACGTGCTGAATATTTAATGTCAGTGAGGGATGTTGAAGTTATTTGTGGTGAGGCATGGAATGAAAGATAAATATAATGTGAACTTACAAGGCTACGAAGAAGAAGGTTTTGAAATTGAGCCGACAATAAAAGATAAATTTAACTTAAAATCTCCATCGTGGGATATATCAATAACAAAGCAGGACTTAGTTAATATTAAACTCATGATAGAGGAGATATTAGAAAATGAATAAATACACCGAACTATCTGACTTCGAGATTAATAAAGCGGTTTTTATTAAATTATATGGCGAGGAATCACTAAAAGACAAAGATATGTTTAATTCATTTTATCGAACTGACTATTGCCATAATCCAGAAGACGCCATGCCGATTATTATTGAAAATAAAATAGCAATGAATCCTAAAGATGACATCTGGCAATGCGGCTCAGGATGGAATGTAGCTGAAAATAAAAACCCACTACGCGCATGTATGGAAGCTTTCTTAATGATCAAGGATGCGTAGAATGAAGGCTGACTACGGAGGTAGCCATACACCAAAGGAATTGCGTGATAGATGGCAAACTCCCCTACCTTTATTTACAGCATTGGACGCTGAATTCGGTTTCTATTTAGATGTTGCCGCCGATAAAAATAATGCTCTCTGTTCTCATTACCTCACCGAAAAAGACGACTCGTTAAATTGCGATTGGGAAAGTTACGGGGCTATTTGGGTGAATCCACCCTATTCAGATATTCAGCCTTGGATTAATAAAGCCGCCGAACAATGTAAAAAACAATTACAGCCTATCGTGATGTTAATTCCTGCTGATACTTCTGTCGGTTGGTTTAATTCTGCATTAGAAACAGTTGATGAAGTGAGACTAATTACAGGAGGAAGAATATCTTTTATCAATGCAGGAACAAACAAACCAGTTAACGGTAATAATAAAGGCTCAATGCTTTTAATATGGCGACCATATATCAAACCACGAAAGATAATTAATACTGTCGATAGAGACGAATTAATTAATATCGGCAATAAAATATTAAGTGAATGGAAAATAGCATAGGTGAATTATGAGATTAATAATTCGCGATGAAGTCACGCCCATAGAAAGGATTGCTATTAATGAGGCACTGGAAGCCCATAAAAAGAAATACAATAGAACAGGAATAATCGTTAGTCACAAAATAAAGATAGGAAAGAATATCTATCCTGTGGAAATAGAAAACTGTCGTAAACCATATATGGTCACTTTGCGTAATAAAAGGCAAAGGCTATGAATGCACAAGCAATGGAAAACGCGCGACGACAAATAGCAAAGGAATGCTTAATCGAACTCAGAAGCCATGGAATACCCAACGACAAACTAACAACTCAGATCCTCGATAAATACACACCGAAGTTTAAGCCTCTAAATCACACAAAGTACAACACCAAAGATGTTATGTGCCAATACATCAGAAATCTGCAAAAGGAAGAGAAAGATGGAATATAAATTATTACGTTTAGATGAAGTTTTAGATAGAACGGGATATAGCAAGTCATGGACTTACAAATTAATAGATAAAGGAGAGTTTCCAAAGCAGGTAAAAATAGGATCACGTTCGGTTCGTTTTATTGAAAGCGAAGTGGATGAATGGATAGAGCAACGAATTAATAATGCTCGTTGCCCTGAAAGCACCCTCAATTGAATTTTATTTCTTTTTACTTCTCAGTTCATCTATGTAATCAGCATACCACTGCATCATCTCTCTTCTCCCCTCCAAATACAGCGCATGGTTATAAGTACCACGGATAGAGTTTTTATCAACATGAGCAAGTTGTAACTCTATCCACGCTGTATTAAATCCTTTCTCATGCAATATTGTGCTCATGGTGTGTCTAAAGCCGTGACCAGTAGCCCTTCCTCTATAACCCATTCTTCCAATCATTGTATTTATTGCCATTTCGGACAGATGTTTTTTATGGTTAGTTCGGCTAGGAAAAATATACTGGTAATCGCCACTTATTGGCTGTATTTGACGCAGTAAAGAAATCACCCGATCTGACATTGGTACAACATGAACCCTCCCCATCTTCATTATTTTTTCTGGTAGTTTCCATGTTCTACTTTCAAAGTCGATAAATGACCATTCTGATTTTCGTAACTCTCCAGGTCTTAAACCAGTAAGCATTAAAATGTTTAAAGCGGTTCTTACTATCTGACTTCCTTGGTACTTATCTACTGAAGATAAAAACTCAGGCAACTCATCAGCTAATAAGTACGGGTAATTTTCTCGCTGATGCGGAATAAATGCGCTAGCTAAGTCAGGAGCAGGATTGTATTCAGCTCGTCCAGTGATAATTGCGTATTTCCAAACCTCGCCACAGCGTTGTCTCACCTTCTTTAATTTCTCGGTAACACCACGTTTCTCCATTATTGAAAGCACTTCAAGTAATTCGAGAGGTTTAATCTCTGCTATTGGGCGATCTCCAATATATGGGAAAACATCATTTTCAAATGCTTCCATCATGTCATCGCGGTAACCTTCAGACCATCGGTCTTTTCTTCCCTCATACCACTCTAGAGCAATGCTTTTAAACGTATTGCTTCCCTCGAATTTTGAATCCCTTTTCTTATCCTTCTTTATCTTGTTGGGATCAACACCATCAGATAACTGCCGTTTTGCGTCATCCCTTTTCTTTCTTGCTTCCGCGAGAGTTATGGTTGGGTAGACACCGATAGCTAGGACCTTTTCTTTGCCATCTATACGGTATTTTAATCTCCAATATTTACTTCCTGATTTTGTAACTAATAGATATAAACCTCCTCCATCGAATAGTTTGTAGTCCTTTTCTTTTGGCTTACTGATATCAACTTGCTTAACTGTTAATTTCATATTGGGGGTATTAAATATTAAGGGGGTATAATGTTCCCCCATTTGTACCCCAAAAAAATGGAGCTTTCAAGAGACGTTAAGAGACTTCGGGAGACAATGATTTAGTGCGAAGATTTGATTTTACTGGAATTAGGAGACTTCAGGAGACGCTAGGAGATGATGAGATGGCGGAGGAGGAGAGATTCGAACTCTCGGATGGTTTCCCATCGGCGGTTTTCAAGACCGCTGCCTTCAGCCGCTCGGCCACCCCTCCGCAATGGGGAGCAATATAAACATCTAGGCTTATATTGTAAAGGTCTTATTGTACTGTTTGATGTAAAATTAAACGCATTACAAGTCAATGGCTTAATTAATCAACGATTTATGGGTTCTGCTTGGGTATTTTCCTTATTTTTGCTAAATTAACGCTATTATTTTTGATTGGTCATAAAGCACATGTTTGTATTTAACGGAAAAGAAATCGAGACAGATAGTCACGGTTATCTAAAAAATAGCAATGAGTGGAGTGAAGATATAGTTCCAACATTAGCTGAAATAGAAGAAATTGAACTAACAGAGCAACATTGGGAAATTATCCGCTTTGTTCGCCAATTTTATTTAGAATTTAATACCTCCCCTGCTATTCGTATGCTGGTAAAAGCTCTTGCGCAAAAATATGGCGAAGAAAAAGGCAATAGTCGTTACCTTTATCGTCTATTTCCTAAAGGCCCAGCGAAGCAGGCCACAAAACTGGCTGGTTTGCCTAAACCCGTTAAATGTATTTAAAATATTAGCTTCTAATAATAAATAACTAAAAACCACACTACTCACAATGGCGGATTGAGAAATCTGTCATTGATTCATATTCACAAGATGTAGCAGACCAAAATGTAATTTTGGCGCCTCTAAGGCCACCAGCTTCTAACCAATTTTCAAATTCTTTAAGCACACCTTCCTTTGCAAACGCTCTTACGCCCACACTGCCGTCATCACGATTCCAAACATAACCTGTTATTGGTTGTTTCTTCATCCATTGATAAGTAAAAAAACGAAACCCAACGCCCTGCACATGCCCTTGAATAATATATTCTCTACCCATTTTCATATGCTCTCCTGATAATGTTGTTAAAATAAAAATTCTACTCAGGTTATTGTCTTTTCTTTATACAATAGATAATCTGATTTTGTGAGGTTCTTTATTCATAATGAAAGCAAAGGATTATATTTTTTTCAAATCCTTGAAATTTCACTTTGTGCCCTCATATATATAACCAATAAGCAAGGCTATATGGAGGTGATACTATGATGACCGCCAGCAAATTTGGGATAGGACAGCAAGTTAGACATAAATTACTCGGCTACTTAGGCGTTGTTGTCGATGTGGATGCTGAATATTCCCTTGATCAGCCTAATGAGGATGATATTGCATCTAATGTGACCTTGCGAGCAGCACCTTGGTACCATGTTGTGATGGAAGATGATGAAGGACAACCCGTTCATACTTATCTTGCTGAAGCGCAGATAACTTATGAAGTTTCAGATGAACACTTAGATAATGACTCATTGGATGAGCTATCGCAGTCAATTCGTAGCCAATTACAGGCTCCACGATTACGAAATTAACCGAATAATCTAAATAAGCCGTGATCTGAATAAATATGATAATCGCCGAATTTGTTTTCGGCGATTTTATTTTAATTTTTTACCAAGGAAGGCCATGCGCTTCGATTTCTTTTTTAGGACAACGATCCATAACCACTCGTAACCCTGCTTTTTCTGCTAACTCTTTGGCATCTTCATTAATCACATCAATTTGTAACCATAAGACTTTGGCATTAATTTCAATCGCTTCTTTTGCGATCTCTAATGCAGCAGATGATTGACGGAAAACATCAACCATATCAATCGAGACAGGAATATCTTTTAATGAGGTATAACATTGTTGACCTAACAATGTTTGTCCAGACATACCTGGGTTTACAGGAATAACATCATAACCTTGTTCTAATAAGAATTTCATGACTTTATAGCTTGGGCGATCTTCTTTGCTACTCGCACCAACAAGTGCAATTGTTTTGACACTTCTTAAAATGTCATAAATGTCTGAGTCCACCATTTATATACTCCGTTCATCATGAAGATTGAAAATATTATGATACATCATAGTATCTTGATCCGTTCATAGCTTGTAAGATAAAAAAAAGGTATTTTGACAGCTGGAACAATAACTATATTTATTTTTAAAGGTATCAAATGGAACAAATTGACCGCACGCTCTTAAAAGAAAAAAATATCGCGCTTGTTGCCCATGATCACTGCAAAAGCTCATTACTTGAATGGGTTCAAAATAATCGTGAACAACTGTCTCTACATAAGTTATTTGCTACAGGAACCACAGGAAATTTAATTAACCACCACACCGGCCTAAGTGTTACTCAAATGCTAAGTGGTCCAATGGGCGGTGACCAACAAATAGGTGCAATGATCGCTGAAAAGAAAATCGATATTATGATTTTCTTTTGGGATCCATTGAACGCCGTTCCCCACGACCCGGATGTTAAAGCCCTTCTACGCTTAGCAACGGTATGGAATATTCCGGTTGCCACCAATCGTGCAACCGCAAACTTTTTAATTTCATCGCCTCTGTTTTCACAAGAATCTACAATTAAAATTCCTGATTACGAAGGTTATTTAAAAGAAAGATTAAAATAATTCTAAGGTTTTCGCTGTATAGGAACACCTTGAGATTTTAGCTCCGAAACAAAACAAGATGGCTGTTGTTTATTAAATAATAGCCATACTTGTTTTTTTGCTCTTGTTAATGCCACATACATTAAACGGCGTTCTTCCGCATTAGGATAATCTTCAATTTTTGGTAATAACGCTAATTCAATAATTGATTCCCTTGCAGGTGCTGGGAAAGCATCTTTACCTTCTTGCAAACCTAAAATAATAACGTAATCAGCTTGTTGCCCCTTCGATGCATGAAAAGTCATAAATTCTAAATTTAATTTAGGCCACCGTGTCTTAGCTTTTTTTAATAGTTCAGGTTTTAAATAATGATAACGGGCGAGTAAAAGGATCGTTTCATCGTCACCAACATAACCACTCATTTTATTTAATAGATTTTCAAGTTGATCATCTGATAGTAAAACAACCGCTTTTTTATTGCCTTTAACTAGACTATTTAAAGGCTTAGATAATTGCATCGGATTTTGTTGAATAAACGTATTAGCAACATCACCAATTGTGTCATTAAAACGGTAGGTCGTATCTAATGCACATTCGGCGCCTTCTCCAAATGAATGATGAAAAGAGGTCGTTAATAATAATTCAGCACCACTAAAACGGTAAATAGCCTGCCAATCATCACCCACAGCAAATAAAGACGTTTGTTTATTTTGCTGCTTTAATGCTGTTAATAGTGATGCTCTAAGTGGCGAAATATCTTGAAATTCATCAACAAGTATATGTTTCCATGGGCTAATAAAACGTCCTTTTTCAATAAGATTGATAGCTTGATGTAATAAACCGGAAAAATCTATCGCGTCTTCTTCTTTTAATGCCATCTTCCATGCTTTTAATAAAGGCGATAATAATTTTAAATATTTTTTGAATGCATCTGTATATTCAGGTTGTACACTTTCAATTAGTGATTTTTGACTACCGCCTTGCATTCTTAATAAGCCAATCCAACGCTCTAACCTTACAGCAACTTGATTTTCTAATTTTCTATCATACCAAAATTCACCTTCTGGAATATCCCAATCAAGCTCTTGAGATAACCATTCACGCCATCCCTTTGCTTGCGCTTTTTTCTGCTGACATTGATTTCGCCATTCGCCTAATAATAACGCTCTTCTTTTTTCACTATTTATTTCAAGTTCACTAATTTTAGGTTGTTTTTTTGTCGCTTGTTGAATAATAGATAATGCTAATGCATGAAATGTTTTCGCCATAATATCGGCATTTAAACGCGCTGAAATACGCTCATTCATTTCTTGCGCCGCTTTACGCCCAAATGCCAATAACAAAATTTGCTCTGCTTGTGCTAAATTTCGACGTAATAACCATCCTACTCTTGCGACTAGTACAGATGTTTTACCACTTCCGGCCCCGGCTAAGACTAAAATATTCTCTTCACCATTAATAACCGCACGACATTGTGATCCATTGAGTGGAGATGATTCAATTGTATTAAAAAACTCCGCATGCTCATTTAGCATTTGTGTTATCCACGCAGAATTTTCTTTATTAATAAGTAATTCACCTTGTTTTAACCACTCTAAACATTGCTGATAAAGTACTTGGCAATTATCAAATTGGGTAAGGCGTTCAAGTGGAAGTGGAATAGCCGATAAGCTTTCTTTTATAGATTGTTGAATTTCACTAAGCTTAGATTGTTTTATCCATTTATTGGATTGCATAATTTCAGTAATATTATGGAGTTGCTTCTCAAGAACTTGAGCACTGATTTCACTCATTTCTTGACTCCACATTTGCCATGTTTGGAATAGATATCGATAGAACTGCTGAGTTTCCTCCCAGTCTGTTCCATGTAATCGAACCACTTTATCTTCCGGCAATAAAAATTCTAATTCACCCCACACAATCCCTTTTTTACAGTAAATATTAATCAATTCATTAAAAGGAATTAAATACTGATGTTTTTCACCACTGACTTCAATACCTGCATTTAACAATTTGACTCTATTATAAGGATGCTGTGCTAAACGTTGTCCCATCGGAGTGGATTTCAGTTCCATACGTAATTCCTGCAATAAATAACAAATAGTCTGTTGTTAAGCTCTTTTTAATCGGTGATAAACCCTATATTCTAAGAGGTAATTATCTTCATCTTGTTTATTTAAGGGCTTTTTGTGTTCACTTTGCTAAATGGCGCCCGCCGATTTATCTATAATAGCCACTTTCTCTATTATATTCGCATAATAATCGCACTTACAGGAACGACTTTGTTTCCTTGGGTGTTAGGTCAAGAGCCTAAATACACCATTCCGCTGACTTTAGGTGTGGTCGCAGCCGCATTAACGGACTTAGATGACAGACTTGTCGGGCGTTTAAAAAACCTGGTCATTACCTTATGCTGTTTTCTTCTTGCATCAGCATCAATAGGATTGCTTTATCCCTACCCTATTTTATTCTTTTGTGGTCTAGCAATTTCAACTTGGGGATTTATTTTATTAGGCGCGCTAGGACAACGCTACGCTACCATTGCTTTTGGTGCTTTATTAATTGCCATCTACACTATGCTCGGTATGCCTATTTTCCCTATTTGGTATGAACAACCTATTTTGCTGTTGCTAGGCGCTATTTGGTACAACTCGTTAACCTTAGTTGGTCACTTATTGTTTCCTATTCGCCCTGTGCAAGATAATTTAACTCGTTGCTACCAGCAACTCGCAACATACCTCGAGGCAAAAGCAACTTTATTTGATCCTGATATTGAAGATGACTATCAACACTCACTTTATAGTTTAGCTATGGCAAATAGTCAGCTTATTGACACAATGAATCAAACTAAAGTCACGTTATTAAGCCGACTAAAAGGTGATAGAGGTCAGCGCAGTAGTCGCTTTACGCTTCATTACTATTTTGTAGCTCAAGATATTCATGAAAGAGCCAGTTCATCTCATGTCCAGTATCAATTATTGAGTAATGAATTGCGCCACAGTGATGTGCTTTTTCGTTTTCAACGTTTACTTTCTATGCAGGCTCGGGCTTGTGAACAAGTTGCACAATCAATTCTTTGGCATAAAAAATATCAGCATAATCCCGCCCTCGAGCGTTCCATTAATTATTTAGAAAATGCCCTCAATCATTTAAAAAATACAACCACAGAACCTCAATTAATGACTCCTTTGAATAATTTATTGCAAAACCTTCAAGGGATTGATGCGCTTTTACGCAGTATTAGCACAGAGCAGTACCAAATATCCCATGACCAAAAAGAAGAAACTCAACTTTCCGATGATGGTTTAACCGGATGGCGAGATATCGCATTAAGAATAAAAGAACATCTTACTCCTAAATCAGCACTTTTTAGACATGCAGTTAGAATGTCACTCGTGCTTTGTATTGGTTATGCAATTATTCAATTTTTCCAATTAGACAGAGGCTATTGGATACTATTAACCAGCTTGTTTGTGTGCCAGCCTAACTACAATGCAACACGTAGACGCTTAACATTACGTGTAAGTGGCACCATTATTGGTATTTTAATCGGTTTCCCTATTTTATATTTTGTACCCTCTATTGAAGGACAACTGGTATTAATCGTTATCACCGGCACGCTCTTTTTTGCATTTAGAACGATACAATATGCACATGCCACGCTATTTATTACATTATTAGTTCTGCTAAGTTTTAATTTACTTGGTGAAGGCTACGATGTCGCTCTTCCTCGAATTATTGATACCTTAATTGGTTGTGCTATTGCATGGTTTGCGGTCAGTTTTATCTGGCCTGATTGGAAGTTCCGCCAATTACCTTTTGTTATTCAAAAAACAATGACAAATAACTGCTATTACCTTGATGCTATTCTTATTCAATATTACCAAGGAAAAGATAATAGCTTAGATTATCGAATTGCTCGCCGTAATGCTCATAGTAGCGATGGTGAACTCGCTTCACTTATCTCGAATATGTCATCAGAGCCAAAAAGTTATCAAGCCTCCCAAGAGGTCGCTTTCCAGTTACTCTGTTTGAATCACACCTTACTTAGCTATATTTCAGCACTTGGTGTTCATCGTTCTAAAATCGAAGATGAAACAATACTTACGTTGCTGAATGATACTGTTTGTTATATCGACGCTGCTTTGCGTCACAAAACAGCGCAGGATAAAGCATTTAAACAACCTCATATCGAGTTAATTGAACGGATCAATTCATTACCTAATGCTGATGATGGGCGAATTCAATTAGTTGTTACTCAGATTCGATTATTACTAGATTTACTCCCTCAAATCATTAACTGCATTCAAATAATTGAGCAAGGAGAAACAAATAAAGCACTTGAATCACAGCGTTAGTGTTAATGCCTAATCGACGTTATTTTCTCTAATTTCATATGAGGACTAGAGAAAATAACTGTCGTTAGGTTTATTTTATTGAAAAGACAATTCATTATACCAATCTAATAGTTCTGCTTTTAGTTGGTTGGGTAACACGGAACGATGACATCCCATTATTGCCCCCGCTAATGAAAGTAAAATCTCACTATTTTTTAAATTATGGCTGCGCATTAATTTCAAATAACAGGCTTTGGCACCAATAAGTCGTAACTCTTCAACTTTATTAACCCCAATTTGGCTTAGCCTTTTCTCTAATATGACACCTAAATTAGGTAAATCTTTTATTCGGCATGGCCTTTTCCGTTGGCCTAAATACTCTTGCATGCTGTAGTGATATGACAAATCAATATATTGATCTAATTTTTGCTGATTTTCCCATAAAGAATCCATGATTTTATAATAACGTAACGTTATTGGTTTTCCTTTTTTCAGATAAATATAGGCTTCCATTTTTGTTGCCTTATAAAGCGTCTCTAAAAAATCGCTTCCTTTTAAATAAAGTTGATTATCAGACGTGATAGCAAACATAACGTCATCAATCATTAAGCTAACACCACCAAATTGAGACTTTGTTGTTAACTCTCCATATTTCGCAATGCGCGATAGCAAATGAGCCTTCCGTTGCTCAGGTAAAAATGACATTAAAACTCCAACATAAACATTGATGTGAATTTTTTATCTTTGAATTCAAAAACATGCATATGAAACTTACCATAGAAACAATAAAGAATTTACTTTTTATTGCCAATAGTTAACAGCTTGAAAATAGAGATTTACATAAAATTTGAGAGGAACTTTCAAAAAATTGAGCTTGATTTAAGCGAAATTTAGAGATACTGTATATTCATACAGTACATATAGGCAGAGGTAAACATGAAAATCTCAACATCATCTCCGACAAGACAAAACACCATTCTCCAAGAGATCTCGAATGAGGTATTACCTCTATCTATCCCTTCAGCAATGGTTACTACGGAAAGTAATAATAAACAAGGCATGGTAAGTGAACTTCTCTACCAAAATCCGCTCGTTATTAATCACATCCTTTTGCCATTACTAAAACAGTATAGCCATGAATCACGTTGGTTATTGTGGTTAAGCCCACAACAAAAACTCAATCGTTCTTGGTTGAAAAACGTAGGATTACCTCTTGATAAAATAATCCAATTAAATCATGCAAATAGAATAAATACGGTTGATTTGATGGAAAAAGCATTAATGAGTGGAAATTACAGTGTCGTTCTAGCTTGGTTACCAGAAATATCGCCAGAAGAGATGAAAAGATTAGAATCTGCTGCAAGCAAAGGTAAAAGCTTGGGGTTTATCATGCGTCAACAAATTAATACAAATATCCATTTAGAAAGTACTAATGCATCTAAACGACATTTGAATTCCGTAAAAATTCATTCAATTCACTACCATTAGTGAAATTTAAGAGTTTTCCTAATACTCAGAACACCTCGATATCATTTAAGATAAGTCAAAAGTATTTATAACCTAAATCATATAGTTACAATAAATTTAACAAAAATACAGAATCTTACCCATTGTGGAATTAGGCAGATCTTTTTAAAATTTTAAGTCGAATTTTAAAGGATTACTTGTAACTTTTTAAGTTCATTGTAGACTTTATGTCGTTAAGGTTATGCTTTAAATCCCATTTTTTGGGATCATCATTTGATGAAAGCATTGGATTCCTAACAATAATTTAACCAAGGGCAAATAATAAGGCTTAAAGCCAAATGCCTAACTTGGATGATAACGAGGCGTAAAAATGAAAAAGACAGCTATCGCATTAGCAGTGGCAGTGGCAGCTTTCGCAACTGCAGCGCAAGCAGCTCCAAAAGACAATACCTGGTATACTGGTGGTAAATTAGGTTGGTCTCAATACCAAGGTACTAGCAACCATTTTGAAGGTACTTCTATCGGTAATGGTAACACTCACCGTGACCAATTAGGTGCAGGTGCATTTGCTGGTTATCAGTACAACCAATACTTAGGTTTTGAACTGGGTTATGATTGGTTAGGTCGTATGACTTATAAAGGTTCATATGACAATGGTGCGTTCCGTGCTCAAGGTGTCCAATTAACCACTAAATTAAGTTATCCAGTAATGGAAGACTTAGACGTTTATACCCGTTTAGGTGGTATGGTATGGCGTGCAGATTCTTCTGCAACTAAAAACGCTACTTCTTTATCTCCAAAACAAGATCGTTTCTCTAATAACGATACTGGCGTTTCTCCAGTATTCGCATTAGGTACTGAATACGCGATCACTCCAAACATCGCTACTCGTGTTGAATATCAGTGGATCAACAACATTGGTGATAAAGGTACTCTGAATGCGCGTCCAGACAACGGCATGCTGAGTGTTGGTGTTGCTTACCGTTTCAACCAAGAAACTCCAGCTCCAGTTGTAGCTCCAGCTCCAGTTGTAGCTCCAGCTCCAGTTGTTGAGAACAAAACCTTTACTCTGCGTTCAGACGTTCTGTTCAACTTCAACAAATCTACTCTGAAAGCTGAAGGTCAAGAAGCTCTGAATGGTCTGTACAATGAACTGGCTAACATCGACCCAACTCAAGGTCGTGTAGTCGTTATTGGTTACACTGACCGTATCGGTTCTCAAAACTACAACCTGCCTCTGTCAGAAAAACGTGCTCAATCTGTAGTTGATTACCTGGTATCTAAAGGTATCCCTGCAAACAGCATCTCTGCAGAAGGTCGTGGTAAAGAAAATCCAGTTACTGGCAACACATGTGACAACGTTAAAGCTCGTTCAGCTCTGATCGATTGCTTAGCGCCAGACCGTCGTGTTGAAATCGAAATCCAAGGTACAACTGAAGTTGTTGTTCAACCTGGTAAATAATTCAGATAGTAGAATAATCTACTGTTAATGAATTCAAAACCCTGCCACTGGCAGGGTTTTCTTTATGGGAAGAAAAAATATACAAATTAAGAATATAGAGGCAAAGATTGAATAAATAAAAAGGGGTATGAAGTGTCACAATAAAAAAGGGTATTGTTAATACAGATAAAAAATAATATCGATTACTTTTCTTTATCTCGTTCTAATAACTCAATTAATCCATCTTTTAAACTATGTACTTTTAAAGCGTATTGCTCTTTTCGTTCAGCATCTTCAATTAATTGTACTATTGTTTCTGATAATGTTATTCCTCGGCGTTGTGATAAAGCCGATAAGCGCTGCCAAACTTTAAATGTTAAATCTATCGATTTTTTTCGTGTATGTTGATGCTCTGCATTAAAATACCGCTTTCTACGAGCACGAATAGTTTGTTTCATTTTATTGGATAGATCAGGATTCATATGCAAATCTATCCACTCTAAAACTTTTAATGGCTGTGATTCTATCAGTAATAATTGCTCGACAACCTCATCAGCCGCACTTTTTTCAATATAACGGGTAATTAACTCACCTTCACGATGTTTTTTGACGAGATATGCCCACTTCCAGCCACATTCTAGATTCTCTAATTGTTGATATTTCATACAAATCCCCGTGACAACGTAACTATATACTAGCATATCAACAATTTTACAAAAATACTGCCACTGAACCGAAATTTTTTGCCTATTTTATAAGCAAGGATGTTTTGGATAATCTTTTTTTATCAATTAATAACAAGCCTTGATAAGGGATAGTTTTCTGAGCACGTTATGATAGAATCGAGCGTCGCTATAATAAAACCTAATGGCTGATTTGTTAGCTCATTATTATAAGGTCGTAGCGATACATATTCCCTGCCTATGCAGTTGATGACAGTTAAAGAACCGTCTTATTGCAGGATAGATACCCACTTATAGTGGTATCTAATAAATCTCTTTTCACTAACCAATAATAAAAACGGTAACCTTGAAAAACAACGAATTAGAATGGCAGGCGTTACGTCCTGATTACGCCTCCTACCAGACTTTCTTTCAAACAGCATCTCAATTACCTGCATCTCTACTTCGTGAGGTTCAGCCTCGCCTGTACGAAAGCCTACAATGGCTAAATAATGCAGATTCAGGCCAATTTATGCTGTTAAAAGCCGATGATTCTACCGCTTACTTTGATATGTTGACAGACACATTAACGCAATCAGAGATCAAAACCTATCCGGTTATTGGTGCCTATCAAGCAGAATCAAATAAAATCTATTGGCAAGAAAATGTACAAGGTGCATTTTCATCATCAGAATCCATTACTTGTTGCCAGTGGATAGAACCCGAACAACTCTTTGGCTCTTTCTATTGTCATAAAGATAATGTCACTGTCAGCCCAGGTTTATTACATAAAGTTAATGGTGGAATTCTCGTTCTCTCCATTAAATCTTTATTAGCTCAACCATTAATGTGGTTTCGTCTGAAAAAAATGGTTGAAGAGCAACGCTTTGAATGGCTTGTTTGGAATGATAATCAATCATTGCCTTTGCCCATTGAAAGTATGCCTCTCAATCTGCGAGTGATTTTAGTTGGCGATAGACTAAGTCTTGAAGAGCTAGAATTTATGGAGCCAGAATTAAGTAACGTAGCTTTATATGGCGAATATGAATACGATATGTATTTAGAAGACGAAACAACACTTTCGCAATGGTGTGGTTTTGTAAATGCATTGTGCCAAAAATACCGTCTCCCTTCTTTATCAGCAGATGCTTGGGAAGTGTTATTAACACAAGCAGCAAGGCAACATGAAGATCAGTTGATCTTGAGCTTAGATTTAGAATGGATCTTACGTCAACTCCGTTACGCAATGCGCTTTAATCATGATGCTTATCTAAATGCAGACGCACTAAAAAAAGCAGAAGAAAATCGCTTATGGCGACATAGTTATCTATTAGAGCGTAGTCGTGATGAAATTTTGCAAGATCAGGTAATGATACAAACAGAAGGTGAAGCCGTTGGCCAAATCAATGGGCTTTCTGTCTTAGATTATCCTGGTTATCCTGATTTAATTGGTGAACCTACTCGTATAACTTGTGTTGCCCATATTGGTGATGGTGAGTTTACTGATGTTGAACGTAAAGCTGAGCTTGGCGGTAATCTTCATGCTAAAGGAATGATGATCATGCAAGCTTACTTAAACTCAGAATTACGTTTAGACCAACCACAACCATTTAGTACCTCTATTGTTTTTGAGCAGTCTTATGGTGAGGTGGATGGTGATAGCGCTTCTCTGGCTGAACTGTGTGCATTAATTAGTACACTTGCACTGCAACCAATAGATCAACAAATTGCGGTAACGGGCGCAGTTGATCAATTTGGTCAGGTTCAGCCTATTGGTGGCGTAAACCAAAAAATCGAAGGTTTCTTTGATATTTGCCAGCAAAGAGGATTAACAGGATCACAAGGTGTAATTATTCCTCTCGCGAATATTCGTCATCTAGTACTAAATGAAAATGTTCAACAAGCCGTCAAAGAAGAGAAATTTCATATTTGGCCTGTAACACATATCGCTGAAGCCATAACATTACTGACTCGTCAGCCATATTATGAAGAGCAATGCGAGCCAGAACAATCTGATGCACACTTGTTAGCTGTGATTCATGACCGTATAACACTTGCAAATAATCAAGATAGACCTAAGTTACCTTGGTTCTTACGCCTATTCAGATAATTCTATTTCAAGTGATCGGAGTTGTTCAGCGTACAAGTGTAAGCTATTCTGTTATCTTACATTTGATAAAGGCTATATAGACAATGGTTGATAAACGCGAATCTTATTCTAAAGAAGACCTCATTGCTTCAGGCCGTGGTGAATTATTTGGCCAAGATGGCCCACCACTGCCGTCTGGTAATATGCTAATGATGGATCGCATCATTAAAATGACTGAAGATGGCGGCACCCATAATAAAGGCTTTATCGAAGCAGAATTCGATATCAAGCCCGACTTATGGTTCTTTGATTGCCATTTCGTCAATGATCCTGTGATGCCGGGTTGCTTAGGCCTTGATGCCATGTGGCAACTTGTTGGCTTTTATCTTGGCTGGCTTGGCGGCGAAGGAAAAGGCCGTGCTCTTGGTGTAGGTGAAGTTAAATTCACTGGACAAATATTACCAACTGCAAAAAAAGTTACCTATAAAATTGATTTCAAACGTGTTATCAATCGTAAACTGATTATGGGTATTGCCGACGGTGAAGTGTATGTTGATGGTAAGCTGATTTATGAAGCAAAAGATTTAAAAGTTGGCTTATTTAAAGATACAACTGCATTCTAAGATCGATAATTCCAAAAGTTTATTATAAAAATACCGTGTAATATACAATACACGGTATTTTTTTATCTGTACTAATAATGTATTTATTCTATTTATAAAAAACAGATCATATTCAATTTAATTTTTATCAATACATTGCGTCGATTGCTTATTTTGTAAATACTGAAAATAGTCTTTAATTCTAGAAGAGAAAAATAGGCTATATGTAAGATAAACAAGCAATCCTGCTAAAAATAAGCTCCCTAATATTTCACCTGAACTTTCTGCTTGATGACTACCATTTGTATTATCAAATGCGTTTTGGATACCTATTGCTATTACAATAGTCATAGGAAGCATTGATATACACCAGAATATTTTCAGCATTATTGGTGCTATTTCTTTCTTCATAAAAATAACAAAAAGAGTAATAACATATAAACTAACGAGAGAAGAAGTTTGTATCATACTCCACACGATAGAAAGAGAAGCTACAAAATCAAAATCAACACTACTTCTTATAAATGCACCTATTAAAATGGAAATATTAGGTAATGAAGATATTAATTGCTGTAGTGTGAAGAAAATAAAAGCAATTAATATTATCCATAATGATATTGGTTTTTTCATTAAAACCTTCCTTGTAATTAAAAGTCGCTATAATAAATTAATCAATGTATAGTGTCACCAAATTAGTAAATAATTCTTATATGTGAAGATAAATTTAAGTTAAGTGATAGTCCCTATCCCAAATAAATATCACACTTAAAAATTATATCGACTTAGAATAAATAACATTAAGGAATAATCGTATGGAGATGATTATAAGCGCACTCGCAGAGCTTTTTAGTTTTCTTGTTGAGCTTACCTTTTTTCTTTGCAAAGTAATTGGCTATCGACTCACGATTTTATTGATTATATTTATTTGTATGTATGCAAATCAATTTGATATAAAATGGCTTTTAGGTTTTATTACAACCTCATTGTGTTTATATAGCCCCAATATATATAAGTTATTTAAAAAATCAAAAAACAAATTAAATTAATCTTTATAAAAAATTATTTTAAGGAAAATAAGTGATTACTAAAGGAAAAGTATCTAAAAAACACGCTGACTTTATGTTTTATTGTGGCATATTTTTGATATTAACATCTCTTATAACTTGGTTTACTTCGGAAAGAATTGATTGGCTATATAATTCTGTCAATTCAATACTTGCTATTTTTTTTACTATTTATGGGTTTCGTTTACGTAAGAAAATATGTACAACCGAATAAAAAAATAATGCCAGTATGATGTAAAAAGGCTCGCAGAATATGCAAGCCTTTTTGTATTCAATTTATAACTACTGTTTGTTATTTATACTCAAATTGTCCTGTATTCAATGTGAGCACAGAAATATATATAAATAACCCTTAATTTTTTTCGTCGGCAAAATTTAGTGATTATATTTAATATCACCATTGTTTATTTTACTACGACGGGTTATTTATTTTACCAGACTTGGGCGATCTTCCATGGCTTGTCGCCAACCTCCCAGCCAATGTGAACGCGCATCAATCGCGAAATAAGGACAAAGCTCTTTTGAACGGCCTTGCATACCAGCTTGATAACCTTTCGATAATGCTCTTGCTAAACGATCTCGTTTCTGTCTTTTCATGTCTAGACAACCCTCACGTTCTAAGTTTAAGCGGAAAGATAATGATTGTTTTTTCAACAACCACTATAAATTGATACGCTTTATTGAGCATTTAAGCAAGTAAAGAAGTTAATACAAATGTCATATTTGTGAAGCCGAGCTAAATTTAACTTTAGTAACACTTGTTATCATTAACTTTATTTAATTAATATTTGTAGGGTTATTTTAGGATTTAAAATAGTCAGAATAAGTATTTAGTTAAAATATTGATTTAATGTAACTTTTAATTATGTGAGATAATAATATTATTTTTTGTCTTAGATAATCAACAAATTAAATAAACAAAAATAATCTTTATTTTTAAAGTAATGTCAATATAAGCCATTATTAACCAATATAATTTTTTGCTCTTTTTTTACTTATTTGTAGAAAAGCTTATTAAAATTACCTTATTGTTATTAAGGAATTAGCCATTTTGGAAGGTAAAATAAGCTATTAATACCTCTTACATACTTCTATTAATTCAAACTCTTCAAATACCAACTCCATATCTTCTGAAAAACGACCTTCACGAGTAAAGAAGGTTTTATGCCCATCTTGCCAATATGCCAAACTTAAATCCCCTTCCCCCTCTTTTTTGGCCTGTTCTTCTGTGACTTCATTAAAACGGATTAACTGCAAAGAACGCGTGCGAATAACACAAACAGGCTCATTTTGACTATTTAAAATAATGCTATATCCACCAATAGCAGGAATAGCACTGTCACTAAAAAAACCGCTTAATGAGCTACACGTTGCCGTTTTTTTTCCTTCTACCACCAGCACTACAAGTTCATCAGCTAACTGAGCATTATCAGCAAATGACCAGCTGATTGCAGAGGGATATTTCTTTTTAAGCATTTCTAACATATAGCTTCCTTTTTTATTTTTTTGATAAACAAAACCCAATATTCAACTTAAATAGGATTTAAGAGAATATTGGGTTTGAATAGATGTAGGCTAAGTCAGTTAGTATTGAGCTTGAATTGTTGTCGCAATATCAGAAACAATTTGCTCCCAGCCTTGTCCTAATGTACGGACTAAAGCAGGATAACCATCTTCGGTTTGTGTTAACACAAGAGAGAATGGCTGACTAATCACTTTGCTATTTTCAGTATAAATCCAATCACCAGAAATGATCACTTGCCCATCATAACGACCTTGAAAGTAATTAACTGTAACTGTTAATTTTGCTAAGTTATCTTCAATCGGTTGGTTAGCAACAACGGTTCCTGTCAATGCTTTTGTTAAACCTGAAATTAGGTTCTGTTGTAATTGCTGATCAAGCGGATTTATCCATAAATGCTGATTTGCTACGGTATAGTTAATATCTGTTGTTTGATAAACAATACCAGCATTAACCAGCATATTGGACAAACGGATCGGCTGAACCCAGATTTGAGGCTTTTTCGCTGACTGTGTTGTCGTGACTTGTGCTGATACCCCTGTTTGGTAAATATCAGGTAACTGATAATAGGTTTTCTCAGGTTGGCTTGAACATGCCGTTAGCATCAAAACAAATATCCCAATGATGTATCTCATTATTTTTCAGCCCTCTTTGGTTCTGGATCTTTACCATCCTTCGCCTCAAAAATTAATGCATTACTTTTATTGTTCAATGTTTTCAATAAAGGCTGCATTTCTCTTAATACCTGATCAAGCTGCTGCATATTATCGATCATTTTTCCGTATGCCGGAGAGCCCGGTTGGAATCCTTGCATACTACGATTGATCTCTTTCAATGACTGCTGAATATCATTAGGAAGATTTCTAAATTCATCACTGCCAATCATGGCATTTAATGCTTTCAGTGTTTCTTTTGCCTCAGTTACTGCTTTTTGGCTTTCAGATAAAGTCGCTGTCATCTCTTTAAGCATCGGTTCAACAGGAAGATTGTTGATCTTATCAAGTGATGTCATCACTTTTTGCTGAATTTGCGCTAAGCCTGAGCTAACAGTAGGTATTTGTTGGAAGCCAGCAACCTCTTGAGGTCCTTCCCATTTTGTTTCGTCTGAATAGAAATCAAGATCAATATACAGAGCGCCCGTTAAAAGATTTCCTGATTTTAATGAAGCTCTTAGGCCATTATTAGAAGCTGAAGAGATCTCTTTAACGAAATCAAAACTTTCACCAACATCATTGGCAAAACGTTCTGGTTCAACATGGATAAGCACTGGAATACGAAAATCTTTATCAAGCGATTGTTGCATTCCTTTTGTGTAATAAGGTACTTGCACAACAGTCCCCATTCGAATTCCTCGGAATTCAACCGGTGCTCCAGCTTGTAACCCTCTTACTGAATCAGAGAAAAACATGATGTAACTGCGATAATCGGTATATAACGAGTTTTGAATACTCTTTTCATTATCGTAGAGTTTAAATTCTGTTTTAGGTACAATTTGTTCACCAGGCAACCAACCTGCTGGTACATCAAAACTCACGCCACCACTAAAGAGTGTAGAAAGTGACGCCATTTCAACACGCACGCCAGATGAAGACATATCAAAAGCAATTCCTGAATCTTTCCAGAAACGAACATTGGATGTCACCATTTTGTCGTAAGGCGCTTTAATGAAAAGCTGATAATGCATATCTCGGCTATCAATGTTAAATTCGCTGGTTTCTACAGAGCCAACTTGATAGCCTCTGAATAAAACAGGATCTCCCGCATTTAACTGCCCTGCTCTTTCGCTCACCAAGTTGATGCGAATACCTTTTGCATCAGGTGAAGCAAGAGGAGGTGCATCAAGAAGATTAAACTCACTTTTCTCTTTACCAGTTAAACCTGGTTGTAATTCAATATAGGCACCTGAAAGCAAGGTACCTAAACCTGTCACCCCTTCTTTACCTATTTGTGGCCTTACAACCCAAAAAGCTGTATCTGACCGTAATAGCTCATTCATACCTGTATCTAGGCGCGCATTAATAATAACGCGACTAAAATTGCTATCGAGAGTGACACTTTCAACTAAGCCAATATCAACACTACGACTTTTGATTTTTGTTTTACCCGCTTCAATGCCCTCAGCATTATAAGTAATTAAGGTAACTTCTGGACCTTGATGGCTGAAATGATAATAAAGTATCCATGCACCAATCAATAAGGTGACAAGCGGTATGATCCAAACTGGAGACCAGCTTTTTAGTTTGTTAATTTTTGCTTCTGTTAAAGCAGTTTCATTCTTTTCAGTCACCCTTAGGCTCCTTAATCATCGGTTTATCATCATCAGCTGTACATTTATCCCACGTCAACCGAGGATCAAACATCATTGCAGAGAACATCGTTAATACAACAACCACTGCAAATAGCACTACACCAAAATCTGGGTAGATGCTCATCAGACGTCCCATTCTGACTAATGAAGCTAAAACAGCGATAACAAAGACGTCAATCATTGACCAACGCCCCACATATTCAACAACTTCATAGAGAAAATGCATTCTAGCAGGATCTCTTTTACCTTTGGATTTGTGTGCATCCCAACAAAGCCAAGCTATTGCTATCATTTTCAAACTTGGCACCATAATACTGGCAATAAATATCACCATCGCAACAGGATAAGAGCCATCTTCCCATAACAAAATCACCCCAGCCATAATAGTAGAGTAAATATTATTACCTAGCGATTCAGTCACCATAATGGGCAATAAATTTGCAGGAATATAAAGAATAAGTGATGTAATCAACAGTGAGACTGTCCATTGCAAGCTTTTCGGTCTTCTTGCATGTCCTTTAACTTCACAACGACTACATTCATATTGCGTTGCGGGTAAAATCGCGGTGCATGAACGACATAATCTTACCCCTTGTTTTAATCCTGATTTACCTGATTCAATACTAGGATAATCAGGGCGTGGCTCTAACTTTTCCCATAGTGTATGTCTATCAAGGCACTGAAAAGCGCGGATTTGAAATAAACAATACAAAACATAAGGTAAAAAACTTAACCCTAAACCAATATCACCATAAGCCATTAATTTTACAAAACTGACTAAAATTCCCGCGAGAAAAATCTCAGCCATACACCATGATTTGAGTTGAAATAAAATACGAGATAACCAGATTTGTAATTTTCTAGGTAGTTTAATTGGGGTACACAGTAATAGAATAGCCACCATACAAAAAGCAGGCACAATTTGAACAAAGAGTAAGAAAAAAGCCCCCAATTCAATGTAGTTTTCACTAAACATCACTCTTGGGATCTGCATCAATGTTACGTTATTAGCAATACCAGCAACTTCCATACTGACAAACGTAAACTGACTTGCCATCAGTAACATAAATAATGCACTGATTGCCAATGCGACAGGTTGATAAAAAGGCTGGCGCCAACGTGCCGTTAGCACTGTGTGACAACGAGGGCATGTTGCTTTGGTTCCTTGCATTAATTCAGGAACACTGACCACCAGATCGCACTGAGGACATAATATTTGCTCATGCTTATGTTCATGACGATGTTGTTGACCAGAACACACAGTGACACCTCTTATTTTTTAATAATCAATAAAAGAATATTTAATCCAGAAAGTGAAACGGGGCAAATGCCCCGTTTTCGGCTGGCGATTTATTCACCGCTTTGCATCAGTTCTAATTCTTGCCATCTATCAAAAGCGGTCTCAAGCTCTTGTTCTTTATCCGCAAGTGTTTTCAGAACTTTTTCAGTTTCCTCATGGGGACGAGTAAAAAAGTCTGGAGCACTCACTTCTTCTTGTAATGCGCTTAACTGTGTTTCTAAAGTTTCTAGCTTAGCGGGTAGTTGTTCAAGTTCACGCGCTAAATGATAACTTAACTTGTTGCCATTACGAGTGTTCTTTTTAGCGCTATCTTTAGTTTTAGCTTCTTTTTCAGCTTTTTCTGGCGCATTACGTGATTTATTTTGTTCACTTCTCAGTGAAACTGTTTGTGCTCTTTGTTGCTGAGCATCGTAATATCCGCCAACGTAGCTGTTAATAACACCATCGCCTTCAAAGATCCAACACTCAGTAACACTATTATCAACAAATTCACGGTCATGGCTAACTAGTAAAACAGTGCCTTGGTACGCATCAACTAGCTCTTCTAATAACTCCAATGTTTCAACATCGAGATCATTGGTTGGCTCATCGAGAATAAGCAAGTTACTTGGTTTTAAGAATAAACGTGCCAGCAATAGACGGTTTCTCTCACCGCCTGAAAGTGCGCGAACAGGTGTCATCGCACGTTTAGGTGGGAATAAAAAGTCTTGTAAATAACCAAGCACATGGCGAGGACGACCATTTACCATCACCTCTTGCTTACCTTCAGCAAGGTTATCCATCACAGTTTTATCAGGATCAAGTGCCGCACGGTGCTGATCAAAGTAAGCAACTTCAAGCTTAGTACCACAATGAACTCGCCCACTGTCCGCTTTTAAATCGCCTAGCATAAGTTTTAATAATGTGGTTTTACCGCAACCATTTGGCCCCACCAGCGCGATTTTATCGCCACGTTGTACTTTGGCAGAGAAATCACGAACTAACTTGCGAGTTCCAATGCTATAATTAACATCTTCTAACTCGAATACGATTTTACCAGAACGAGTTGCTTCTTCGACCTGCATACGTGCACTGCCTAACACCTCACGGCGTTCATTACGTTCAACACGTAATGCTTTTAAAGCACGTACACGGCCTTCATTACGAGTGCGTCGTGCTTTAATCCCTTGACGTATCCAAGTTTCTTCTTGTGCTAATTTGCGATCAAATTCTGCATTTTGTTGCTCTTCAACACGCAATGCTTCTTCTTTACTTTCAAGATATTTATCGTAATTTCCTGGCCATGAAGAAAGTTTTCCACGATCAAGATCGATAATACGGGTTGCCATATTACGGATAAATGAACGGTCATGGGAAATAAATACGATACTTCCTTGGAAATCTTTTAAGAACTTTTCAAGCCAAAGGATCGTTTCAATATCAAGGTGGTTTGTTGGTTCATCTAAAAATAACACTCTTGGTGCGCTAACTAATGCACGCCCTAATGCAGCTTTTCTTAACCACCCTCCCGATAAAGAAGAAAGTTCAGCCTCACCATCTAAACCCAGTTTCTCTAGCACTTCTGCAATTCGGCTATCAAGTAACCATAAGTTACGGCTATCAAGTACTTCTTGCAACTCTGCCATTTTATTGAGATTTTTATCAGAAGGATCTGTCTCAATCAATTTAGAAATATGATGATAATCTGTTAGATATTTAGCATCTTCTTCAACACCTTCAGCAACAAAATCAAAGATAGTGCCTTCAATATCTCTTGGGGGATCTTGCTGTAAGCGAGCGGTTACAAGATCTTGCTCATAAACAACTTGACCATCATCTAAAGGTTGTTCTTTAGATAACACTCTTAATAGAGTTGATTTTCCTGCACCATTGCGCCCGACTAAACAAACGCGTTCATTTTCTTCAATAAATAAATCGGTGCTATCTAATAGAGGAGCATCACTGAAAGATAAATAAGCCCCTGTCAAACTAATTAACGGCATTGTAAATTATTCCTCACCAGCATGAGTTAACAGCCAGCAATTGTGGATTTGGCGGTTACGCGCAAAGTCTTGTGATAATGTTTTCTGTGTTATCTCTTTTGCGGATAATCCTATTTTTGCTAACTCTTCATGTTCCATTTTGAACCCACGTTTGTTATTTGAGAACATGATCGTGCCACCTTTTCTCAACAAACGTTTTAGATGTTTCATCAATTCAATATGATCGCGCTGAACATCAAAGGTATTTTCCATACGCTTTGAGTTAGAAAACGTAGGTGGATCGATAAAAATCACATCAAATTGTTCATTGCTTTGCATTAACCATTGTAAACAATCAGCCTGCATTAAACGATGTTGTCTACCTGATAGGCCATTTGCTTGGAAGTTTTTCTCAGCCCATTCAAGGTAGGTACGTGACATATCAACTGTCGTCGTACTTTTTGCACCACCAATCCCAGCGTGTACAGATGCAGTACCGGTATAAGCAAAGAGGTTTAAGAAATCTTTTCCTTTACTCATTTCACCCAGCATTTTTCGTGCAATACGGTGATCTAAAAACAGTCCTGTATCGAGGTAATCCGTAAGATTTACCCAGAATTTTGCACCAAACTCATTAACTAAAAAGAAATCACCCTTCTCTGCCATTTTTTCATACTGTAATTTACCTTTTTGGCGTTGACGGGTTTTTAAAATCAGTTGATCAGAACGTAATGCTAATACTTCCATCGTAGCGCTAATAACATCAAACAAACGTTGGCGTGCTTTATGTTCATTAACTGTTTTAGGTGGTGCATATTCTTGAATAATCACTTTTTCGCCATAACGGTCTACAGCAACATTATATTCAGGTAAATCAGCATCGTATAAGCGATAGCATTCAATTTGCTGTTGTTTTGCCCATTTCGCGAGTTTTTTCTCATTTTTACGCAAACGGTTTGCAAAATCTTCAGCAAGCCCAGTATTAATCGTTGATGGAGTATCAGAAAGTAAATAGTTTTTCTGTACACAATCAAGAGGGCCATTTTTTGCTTTGAACTCACGTTCTGCACGTAATTGAATACAACTCAATAATTCAGGTGACGCACTAAATAGCGATAATCGCCAACCCGGGAAGTGTGCCTTTATAGCTCTTCCTAATTGACTATGCAGTGCAATTAGTGCTGGCTCACTTTCTAAACGTTCACCATAAGGCGGGTTACTAATAATTGTTCCTTTTACTTCCGCTGACACAGGACTAGTTAGTTTTGCCGCATCACCATGAGCAAAGGTAATTAAATCAGCAACATCAGCTCTACGCGCATTAGCTCTAGCCATATCCAACACGCGTTTATCAACATCAAAACCATAAAAACGGGAGGCTGTATTCTTTTTGCCTTCACGAAAACGCGCAAAAGCCTCATGAGTAACTTCTTTCCACAATGTTTCATCATGGCCTAACCAATGACGAAAACCCCAATGCACTCGGTTTAATGCTGGAGCACAGTCTGTCGCCATCATGGCAGCTTCGATTAGTAATGTTCCTGAGCCACACATTGGGTCAATTAATGGTGTATCGGTTTTCCAACCAGAACGCATAATAATCGCAGCCGCTAAATTTTCTTTTAAAGGTGCTTGCCCAGTTAAATCACGATAACCACGTTGATGTAAGCCATCACCACTTAAGTCTAAAGAGAGTGATGCTTTTTCTTTATGAAGATGAATAGTTAAGCGAATATCAGGAGATTGCTTAGCCACATCAGGACGTTGCCCTATTTTGCGTTGAAATGAGTCAACGATGGCATCTTTTGCTTTTAATGCACCATATTGACTATTACGAATAATGTCATTAGTACCATTAAAATGGATAGCAAAGGTCTGATTAACAGTAAAAATTTCACTCCAATCAATTGCCTGCACACCAAGATATAAGTCTAGATCGCTATAAACATTGAATTCATTTAACGGCAACATAATACGTGACGCTAAACGACTCCAAAGTAAAGACTGATACATGGTTTTATCATCAGCACGAAAATAAACACCGCCTTGTGTTATCTGGCAAGCCTGAGCACCAAGGTGTTCAAGTTCAGATTTTAATAGTTCTTCCAGACCTCGGCCTGTGCTGGCAAACAGAGAGCGCATAGTATTGTTACCACCTAAAATAAAATTGTTGGGCATTATAGCTAATTGTATTACGTTGTCATAAAGTTACTGGCTATAAAAAATAATAATGTCTTTTGGGAGCACCGATGATCAACGTTTCACGCCTTTATATACACCCAGTTAAATCAATGAAGGGAATTCGACTTTCTCATGCATTTGCTCGTGAGAGCGGATTCACGTTTGATCGTGATTTTATGATAACTACCCCAGAAGGGACGTTTATCACGGCACGAAAATTTCCCGTTTTGCTGTGTTTTATTCCCACTGTCATGGCAAATGGTATTTATATTCAAGCACCTGATGGTGAGGGTATTGCTATCACCTATCAAGATTTTGAGACCACATTGCAACCGACAGAAGTTTGGGGCAACCATTTTACCGCGTATGTGGCTCCAGATGAAATAAATCAGTGGTTCAGTCGTTATTTAAAAATGGATGTTCAACTTCGTTGGACTGGCGAAAAATCGACACGTCGAGTGAAAAAAAATCCAGAAACCGCTGTTTCTTTCGCTGATGGTTACCCTTACTTATTAATTAATGAAGCCTCATTTCAATACTTACAACAACGCTGCCCCGCTTCAATTAATATTGAGCAATTTCGAGGTAATATCCTCATAACAGGTGCAAAGCCTTTTGAAGAAGATACTTGGCAGACTATTCGTGTTGGCTCTGTTGTGATGGATCTGATGAAACCTTGTAGCCGTTGCATCATGACCACAATTAGTATTGATAAAGGCGTTAAACATCCTAACACAGAACCACTTGCAACACTGCAAACATTCCGTAGTGATGAAACAGGTGATGTCGATTTTGGTCAAAATGTCATCATTCGCCAAACTGGTATTATTCGTGTAGGAGATACTGTTGAAGTATTAGCTTATAAAGAAGTAAAACAGTATCTTGTAACAGCAGCTGTTGAAACACCATCAGCGCCCGTCATTGAAAACACACAGGAACAGACTGTCAGCATTGAATTTAACGGCGAGGTTTTTGAAGGTAATAACCAAGAAGTCCTGTTAGAACAGCTTGAAAACAATGGTTATACCATTCCTTATAGTTGCCGAGCTGGCCTTTGTGGCTCTTGCGTTATCCAATTGGATGAAGGCGATGTTAATGCATTAAAAGCCGGCGCAATTAAACGTTCAGGTAAAATTTTAGCCTGTAGCTGTATTCCTAACGGTAATGTGAAACTTTCACTTAATAAAAAATAACACTTATCTTTATCACAAATTAAAAGAAGGTAATTTGTCCTTATCTTCTTTTTTATTTTAAATAAAATAGTTTATTTAATAAGAATTATCTTATTAAGACCTAAGTAATGAATATTGATAAACTCATTTTATTTGTTTCTAGAAATATATTGTAAGAAAAAATAATAGAGATTTGATTTTAGGAAGCGTTGTTTAAGGTGAATTTGTTTTTGGAATGTTAAATTAATGAGTAATAATAAAAAGAGTAAGTCCTTTTTACTCTTTTTGTTAAATAACTTTTTCGTACAAAAATGATCCTGACTCCGACTCTTTATGGTAATTGCTTAACCTGTCATTCATAATTTTTATTGGGTCACAAAAATTAAGTGTTCTATCGAATAACGTTAATTGCGGTTGCGCTAATAAACATAAACAAGCTTGAGTACCCACTTCTGCCACTAAAAAAAGGGCTGTTTCATTACCTTCTTTTAATGAAGCCTCTACCACTTGAGATAAATAAGGGTTGATTTGATTATTGTTAACTTCAAAATACCAACTCTTAGGCATCAGTGGCTTTAAAAAGCGATGGGCTATTAATGCATTTAAAGCTAATTCAGCTCTTGATTCTGATGGCATATCAATTTGGCGGATCTGCTCATCGTATCCATAATAAAGAGCTGCATCATCGACGGTAAAAGATGCTGATTGCCGAGCACTCTCACTCAACATTTTGCTTGGAAAGCGAGAACGAAAAACCATGCCATTGGCTAAATCAAGCATTAATCTTTGTTGCTCAACATCAAAATACCAACGCCAGCGATCATCGGGTTTTATTATCACTAATTAATCCCCCTTCGATTCATTACCTGTTTTATACTCTGACAAATAATCAAAATTAAATGACATAAATAAAATATTTAATATCACCTAACAAAAACAGGATTCATTTTACTATTAATTAAGCACAATCAGTGCAATTTAATAAAAAATAACCAACTAGGGGCAATATAAACGAGTTAAGGGCAGAAGAAAAGCCCTTAACTCATTATAAAATGTATTTAGATATGATTAATTATAGATTTGATAAGTGCAGGACCTTGATAAATGAATCCTGAATAGACTTGAATGAGAGAAGCACCAGCATCCATTTTCTCTCTTGCTGCAGTTAATGAATCAATTCCACCTACACCAATAATAGGTAATACGCCTTTTAATTCTTCATTTAATTGGCGAATTATTTGTGTGCTTTTTGATTGTACCGGACGACCACTTAATCCCCCAGCTTCATTACAGTGATCTAATCCACTGACTAATGACTTATCTAATGTGGTATTTGTCGCAATAACACCATCAATATGATGACGCACTAAGCTATCTGCAACTTGAATTAATTCTTCATGTGTTAAATCAGGTGCAATTTTGACAGCAACAGGAACATATTTTTGATATTTTCCTTGCAACTCTAATTGTTTATTTTTAATTGCTGATAACAAATCGTCTAATGCTTCACCATATTGCAGTGTACGCAAGCCCGGAGTATTTGGTGATGAAATATTGATCGCGATATAACCAGCATGTGCATAAACTTTTTCCATACAAATCAGATAATCGTCTTTACCTTGCTCTACAGGAGTATCTTTATTTTTACCAATATTAATACCTAGCATACCGCCATAACGAGATTGTTTTACATTTTCAATAAGGTTATCAACACCGAGATTATTAAATCCCATACGGTTAATTAACCCTTCAGCTTCCACTAAACGAAATAAACGCGGTTTATCATTTCCAACTTGAGGACGTGGCGTCACAGTGCCGACTTCAATAAAACCAAATCCCATAGCACCAAGTGCATCTATACAATCACCGTTCTTATCAAGACCAGCAGCAAGACCAAGTGGATTTTTAAATGAGAGTCCCATACAGGAAACAGGTTTTGAAGGAAGTGATTGCTGAATAAGAAATTGAAATGGGGAATGAGATAAACGTTTTAACTGACGGAAGGTAAAATCATGGGCACGTTCAGGATCTAGCCGAAACAATGCCTTCCTTACTAAGGAATAATACATACGATCTCCATTGAGAATATCGGGTATTAGGAATGATATGTCTACGACAATTTAAGCGTCGTGCATCATATAGATAAAAGCACGAAAAGTAAACGCTTCAATTTCACAATTTGCCATAAAAAATCCCCAGACTATGCTGGGGATCTGATTATCATGCTAATTTTTCGTTACATGTTCACTCATAAAGTGATATTGAGCGCGAGATTAATCAGCTAACGCTTTGGTAATTTTCTCATAGAGATCACCTGATAAATTCTCAAGTGCTTTCAGTTTTAATAACTCTGCACGCATTTTTTCTTGGCATGTTGCGTCATAACGTTTTAAACGAATAAACGGTTCAATAAGGCGTGAAGCAACTTGTGGATTACGACTATTTAAGTCAGTCAGAATTTCTGTCAATAATAAGTAACCAGAACCATCTTCAGCATGAAAAGCCACTGGATTATTATTCACAAATGCACCGATTAACGCACGAGTACGGTTAGGATTTGCTAGTGTAAAGGAGCGATGAGATAACAGACTACGTACTGTCTGTAACACATCTTTTGCTGGGCTCATGGCTTGTAAGCTAAACCATTTGTCCATCACTAAACCATCTTGATGCCATTTATCATCGAACTCTTGTAATAACGCATCTTTGCAAGGTAACTGCGCCATTACAGCAGCATTAAGTGCGGCAAGAGCATCAGTCATGTTATCGCTGTTGTGATATTGCGCATCGACAAGTTGATTACCTGTTTGCTCATTTTCAACCGCTAAATAACCTAAGCAAACATTACGTAAATCACGCTTTGCAATATCATCATGATTAACACGATAAGCACCAATATGCATAGAATGGTAAACAGCAGAGAATTCATCTGCCATTTCAGTTGCCAGTGTTTTACGAATAAAGCCAAGTGCTTCATGAATAGCTATTGGATCAATAATACTAAATGATTCACCTGCTTCGACATCTGTTGGTAATGTCAGAATAAGTGCAGCTAATGCAGGATCGATATCTTTATCAAGCAATACTGCGCGGAAAGCATCAATCACCATTTCAGGAAGAATGCAGTTTTCACCTTTTTGAACTCGAGTAACATTTTCTTTTATATAGCGGCCCAACAATGATTGTGCTGCATCCCAACGTGAAAATGCATTACGAGCATATTTCATTAAAAAGGACAATTGCTCATCCGTAAATGGATAATCAAGTTTTACAGGCGCAGAGAACTCACGTAATAAAGATGGGATTGGCTGTTCTGGAACGTCATCAAATACAAATTGTTGTTCTTCACGGACGATATTCAATACATTAGAAATCGCCTGACCTTGTGAACGCAGAGGGATCACATTGCCTTTATGATCATACAATTCAATATCTAATGGAATGTGTAGCACTTGTTTTTCAGCTTGATCAGCTGTTGGTGGTGTCATTTGACTAACAGTTAAGGTGTATTGCTTTTTATTCACATTATAGCTGTCACGCACTGTCAGTTGTGGTGTACCTGATTGGCTATACCAACGACGGAATAAAGTGAGATCCACATTAGAAGCATCTTCCATCGCTTGAATAAAATCGTCACAGGTAGCAGCACTACCGTCGTGACGATGAATATACATTTGAATGCCCGCTTGGAATTGCGCTTCACCTAATAAAGTGTGGATCATTCTGATCACTTCTGAGCCTTTTTCATATACTGTTAAAGTATAGAAGTTGTTCATTTCGATCACACTATCAGGACGAATTGGATGTGCCATTGGGCTTGCATCTTCTGCAAACTGTGCGGTACGCATCACTCGTACATTATTGATACGATTAACAGAGCGAGAGCCTAAATCTGAACTGAATTCTTGATCACGGAAAACCGTTAAACCTTCTTTTAGGCTTAACTGGAACCAATCACGACAAGTAATTCGGTTGCCTGTCCAGTTATGGAAATATTCATGACCAATAACAGACTCAATGCCTAAATAATCTTTGTCGGTTGCCGTTTCACTTTTTGCTAGCACATATTTAGAGTTAAAGACATTCAGTCCTTTATTCTCCATCGCACCCATATTAAAGAAATCAACAGCGACTATCATATAGATATCGAGATCGTATTCTAAATTAAAGCGAGATTGATCCCATGCCATCGCATTTTTCAATGATGTCATTGCCCAATCTGCACGATCTAAATTGCCTTTATCAACAAAAAGCTCTAAAGCAACTTCACGACCACTTTTGGTGATAAAAGTATCTCGTAATACATCAAAATCACCCGCAACAACTGCAAATAAGTAACTTGGTTTTGGATGTGGATCTTCCCATGTTACCCAATGACGTCCATCTTCAAGTTCACCTTGTGCGATACGGTTACCATTAGATAATAAATAAGGATACTGTTTTTTATCTGCAGTAATTGTTGTGGTGTAACGAGCTAACACATCAGGTCTATCTAGATAATAAGTAATATGACGGAAACCTTCAGCTTCGCATTGTGTACACAATGCGTCACCTGACACATACAGCCCTTCTAATGCTGTATTGGCTGATGGATTAATTTCGTTGACAATTTTTAATGTAAATTGCTCTGGTAATTGTTCAATGATGAGTTTGCCGTTTTCTTCTTTATAGTGTGTCCAAGCAACATCATTAACTGAAATTGATTTTAATGTTAAATCTTCACCATCTAATACTAATGCTGTCGCATTTGAGTTTAGACGTTTACATTGGCTGATCGCTGTAACCTGAGTGTTTTCTTTATCTAAGATAAAATCAAGATGTAAATCGGTGATTGTGTAGTCAGGGGCTCGATAATCTTTGCGAAATTTCGCGATTCTTTGTTGTGTCATAGAAAAAAACCTTTTAGTTAACACGACTATTTAACGGTTATATTGCCAAAGCTTACTCGTCAAAAATCTGTTTAGCCAGTCGAATATTCAATTGAAAACATTAAAAGTCAACAGAATGTTAATAGTTTATTAATACATGTAATCAATTTATTTGGTAAATGATGCTAATATACTCCCAAATTATGTTTAACGTGGTAAACTCATCTAAGTTTTACAGCTTGTTTTTATGTTGCAGAGAAATATTGTCGAATAGTGACGCTTTGTCGCCATATTCGGGTATACTCTCCAACCTTAACGATTTAGCAGACATAAAAACGCTCCGTGAGGATGCTTGACGCGCTATGATTTTAGACGCTACACCGATTATTACATCACTGTTGGATACCGATGCATACAAGCTCCACATGCAACAAGCGGTTTACCATCATTATAGTGATATTCCTGTCGTTGCTGAGTTCCGCTGTCGGAGTGATGAACGTCTAGGTGAATATGCAACAACCTTACGCCATCAAGTTAACATGATGGCAGACTTGTCATTAACGAATGAAGAATTTGACTATCTTCAGAGTCTCCCTTTTTTCAAAAATGACTATCTGCAATGGTTTAAGCATTTCCGCTTTAAGCCAGAACAAGTCCATATTTCAACCACACCTGAAAACCAACTTACCATAAAAATTACAGGCCCTTGGCGTGAAGTTATTTTATGGGAAGTACCTTTGTTGGCTTTAGTGAGTGAAATTGTACATCGTGCTCGTTCACCTCAAATCACACCAGATGACGCAGTTAATCAATTACGTAAATTAATTGATATCTTCTACCGTGATGCGGCTGAACAGCAGATTGACTTAGCCGATTTTAAATTGATGGATTTTGGTACTCGTCGCCGTTTTTCTTATGATGTACAGTGCGCCATTGTGGATGAGCTGAAAAATCATTTCCCTTATCTTATTGGTACAAGTAACTATCATTTAGCAGAACGCATGCAATTAGCCCCTGTGGGTACACAAGCTCATGAGTGGTTTCAGGCGCATCAGCAGATTAGTCCAGAGCTGGCCAATAGCCAGCGCGCAGCTTTACAATCTTGGTTAGATGAATACCCCGATCAATTAGGTATTGCATTAACTGACTGTATTACGATGGATGCTTTTTTGCGTGATTTTGATAAGGCCTTTGCAGAGAGTTATCAAGGTTTACGTCACGACTCTGGTGATCCTATTGAATGGGGTGAAAAAGCGATTGCGCATTATGAGAAACTGGGCATCGACCCAATGAGTAAAGTATTAGTCTTTTCTGATAGCCTCGATTTTCAAAAGGCATTAGTACTTTATAAACATTTCCATAAACGCATTCGTTTAATCTTTGGTATTGGTACTCGGCTCACTTGTAACATTCCAGAGATAACGCCACTTAATATTGTCATTAAGCTGGTGGAGTGTAATGGTAAGCCCGTTGCTAAATTATCAGATAGCCCAGGCAAAACCATTTGCGAAGACGATGATTTTGTTGACAAGCTACGCAAAGCCTTTGATGTTCCACTTGTCAAACAAGCCTGTTAATTAGCTAAAAACCTTCATTAATAAAAGAAAGGGTAATAATTACCCTTTCTTTTGTCATAACCCCTACTTTTATCAATATTTCTCCTATTTTTGTCAATTTATTTTATACAAAAGCTTTTCTCTTCTTTATTGACTCTTTAAACTAAAATTTCCTACTTGTTTCCTGCGCTATTGCAAGTAACATAGAAAAACTGTCCGACAGGGGCAGAGTGAATTAACCAAACAATTATTTTAATTAAACGAAGAGAGATTTATTTATGATCGTTGCGCCTGTAGTCGACGTACTGCAAGGCCGTATCGCGGTTGGCGAAGACGTCACCGTTCGCGGTTGGGTACGTACAAGAAGAGATTCAAAAGCTGGTATCTCATTTCTTACCGTCTATGACGGTTCCTGCTTTAATCCAGTACAGGCCATCATTAATAATAATTTACCGAATTATCAAGATGAAGTGCTGCACTTAACCACAGGTTGTTCTGTGGAAGTCACCGGTAAAATTGTTGAATCTCCGGGCCAGGGACAGAACTTTGAAATTCATGCCACCAATATTATTGTGGTAGGAATGGTCGATGATCCGGAAACTTATCCGATGGCCGCCAAACGTCATAGTATTGAGTACCTACGTGAAGTTGCTCACCTTCGTCCTCGTACTAACTTAATTGGTGCAGTTGCTCGTGTTCGTCACACATTAGCACAAGCACTACATCGTTTCTTCGATGAACAAGGCTTCTTCTGGGTTTCTACGCCACTGATCACTGCGGCTGATACTGAAGGTGCAGGTGAAATGTTCCGTGTCTCTACACTTGATATGAACAATCTGCCACGCACAGATAAAGGCGAAGTCGATTTCAGTGAAGACTTTTTTGGCCGTGAAGCGTTTTTAACCGTATCAGGTCAATTAAATGGTGAGACTTATGCCTCTGCATTAAGCAAAGTGTATACTTTTGGTCCAACATTCCGTGCTGAAAACTCAAATACCAGTCGTCACCTTGCTGAATTCTGGATGGTTGAGCCTGAAGTGGCATTTGCTGATCTTAACGATATCGCAGCCCTTGCTGAAAAAATGTTGAAATACACCTTTGCAGCCGTATTAGCAGAGCGTAAAGATGATATGGAGTTCTTTGCACAACGTGTCGATAAAGACGCTATCTCACGCTTAGAGAACTTTATCACCTCTGATTTTGCTCAAATCGATTATACCGATGCAGTTACTGTGCTTGAAAACTGTGGTGAGAAATTTGAAAACCCAGTTTATTGGGGTGTTGACCTCTCTTCTGAGCATGAGCGTTACCTTGCAGAGAAACACTTTAAAGCACCTGTTGTTGTAAAAAACTACCCTAAAGATATCAAAGCATTCTATATGCGTATGAATGAAGACGGTAAAACAGTTGCAGCAATGGACGTGTTAGCGCCGGGAATTGGTGAAATCATCGGTGGTTCTCAACGTGAAGAACGTTTAGATATGTTTGATAAACGTTTAGAAGAAATGGGAATGAACAAAGAAGACTACTGGTGGTATCGCGACCTGCGTCGTTATGGCACCGTACCTCATTCAGGATTTGGTTTAGGTTTTGAACGTTTAGTTGCTTATGTGACCGGTGTCGCAAACGTTCGTGAAGTTATTCCATTCCCACGTACACCAAGAAATGCAGATTTTTAATTTAGTGATTAATTAGTATTCAACTGAAAATTTGCATTGCTGTTTTATTGTACTAGTTTTACTTAAGTGAAGAAGCCAACCGCAAGGTTGGCTTTTTTTATGCATGGCTGTTATTTAATTCAAAAGTTCCCCAAAATACATACTTTGAAATACATAGTTACAATTTGTTACACTTTTTTCGTTTTTGTAGCAAATTGGGGGTAGATAAAATTTTTTACCAATGGAACACTGTCACCCGACACAGACGACACTTAACTCTCATAAATAGTTCCATAAAAATTAAGAAACTATTTCTGGCAGTGGCAAAGGTGTCTGAATAACACCAATGAGGGTAATAATAATGATGAAGCGCAATCTTCTTGCAGTGGTAATCCCAGCTTTAATGTTTGCTGGTGCAGCAAACGCAGCTGAAATGTATAACAAAGACGGCAACAAAGTAGACATCTACGGTAAAGTTGACGTTCGTCATTACTTCGCTAATAAAGATTCAGGTGAAGACGGTGATGCATCTCGTGCACGTATCGGCTTCAAAGGCGAAACTCAAATCAATAAAGATTTAGTTGGTTTCGGTCGTTTTGAATACGAAGTTAAAACTAACACAACTGAAAGCGAAAACTCTTCAAAAACTCGTTTCGCTTACGCTGGTTTTAAATTTGCTGACTTCGGTTCACTAGACTACGGTCGTAACTACGGTGTAATTTACGACACCAACGCATGGACAGACGTTCTGCCTTTATGGGGCGGTGACTCAATGGCACAAACTGATGTGTTCATGACTGGCCGTACTACTGGCGTTCTGACTTACCGTAACAACAACATGTTTGGTTATGTTGATGGCCTGAGCTTTGCTCTGCAATACCAAGGCAAAAACAACGAAAATACCAACAATGCTCGTGGTAAATACGACCCTAAAAACCCAGACCTACATGATGCTGATGTAAAAGCTAATGGTGATGGTTTTGGTTTCTCTACAGCTTATGACTTAGGCTGGGGCGTAACACTGGGTGGTGGTTATTCTAACTCTGCTCGTACAGCTCCACAACAACACGCTAGCTTAGCTGGTGGTGAGCGTGCTGAAGCATGGAACTTCGGTGGTAAGTTCGAAGCAAACAATGTTTACTTAGCAGCAATGTACGGTGAAACCCGTAACATGACTTACTTTGGTAAGGCTAAAGATGCTTTAATTGCTAACAAAACTCAAAATATCGAGTTAACTGCACAGTATGACTTTAAAGATTTAGGTATCAAACCTTCTTTAGCATATGTCCAATCTAAAGGTAAAGATTTAGGTCGTGATATTGGTGCTACTGGATATGATAACAATCAAGATTTAGTTAAATATATCTCTGTAGGTTCTTTCTACAAATTTAACAAAAACATGACTGCTGTGATTGATTATAAAATCAACCTGTTAGACAAAAATGATTTCACTAAAGATGCTAACGTTGCAACTGACAACGTAGTTGGTTTAGGTCTGACTTATCAGTTCTAATTACCGCTTAGGTAATTAAACAGTCAAGTTAATTGATTTGAAAAGCAACACTTCGGTGTTGCTTTTTTATTTGTCCCCCTACTTCCAATCTTAATCTCTTGTTATTTAGCTCGCTTTTTTCTTCTTATTCTTAATATTTTCTTTCTTTTTATTTTTGCATTGGCAGTGGATCTGTTTATTTATTCACTGAAAAATATTACCACTTCTTTATTTTTAACAATCTAAAAAAGTTTATCATACTAAACAATTATGTCTTTTTAGTGATTATTTTTACATGTTAATGTAATCACAGGATATTCACTTATTTACATCTTGATTTGCTATTTATTCTCACTTAGTTCACAACTTCTTGTTAATTTCTCTACAAACAGTTGGCAAAAAGGCCTCATAGCGTTACTCTTGATACTCATATTTTGGCTTCGTTTTGAGCTTAGGGAACAATTACACTATGTTTGAGAAAATCATTGCTGCACCAGCCGATCCTATTCTGGGTTTAGCTGATAGTTTCCGTTCTGATCCTCGTGAAAACAAAATTAACTTAGGGATTGGTGTTTATAAGGATGAAACAGGTAAAACCCCTGTTTTAACCACTGTTAAGAAAGCAGAAAAATACCTGTTAGAAAACGAAACCACTAAAAATTACCTTCCTATTAGCGGTATCCCTGAATTTGGCAATGTGACCCAAGCACTTTTGTTTGGTGAACAACACCCTATTATCACTGAAAAACGCGCACGTACAGCTCAAGCACCGGGTGGTACAGGTGCTTTACGTATTGCTGCGGATTTTATTGCTCAACAAACCACAGCAAAACGCGTTTGGATTAGTAACCCTACTTGGCCTAACCATAACAACATTTTCCAAACTGCAGGTCTTGAGATCTGCAATTATGATTATTACGATGCAAAAAATCGTGGGTTAGATTTTGAAGGCATGTTAGCAAGCCTTGCTAAAGCTCAAGCGGGTGATGTTGTTCTGTTCCACGGTTGCTGCCATAACCCAAGCGGTATTGATCCAACTGAAGAACAATGGCGTCAATTAGCTGAACTATCAGCAGAAAAAGGCTGGTTACCTGTTTTTGACTTTGCATACCAAGGTTTTGCTCGCGGTCTTCAAGAAGATGCTCAAGGCTTACGTCTCTTTGCAGAAAAAAATCCTGAGCTTATTGTTGCTAGTTCATATTCTAAAAACTTCGGTCTTTACAATGAACGTGTCGGTGCATGCACCATTGTCACCAAAGACAGCGACACTGCTGAAAAAGCCTTTAGCCAAGCAAAAGCAATTATTCGTGCCAACTATTCAAACCCACCAGCACACGGTGCTTCAGTAGTAACAACTATTCTTTCTAATCCAGAGTTAAAAGAAGAATGGATTGAAGAGCTAACAACCATGCGCGAACGTATTCAGCGTATGCGTCAACTGTTAGTGACGACACTGCAAGAAAAAGGTGCTAAGCAAGACTTTAGCTTTATTATTGACCAAAATGGTATGTTTTCATTTAGTGGTTTAAATAAAGAACAAGTTGAGCGTTTACGCGCTGAATACGGTATTTATATCGTAGGCTCAGGTCGTATTAACGTAGCTGGTTTAACTCTTGAGAATATGGTTCCACTATGTGAAGCCATTGTTGCAGTACTCTAATTACCTTATAAAGTGTAATTAAGATAAATACCACGTTATTAATAACGTGGTATTTTTATTTAGATCAATAAAAATATAAATCTCATTTTTTACTGATAAAAAAGCTCTTTATAATAAAGAGCTTTCATATTTATTCGCTTATAGCCACTATTACCAGATCACCAGATTGGCATTTCATCTTGTAAAAACGGATTGTATTGGCGCTCATGACCTAAATTAGACATAGGGCCATGTCCCGGAATAAACAAATAATCATCACCTAAAGGTAAGACTTTATTTTTGATTGATGCAATAAGATCGGCATGGTTTCCACGCGGGAAATCGGTACGACCAATACTTTCTTTAAATAAAACATCACCCATTGAAATAAGTTTATTCTGGTGATTAACAAAAATAATATGTCCTGGTGTATGACCAGGGCAATGTAAAACAGATAACGAAATTGTTTTACCGATTGTCACGGTATCACCCTCATTTAACCAACTATCTGGTGTAAATGATTTTCCACAAGGAAAATTAAACATACGACACTGTTGTTCTAATTCTTCAAGTAGAAAACTATCATCTTTATGTGGCCCATAAACAGGAACATTAAAATGCTCAACAATTTGAGAGGTGCCTGCAATATGATCAAAGTGTCCGTGTGTTAATAATACTTTGGTTAATGTTAATTGGCGGGCTTCGATTTCTGCAATAAGCGTTTCGACATCTCCACCAGGATCAACAATTGCCGCTTCCTTCGTTTCATCACACCAAATAAGGGTGCAATTTTGCATATAGTTTGTCACAGGTACAATGTGATACATCATGAATCACTCCACTCTCTATTAACTAATTCTCAATAGATTACCATGAGCGAACAGGTCCTGTATCAATATGCACAAAATTACTTCTCGGATAATATCCAACACCACCCGCTTTCATTCTTAGCGCCACTTGACGAACTTTTGAAAGTTCTGTGCCTACTAAGCGAAAATCCATTGCTTGTCCGCGAGTATGGTAGCTTTTCTTAGCGACACCACTGCTGCTTTGGCGCAAATTATTATTGGTCACTAAAGAGCGATAACCTGAAATAAGTTCAACGGGTTTATTGTTATTCAGCATTACTTGCAGTAAATAGATTTGGTCAAACAGGGCGGGATCAATTGTTTTAATTTTATTTTGTCGGTAATCTCTAAACAAATGGTTTAGTTTAGCAAGCTCATGTTTATTATAACGTTTTCCATCAAAAAACTCGGCTTTAATAGTTTCACCAGTATTTAAATTATTAAAGCGAAGAATTTTTGGGCGAGGTGTAGCTAATGAAGCAAAAGCATGAGAAGGCAATAAACCTAACCCCACTGCGGCCATACCGAGCCCCAGCCACTTACGGCGGTGTGAATCAATAATATCCATAGTATATGCACTCAAAAAATTATTTTAGGAGGAAGAACCTTTATTATGACAATATTTTTCCCGAATTGTTTCTTATGGTTTGTATAGTATTGTAAATAACAATTCATTTTAATTTATCAGCATTTCAAATCTTATTAATTTAGTTATTTATACTAAAGACTCTTTTTATCATTCTATTTTTAATAGAAATTTTAAAAATATTTTGTATATTTATTACTCTTTCATTTTTCTTATTAAAAAATACAATATATAAAAATATCTCATTGATTTATATATAAATAAAGGGCGACCAATTTAGCCGCCCTTTATTCAATTTATACTTTTTTATATTACAAGTATTTCTTAATATTCTCTAAATAAGGTTGGGCATTTGAAATGCTTTTGTCATAACCATAAATATCTGCACGATATTGAGGTGCATTTTCCTGCGCTACCCATGCGGTTTGATAATATAAATAAACTGGGATACGTTCAGGAATTGGGGCATATTGTGTTGAACCACGTTTTAATGCCGCATCAATTCTATCTTGTTTCCATCCTGCATCACCCAATAAAATTGAAGCAAGCTCAGAGGCTTTATTTACACGAATACAACCTGAACTGATTGCTCTCATGTTTTTTGAGAATAATGAATGATTTGGAGTGTCATGCAGATATATCGCATCTGAATTTGGCATATTAAATTTATAACGCCCTAATGAGTTTGTTGGCCCCGGAGCCTGCCAAATTCGGTAAGGGAAATTATTTGCACTCATATTTTGCCAATCAATATCATACGGATTAATTGGGTAAGCATCATTTCCCCATCCAGAGTAAATGGTATATCCCTTACGGCTAAAGTAGCTAGGATCAGCTTTACCTCTAGGCACAATATCTTTACGTGTCATGCTTGTTGGCACATTCCAAGGTGGATTAACCACTACATTGTTCAGCGCGCTGCTCATAATCGGCGTTTTTCTATCTGGTCTGCCAACAATCACTTTTGAATCAAGAATAAGCTCATTATTGGCATAAAAATAGAGTGAAAAATCAGGAATATTCACCCAAATTCCAGTATCACCTATGGCCGGTGTTAACCGAAGACGTTGAATATTTAATGCCATAATACTGGCACGTTGTGCGGGGGTTATATTCAACCACACTCGCGTTTGTCGCCCTATAACACCATCTGGCTCTAACCCATGAGCCGTTTGAAATAATTTAACAGTCGCAACTAAAGGCGCATCATAAACAGTTGTTGCAATTTCTTGTTCATTTTCTGCTAATTCAGGGATCAGTTTTAAATGGCGCAAAATTTGTCTAAGTGCTAAGACTTCTTCAGAGGATTGATTTGGCTTTAATGATCCTGTTCCTTTCATTTCAGGCCAAACAACCGCACTATGTAATTGCTTGCGCACTTCTTCTTTCATTAAACTGTAATAAGGATGAGAAGGTGCATAAGAAATAACGAAACTGCCTAAAGTGTTATTTTGAATATTTTGTTGTAGATCAACCACGAATTTATCCGATGGTGATGGCAAAGTTTGTGCAGCATTACGATACAGTAAAGATGCACCTGATTTATTCACTTGCTCAACAAAACTGATATAACCAAGAAATGCGTCTGATAAAATAATATCACGCCCTTCTTTTGTTAACTCTGGTGTTTCTAATTGTACTAACCATTGCCCAAATTGAGGCTGAATACCTGAAATAGCCACTTCTGCAATTTGTTCTTGTAATTGCTGTGCGATTTTTTCATCTTGCCAAATAAGTACGAGGTTATTCGCTTGGTAGACTTTTACCAGTTGAGTTAAATATGATGGTTTATATCCTATTGGGAGCCACGACTGTAACTTTGCTTTTGCCTCTAACTCAGTCACTTGTGGGATATTCATTGCCACGTTGGCGGGTGCTAGCATCGTTTCATTAATGACAGGCACTAATGTCTCAGTTTCTGTTTCGGGTGTAGATAACACAACTGATTCAGTTTCAGTTGCCACAGCGTAATGCCCTGAAAGCAGTGTGCCTATAACAACTGAATATGCGATTGCTCTTTTAATTGGTTGGTGCGCCATAAATCCTCTACCCTCATCCCTTATTATTATTTTGGTATCCTAGAATATTAGATGAGCTTGGAAAAGAGTTTTATAGGAATAAACTAATATTTTTAAAGTTTTATAAACCCTTGATGGGAATTTGATTTTATTTAATCATAAAAAGACTACTTTGCTGTTTTTATATTCACAATATTATTTTATATGGAAAAATAACCAAAGGGTAAAAAACAGACAAATAAAAGTAAGCGTTTTATAGAAATTAAGAATTAAAATTTGCTAAATAAATTTATTTAAATGAAAGGTATTTTTTAGATAGAAAAAAGGCGTAGTTTCCTACGCCTTACAAATAAAGGTAAACAAAGGGTAAAAATTAATATTCTGAATTGATAACGACTTCTTCACCAAACTGACCTGCTTTTGGCAGTGGTTGGTAAGAAGAGTTAGCTGCACGCAGAATACGAATACCACGGATATTCAGTTCATCTGCTGCTGCGATATCGGCATCAGCATCACCGTAGTAAATTTTCAGTTTATGATCACGCATCCAGCTTACTTTATTATTTGCGCCTGGTTGGTCACCCGCGAAAATAACAGGTTGCATTTTATCAGCTGGGATATTTAAACCTTCTTGAACATATTTGGTCACAGTCTCAGTTTTAGTTTGAGTACGACCAGTAATGAAATAAACAGTATCACCACGTTTTAAGTGCATTTGAACAAGATCGATACCGACTTGTTTAGGCATACTGAATTTATCCCACTCGTTATTCATTTTTTCCCAGAACTCTGGGTTTTTCAGATAACTGAAATCATTTGGAGAATATTCTAGTTTACCGCGGTAAAAACCTGGGCTTGAGAATAAAACAGTATCATCAATATCAAAACCAACAGCCATTGGTGCTTGACCAACTAAACTTTTCTCGATTTCTGCAACAGAAACCCAATTAATTGGTTGTTGTTGTGCTAATTGAGCAACAGTAACACCTGGGTTTACAACTTCTGGCATATGAACTTTTGCCATTGCCGCGCCATTTAAACTTAACGCTAAAGCAATTGCACTAAAAGCTAACGTGACTTTACGCATTTTCTTTCCTTTAATTTTTATATTAATCACATACGGCAATAATCATAGACATCACGCTTACATTTAAATGAGATATAGCGCACGTTGTATCATTTAAATTTTCATTTTTTTGTTAATTTACTTTCATTTTTTGATCTATCTAACACTTTGAAAAAAGAAGGCACTATGAGTATATGCCCGTAGCGCCTTCTATTTGCCTATTTGTAGCTGATTACCCAAATAAAATTATTCTGTTATTTCAGCAACATTTGATGATGCAATTTTATCTTTTTCTGCGTGTTGACCAAAACCTTTTAAACCGACAACGTGAACATGTTCAGTACCATTGAACACTTTACGAACGAGTTTATAAGTTGTACCTTTTTCTGGACTGATATTTTCTGGTGCTGCAATGATTAATTGCATATCTAAACGATCACAAAGTTCGAATAGCGTTGCAATAGATTTCGCATCCAAACGTGCAGCTTCATCGAGGAAAAGCAAACGACAAGGGGAAATATCTTTTCCTCTTAAGCGTCGAGATTCTTCTTCCCAACTTTGTACAACCATCACCAAAATTGACATACCAGTACCAATCGCTTCACCGGTTGATAACGCGCCACTTTCCGCTTTTAACCACCCTTCTGGTCCACGATTAACCTCGACATCCATTTCTAAATAATTACGATAATCTAACAGCTCCTCTCCCACTGTTTGTGGCATACGTTGCCCAATATCTACTTGTGGATTTAAGCGTTGATAGAGCTTCGCCATCGCTTCAGAGAAAGTAAGGTTTTGGTTTTTAAATAAGTCTTGGTATTGATTATCTTCTTCTGATAACACATCAAGAAGCACTTGATGGCTTTCACGAATATTGACGTTAAGTCGAACTCCTCGCACTTGGCCAAATGAAACCGCTTGTAAACCTTGGTTTAGCATACGGATACGATTTTGCTCACGCTGAATAGTTTTACGAATAATATTCGCGACACTTCGTGAGCTAATCGCTAATTTCTGTTCACGGCTTGTCAGTTCTTCCGTTAAGCGAGCAAGCTCAATTTCCATCTGTTCAATTGCATCAACGGGATCATCGGTTTTAATAATATCTTGGCGAATTCGCTCTCTTAAATGCTGATATACCGCAATAAAGAACTGAACTTTACGATCAGGATATTTAGCATCTTCAGAACGACGTAATGCATCACGTAAATATTCATTATCAGCAACAGCTTGACGTAATGCACCTAGCGCCTTATCCGACATTGAACGTAATTCATCAGCAGAAAGGTAAGCGAAATCTCGGCGATGTAAACGACGTTCCATACCATTTTCTTTCACCAATCGCATCACTGCACACCAACCCGCTTTTGCACTCACAACATGCTCTCGGATTTGAGTGTAATCACGCTCAAGTTTACGAATTTTTTTGGTCAGATTATCGCGTTCGGCTTCACTCAGTGCGATATCGCGTTCAAGTTGGCTAATACGAGTACGGTTAGCACTAACTGCAGAATAACGTTGATCCCGTAGTTCTTTTGCTCTTACTTCTGCTCCAACATCAATATGTATCCCCGTATCACGCATCTCCTGCTCAAGCTCTCTAAGCAATTCAGATTTAGTATCAAAAGAACTCTTTAATGATGCGAGCACTTGATTAAATTGAGCACATTGTGCTTGTTGTTGGCGATAAAGCTCCCTTGCTGTAGCGCGTTCAGTTTCTGCCATCTCTAAACGGTGGCGTAGTTTCTCATTAAGATCACTATTTTCGCTCACAATCTCAACAGCATCGCTATAACTAAAATGCGCACGACGTTGTACTACTTCCACCAGCAAGAAAGCTTGTTGTTGATAACGTTGTTGCTCTGCTTTTGCTTGTTCGTAGTCTTGCGTTAATTGCTCGTGCTCTTGTGGATCACTTTGCAAAATTGACGCAATAGGCTCTAGGGTTGCGAGTGCTTTTTCATGACGCTGTAAGTGGCGCATAGACTCTTCAGCGGCATACAGCTCTTCACGTAGCTCTTCAACACGGTCAATCAATGTTTCATCCATCAAGATATTCACTTGAGGGATCAGTTTATTAAGCAAATTCAGTGATTCTTTGGCACGAGCATAATGTTGGCGTTGCTGCTGAGTGCTTTCTTCATACTGTGCTAATGCTCTTTCTAGCTCATTACGTCTTTGATTAAGCTGGCGGATATCCTCTTCAGGATCAGCTTCAAAAGCAACTGAAATATGTTGCCCAACAAATTGGCTAAAGGCATGGTGTGCACGTTGAATTTTTTGCACATCAAAAGCTTGCGTTGCATAAAGTTCAGAAAGTTCATCACGTTGACGAGATAATATTTCTAATTGATTTTCACGCGCGGCACGACCAAAAAGTGGGATCTCAGGGTAGCGAGAATAACGCCATTGTCTATCTGAGCTCTTGATAAGAACCGCTTTATCCATCTCTTGTGCATTAAACACACTGTCATCGAAAGATTGAGGATCGCCTTCGATAAAATAGAGATCTTCTGGGCAATCGTCTAATATTTCTAATTGCGCCTGAACTTGGGATAAGTCCTGTACAACAATAGCATGGCGTGCTGGGCCATATAACGCTGAGAAATAAGGTGCATCATCTAATGTAATATCATCATAAATCTCTGATAATAAAACCCCATTAAAACGCTCTGCTAACGTAATTAACCGTCCATCTTCAGCACCACTTGGCTGACTTAAACGTTCAATTTGCGCTTCAATTTGTTGTTTGCGTGTTGCTGTTTCATCACGTAATACGGTGGCTTCGCGCTCTTTTTCAAGTAACTGTTGCATATATTCTGTTACTTGATGACCCGTTTCAAAAGATTGACGAGTTTGCTCACACAGTTGCGTTAATGCATCTTGTGCCGCAAGCCATGCTGGGGCTTGTTTTTTTAGCTTTTCAATTTGTTGTTTGAGTTGATCCAGCTCTTGGCGCATTTGCATACGATGTTCGCCAGACTCATTAACATAATCGCTAAGCTCTTCAATTTTAGCTTCTAGCTCATCTTGTAAAATTAACAGATCATCTGGCTCCATCAATTTGCCATGATGTTTGTTAAACTCTTCAAGTTGGCGCTGAGCATTGTTTCGCTGATGTAAACGTTGCTCTAATTCTGCTAATTGCATACGAATAGGATGAACCCTATCCGCTTGGTGTCGATGAGAAGACCATTCACGTAATGCCGTTTTTGCAGCATCCCATGCATTTTGACGTTCAACTTCACCTACAATTGAACTCACTAGTTTATAGGCTTGATCAAATTGTGTTTTCGCAGCTTCAGAAACATTGAGTTTCTGCTCCATAGAAAGCAATGAATGAGTAATGGTTTGAATTTTCGCTTGGATCCGTTCAGCCCACTGATCAGCATTACTTTCATCTAAATCAGCAATATCACATTGTGCTTTAGCACGCTCTAAAGCCTGTACAGCTTGGCGATATTGGATAGCGCGTGTTTGTTGTACATCTAATGCTTGCTGATAGTCTGCTAACTGATTTTTCAGTTCATCGACTTCTTCTTCTGCCGATTCTACACGTGCTTCAAGTTCTTCTTTCTTAGACGCGGCTTCTTCAACCACTTCACTTTGTTCTTCTAAGCGAAAAGTTATCTCTTCCACATCGGCAACATAACGGTCAATTTTTTCTTGTTGACGAACCGCATTTTGCACTAGGTTTAATCGGTCACTTGCTGCTTGATAATCCGCTTCAAGATCAGAAGAAAGTGCTTGTTGCTCTTCCAGCTCTTTACCCATTTCAACAAAACGATATGCCTCGTTATTAATGGATTTTCTCTGGCTCCATAATTCACGGCGAACTTCTAAAGCTTCATCAAGATGAACTCGTCGTTCATTGGCATGGCGCATATAGTCAGCTGCAACATAAGATGTCGCTTCTGTAATTAAGTGCTTAAATAAGTCACGATCAGATTGAGTGACACGAATAGCTTCAAGCGTCATTCGGTTTTCACGTAGTGCGCCTTCCATATCTTGGAAAGCTTTTCTGACTCCGCTATTTTCAGGTAGTAAATAATCACGTAGAGAGCGTGTAATCGCACTTGAAATACCACCATACAATGAAGCTTCAATTAAGCGATAAAATTTAGCGCGATCACTCGCTGAACGTAAACGTTTAGGAATAACCCCCAAATCGAACATCACTGCATGGAAGTCAGTAATTGAATTAAATTGTCTGAAAACAACCCCATCAATGGCTTCAACTTTTTCTTTTAATTCATTGAGTGGTAAAACCCTTGCTTGGCGATCTGCAACAGCTTGAGTCAGAATTTCTGTCGGGTTTTCTGCCATCGGCAGCCCTTGGATCATAAAGGGTTTGATATCAACTTTTTTATCGCGACCAGCAATCTGCTGTAAACGCACCCCTACCACAGCACGTAAATGACGTGAGTTGATCACATCTAATACAGCGTAACAGACGCCAGGACGTAACTTCCCATATAAACCTTTATCACGAGAACCACTTGTTGATCCAGCTTCGGTGGTATTACGAAAGTGCAGTAAAGTCAGATCAGGGATCATTGCTGTGATAAATGCGGCCATAGTGGTTGATTTACCAGCACCATTCCCGCCTGATAATGTCGTCACCAATTCATCTAAGTCAAAAGTGCGAGCAAAGAACCCATTCCAGTTGATCAGTGTTAATGAGCGAAATTTTCCACGTTCAATCATTTATTTTCTTCCTCCGCATCATCTTCACCTGATTGTAATTGCTCATCTTCATTTTCTTCATCATCATTTGGTGTCTCTGATCCTGTATCAAGCGCCATCGCTTCACCATCACGGATCATTCGCATTTGAGCTTCCAGTGGTGAATCACCACTGCGCACATCAGCACCAAAGCGGAACACTGATTCTGTTATTGAAAAACGCTGTAAGTCATTTAATAAGAATGAGATCATACCTAAACGACGTAAACGATTCAGAGAGGTTCTCATTTTTTCTTGCAGTTTTTGTAAATCAAGATCAGAACCGGTGGAACGCTGATTCACTAAACGTAATAATTTATTTTCATCTGCTAGCGTTCTTAATTCATCGAATAGCTCTTGAACAGTAAATATACCCTGATTCGCTAATCGCTCTGGGCTAAGATAGAGATAACAAAGAATTTTCCCCACCAGCATATCCATTTCAGACAGTACAGAACGAGGAATAAGCGTAGTTGAGCGAGGACGTAGATAGAAGAAACCTTCTGGAGCTCGGATTAATTCAACATTATAACGCGCATAAAAATCTGACAATTCATCTTGAAAGTCCATCAAGAAGGCATGATTATCCAGAGAATCTATACCAATATGTCGACCTGCACGTAACTGGCTATCCAGTTCAGGAAAAAGTGAGTTCGCTAATGCCTGCGCCAACTTTGCTGGCATAAATTGTTCAGTATGTATCGATGACATGCGCTTGTACCTTAGCTCCATATTCGTTAATTTCTGACCATTTTGCAGGTAATCCTGCGAGCTCAGCTTTTGCTACACCTAATCGTACCGCCTGATCAATCACAATACGGGCAACATCAAAATGTTTCTGCTGCGGGTAACGATCAAGGTATTCAACTAATACTGAACTGAGATCTAATGCTCTTTGCTCTAATTTGTAAGAAGCAAGCTCTTGCTCTACCCATTGCGCTATTTGTTCATTCACTTCACTGAACATTTGATATTCGAGTTCTTCAGGTAATTCACCTGTAACTTCTTCATCTCGTAAAGTCAGTTCTTCATCACGCATATCATACAACCTATCTGCATTAGCGTAAGTTAATGCCCATGGGCTGTCGAAATAGTTTTGTACTGATTGACGTAATCGACGAGAGAATATACGGTTTTTATCCATATCTATCGCAGTACGAATAAATTTATGGACGTGTCTATCATAGCCAATCCATAAATCAATAGATTGCTGACCCCAACTAATAATACGGTCTAGCTTACTTTGTAGCTCAAATACTAACGTATCTATTTGATCAACATGACCTGTATTCATGTTTGCTTCTTGAATACGCAATAGATTGGCTTGAAGTTTATCACCCGCGGCTTCAAGCGTATCTTGTAGCTCTCTTAATGTGCCAGAGGTTTCAGATAACAGTTGTTCACAGCTTGATATAGCAGCTTGCCAGTCTTGATTTAATAATGCCGCAATATCTTCTTTTACTGTATTTTGCTGTTCATCCATAATTCGCTGTGACAAATCAATGCTATCGAAAATTTCTGCAACTGAATATTTCAGTGGCGCAAAAACATTACGATGCCAATGATATTCATCGCCACCATCTTCAGCAGAACTTGCAGCAGAATCGAGTTCTCCCGCTACAATAGATAACTGCATAGATAAACGTAACGATGAAAACTCACGTTGACGAATATAATAATCACTAATTCCAATACCTAACGGCGTTAACCGATATATTGCATTACCTTCTACCAATTCACTGGTAAAACGGTTAAAAAGCCGCTGCTTAACCATATCATTAATGGCATTATTGGCACGAACTTGAATTGATTCTGCGGGTTGTTCAAAACCTTTACAGACCTCTCTAAAGGCGTCAATTAACTCCCCTTCACTAATTTCACCATCAAGGCGTTCACTGTTTAATACAGCGACTGCCATCAAAAAAGCTAATCTTTCAGGTGGCAGTGAGATTGAGAAATCATTTTTTCTCGCCCAAGACACTAACTCAGGAACGGTCTGGGTAAAATCACTCATAGTACATCCTTAATTTACACGCTTTTGTGCCATGACATGAATGTAACGCCCCAGACTGATATAGGGCTCTTGCCGACAATAACGTTGCTCTAATGCGAGCAACGATGGAAAATCTTTATTTTGCAACTGGCGACTTTGTAAATAATCATGAAAAACACGAACTCCCGTTTTTCCTAATATTGTCATTGAAAATTCTGTCAGCCATTGATAAACATCTTCAGGTTGCAATGGATTTTGAGGCGATAATGATTTTTTTCTTCTTCGAGGAATTTCAGGATTTGCCAGATGAAAATTCCCCAATATCGCATTTCTCATGACAATACCATTCGCATTGTAAAACATCAGCGATAAGATACCATTAGGTAACAACATATCGGTAAGAACATTTACGGCGTCTTTCTGATCCGTGATCCATTCCAATACTGCATGAAATAGAATTAAGTCAACCCCTTCATCTATATGCTCTTTAATCTCTTGAGCTGCACAACAAATAAACGTCATGTTCTCGACAACACCCTCTTCAATCGCAGCCTCTTGTGCACGATTTAGCATCTCTTGTGATAAATCACATAAGATAATTTGGTGTCCTAATTTAGCAAGCTGACGAGAGAAATAACCTTCACCTCCACCTGCATCTAAAATACGCAAACTCCGGCTAGGTAAGAGGGTCAATAATTGTTGTAAATCTTCCCAAATCACCGCTTGACGTATTTTACCCTTTGTTGTGCCATAGATATTGCGGGAGAATTTATCTGCAATATCGTCAAAATTACGATCTGACATTAAAACGCCTCATGATAACAACTTACTACTTGCGCTCTTTGCGTTCTGATAAATTCAAAAATATGAGACACTGTACATAAATAAAGACGGCAATTTTACCAGTGTTCTATGATACTGACTGTTTTCTCTAAAGAAATAAGTCATGAATCAGATTATTCGCAAAGCGCAGTATAAATATAACGCTTATTAATGAAAAAATTAACGTTCAAACGTTTATCGTTTTATAAATAATTAAACGGTTCTTTATTTCTATTGATGAAAACTTAGTGAAACGTTGTTGTGTTAGCTATTTTGACACAACGTCTTGGAATTCCCCTAGTTTTCACTAAGCTTTCGCTATCAATTGCATGTATTTCACTCAATCTAGGATGATTTATGCTGTTTTTGCTCAAAAAATATGTTGCAGGCTTTCTGATGCCCTTGCCTTTGCTCTTATTAATCGCCTTTTTTGCATTAGCACTACTTTGGTTTACTCGTTGGCAAAAAACTGGAAAAAGCCTACTCACTGTTGTTCTTATTTTATTGACGATTTTAGGCATACAGCCTGTTGCTGATACACTATTAATGCCAAGTGAAAAAGAGTATCAAGCTCGTTATGAATTACGAGAAAATTCACAACAAGATGTGAACTATATTGTTGTTTTGGGTGGTGGATTTACTTATAACCCCGATTGGGCACCCAGTTCTAATCTTCTTAACAATAGTCTATTTCGTGTTGCTGAAGGTGTAAGACTCTATTATCGTAATCCTAATGCGATGCTAATTTTTACAGGTGGTGCAGGTGTTAATCAGATAAGTAGTGCTGAGGTAGCGGCTCAGGTAGCACAATCTTTGGGTGTACCTCCTGAAAGGACTATCGCATTATCAACACCGAAAGATACTGAAGAAGAAGCCTATGAAGTTGATAAATTAATTGGTAAAAAACCCTTTTTACTTGTGACGTCCGCTAACCATTTAGCACGCGCTGAACGTTTCTTTTTAGCCAGAGGCATGAAACCTATCGTTGCACCAGCTAATCAATTGGCTATCACTTCACCATTACATCCTTGGGAAAAATATTTCCCTTCAGCGACATATTTTCAGCATAGTGAACGTGCATGGTATGAGTTTTTAGGCTCAATGTGGCAATCAGTTAAACCTGCTGGGCAACCCGCTACTATTTCTGAAAATGAAAGTCATCAATCAGATAAAGAAGAAAACCAGTAATTAGAAATATTTTTGCTTACTGATACAAAAACGGCACTTAATTTAAGTGCCGTTGAAATTGATTTGTGTCCGTTAAAAGATCAGAACTCTTGGTTAAGTGCTCGATATGCAGCTCTGGCTGCAATAAGATCATCTTGAGTGTCAACACCCACACCAGGAACTTCTAATGCTTTTGCAACATGGATTTTTTCGCCATACCACAATACCCGCAGTTGCTCTAACATTTCAATAGATTCTAATGGGCTTGGCTCCCAAGTAATATATCGACGTATAAAGCCAGCGCGATAAGCATAAATCCCAATATGGCGGAGATAATGCTCACCAATTTCATCGTGTGATAAGTTAAAACGGTCTCTTTCCCAAGGAATGGTTGCACGAGAAAAATAAAGTGCGAAACCTTTTGCATCCATAACCACTTTCACTGCATTAGGATTAAACGCTTCTTTTGAATCAACAATAGGCACTGCCAATGTTGCCATTCCTGCACCACAACTTGCTAAATTTTCAGCAACTTGAGTAATAATTGCGGGAGGAATAAGAGGTTCATCACCTTGTACGTTAACGATTATCTCGTCATCTGCAAATTGGTATTTTTCAATGACTTCAGCTAAACGTTCTGTACCCGAATGGTGATCTTCTCGGGTCATACAGGCTTCCCCACCCGCTTTTTCCACAGCGGCAACAACATCTAAGTTATCGGTTGCGACAATGACACGGTTTGCACCAGAACGCATAGCCTGTTCCATAACACGAACAATCATAGGTTTACCGTGAATATCCGCGAGGGGTTTACCCGGTAAGCGGGTCGATGCATATCGACCAGGGATTATGACCGTGAACATGAAGTTACTTTTCCTCTTCTAGTGATAATTCTCTTGCTTCATTCTCCAGAAGAACGGGGATATTGTCACGAACAGGATAAGCTAAATGATCAATTTTGCAGATAAGCTCTGAATTTTCTTTATCAAAGATAAGTTTGCCGTGGCAAACTGGACAAGCAATAATTTCAAGTAAGCGGTGATCCATTTTTTCCCTCTCAAGGGTTAATCATTTTATATAGCAAAAGGATATCATAAGGAAGGATCAGCGTTAATACTCAAAGCCTCTCGTTTAGTGATAATTCGAAAATTATTTTGGTTATTAATAAATTTATTATTTTCTTTTTTACTATAAGCAACAAAAAAGCCACATTAATGTGGCTTTTTATCGTTGAGTCTGCAACATCATTAATAAAGAATTACATTCCACTTTTATTGATAATAATTTAACCTTTTTATTATCTTTATTGCATTCTAATTAACGTTATAACTCTTTTATATTACTTATTCGGTTTGGTAGTAAGCTATTTGACCTTACCTGCCCCAAAATAGGTATAAACGATAATTTAATCTCAGTGTTAAACTATCGTTTCTACTACGTCATCAACAAGGTAAAACCTTATTTAAAATCCGATAACATCAGCAGCTTCTAGGCCGGCGGCTGTTCTGATAACAGAAAATTCAACGTCTTGACCTTCTGTTAATGCTTTGTTTTTTGTATTGGCAATCGCTTTTTTATTGACATAAACTTCTTGTTCAATATCTCTTGCAACAATAAGACCATAACCTTTGTTATTGTCGAACCATTTAACGCGACCCATTCTTAATTGTAATGTCATGATAGATAAACTCCTTTTGTTCTTCGTATAGTTTTTATTTTTCTATACTAATGCATCCTACTTTTTATTATGTCTTCTTATATAAAACCCCAATTAAATTCTGAACACATTAATTTAAGTAGTGCATTTTATTATTTAATATAAATGTTCAAAACCGTGATAGCTAAACTTGATGAATATTCTAAGGCTCAATCAATATTTACAGTATCAACATGACAAAAAGATGACATGAGGAAGATATTTTATTGCGCACCTATAAATAAAATAACCGTATATAAGGAGGATTAATAATCACCATTCAAAATAGTTTCTACAATCCATTAGGTGCAAAGCCTATTGCATTCACAGCATAAAAGTATTACGTCTATATTAAAGATCCACAAAATCTCCACACAAGGCTTTTGAGTAGATAGGGTATTGGCGAGTTAAATTGAACTACGACAAAAGCGATATGCGACTGTGGGTAGGTAATCTTTTATGTAACGCTATCCTGATTTCCACTATAAATATCATTGTTTCAGATCAGATACAAGTTTTTTTCGAGCCGTAAATTAAATTGCTGACTTGTTTTAGCACAGATTGGCTATTTAACTCAGCGCTGACTGGCAAATACCACCAATTTTCTTGAGCAAAATGCTGACATTTAACAGCATCTTTTTCTGTCATAATAAGAGTTTCATTGAAAGGTGTTAAATCTTGTAATTCTTTGGCGCTGTAATCACTGTGATCACTAAATGCTTGAGTTGAAATTAATTCAATTCCTTTTTCGCGCAAAGAATTAAAAAAACGAGGAGGATGACCAATGCCAGCTATTGCTACCGCTTTAGCTATCTGTTGAACTGGCTTTTTCTCACCCGTCTTAAGGTTCACTGCAATATCACCCGCTAAAACCATTGCTATCTCATTATCTTGGCTTAAACCACCATTAACAATAATTGCATCGACTGAATGTAAGCGACTCGCACGTTCCCGCATAGGGCCAGCAGGAAGCCACCAGCCATTACCAAATCGACGCTGCCCATCGATAACAACAATTTCATAATCACGCTGTAGTGCATAATGCTGTAAACCATCATCAGTGATAATCACATCAAGTTCATGTTGTGCTAATAAGGCTTTTACTGCATCTCGTCGAACAGGTGCAACCGCAACAGGTGCACCTGTTCGATGATAAATTAACACAGGCTCATCACCTGCCATTGCAGGTGTGGTCTCTGATGTTAGTAGTAATGGATAATGATCTGATTTCCCGCCATAACCACGGGAAACAATGCCTGGTTTAAATCCTTGCAGTATTAATTGCTCAACAAGCCATATAACAACGGGGGTTTTACCATTGCCACCTGCTGTTAAGTTACCAACAACCACAACAGGAACAGAGGCTTTCCATGATGACAACCATCCTTTTTGATATGCAAAGCGCCTTAATAGAGTAATCGCGCCGTACAACCATGAAAATGGAAGTAAGAGGAGATAAAACCAAGATTTACCAGACCAAATCCGTTCAATCATTTACCAAATTGCATCCTGTGAAGTTGAGCATAAACACCTTTTTGATCGATTAAATCAATGTGTGAGCCACGTTCAACAATTTCACCATCTTCAATAACTAAAATTTCATCCGCTTTTTCAATGGTTGATAATCGGTGAGCAATCACTAAAGAGGTTCTATTTTTTTGCAGTTCATCAAGAGCTGATTGAATAGCACGTTCAGATTCTGTATCAAGTGCCGATGTAGCTTCATCAAGGATAAGAATTGGTGAATCACGTAGTAAAGCCCTCGCTATCGCGATACGTTGACGTTGTCCACCTGAAAGCAGAACACCATTTTCGCCAATTTCGGTATCTAGGCCTTTATCCATTTTATTAATAAAGTCCATTGCATGCGCCATCTTGGCCGCTTTTTCGATATCTTCACGACTGTATTGGTCTTCACAAGCATAAACAATATTGTTTGCTACTGTTTCATTAAATAAGTGAACATTTTGAGAAACAAGAGCAACTTGATTACGTAAAGATTTCAACGTGTATTCACGAATATCATGACCATTAATCAATATTTGCCCTTCATTGATGTCATAGAAACGCGTGATCAGATTCGCTATTGTTGACTTACCTGAACCAGAACGTCCCACTAATGCAACAGTTTTTCCTGCTGGAATAGTAAATGACATATTTTTCAAGGCAGGAGTATCTTTTGTCACATACTGGAAAGTCACATTACGGAATTCAATATCACCCGTTGGTTTTTTCAGTTCTAGTTTACCTGTGTCTTTCTCTTGTTCCATATCGAGAATAGCAAATAATGTCTGGCAAGCTGCCATACCTCTTTGGAACTGAGCATTCACATTCGTCAATGATTTCAATGGGCGCATTAATGCAACCATTGATGAGAAAACAACGGTGATTGTACCTGCAGTTAATGTATTCATAATGTCAGGGAAGCTAGCAGCGTACAGAACAAATGCTAACGCAAAGGAAGCAATTAATTGAATAATAGGATCTGAAATTGACGATGCAACAACCATACGCATACCTTGGCGACGAATATGGTTACTCACATGATTAAAGCGCTTATTCTCTACTTCTTGACCATTAAAAATAAGTACTTCTTTATGTCCTTTCAGCATCTGTTCAGCGCTAGTTGTTACTTGTCCCATGCTATTTTGAATACGTTTACTAATCGTTCTAAAACGTGTTGATACCAAACGAATAACAATAGCAACAATAGGGGCAATAACAATGAGGATCATGGATAATTGCCAACTATAGTAAAACATCAAGCCAAAGAGCCCGATAATGTAGGCACCTTCACGAACAACTGTAATTAATGCACCTGATGATGAAGACGCAACTTGCTCTGAATCATATGTAATACGAGAAAGCAAAGTTCCTGTTGATTGCTGGTCAAAAAAGCTCACCGGCATTCCCATAATGTGGGAAAACAGTCGGCGACGCATATTCATTACAACTTTCCCAGATACCCAAGAAAGACAGTAACTTGAAATAAAGTTAGATATACCACGCAGAACTATCAGTCCAATAACAGCAATCGGCATCCATTTTAATACGTCATTACTTGCTTTACCAAAACCTTCATCAAGCAGTGGTTTTAATAAAGAAATCATAAATGCATCCACACCCGCATTGATGATTAATGCAATTGCTGCAGCGATCAAACCCGCTTTGAAAATCCGAATCATCGGCCATAAGCGTCGGAATGTTTGCCACGTTGATAGGTCTATATCATTCATATATATTACCAAACTTTTAATAATTAGCCGGTCATTCTACTCGGGAAACGTCAAAACACCAAACCACTGATGATACCAGCGAGGTAAAATATCTCGTCTATAGGTAAATACATCAATATTATCTTGATTAAACTCGATCGAAATCTGCCCACTAATAGAGGTTGTTAGCCAATTAATAGCTTCTTTTTTATAACGAAGATGTACTTTATCAGAAGGTAAACGCCAAAGGCTATAACGAGCAGCAGAAACGAGTGCAAATTTAGGCGACACTGTTTGAATAAACGCCAATGTGGACGATGTTTGGCTACCATGATGAGGAACCTGTAAAATATCAGCGCTTAATTGGCGATTTTTCGACCTTATTAATTGTATTTCCGCCTCTTTTTCAATGTCACCTGTCAACAGTATATTATGTTTACCATCACTTACATTGATCACACATGATTGATTATTTTTAGGTGAGAGAACTTTATTTGGTGGCCATAATGCATCAAACTTAACCCCTTTCCATTGCCATGATTCCCCCTGTAAGCAGGGTAAATGTGAAGAATTATCAAAGCTACTACGAAGTGTTAAATTGGGATAAGCCATCATTAAATCATCAATACCTCCCGTATGATCTAAATGGTCATGGCTGATGATTAATGCCACAGGATTAAGCCGATGATATTTTAAATAAGGAATAATGACACTTTTTGCAATTGAACCACCACTTTTCCAGCGTATTCCTGTGTCATAAATAATCGCTTCTCTATCTTTTTCAAGAATAATAGCTAAGCCATGGCCAACATCTAACATAGACATACGCCATTGATAACGTGAGAAAGTTGTGAGTTCACAATATAAAAGAATACCAATAGCAATAAGCAAAATAAAATGATGACGCCACCATGACATTTTTATAATTGCAATAATACCAACACCTAAAAACCCCAATAAAAAAGGAATAGCACCACTATATTGCCAATAAGGTAAAAATAAAGGAGCACACCAAAAAGCAAGATTAATAGAGAGATCAACCCAGTGCCAAATTATTGGTTGTAAAAATGAAAAAAAGGATGTCAATAATCCAAACATTATTAATGGTACTGTAATAAATGAAACAATAGGAACTGCCCATAAATTAACAATAAAACTAAAAAAATTAGCACCACCAAACAAATAGAATTGAAACGGTAATAAAATAATTAGCAATCCAAATTGTAAGTGAATTAGCCTTAAAATAAACCATCGTTTTTGATGATTATATTTAGCTTTTAATGGATACATCCAATACCAAAAAATAATGGCAAATACAGCAGAAAACGAAAGCCAAAAACTGGCTGAAAGTATCGATAGTGGTTCAACAATCAATATAAGGGCAGCGCTCCAAAGAGCCCATTGCCAAGGCAGAAATAATCGGCTTTGCCAATGTAAGATCACCCAAACACTTAATCCGATAACAGCTCTTGTTGCAGGTATTCCCCAGCCCGATAAAGTCGCATAGAATACACCACATCCCCAAGCTATCAACAATGGAAATTGTGTATTTATCCATTTAATGGGAAATAAAAACTGAAGACCCCTTGCTATAACCCACCCTACAAGTGCAGCTAAACCGATATGCAATCCCGATATAACAATAAGATGTGCAACTCCCGTTTTCATATAAAGATCTTTTCTTTCATGCTCTATATCACGTTTATCACCTAGAACTAACGCAATAATCTCACCTTTATTTTTTGCTGTTTGCCAATAGGTTAAAAGAGAATGAATAAATTGAGTGCGTAGCGAAATATCAGCATGAACGAATGTAGCTAACATCACTTTTCCTGTTAAGGTTTCTTTTTTAGAGACTGCATATTTTTGGCTATCAAATCCACCTTCATTTAAATAGCTGTGTACAGCTTTAAATTGAATTTTAAATTTCCAAAATTGCCCTATTTCGATATTTTTAGGTGGATTTCTCCAATATACGTTGGCGTAAATAGAAGATGAAAAAAATGTCTCTTTTGGAATGGGAATTTTGATAATAATATTACCATCTGATAATTGACGATATTCAACAATATTTGTTTCAAATGACACAATATTATCAACAAGTTGAGTTGTTTTTACCATCAATGAGTATGCGATAAGATTAGAATAAACCCAGAAGAATAAAAACAATGCTAAGAAACGAATTAATGAAAAAGGAATAAGTAATAAAGATATTGCAATAATAATTACAATATAATAAGTCGTTAAACTAAAAAGTGTATGTTGAAATAATAGAGGTAGACAACCTAATAATATTGCTAGAGCGATACTATCCAAACTCAGTGTTGTAAAATAGAATCGTTGATAATATTTTGAATAAAAAAAGTATTGTTTTATTGATAATATTTTTAACCTCAAAATACTTATTATTCCTCTCAATAAAATCATTTTTGCATCCCTTCATAAGTATCTTTAAATATCATGAAGTTATATTTTTATTAAAGGTAGCTCTTTAGAACATTTTTTCGTACTTCTTTATAAAAAGAAATTTTTTTATTGTCGTATACATTATATTTTGAGAACAAACTCGAAAAAAACAAAACAAATCAGCAATTATGATAATTAAATCAAGAAATAACGTTCAAAGTACAATAAAGTAATACAAAGAAAAGTAAGAAAGAAAATAAAAAAGGAAAATAAAAAAGGAAAATAAATAGATATGGTAAATGAAGTAAAGGAATAACAATCAAAAACTAACCAATGGAAGCAATCAAAAATAATCAACACAAATAAAAGATAATAAAAAACGGCACCGAAGTACCGTTTTTGAGAAAGTTAACTAACATCGTGCCATTTCGACAGGAGTTATTATTCCGTATAAATATTTACACGGTCACGTAACTCTTTACCTGGCTTAAAGTGTGGAACGTATTTACCTTCCAGATCTACTTTATCACCAGTTTTCGGGTTACGACCCGTACGCGGCGCACGGTAGTGTAGAGAAAAACTGCCGAATCCGCGGACTTCGATACGCTCACCATCAGCTAAAGTATCAGCCATATGATCAAGCATTTCTTTTACAGCTTCTTCAACCGTCTTAGCCGAAAGATGAGATTGTAGGCCTGCAAGTCTCTCGATTAACTCAGACTTGGTCATATTACCTCCCTAAACTACCGATAAATAGGCAACGATTAACGTTGCCTCCGTTAATAACTTAAATTATTCGCCTTTAGCTGCTTTGAAAGCTTCAGCCATAGCGTTGTTTGAAAAACCAACTTCTTCTTTGTTGTTTACAGAAGCGATAGCGTCTTTCTCGTCTGCTTCGTCTTTAGCACGAACAGATAAGTTGATAACGCGGTTTTTACGGTCAACGCCAGTGTATTTAGCTTCAACAGCTTCGCCAACATTCAGAACCAGAGTTGCATCTTCAACGCGGTCACGTGAAGCTTCAGAAGCACGCAGGTAACCTTCAACACCGTCAGCTAATTCTACAGTTGCGCCTTTAGCGTCAACAGCAGTTACTTTACCAGAAACAATAGCACCTTTTTTGTGAGCAGACAGGTAATTATTGAATGGATCTTCTGATAATTGTTTAACGCCCAGTGAGATACGTTCACGTTCAGCATCAACTTGCAGAACTACAGCAGCGATTTCGTCGCCTTTTTTGTATTCACGAACTGCTTCTTCACCTGCAACATTCCAAGAAATGTCAGATAAGTGAACCAGACCGTCGATACCGCCGTCTAAACCGATGAAGATACCGAAGTCAGTGATAGACTTGATTTTACCTTCAACACGGTCGTTCTTGTTGTGAGTTTCTGCGAACTGCTGCCATGGGTTAGATTTGCACTGTTTCAGACCCAGTGAAATACGGCGACGTTCTTCATCGATGTCAAGAACCATAACTTCAACAACATCACCAACGTTAACAACTTTAGATGGGTGAATGTTTTTGTTAGTCCAATCCATTTCAGAAACGTGTACCAGACCTTCAACGCCTTCTTCGATTTCTACGAAGCAACCGTAATCAGTCAGATTAGTTACACGACCAGTCAGTCTAGTACCTTCTGGATAACGTTTAGCGATAGCTACCCATGGATCTTCGCCCAGTTGTTTCAGACCTAATGATACGCGAGTACGTTCACGGTCGAATTTCAGGACTTTAACAGTGATTTCGTCGCCAACATTGACAATTTCGCTTGGGTGTTTAACACGTTTCCAAGCCATGTCAGTGATGTGCAGTAAGCCGTCAACACCGCCCAGATCAACGAATGCACCGTAGTCAGTAAGGTTCTTAACGATACCTTTAACTTCCATGCCTTCTTGCAGGTTTTCTAATAACTGATCGCGTTCTGCGCTGTTTTCAGATTCGATAACCGCACGACGAGACACAACAACGTTGTTACGTTTTTGGTCTAATTTGATGACTTTGAACTCAAGCTCTTTGTTTTCCAGATGAGTTGTATCGCGAACTGGGCGAACGTCTACCAGTGAACCTGGTAAGAACGCACGAATGCCGTTCAGTTCAACAGTGAAACCACCTTTAACTTTACCGTTGATGATACCAACAACAGTTTCGTTTTCTTCGTAAGCTTTTTCCAGCATCAGCCACGCTTCGTGACGTTTAGCTTTCTCACGAGACAGAACGGTTTCACCGAAGCCATCTTCAACCGCGTCCAGAGCAACATCAATTTCGTCGCCCACTTGGATTTCTAATTCGCCTTGAGCGTTTTTAAATTGTTCTACAGGGATAGCAGATTCTGATTTCAGACCTGCATCAACCAGAACAACGTCTTTATCGATAGCAACTACAACGCCGCGAACGATAGCGCCAGGACGAGTTTCGATTGTTTTTAGGGATTCTTCAAAGAGTTGAGCAAAAGATTCTGTCATGTTAATGATCTTCAAGTAAATTTAATTAACGTCCATTTAGCATCCGGCCGAATGGGGTTGTTTCACATACCTCGTTACATCCTTTGTGACAAGGTCATCGGGCATTGTTGTGTTTTCATTAACACGTCAACCCGATTTTGATAATTACCTAGTATAAACGAAATAAAAATTAATTACGCTGATAATTGCAGATTTTTTTTAGCATAAGTTAACGATTTTTCAATAACTTCGTCGATAGACAAACTTGTAGAATCGAGAATTAATGCATCTTTCGCTGCAACAAGTGGCGCAACAGCGCGATTCCGGTCACGGTGATCGCGTTCTTTTATCTCGGATAAAAGGCGCTCAAAGTTAACATTAAAGCCCTTTTCCTGCAACTGTAACATGCGACGACGTGCTCGTTCCTCTGCGCTGGCTTCAAGAAAAATTTTCACTTGAGCATCAGGGAAAACTATCGTTCCCATATCTCGCCCATCGGCAATAAGACCAGGTTCAGTACGAAATGCTCGCTGGCGACGCAATAATGCTTCTCTTACACGGGGAAAAGTTGCTGCTTGTGAGGCCGTATTCCCAACTGTTTCAGTACGAATTTCATTCGATACATCTTCACCTTCGAGGATAACACTTAAACCATTCTCATTAGGAACAAAACGTACATCTAAATTTGCCGCTAAAGGTACTAATGCATCTTCAGAAGTAATATCAACATGGTGGTGTAAAGCAGCTAATGCCAACACACGATAAATAGCACCAGAGTCAAGTAAGTGCCAGCCAAACGCTTTCGCTAATGCTTGGCATAATGTTCCTTTACCTGCTCCGCTAGGCCCATCAACAGTTATAACAGGGACGATAACCGCCATGAGTTTCTCCTTTTCATGGGCACTGTGTTTCTGTGTTTGATGCTTTTATTACATTGATATAATAGACATTGAATTCAAACAGAGAAAAACAGTATTAATGTATGCGCGTCATTATACGCATACAATGTATAGGAAGAAACAAGCAGATAAAGGCCAAAGAGATTTATTCAATATTATTTTTTATAGATAGGTTATTTTTTAGAAAACTTTGTCTGAACATAATAAAAAATCGGCAATATTGTGCTGTTAGAAGTCCAACACTGCCGATTTAACTGATTTAAATTTGACTTGTTTTTATTAAATACAATGGGTATTAACCATGACGCTGAGAAAGCGTTTCTAACTTATCAAAATAATCTGGGAATGTTTTGGCTGTACAACCTGGATCAAGAATAGTAATAGGTGTATCAGACAATGCCACCAGCGAGAAACACATAGCAATACGATGATCGTTATAAGTTTTGATATTTGCAGTCGTTAACTGCTGTGGTGGAGTGACTTTTAAGTAATCATGCCCTTCTTCTACAATCGCACCTACTTTTTGCAATTCTGCAGCCATTGCTGCCAATCGGTCAGTTTCTTTTACACGCCAGTTATAGATATTACGAATAACAGTATCACCTTTTGCAAACAGCGCTGTAGTAGCAATGGTCATTGCTGCATCAGGAATAGTATTCATATCCATATCGATGCCCTTTAACGAGCCACGTTCACATTCAATATAATCATCACCCCAACGTATTTTTGCTCCCATTTTTTCAAGTACAGAAGCAAAATGAATATCGCCTTGCAAACTATTTTTGCCAATACCTGTCACTCGGACTGTTCCACCTTTAATTGCAGCAGCAGCTAAGAAATAAGATGCTGATGACGCATCTCCTTCTACAAGGTATTTTTCAGGTGATTGATATTGTTGACCGCCTTTCACAACAAATTGTTGATAATTTTGATTTTCAATCTTGCCACCAAAGGTATTAATCAACGCTAAGGTAATATCGATATACGGTTTTGATACTAACTCACCCTTAATTGTAATAGTTGTATCTTGCTCAGCTAATGGCGCTGTCATTAATAAGGCGGTCAAAAATTGGCTTGAAACACTACCATCAACTGCTACATTTCCACCCTTAAAACCGCCACGTAAACGAATAGGTGGATAATCTGTTTGTTCGAGATAATCGATACTCGCACCACCTTGGCGCAAAGCGTCAACTAAGTGCCCAATTGGGCGCTCTTTCATTCGTGGTTCACCCGTTAATACAATGTCATGTGAACCTAAACTTAATGCAGCTGCCAATGGACGCATTGCTGTACCAGCATTACCTAAGAAAAGTTCTAATGGTGAATTAGTTTTAAATTCACCACCTAGACCCTCTATATCACAGACTGTATTGTTATTTGATAATTGATACTGCACGCCTAATGCTTTTAATGCATTTAGCATATGACGAATATCATCACTATCTAATAGGTTAGTTAAACGTGTTTTACCTTTAGCTAAAGCGGCTAATAATAACGCACGATTAGAGACACTTTTTGAACCTGGTAAATTAATAGTGCCTTCAATATGAGCAATAGGCTGTAATGTCAACGATTCCATAAACAGGTAAGAACTCCGATAAACAAATAAAATAAGATGGGATGCTGTTTAATCAAAAAATAATAAAACGATTTAGGTACTTATTGTTTTTATTTATTTTTTAGTACTGGGATAATTTGATTGTCATTATCAACATCTTTGGATAAAAGGAAACCTACTTTCACATAGGCTTCCTAGACATATAATGTATGTATTATGCGTGGCGACGCTCAAAATCAGCCATAAAATCAACTAATGCTTGAACACCAGCTAATGGCATTGCGTTATAAATTGATGCACGCATACCACCAGATACACGGTGCCCTTTTAATGCGACTAACCCTTGAGCTTCGGCCTCTTTTAAGAAGACTGAATCTAATTCAGGGGAAGACATTTGGAAAGGTACATTCATTAGTGAGCGATTTTCTGTAGCAACTCGATTGATATAAAAATCGCTATTATCAATTGCACTATAAAGAAGCGCTGCTTTTTCATAGTTACGTTTTGCCATCTCTTGCAAACCACCTTGCTCTTTCAGCCATTTAAAGACCATACCTGATAAATACCAAGCAAAGGTAGGTGGTGTATTAAACATGGAGTCATTTTCAGCAAGCACTGTGTAATCAAACACAGAAGGTGTTTCTTTGTGCGCTTTACCTAATAGATCTTCACGAATAATGACAATAGTTAAACCCGCAGGGCCAATATTTTTTTGTGCACCCGCATAGATAACACCAAAACGGCTAACATCTATCGGTTGAGATAAAATAGAAGACGAATAGTCAGCAATAACAATTTTGTTGTCATCAAAATTGGGTTCTTCATGAATGGCAATACCATCAATGGTTTCATTTGGGCAATAATGTACATAAGCGGCATCATTACTTAATTGCCATTCTTTCATTGGCTTAACACCAATTTTGCCATCAACTTCTGTTTTAATTTTAATGATATTTGGCGAACAATATTTTTCAGCTTCTTCGGCTGCACTTTTCGCCCAATAACCACCATCAATATAGTCAGCGGTTGTCTTCTCACCTAACAAGTTGAGAGGTAAAGCTGCAAAGTGACCTCTAGCACCACCGTGGCAAAAAAGAATTTTGTAGTTTTCTGGCACATTGAGAAGGTCACGAAGATCTTGCTCTGCCTGATGAGCAACTTCAAGAAACTCTTTACTGCGGTGGCTGATTTCCATGACCGAGCGCCCCAGTTCATGCCAGTTGCATAATTCTAATTCTGCACGACGAAGGACTTCTGCCGGTAACATAGCCGGACCTGCACTAAAGTTATATAACTGACTCATTCAAATTCACCCTATCTGAATATGTTTTTACAAAATGACCTTTATCGGTTGTATCATTCTCGTTAAATTGGCGCAATGATTATTGTGAGCTAACGCATAATACGCAGTGCGTAAAAATAACGGTTAGGAGTGTTTTATGTCGGGGAGTGTAAATAAAAAAGAAGAAGCAAGCTGGGGAATGCTTCTTCATGGAAAAAATAGTCTAAAATCGCTCGCTTTAGCAGGAGGCGTTGCATTACATGCAATTAATGTTTATATCACGATAACAACACTGCCTTCTATTGTCCGAGATATAGGTGGGCTCAATTTATATGCATGGAACACCACTGTTTTTATTCTGGCTTCAATTCTTTCTTCTGCATTAACTTCACGATTGCTGAGTGCATTTGCACCTCGCAATAGTTATCTTTTTGCCACCATTTGCTTTTTATCTGGCTCTGTTATTTGTGCAACAGCACCCTCAATGCAGATATTGCTTTTAGGGCGATTTATTCAAGGGGCTGGCGGAGGAATGTTGCTGGCACTTGCTTACTCGTTAGTTCGAGTCATGTTTCCTCAACCACTTTGGTCCAGAGCCATGGCGTTAATGTCTAGTATGTGGGGAATATCGACACTATTAGGACCCGCACTGGGTGGAATATTTGCTGAATATGATGTTTGGCGTGGCGCATTTTGGTCTATTTTATTTGTAGGTATTCCTTACGCTATTTTATTATTAACTATTCTTCCTACCGAAAATAATGCTGATAATATTGTCGCCAAAGCGCCGTTACCTTTTCAACAGCTTATTTTATTAATGCTCGCTGTATTATCTATTTCTATTGGCAGTCTTTATAACGTTATTTTATATAACACCTTATCCTTTATATTTGCAGTGATCTTTATTTTACTGCTAGTCAATATTGATAAAAGATCAAATGATGGCTTATTTCCTAAAGGAACATTTTCTTTTTCTGCACCATTAGCACCAATATATCTCACCATGGCTTTATTAGGGATCAGTGTGCAAACAGAAGTCTTTGTGCCCTATTTCTTGCAAATTATCCATAATATTACCCCTCTACTTTCGGGTTATTTAGCAGCATTGGTTGGTGCAGGTTGGTCTTTCTCTGCCATTGTGTCTTCATCAAGTAAACAATCTACTGCTCAAAAATTAATGCGTTTTGGTCCAATGATTAACTTTTCAGCCATTGTTATCCTTGGTTTATTTATCTCTAATGTTCTAACCATACCTTATGGGCAAATTATCATTATTTGTATAGCCCTCTTTTTTACAGGTGCTGGAATAGGTATGGCATGGCCTCATTATTTAACTCGTGTATTGCATGTCTCTCAAGGGCAAGAAGCTCAAAAAGCAGCAACTTCTATTACCACTATCCAATTGTTTTCAACAGCTGTTGGAGCCTCTATTTCAGGGACAGTGGTTAATATGGCAGGATTAACAGATCCGGGTGGCATGATAGGCGCTCAAAATGCTGCACATTGGCTCTTTATTGTTTTTGCAATGACGCCATTAATTGCTTTTTTTACAGCAAGAGTTGTTGTCTCTCGAGCTAAAACAAATTAGCCATTTCACTTTTTAAAAATAACAAAGCCTCATTAATGAGGCCTTGTTATTATTCAAATTCTCTTAAATTAATACTTTTCGAAATTCTCTTGGATTTTCGCAGACTCTTGCGTTTGTGTTAAAGATAATTGTAATAATACTCTCGCTTTTTGTGGGTTTAAGCGCTCTGATGCCACAAAACCGTATTTTGCATCATCAACTTCACCATTTTGTGTAGTAAAGCCTACTGGTACACGGCTTGCACGCACAACAACCACACCTTTTTTAGCGCCATCGGCTAAGGTATCAAAAATATCAGTATATAAGTTACCGTTACCAACACCCGCGCTGACAATACCTTTATAGCCATTATCAATAAAGGCTTTTGCTGGTAAATTAGAGGCGTTTGAGTAGTTATAAACAATACCCACTTTTGGTAATTCAGTTAGTTTACTGACATCAAATGCGGGTTTATCAGCACGAGGTAATGCCGCAGTGTAATAATGTACCTTGCCGTTATGTACGTAACCTTGAGCACCGGCATTAACTGGCTGGAATGCTTGTACTTCAGTCGTATTCATTTTCACGACATCTTTACCACTGATAACCGCATTGTTCATAGTGACTAACACACCACGATTTTCAGAAGCTTTATCACTGGCAATCACAACTGCGTTAAAAAGATTTAAAGGACCTTCAGCGCCTAATGCAGTTGCAGGGCGCATTGCACCAACCATAACAACTGGTTTTTTACAGGCTGTTGTTAAATCCAGAAAGTAAGCCGTCTCTTCCATGGTGTCAGTACCATGAGTGATAACAAATCCGTCCGTTTTATCACAATCTGCATTAATTTTATTAGCCAGCTTAAGCCATACTTGGTCATTCATATCTTGAGAACCAATGTTGACGACTTGCTCGCCTTTTAAATTAGCGACTTTTTTAGCCTCAGGTACGGCATTAATTAGCGTATCAATACCTAATTTACCCGCTGTATAGCTTGATGTTGTTGCTGAATCACCACCACCTGCAATGGTACCACCAGTAGCTAAAATGGTGACGTTAGGTAAGGCGAAAACAGAACCACTGACTACAGCTAATAGACTGGCAAGCAATGTTTTTTTCATCATCGAACTGATCCCTTATGAGTTTATAAATAAATCCAATTATGATGATTTTAAATTATTAATTCCGTGATAAATCGAACGTATTTATTAAAAAAACTCATATGTTAAATAACTTATTAGTTATGAATATGGTTAGTCAGTTCTAAATGAGAGAAATTATTAGTGATTAACAGGGGATTTCAGTATCATGTGCCCCCTAACTATCATCCGCAAAATATTAATGAAACCTGCCATGTCACAAACATTCATTCCTGGCAAAGATGCCGCACTGGAAGATTCTATCGCTAGCTTTCAGAAAAAATTAACCGATTTAGGCTTTAACATTGAAGAAGCTTCATGGTTAAACCCAGTTCCTAATGTCTGGTCTGTTCATATTCGCGATAAAGATTGCCCTTTATGTTTTACTAACGGTAAAGGTGCCAGCAAAAAAGCAGCATTAGCTTCCGCATTAGGCGAATACTTTGAACGTCTTTCAACTAATTATTTCTTCTCTGATTTCTGGCTAGGTGCTGATATTGCAGAAGGTGAATTTGTTCACTATCCAAGTGAAAAATGGTTCCCTCTCACTGAGGATGATTCTGTTCCTACAGGTTTATTAGATGCGCGTTTACGTGAATTTTATGATCCTGAAGGTGAGTTATGTGGTAGTGAATTAGTTGATTTACAATCAAGTAATCATGATCGTGGAATTTGCGCACTACCATTTATTCGTCAATCAGATGAAAAACCTGTTTATATTCCTGTAAATATTATTGCTAACTTGTATGCCTCTAATGGCATGTCTGCGGGTAATACAAAGAATGAAGCTCGTGTCCAAGGACTTTCAGAAGTTTTTGAACGCTATGTGAAAAACCGCATTATCACCGAAAGAATTAGCTTACCTGAAATTCCTAAAGAGGTTTTAGCTCGCTACCCTGCTGTTATTGAAGCGATTAATACCTTAGAGCAAGAAGGTTTCCCAATCTTTAGCTTTGATGCTTCTTTAGGGGGACAATTCCCTGTTATTTGTGTCGTGTTATTTAACCCACAAAATGGAACTTGTTTCGCTTCTTTTGGAGCTCATCCTGATTTTGGTGTAGCTTTAGAGCGTACCGTCACGGAGTTATTACAAGGCCGTAGTCTTAAAGATCTTGATGTTTTCAACCCACCAAGCTTTGATGATGAAGAAGTGGGTGATCACACCAATCTTGAAACACATTTTATTGATTCAAGTGGTTTAATTAGTTGGGATCTATTTAAGAAAGATGCCGATTATACTTTTGCTGATTGGAATTTCAGTGGCACCACTGAAGAAGAGTTCCATACCTTAATGGCGCTGTGCCAGCAGTGTGATGCTGAAGTCTATATTATGGATTACTCACACTTAGGCGTTTATGCGTGTCGTATTTTAGTACCTGGTTTATCCGATATTTACCCTGCAGAAGATCTACAGTTAGCCAATAACATTATGGGTGTACATTGGCGTGATACTATTCTTTCGTTACCAACAAGCGAAGGCACAAAAGAAGAATATTTATCACTTATCGGTCAATTTGATGAAGATGGTCTAGACGACTTTACTCGTATCAGAGAAATGATTGGTATTGCACCAGGTAAAGATAATGGCTGGAGCCATTTGCGAGTGGGTGAATTAAAATCCATGCTTGCACTTGCTGGTGGTGATCTTGATCAAGCGCTTGTCTGGGTTGAATGGACTCAAGATTTCAACGCTTCTTTATTTACGCCAGAACGCCAAAATTATTATCGCTGCTTACACAATCTCTTATTATTACAACAAGAGACTGAACGTGAACCTGTGCAATACATGTATGCATTCTCTCGTATGTATGGAGAAGAAACATTACAAGCAGCCTTAAACGCAATACAAGGTAAACAAGCATTTTATGGTTTACAACCTATCGATGCTGACTTAACAAATTTACCTATTCATCAGTCGTTACTTACTGCTTATGAAAAATTGCAAAAAGCAAAACGTCAATCGAACAAATAAGCCTATTTTATTTAGGATGATTTATTAAATAATCACTAAATTTAACTGAATAATAAGCGCGTATTTAAATTGAAACACTCTATTGAAAAGTAGAGTGTTTTATTTTGCTAAAAATAAATTTTTGACAATTTTGTCAACTTGACAAATATGCCATCCGACAAAATTGTCAAAATATGGCAAAATTGACGATTTAAGATATTTAATACGACACTATAAATATATATTGAAGTTTTGCACTAAGAATATAGCTTAAATACAGTTTAAATTGCTATTTGTTTAACCAGATCTCAAAAATTTAAAAACCTTATTTTTATAATGGTTATATGTCTGGAGTAATCAATCATGATTAACCACAAATAAAGTAATGTTTATATTTATGGAAAAAGTAAATAAGGCGTTAAATTTGATTTTTAATTCTTAACATACGGGGTCTAAATAATACTTTATCTTTACTTTTTACTTTATTTATCCAGCTAGTCTAAAATTTTTTGATAATTTTTAAAAAATTTTTTTATTTTATTAATCAAATGGTTATAGCTAAAATAGCGGGTTTTTACGCACTGAAATCGGGTTTCTAATAAGCGACCATGATCCATATCAATTTTAGAAGTAAGCCCCTTTGCTACTATTATTGCGTGCTATAATTATTCCAACATATAAGAGAGTGTTAGTATGAAAGCTGACAGCCCTTTTAATTTATTATCACCTGCTGATATGGCAAAAGTTGCCGATGATGCATGTTGTTATAAAGCAAATAAACATATTCCAACGACTTACTTATCTGCATTTACTGCGGGAATGTTTATATCAATTGCTTTTGTTTTTTATATTACTGCTACTACAGGCACCGCATCTGTTCCATTTGGGCTGGCTAAATTAGTTGGCGGGATCTGCTTCTCTCTGGGGTTAATGCTCGTCGTCGTTTGTGGCGCGGACTTATTCACCTCAACTGTTCTGACTATTATTCCTAAAGCGACTGGACGTATATCTTGGGGCAAAATGTTTGCTAACTGGATAAATGTCTATCTTGGTAACTTCATTGGCGCACTCTTTTTTGTTGCCTTAATGTGGTTTGCTGGCCAACATATGGCTGCAAATGGGCTTTGGGGGCTAAACGTTTTACAAACTGCACAACATAAAGTTGAACACACTTTTATCGAAGCAGTTTGTTTAGGCATTCTAGCTAACTTAATGGTTTGTCTTGCAGTATGGATGAGCTATGCAGGTCGTACACTCATTGATAAGCTTTTTGCACTGATTTTACCTATAGGTATGTTCGTTGCTAGCGGTTTTGAGCACAGTATCGCTAACATGTTTCTTATTCCTTTAGGTATTGTTATTAAGAATTTTGCACCCGCAGAATTCTGGACTAAAGTAGGTGCATCATCCGAACAATTTTCAAATTTAACGGTATCAAATTTTCTCTCTGATAATTTATTGCCTGTCACTATCGGTAACATTATTGGCGGGGCAGTCCTAGTCGGTCTGGTATACTGGTTAATGCATCTGCGCGGTGACAAACATTAATCCGTGCAGGTATGACTGATTTCTTAAGTTCCATTGTAAAAAGGTAGAAGTATCATGTCTGATTTAAATGAAAAATTTGCTGAAGCATGGAAAGGTTTTTCTGAAGGTGAATGGCAGAACGGTGTTAACGTTCGTGATTTTATCCAAAAAAACTATACTCCATATGAAGGCGACGAATCTTTCCTAGCAGGTTCCACTAAAGCAACTGATACACTTTGGGAACAAGTTATGGAAGGCATCAAAATCGAAAACCGCACACATGCGCCGGTTGATTTTGATACTTCTGTTGCTTCAACTATCACATCACACGATGCGGGTTACATCACTAAAGATTTAGAACAAGTCGTAGGTTTACAGACTGATGCACCTCTGAAACGTGCGATCATCCCATTCGGTGGTATCCGTATGGTTGAAAGTTCTTGCCACGCTTACAACCGTGAGCTGGACCCAGAACTGAAAAAAATCTTTACTGATTATCGTAAAACTCACAACCAAGGCGTTTTCGATGTTTATACTCCAGACATCATGAAATGCCGTAAATCTGGTATCTTAACAGGTTTACCAGATGCTTATGGTCGTGGCCGTATCATCGGTGACTACCGTCGTGTTGCACTGTACGGTATCGACTTCCTGCGTAAAGATAAATTCGCTCAATTCACTTCTTTACAAGAAAGAATGGAAAAAGGCGAAGATCTGGAAATGACTATCCAACTGCGTGAAGAAATCGCAGAGCAGCATGCTGCTTTAGGTCAAATCCAAGAAATGGCTGCAAAATACGGCTACGATATTTCTCGCCCAGCTCAAAACGCAAAAGAAGCAGTACAATGGACTTACTTCGGTTACTTAGCCGCTGTTAAATCTCAAAACGGTGCTGCAATGTCATTTGGTCGTGTATCTACATTCTTAGATATCTACATCCAACGTGATATTGATGCAGGTTTACTGACTGAAGAACAAGCTCAGGAATTAATTGACCACTTAGTCATGAAATTACGTATGGTTCGTTTCTTACGTACTCCTGAATATGATGAGCTGTTCTCTGGTGACCCAATCTGGGCAACAGAATCTTTAGCTGGTATGGGTTTAGATGGCCGTACTATGGTAACTAAGAATACTTTCCGTTTCTTAAATACCCTGTACACAATGGGTCCATCACCAGAACCAAACATGACCATCCTGTGGTCAGAACAACTGCCTATCAACTTTAAAAAATACGCAGCGAAAGTCTCAATCGATACTTCTTCAATCCAGTACGAAAATGATGACTTAATGCGTCCTGACTTCGACAGCGATGACTATGCAATCGCATGTTGTGTTAGCCCAATGGTTGTTGGTAAACAAATGCAGTTCTTCGGTGCTCGTGCAAACTTAGCGAAAACCTTACTGTATACCATCAATGGTGGTGTTGACGAAAAACTGAAAATCCAAGTAGGTCCAAAACATGCTCCAATCAAGGACGAAGTATTAAACTTCGATACCGTGATGAACCAAATGGATCACTTTATGGATTGGTTAGCAACTCAGTACGTCACTGCGCTGAACGTTATCCACTACATGCACGATAAATACAGCTATGAAGCAGCTCTGATGGCACTTCATGATCGTGATGTATATCGTACAATGGCATGTGGTATCGCAGGTCTGTCTGTTGCAGCTGACTCACTGTCTGCAATCAAATATGCAAAAGTTTCTCCAATCCGTGATGAAAACGGCTTAGCGATTGACTTCAAAATTGATGGCGAATACCCACAATTTGGTAACAACGATTCTCGTGTAGATGACATCGCTTGTGACTTAGTTGAACGTTTCATGAAGAAAATTCAGAAACTGCGTACATACCGTAATGCGGTACCTACACAGTCTATCCTGACTATCACTTCAAACGTTGTTTACGGTAAGAAAACAGGTAACACTCCAGACGGTCGTCGTGCAGGCGCGCCATTCGGACCAGGTGCTAACCCAATGCACGGTCGTGACCAAAAAGGTGCTGTTGCTTCACTGACTTCAGTTGCTAAACTGCCATTTGCTTATGCAAAAGACGGTATTTCTTACACCTTCTCAATCGTGCCTAATGCATTAGGTAAAGATGATGATGTTCGTAAAGCGAACCTTGCAGGTCTGATGGATGGTTATTTCCACCACGAAGCCGGCATTGAAGGTGGTCAGCATCTGAACGTTAACGTGATGAACCGTGAAATGCTGTTAGAAGCAATGGAAGATCCTGAGAAATATCCTCAGTTAACTATCCGTGTTTCTGGTTATGCAGTTCGCTTTAACTCACTGACTAAAGAGCAACAGCAAGACGTTATCACCCGTACATTTACACAAACAATGTAATAAAGATAACTATATGCATTTATTTACTGAGAAAGTAGATAAAATCGCTTAGAATAAAGGCCCCTACTTTGGGGCCTTTTTATCTAGACAGTTTTGGAGTAACCCTGTTATGTCCGTACTTGGTCGTATCCACTCATTTGAATCCTGCGGTACTGTTGACGGTCCCGGAATACGTTTCATTGTTTTCTTTCAAGGATGCTTAATGAGATGCCTCTATTGTCACAATCGTGACACATGGGATACTCATGGTGGGCAAATCGTCACAGTTGATGAATTAATGAAAGAGGCGGTTACCTATCGTCATTTTATGAATGCTTCTGGTGGCGGTGTTACTGCTTCTGGTGGCGAAGCGATTTTGCAAGCAGAGTTTGTGCGCGATTGGTTCCGCGCATGTCAAAAAGAAAATATCCATACTTGCTTAGATACTAACGGCTTTGTTCGTCGTTATGATCCCGTTATTGATGAATTAATGGATGCTACTGACTTGGTGATGCTCGACCTAAAACAAGTCAATGATGAAATTCACCAAAAATTAGTGGGCGTATCAAACCAACGCACACTTGAATTTGCCCGTTATTTAGCCAAGCGAGGCCAAAAAACATGGGTTCGTTATGTGGTTGTTCCGGGTTGGTCTGACGATGATGATTCTGCTCATCGTTTAGGCGAATTTATTAAAGATATGAAAAACATCGAAAAAGTAGAGCTACTACCTTACCACGAACTCGGCAAACATAAATGGGTAGCTTTAGGCGAAGAATACAAACTAGATGGTATTCATCCACCGTCAAAAGAGACGATGGAAAATGTTAAATCCATTCTTGAGTCTTACGGCCATAAAGTAATGTATTAAATTCTTCTACTTAGAATTAATTTAAGAAGCAGCGTTTTTAAGCGCTGCTTTTTTGTTTAATGTTTACTATTAGCCATAATGTTTTTCTCGATGGCAATTTGGGCAGAGAGCTTCAGCATTCTCAACCATATCACCCCCTCCTTGTGATAAAAATATTTTATGATGTACTTCAAGATAAGGTTCTGATTTATACTCTGGGTTATCTTTATTCTGCTTCTCTTTTCGATTAAATGGCGCAGGTTTTTTACAACATTCACAAAACCCTTTTGCTCTATCTAAAACCTCTGCAACAACATCTGGATTACGTGGATAAACCAATACTTCTCTCGAAATATATTCAAGCCTAGCCGGCGCTTTTTTTAATCTTTCCTGACGAGCTTTTTTTGAAGATCCTCTTGATTGCTTAACCGCATCTTCAAATTCTTCATTGAGTTTTTCTAAAGTCCGATCTTTACTTTGAATCTCTGTATTTAAGTTATTATTTAAAACGTCAAGTAAAACCCTAGATACTTTCTCTGAAAGAGGTTTTCTTAATGATTGTCCTTGCTTACAAAAATGACGTTTAAAATTATTCCAATTATAAGGAGTATCTAGCTTAGGTAAGCTTTTACTTAAAACATCCTCATCTAACTCAATAAATTTATTTAAATATTCATCATCAGGTGCTTTAAATTTTAACCTATTAGGTGATTTGGTGTTTTTTTCATCTACATAGTGACCAACAACCTCAAATAATCCGCATAATTTATAATTTTCATTAGTTTTTATTTTTTGAATAATAAAAACTTTATCTCCTTTTTCAATATTATAAAGGTCACCTACTCGAGCACCTGATAATCCATAACCACTTTTATAATCAAAATTCTTCTTATTTTTATCACCATGTAATGCATAATAATATTTCATTTTTATTCCTATTTATTATCGTGCATTCATTTTACTTAAGACACATACCCTCTTATCAAAGAAAAGGCTGCAAATAAGCTATCTAATACTCCTATTGCTATAACAGAATAATATTGCTTTTTTACTATAAGATTATCCTTAACCTATATTAGCTTTAATACAGTTGATTAATAACAAAACAAAAAGATATTATAGAGGGCTTATATTTATAAACAAAGATATCGGGATTAAGGTACAGGAAATGGAACAAGACAACAATTCATCGCAAACAGAGCCGCAAGAGATCTTTACGCCTATTCCTCAAGCACGAGGTGCTTCAGGCGGAGTGCGTTGGTTAGGACTCGGATGGGATTTAATAAAAGAACGTTTTTGGATGTGGATCGGCGTTATTATTATCTACTTTATCGTTAGTCTTATTATATCAACCATTCTTGGATTCATTCCGCTATTGGGTCCAATCATTTCACCTTTTGTTACTACTGTATTAGCCGCAGGTGTCGTGGCAATTGCTCATCAGCAGTATGAGACTCAACGTATTGATGTTGATACTTTATTCTTTGGCTTTTATAACAAACGTTACCTTAGCTTGATGGGCGCATATGGTATTAGTTTCCTAATTTTACTTGTAGGTTTTATTCTTGCATTTATCGTCAGCAGTGCCGCTATGATGGATATTTTTTATGCTATCAATAGCGATTATCCTGAAGAAATCATTGCTGAAATGATGATGGATAACTCGTCTGGATTTATATTATTTTTTGTTATTATCGCTATTTTTGGTGCATTAAGCACTGCAGCCTATTGGTTTGTTCCTGCGCTTGTATTAGTCAATGGCTATAAAGCATTCCCTGCAGTTAAAGCGAGCCTAGCAGCAGTAAAAATAAACTTATCTGGTGGGTTCTTCTTCTTTATTTTACTGTTCTTTATTATTGCTATTAGTGTTATTCCATTTGGTTTAGGTTTACTGATTACTATTCCTCTTTCCTATACAGCAATGTATGGCTCTTATCGTGATATTTTTTATCATCATAATATAGGAAATCAAGGAAATAACGGTGGCATCAATGGAAATGGTGCAATTTCTCTAAATAAAACCGCTGAATCCAATATTGGAAAATTAGTAAGCTAATATTAGCGTTAACAACCTAAATAAAACAGCAGTAGACTGAAGCAATCTCATCTACTGCTTTTTATTAGCTAAAATAAATCTTATTAGCCTGCAAACGGATTTTTATTATCGTAAGACTTATTGTAAAGTGCGTCAGAGATCAAATAGTTATAAATTTCATCAACAATTTCAATGCCTTCTTTTTCGCTTCTTTGTTCTTCTATTTGGCTATTTTCACCAGGATAGAGAACTTTATCTACATTAGGGGCCGGCTTAATCGCATTTAATTCCCCCATAACTTGTGAGATATGCTCTCTAAATAATGTCGCATCAGTAAAGAATGCAGGATTAATTACAATATGTAATTGGCCTAACTCTCGTCCTTGCGTTAAATCATGATACATCGAGCTGACATGTTTACCAAAAGGAAGCCCAAGCAAAATACCTGATAACACATCGACCATCATCATCAAACCATAACCTTTAGGGCCAGCAATGGGCAATAAGCCTTTTACCGCAAAAGGATCTGTCGTAGGTTTTCCGCTTTCATCTACCGCCCAAGTATCAGGAATATCGACATGACGTGAACGCGCATCAAGCACCTTGCCCCATGCCTGTACTGTTGTCGCCATATCGAATGTAATATGTTTATCACCTACGCCTGGAGCAGAAAACGCGATAGGGTTTGTGCCGTAATACACTTCTGAGCCACCAAAAGGAACAACCATAGGATCAGATTGGCAAAGTGAGATACCTATCATTCCTGCTTGTGATGCCTGCTCGACAAAATAAGAAAGTGCGCCACTGTGACCAATTCGTCTTACACCAACGACTGCGACGCCCTTCTCCTGTGCCATTTTAATTGCGCGTTCCATTGCATCTTTCGCGGCAACATGGCCTGCGCCATTATCGCCATCAAATACAGCGCTACAAGGTCCAGTTTCAGTATAAGTAAAATTAGGTGTGGTATTGGTACCACCTTTGCTAATGCGCTCTGCATAATACTCTACACGCACAGCACCATGAGAATGAATGCCTTTACCATCAGCATGGACTAAGACATCAGCCACCGTATCTGCATGGGCTTCATTTAGCCCAGCATGATGTAATTTATTTTTAATTAATTGATGTAACTGCGGTTTAGAAACTATCATAGAATATGCTCTTTTGTAGGGTTCTATTTAAATAGAAACGTCATAAAATAATTAAGGTAAATTCGAGCGATAGGTCTAATTTAACAGCATAAATAGGATCTGCCGTGATCGGTTTAACCAATGAAGGATTGCGTTATATTTTTGTTAAATAGTCATTTCTTTATTAAAAACCTTTTTATAATAGCTCTTGTTATAAACAAAAAAGTGGAACAATTTCTTGCTCCACTGACTATTTGATCACAAACTCTTTGCCACAGATAATATTATGGAACCGGAACAGCTTCGCCCTTAAACGTTTCTAAAATAAATTGTTTGGTTTCTGGAGATCGTAATTGCGTCATTAATTTAGCAATACGTGGATCATTTTTATCTTCTTCTCTAATCACAACCACATTGGCAAACTTACTGTTTGCGGCAGGCTCGGTATAAATGACTTCTTTGGTTAAATCTAGCCCCGCATTAATAGCAAAGTGTCCATCAATAGAAGCAACATCCGCTTCACCATTTTTATAAATTTGTGGTAATAATGGACCATCATAAGTAAATAGGAATTTTATATTACGAGGATTTTCTACAATATCATCAATTGTAGAATCATCAGGATCGATGCCTTCACGTAATTTAATTATCCCTTCGTCTTGGAACAGTTTTAATATATGTCCATGCTGTGCCAGATTATTACTACTTATCATTTTTGCACCATTAGGCAAATCCTGTAAGCTTTTATATTTTTGTGAGAAAAAACGATAAGGGTGCATATGTACTGCACCTGCTGAAACTAATTTCCAATCAGGGTGATCCGCTAAGGTTTTATTTAAATAAGGCACATGTTGAAAGAAATTCGCATCTAATTCTTTTTCTGCCAATGCTTGATTAGGAATAATATAGTCATTAAAGACTCGAATATCTAACTCTAATCCTTCTTTTGCCAATTGGGGTTTTATAAACTCAAGGATTTCAGCATGAGGTGTACTTGATGCACCTATAATTAATTTATTTTCTGACTTTTCATCAGTTGGCTTACAAGCAGAGAGCGCGAGGCTAATAAGTAGCAGTGATCCCAGCTTTTTAAATACTGTTAATTTCATTGTTATAACCTTATTTTTAAATTTAATTTTTAATTGAAGTATTTTTTAATTAGCGCTTATCTATATTTCGTACAACACTATCTCCCAATAACTGAATACATAATACAATCAATAAAATCACTAATGTTGCAATCCAAACCACATCAAGATGGCTGCGCTGAAACCCTTCTAAATAAGCTAAATTTCCTAATCCACCGGCACCAATCGCCCCCGCAACAGCCGTTCCTCCAACTAAAGAAATTAATGTCACGGTTAATCCAGAAACCAGCGCAGGGGATGATTCAGGCAATAACACTTTAAATATTAATGTAGGTAAATTAGCTCCCATTGAAAGGCTTGCTTCTATTACACCTTTATCAACTTCACGTAGTGCTAATTCAACCAATCTTGCGTAAAATGCGGCAGCTGAAATCACTAATGCAGGTAGTGCTGCGTTAACACCTAATATGGTTCCCACAATTAATTTAGTAAAAGGAAACAATAATATAATTAAAATAATAAAAGGAACTGCCCTAAAAATGTTTACAATAAATGAAAGTGCTCTATAAATAGAAATCTGCTCTTTATAACCTTCTTTTGCTGTTAAAAATAATGTGACACCAATTAAAATCCCTAATAAGCAAGATAATAAACCCGAAACTAATGTCATATATAAAGTATTTAATGTTTCTTCCCCTAAGACATTGAGCTTTAAATGAGGAAAGTAACTATTAATTAAAATTTGTATTTCATCCATATCACACAACCGCTATATTAAAATCATTGCTCTCAAGGTATTGTATAATTTCATTAGATTTATTATTTAATTGTAAGTAAATAAACCCATTTTCTTGTGAGAAATTTCCTTTTATCAAATTAATAGGTTCATTAAATTTAGAAATCAAATCATAAAGAAAATAATCATATTTTTTACCTTCTTGTAATAATAATCTTATTACTGTGCTTTGTTGTTTTATATTATCAATATCATCATTATTATCTATTACCTGTGTTGATTGAGATAAAAATTGTTGCGTCACTTTATGTTTGGGCTGGTTAAATATTTTTAGCACTTCACCCTGTTCTATTATTCTTCCTTGTTCAATAACTGCAACTTTGTTGCATATTGCTTTTACAACCTGCATTTCATGTGTGATCAACACTATCGTAATATTCATCTTTTTATTAATTTCAGCAAGCAATGCTAAAATTGTTTGTGTTGTTTTTGGATCTAATGCAGATGTTGCTTCATCACATAATAAAACATCAGGATTGTTTGCTAGCGCTCTAGCAATACCCACACGTTGCTTTTGTCCACCACTTAATGTTGATGGATATTCATCTGCTTTATCAGCAAGCCCAACCAACGTCATAAGTTCACTCGCTCGCTGAGAACGTTGTTTTTTATCTAAGCCCGAAATTTCGAGTGGAAATTCAATATTTTCTCTAACTGTGCGTGACCATAATAAATTAAAGTGTTGAAAAATCATGCCAATCGAGTGACGAATTTTACGGATCTCACGCTCACTACTGGTAGTAATATTATATTTACCTACAATCACCTCACCTTTGCTAACAGGCTCTAAGCGATTTAATAGTCGGATCAAACTACTTTTCCCAGCACCGCTATAACCAATGATGCCAAAGATATCTCCCTGCTCAATATTCAAATTAATATCATCAACAGCAACAGTTTGCTTTTTCCCTCGCTGATAAATTTTGCTGACATTTTTTAGTGTTATCATTTTAATCAACTCACTCATTAAATGGAAATCTAGATGGCTAAACATCTAGAAATCCAAATTAATGTTAATGAGAGGAATTGTCAAGCAGGGAATGAAAATGAAATAAACAAAAATGGCATACCTTAGAATTAAATTATTTCTATTGGTTTTATTATTGAATTTTTACTTTGTAATTGCCTTATAGTCTAGATTTAACTATCACCATAAAATAAATTAATAGTGATAAATATCTATTACAGATAATAAAAAACCCCCTGCCTAAGCAGAGGGTTAAATTATTAATACTCAATTAATTAGAGAATAATTAACCGATATATTCTAAACCGTTCATATAAGGACGTAACACTTCTGGAATTTCAATACGGCCATCAGCCATTTGATAGTTTTCCATGATTGCGACTAAAGTACGACCTACTGCTAAACCAGAACCGTTTAATGTATGAACCAGTTGAGTCTTCTTGTCACCTTTAGAGCGGAAACGTGCTTGCATACGACGTGCTTGGAAATCCCACATATTTGAGCATGAAGATATTTCACGGTATGTGTTTTGAGCAGGAACCCAAACTTCTAAGTCGTAAGTTTTGCGTGAACCAAAACCGATATCACCTGTGCAAAGCACAACTTTACGATATGGCAGATTCAGTAATTGCAACACTTTTTCAGCATGGCCTGTTAGCTCTTCTAATGCTTCCATTGATTTTTCAGGATGAGCAATTTGAACCAGCTCAACTTTATCAAATTGGTGCATACGAATAAGACCACGAGTATCACGACCATAAGAGCCTGCTTCTGAACGGAAACATGGTGTATGAGCCGTCATTTTCAATGGTAAATCGTCTTCTTCGAGAATAACGTCTCTTACCATGTTAGTAACAGGGACTTCTGCTGTTGGAATCAGTGCATATTGGCTTTCTGCTTCTTCTTCTAACGGTTTAGTGTGGAATAAGTCTTCACTAAATTTAGGTAACTGACCTGTACCGTACAGAGTTGCGTGATTAACCAAGTAAGGAACATACATTTCTTGGTAGCCGTGCTCTTCGGTATGCAGATTCAGCATAAATTGTGTGATAGCACGATGTAAACGTGCAATTTGACCTTTCATCACAACAAAACGTGAACCCGTAATTTTCACCGCAGAAGCGAAATCTAAACCATCAGTCAGCTCACCTAAAGTCACATGATCTTTTAATTCAAAATCATAGCTCTTTGGTGTGCCCCAACGAGAAACCTCTACGTTTTCGCTATCATCTTTACCATTTGGCACAGCATCATCTGGCATATTCGGGATAGTTAAAACGTAATCACGGATTTCCGCTTGAAGAACTTCAAGTTCTGCTTTTGCAGCTTCAAGTTTTTCACCTAACAGGTTAACTTCCTGACGAAGTGGCTCAATATCTTCACCACGCGCTTTTGCCGCACCGATGGACTTCGATCGAGAATTACGTTCTGCTTGCAGGGATTCGGTTTCAACCTGTAACACCTTACGGCGTTCTTCTTGTTGACGGATTTTTTCCACATCGAGGGTGAACCCCCTGCGAGCCAGTTTTTCGGCGACCGCGTCTAGCTCATTACGCAGTAGATTTGGATCGAGCATGCTTATCCTGTGCTTATTGATAGATTAATAAAAACCTTCTCTCCTATCTTATAAAAAAGATATCTGAGACAAGGCATAGTTAAGAAATTAATGATAATTTAATAACCTTACCGCATCTTTACATTTTGCGATAGCGTTTTGTAGCACTATTTTGATCTTGTTGAGAAAGCCAGTCTAATTTCTCTGCAACCTTGATCTCTAACCCTCTTTTTACTGGGTAGTAGTACTGCGTATTGGCCATTTCTTTAGGAAAATAAACCTCTCCTGCCGCATACGCATTAGGCTCATCATGCGCATAACGATACTCAGCACCAAGCCCCATTTCTTTCATCAGTTTTGTTGGCGCATTACGCAAATGTTCAGGCACATCATAATCCGGTTTACTTTTGGCATCTGCAATAGCTGCTTTAAATGCGGTATAAACCGCATTACTTTTGGGAGCACAAGACAAATACACAATGGCTTGCGCAATCGCGCGCTCACCTTCAGCAGGCCCTACACGCGTAAAACAATCCCATGCAGCAATAGCGACTTGCATCGCACGAGGATCGGCATTACCTACATCTTCTGATGCGATTGCCAATAAACGGCGAGCAACATAAAGTGGATCACCACCTGCTGTTATGATCCTTGCGTACCAATAAAGTGCTGCATCGGGTGCAGATCCTCTTACTGATTTATGCAATGCAGAGATAAGATCGTAAAAGCGATCGCCTTTATTATCGAAACGCGCACTACGCTCACCACTGATTTCAGTGAGTAACGCAGGCGTCAACATGCGTTTTCCTTGGCTATCTACTTCGGCAATATCAGCCATCATTTCAAGCAAATTTAATGAACGACGTGCATCACCATTAACCAATTGTGCAATCATTTTACGAGTATCATTAGGTAAAATGATATTGCGCTCACCTAAGCCACGTTCAGGATCATCCAGTGCTTGTTGTAGCACTAGCTCAATATCTGCTTCGGTTAATGAACGTAATAGATAAACCCTTGCTCTGGATAGCAACGCGGAATTTAATTCAAAAGAGGGATTTTCAGTCGTTGCGCCGATAAAAGTGATCGTACCATCTTCAATATGAGGTAAAAAAGCATCTTGCTGACTTTTATTAAAACGATGAACTTCATCAACAAATAGTATTGTTCTACGCCCAGCATTACGATTTTGGCGCGCAATTTCAATAGACTCTCTGATTTCTTTAATACCCGATGTTACCGCAGATAAACGTTCTATATCAGCTTGTGCATAGCGACCAATAATCTCAGCAAGGGTTGTTTTCCCTGTTCCTGGTGGCCCCCATAAAATCATGGAATGCAATTGCCCCGCCTTAATAGCACGAGGTAATGGCTTACCTTCGGCAAGTAAGTGCGTTTGCCCGATATATTGCTCCAATGTTTCAGGCCGCATTCTTGCAGCCAGAGGTTGGAACTCATTGCGTGAAAAATCGAGTGATAAATTACTCAAAATATCCTCACTGACGTTGGTCATCCACAGTCACACCCGCAGGAGGTGTAAAGCGAAATGCGGATGCATCGATTGGCGCAGCTGTTTGAGCAGTTAATTGATAATTACTCACCTGGCCATCTTGTTCTGTGGCAGCAAATTGCTGGATTTGCCCATTAGGTAACACGGTGATCGTAAAATGTTTTAAGTTATTTTCTACTTTTGGCGTTAGCTCAAAACGGTCACCCGTTTGTTTAACTTCATAATTTTGCCATTCTTTACTGTCGTTACGCGCGATCAACATAAACGGAGTATTGGTTGTAGCACTTTCAAGCCAGCTCGCAGTAACTTGCTCCACAAAGGGATTATAAAACCATAATGTTTTACCATCAGAAATCAGAGTGCTCTCATCAGGTGCGGTCATTTGCCAATTAAACAAATCAGGGCGTTGTACTTTTAAATTTCCTTCCCCTTTTTGAATAAGGGCACCTTCATTGCTAGTGACAGTTTGGCTGAAGTTAGCTTGAAAACTATTTACTTTATTTAATCGTTGTTGCAGATCTTGACGCGCATCAGCCCAAGCGGCTTGGCTACTTATTAATGTCATCGCACACACTGCAAATAATACTTTTTTCATTCTACAAGCCTCGGCATGAGATTACGCCGACATAATGTCGGCGTATAAATTTTAATGATATTGTGCAGGTTATCATGCTATCTCATTAGCTGATAACTGAGTTTTCAAGATATTACATATCAGAAGGTGGTGGTGAAAGTACATCACGGGTATTGTTGTGATTTGGCGTACTGACAATACCTTGCATCTCCATTTGCTCTACAATTCTTGCGGCACGGTTGTAGCCAATTCTAAATTGACGTTGTACACCAGAAATAGAAACACGTTGTTTTTCAACAACAAATGCTACCGCTTGGTCAAATAAAGGATCTAGCTCTTCACTATCGTCATAACCACCACCATTACCACTTTCGCCTTCTTCACCACACTTAGTAATAGCTTCAATATATTGTGGACGACCTCGTGCTTTCCAGTCAGTTGCCACAGCATGTACTTCATCATCGCTAACAAAAGCACCATGAACACGCTCAGGCACAAAACCATTCGGTGCATAAAGCATATCACCCATGCCTAATAATGATTCAGCACCACCTTGGTCTAAAATAGTTCGAGAGTCGATTTTGCTTGAAACGGTAAAGGCAATACGGCTAGGAATATTAGCTTTAATTAAACCAGTAATAATATCAACTGAAGGTCTTTGTGTTGCAAGTACAAGGTGAATACCTGCAGCACGCGCTTTTTGTGCTAAGCGAGCAATCAGCTCTTCCACTTTTTTACCGGCTGTCATCATCAAATCAGCAAATTCATCAACGACAACAACAATATAAGGTTCTTTTCCTAACGTCGGCATTTCCGTTGCCATACTGTCAGTTGATTTCCAGAATGGATCAGGAATAGGACGTGCCATTGCTTCAGCTTCTTTAATTTTTTCGTTATAACCAGCAAGGTTACGCACACCTAATGCTGACATTAGTTTATAACGACGTTCCATTTCAGCCACGCTCCAACGCAGCGCACTTGCGGCATCTTTCATATCTGTAACAACTTCTGTTAGAAGATGTGGAATACCTTCATAAACTGAAAGCTCAAGCATTTTAGGGTCAATCATAATAAAGCGAACATCTTCTGGTTTTGCTTTATAGAGAATGCTGATGATCATCGCATTCACACCGACAGATTTACCTGAACCCGTTGTACCAGCAACAAGTAAGTGAGGCATCTTAGCAAGATTGGCAACAACTGGCTGACCACCGATATCTTTACCTAAAACAACTGTCAGTGGAGAACGGCTATCACGGAATGTATCGCTATCTAACAATTCTCGCATATATACGGTTTGACGTTTTTTGTTAGGTAATTCCAGTCCTACATAAGGTTTCCCCGGAATAACTTCAACAATACGTACCGCAATGGCAGACAATGAACGCGCTAAGTCGCGTGATAAATTTGAAATACGCGCAGCTTTAACACCTGGCGCAAGTTCAAGTTCAAATCGCGTGATAACAGGCCCCGGTGAAATACCAACCACCTTGGCTTTAACACGATAATCATTAAGGCGTGCTTCAATAAGCTTTCCAACACGCTCAAGCTCAAACATATCAACAGGCTCATCTTCTACTGGCGGTGTTGTTAACAGATCCAGAGAAGGCATTGGCGTGGTTGGTTTTTGCAGCGGTCTGTCATTACGCATCAAGAATGGGTGAATTAATGATTCTTGCTGCTGTTGCTGTTGCTGTTGCTGTTGCTGTTGCTGTTGCTGTTGCTGTTGCTGTTGCTGTTGCTGTTGCTGTTGCTGTTGCTGTTGCTGTTGCTGTTGCTGTCCAAAATGCTGAGCCATATTGGGCTGTGGTTCAATACGTGATTGCGATGCAGTTTGAGGTGCCACAGGTGGCGTAACAGGTTCAGAAACAATCGGCGTAAATACTGGCTCTATTGGCTCTTCATCCAATAAATCATCAATAGGTGAGAAAGCTTCTAATGCGGTGAGTTCTCTTTCTAATTCAATTTTTGGGGTGTACTCTTCCTCTTCATCATCACGAGGTGAGATTTGTAAAAACGCATTACTGGTTGGATACTCTACTTTTTTCTCCATTGTTTGCGTTGGTTTTGCTGATTGTGAGGCAAACGAATGTTGAATATGAGGTTGATAACCCGTAGTTGCTTGTAATGAAGATGCTGATGTTGATATTTGAGGTAAAACTTCATCTTCGTCATCATCTAACGAAACCTCATCACCATAACGATCCTGCAATTGTTGCTTAAATTGTGCAGCTAACTGTTGCTGTTCATAAAGCTCATTCTCATCAAGAACATTGCTATTATCTTCTGCTGAAGAGAATGTATTTGCAGTAACAGTAGGTTCGTCTCGATAATTATCTTGTTGATGATTAAAGGAAGAAAGTGGCGTCTCAATATTCGGCTCATAATGAGAGGCAGATTGCTCAATAACCTCATCAGCTTCGTCGCCATAACGTTCACGTTGCTGTTCAAGAAATTGTTGTCGTAATTGCTGTTCAAAATTCGCTTGCTCTTGGATATCAGCTAATTCATCTTCAGGCTCTGATTGAACAGCTTCTTCACGGCGGCGTAGCTCTGCTTCACGTTGCGAAGGAATATGAATACCATAGAGCTCTCGACGAGTAGGCAAACGTACTGGATTTGGTCGTGGCAATTCAGGCCCTAAACCTTGTTTAACTTGTGCTCCGTGGCTTACTAGGGCACTTGTTGCGGCTCCGGCAGTCACCGTTGCGGCTTGTGTTAAGGTATCATCACTATCTGGTGCCATTGAAAATGTAGGTTCAGCTCGTCCAACAGGCATAAAACTATCTACAGGTTGTGCAATAGGATTATTTTCAACTAATGGCTTCACAGAAGATATGTTCTCTTCTGGAATTGAATAAACAGAATGTTGCGAAGCACTAACTTCTGGCTGAATATCTTTTTTAAGGAAGGCTTCAGGAATATCAAAACGGTAATGTTCCGGTATTTCTTCTGTTATTTCGGACGTATTTTCTACTACAGACTCCGCTATAACAGGTGCAACTGGCGTTAATGATTGAACATGATCGTCGGTATCATTTGTTGCACTGAATGAAGGTAAATCATCTTCTTGTTGCGTTTTAGGCGGTTTCGATGAATCAATATCTTGCTGACGAGCAAGTTCAAGCGCTGAAGGTGCAGAAAATAAGATGTCATCACTCTCTTCTGTTGTTAGTTCTGATGCTTGTTTTTCTGTTTGATTTGAATGCTCAGTAACATCATCAACAAAATCTTGAGTGTTATCATCTTCTTCGTCTTCGTATTCAGCATCGTGTTGGCCTCGATTAGTAATAAAACCCACCGTACCAAGGATAACTGCACCAATTTTTTCGGTGATCGTTAGCCACGACCATCCTGTAAATAATGTAAAACCAACTGCCCAAACAGATAACAGTGCAAGCGTTGCGCCTAATACATTAAACCAAGGTAATAATGCCTTACTAAATAAACTACCAATAACACCGCCTGAACTAAAATTATAGATATCATCAAAATTAAGATCAGCTAATGCACAAGAGGTAAAAACCAGAGCCAAGGCGCCAATCGTGCGAAGTGCAAGGGAGAAAAAATCAGTATATTCGCGATTTTTTTGGTAGCGCAGTGAATTCCAACAACCAAAAACAACCACAATAGGAATAGCATAGGCGAGTAAACCAAATGCTGAAAATAGGATATCAGCTAGCCATGCTCCGATACTGCCACCTAGGTTTTGAATAGGTTCATTCCATGTGGTTTGTGACCAGCTAGGATCAGAGGGATGAAAGCTAAATAAAGAAACCATCAAAAAGACAGCACCAATCCCGATTAAAATGAGAATAGCTTCCCAAACACGACGACGGTTACTTATCTTTGTTAAACGAATATTTTTGTCTTCTGTATATTCCTGGCTCAAAGAGGGCTCTCCAGGTTTAACTTAGGGTTAAATTAAAACGGAACAACGCTGAGATATCTCAGCGTTGAAACTGTATGCATAAACAGGAGTGTACCTAATTTTTTCCTGCTTTGCACCAACCTATTAAGTTGGCTTAGCGAGTTTTGATTACAAGGCGGTTACTTTGTTTAACTTCTTCCATAACCACGTAAGTACGTGTGTCATTAACACCCGGAAGACGTAACAGAGTTTCACCCAGCAATTTACGGTAAGCAGACATATCAGGTACACGAGTTTTCAACAGATAGTCAAAGTCACCAGAAACTAAATGACATTCTTGGATTTCTTCAAGTTTTTGAACAGCCATATTAAATTGTTCAAAAACATCTGGCGCGCCACGGTTTAGTGTGATTTCCACAAATACCAATAATGATGCATCAAGGTAATGAGGGTTTAACAGCGCAGTATACCCAGAAATAAATCCTTGGCGCTCTAAACGACGTACACGCTCTAAACAAGGCGTTGGTGATAAACCAACACGTTTAGATAACTCAACGTTTGAAATACGACCATCTTTTTGGAGCTCATTTAGAATATTCCGGTCTATTCTATCAAGATCTTTACCCGGACGTTTTTTATTATCAATCATCTCTATACTCTCTTTCTCTTTTTCTCTTACTTTATTTTCCTATACCCATACCTGTACACCTTCAGCATCAATGTCGAAACTTCGGTATCAAACGGTCAGAGCAAACTACCAATCTATTTTCTTTTAATGCCAGATAAAACATCTATTTTATCTAAATACTCATTAGCAAATATTGCAAAGTAACTATCTTACACCCTGTCTGTCGAAAAATTGTACCTATAACATCCGAAGATAATTATCTTTAACAATCATGTTTTCGCAAATGTACAGCGGATTGTCAAAGCAAATGAGTAAAAATCAGAACAAGGCGCTATGTTATTCTCTATATACGCAAGATAGTCATCAATTGTAAAGCAAAATGTTTCATGTTGATTCGATGATGTTAGCCCAATATAACTCTATAATTATTAAACTATATTAGTATTAACTATTGCTAAAATAGCTAAAATATTATGTCTATTTCTCGTCATTGGCTTTTTTTAACGTCTTATTTCTCCTACAATCCCCCAATTCGCATCACGCCTAATCAGAGATGAGGTACACATGAGCACCATCAAACATAGCAAACTTATTATTTTAGGTTCAGGCCCTGCGGGTTATACCGCTGCCGTTTATGCTGCAAGAGCAAACTTAGAACCAGTACTGATTACGGGTGTTGAAAAAGGCGGTCAGCTGACAACAACAACAGAAGTCGAAAACTGGCCCGGTGACCCTGAAGGGTTAACAGGCCCAGGCTTAATGGATCGCATGTTTCAGCACGCTGAAAAATTTAATACAGAGATTATCTCTGACCATATTAATAAAGTCGATCTGAAAAACCGCCCTTTCCGCCTATTTGGTGATGAACAAGAATACACCTGCGACGCATTAATTATCGCTACAGGTGCTTCTGCACGTTATATCGGCTTACCTTCAGAAGAATCTTTTAAAGGCCGTGGTGTCTCTGCTTGTGCAACCTGTGACGGTTTCTTCTATCGTAACCAAAAAGTCGCTGTCGTTGGTGGCGGTAACACTGCAGTAGAAGAAGCACTGTATTTAGCCAATATTGCATCCGAAGTTCATCTGATCCACCGCCGTGATTCATTCCGTTCTGAAAAAATCTTAATTAATCGTTTAATGGACAAAGTAAACAGTGGCAATATTATTTTGCATACTGATCGTACTTTAGACGAAGTTCTTGGCGACGATATGGGTGTAACCAAAGTTCGTTTAAAAGATACTAAGAGCGATAAAACCGAAGAATTAGATGTTATGGGTGTGTTTATTGCCATTGGACATAGCCCTAATACGGCTATTTTTGATGGACAATTAGAATTAGATAACGGTTACATCAAAGTACAATCAGGCACACAGGGTAATGCAACTCAAACCTCAATTGAGGGTGTTTTTGCAGCAGGTGACGTAATGGATCACATTTATCGTCAAGCAATTACCTCTGCAGGAACAGGCTGTATGGCCGCTTTAGATGCAGAACGTTACTTAGACGCACAAAAATCTAACTAAAATCATCACTTCCTTTCAAGGCGCTATTTCAGTAGCGCCTTTTACCATGTAACATACTAGCCTGGTTGCCAAAGCGTATAACTACTTACCCTTGGCCTTTCTGATACTTTGTATCTCACCTGCAGATTTGAATCTTTTCTTATGGATAAAACTAAACAAAATGAATTGGTTCGATGGCTGAAACAGCAAAGTGCTCCAGCCCGTCGATGGCTACGGCTATCAATGATCCTAGGTGTTGTAAGCGGTTTATTAATTATTGCTCAAGCATGGTTATTAGCTGTTTTACTTCAAGCATTTATCATGGATAGTATTAACCGTGATACGCATATACCTACTTTTCTCACTCTTATTGGTATTTTTATCTTACGTGCAGTAGTAATGGCTATACGAGAGCGTGTTGGTTATCGCTGTGGTATGGCAGTTAGGCAACAAATTCGTAAAATTGTCCTTGATAGACTTGAAGAATTAGGCCCTGTTTGGGTTAAAGGCAAACCAGCAGGAAGCTGGGCAACAATTATTCTAGAACAAATTGAAGATATGCAAGATTATTATGCACGTTATCTTCCACAGATGTATCTTTCTGCTATTGTGCCTATTCTTATCCTTATCACCCTATTCCCTGTTAACTGGGTTGCGGGGTTAATTTTATTCTTTACTGCCCCACTGATCCCGCTATTTATGGCATTAGTTGGCTTAGGTGCAGCAGATGCTAACCGTAGAAACTTTCTCGCTTTAGGTCGTTTAAGTGGTAATTTTCTCGATAGATTAAGAGGATTAGACACATTACGGCTATTTAACCGTGGTAATGCCGAAGTAAAACAAATTACTGAAGCAACAGAAGACTTCCGTAAACGCACGATGGAAGTGCTAAGAATGGCGTTCCTGTCTTCTGGCGTATTGGAATTTTTTACCGCTGTTTCTATTGCTGTTGTTGCTGTTTATTTCGGGTTTTCTTACTTAGGTGAACTTAATTTTGGTAGTTATGGTTTGGGTGTTACCCTCTTTTCAGGTTTCTTAGCGCTGATCCTTGCTCCTGAATTTTTTCAACCTTTACGAGATTTAGGTACTTATTATCATGCAAAAGCGCAAGCCGTGGGCGCAGCAGAGTCTCTGGTTGAGTTTTTAGAGGCTGATGGCGAAAAACCACAATTAGCAGGTAATGAGCGTATCAATGCAAACGAAAGTATTGAAATAACGGCACATGAACTAGAGGTTTTATCACATCAAGGCGTAAAATTAGCAGGCCCATTAAGTTTTACAATTAATCCTCAGCAACGTATTGCGATTGTAGGCCAAAGTGGCGCAGGAAAAAGCTCATTATTAAATGCCCTTTTAGGTTTTTTACCTTATCGTGGTTCATTAAAAGTTAATGGTATTGAATTAACTCAGCTTTCACCTGAAGCATGGCGTCAATGTTTAAGTTGGGTGGGACAAAATCCAAATTTACCTGAACAAACTTTACTTGATAATGTACGTTTAAGCGCTCCAAATGCCAGTTCAGAACAAATTAATCTGGCTATTGAAAAAGCCTATGTCAGCGATTTTATTAACGATTTACCTGATGGGTTAGATACAGTCATTGGCGATAGTGCTGCTCGTCTTTCTGTTGGTCAAGCACAACGAATTGCCGTAGCCCGCGCTCTATTATCCCCTTGCCAATTATTATTACTAGATGAACCAGCAGCAAGCCTTGATTCCCATAGCGAACAACGTGTGATGCATGCACTCAATAATGCATCATTAAATCAAACTACGTTGCTTGTCACTCATTTATTGGAAGAAACATTAGGTTACGATCAGATTTGGGTAATGGAAAAAGGTCAAATTATTGAAACGGGCACTTATGCGTTATTAAGCCAGCAACAAGGGGCTTTTGCTCGTCTTCTTGCTCATCGTAAAGAGGAACTTTAATTATGAAAGTATTGCTTCCTTTTCTCGCACTCTATCGTCGCCACTGGTTTATGTTATTGCTAGGTATTATTCTTGCTATCTTAACTTTATTGGCGAGCATTGGCCTTTTAACACTATCAGGTTGGTTTTTAGCAGGTACTTCTCTAGCTGGTTTTGCGGGGATTTATAGCTTTAACTATATGCTACCTGCTGCAGGAGTTCGTGGTGCAGCGATATTTCGTACTGCGGGCCGTTATTTTGAAAGACTCGTTAGTCATGATGCAACATTTCGCGTGTTATCACACTTACGGGTATTCACCTTTGAAAAAATATTGCCTCTTTCTCCTGGTGGAATTGCACGTTTTCGTCAAGGTGAGTTACTTAACCGCTTAGTAGCTGATGTTGAAACATTAGATCACCTTTATATTCGTGTTATCTCACCTATTATTGCCGCTTTTGTCGTCATTATGATGATTGTGTTTGGCCTTGGGTTAATTGATGCTCGCTTAGCTAATACATTAGGTGGCATTATGCTCACCTTGCTGATTGTTTTACCTTTTGTGTTCTATTATGCAGGTAAACCTATCGGCCGAGATCTGACTGATTTACGTGGACAATATCGCACTGTACTCACTAGCATGTTACAAGGGCAAGCAGAACTAACTGTTTTTGGTGCGCTACCTCGTTTTAGAGCAAATTTAGCGCAACTTGAAACCAAGTGGTTACACCGACAAGCACAACAAGCAAACTTAACAGGGTTATCGCAATCATTGATGATCCTCGCCTCAGGGCTGACTGCAACCTTAATTCTATGGTTGGCGGCGGATGGGATAGACCATAGCTTTATGCCTGAAGCCCTAATTGCTTTATTCACATTCTGTGCATTGGCAGCATTTGAGTCTTTAGCCCCTGTTACTGTTGCATTCCAACATTTAGGACAAGTGATGACATCTGCAACACGTATTTCTCATTTAATTGAGCAAAAACCAGATGTCACTTTCCCTGAAAAAGGAGAAGAAAGAAAAAAGAGTGCTTCACTTACCCTACATAATGTGTGCTTTACTTATCCAGCTCAACCGATGCAAGTTATTAATCATGTAGATTTAACGATTGAAGCAGGACAACACATTGCATTGTTAGGAAAAACAGGTTGTGGTAAATCAACACTATTGCAATTAATCAACCGCGCTTTTGATCCAACTCACGGCACAATCTGCTTAAATAATTCATCTATTGCCGATTATGATGAAACGACTTTGCGTTCAATGATGTCTGTTGTTCCTCAGCGTGTTCATGTCTTTAGTCATACCCTAAGAGAAAACTTAATTATGGCAAAAGAAGAGGCAACAGATGAAGAGCTAGTCTATGCACTTCAACAAGTTGGCCTTGGGCACATTTTGGAAAATGATGAAGGATTAAACGCATGGATGGGCGATGGTGGTAGACAGCTCTCAGGGGGCGAACAGCGACGTTTAGGACTGGCAAGAGCCCTACTCCACAATGCACCTCTTATATTGCTTGATGAGCCAACAGAGGGCCTTGACGCCGATACAGAACAGCAGATCCTAGCTCTCTTACATCAGCATTGTCAGGGCAAAACTGTATTAATGATCACTCACCGACTTCACGGTTTAGATAAAATGGATAAAATTTGCGTTATGGATGGCGGAAAAATCGTTGAAACAGGCACTCATGCTTCGTTGTTAAAACAACAAGGGCATTATGCTAAATTTCACCAAAGACAGGCACTATTAACTCCGACTCACGAGGCATAATATGCCGTTGTTTCAATTAAACGATAGTGATTTGGATTTTCCAGAGCCTCATTTAGCATTAAAAGAGCCTAATGGATTATTAGCAATAGGGGGAGAAATCTCCCCTTCTCGATTACGTGTTGCATATCAATCAGGTATCTTCCCTTGGTACTTCCCCTACGAAGAACCATTATGGTGGTCACCTGATCCAAGAGCTGTATTACCTGCTGGTGATTTACATATTGGGCGTAGTTTGCGTAAATTTATTCGTCATCATCCGTATAAAATAACCTTAAATCACGCCTTTGCTGCAGTGATAGAGGCCTGTTCTATTCGTGATGAAGGCACATGGATAGGCCCTGATATTAAAGAGGGTTATGACGCGCTGTATCATCAAGGTGAAGCACATTCTGTTGAAGTATGGGAAGGCGATGAACTCGTAGGTGGATTATACGGGGTCAATATCGGTGCGGTTTTTTGTGGTGAATCGATGTTTAGTCGCAGAGATAACGCTTCTAAATGTGCCTTTATTGCTTTTTATAACCATTTTCTTCGTTATGGGGGTCAACTATTTGATTGTCAGGTGCTAAACTCTCATACTGCCTCGTTAGGTGCCAGTGAGATCTCGCGTGACCATTATTTAAATGCATTATCGCGCTGGAAAAAAGTGATTATTGATAAAAAGTGTTGGTATCAGCAATCGTTGGAATTATAATCACTGCTTGTTTTTGTAAAGCCCTTCTTATTTAAGACAGAATTAAGAATGCCATTCTGTTATTTATGCAAAAAGGTTTATACAAAAATTTTATCTTACACACCCATTATGTGGTTAGGGTGTGTTGCTATTTTATTGTTATAAATACCACAAAATAAAGAATTACGACTTCTGTTATTACTTTTGCTCTAGCTTAGTAAAACGCAAGTCACGGTAAGGATGTTAAGTGCAATAGCAAGGTGAACACCATTGCTATCCGATAACATTCCTTTACATAGGACAATATTTTCGGCATTATCTTGCCGTTTGAAAAATATGGTTATTAAAACTTAGAGGATTAGATGGCCAAAGAAGACAACATTGAAATGCAAGGCACTGTACTGGATACTCTGCCAAACACGATGTTCCGCGTAGAATTAGAAAACGGACACGTCGTTACCGCTCATATCTCAGGAAAAATGCGTAAAAACTATATTCGTATCCTGACAGGCGACAAGGTTACCGTTGAGCTGACCCCATATGACCTGAGCAAAGGCCGTATCATCTTCCGTAGCCGTTGATCCCAATCTGTTCTCTCCCGTTATTGTTATATAACGGGTGAAAAAAAAACACCACAGGCAAGGCATTTATTGATGCTCACCTGTGGTGTATGCTTTTATGGCTTAGTAAGTTAACCGCTATCCTTAGATAACGGTATCTTCGTTCTTAGCCAGCTTTTCTTGACTGACAAACTCGTAGCTTAACTTACCTGCTAGTTTATCTAATATGACAGAAACTGAACCACCATTAACAAGAGATCCAAATAAAATTTCGTTAGCTAATGGTTTTTTCAGATTTTCTTGGATCACACGCGCCATCGGTCTTGCGCCCATCGCTTTATCATAGCCTTTATCACACAACCATTGGCGTGCTTCTTGACTAACTTCTAGCGATACCCCTTTATCATCTAGCTGTACTTGTAGCTCAACAATAAATTTATCCACTACCATAGAGATAATTTCAGGTGATAACGCATTAAACCAAATAATGTTATCTAAACGGTTACGGAATTCAGGTGAGAACGCTTTTTTAATTTCCGCCATAGCATCGGTGCTATTATCTTGCTCTGTAAATCCAATCGACTTACGCTGCGTTTCACGCACACCCGCATTAGTCGTCATTACTAAAATAACATTACGGAAATCGGCTTTGCGGCCATTGTTATCTGTTAATGTGCCGTTATCCATGACTTGTAGCAGAATATTGAACACATCTGGATGTGCTTTTTCAATTTCATCAAGCAATACAACAGAATACGGATTTTTGATTACTGCATCGGTTAATAATCCGCCTTGATCAAAACCAACATAACCAGGAGGCGCACCAATTAAACGGCTAACAGTATGTCGTTCCATATATTCAGACATATCAAAGCGCAGTAATTTAACATTCAACGCTTTCGCTAATTGTACAGTAACTTCTGTTTTACCTACCCCAGTTGGGCCAGCAAATAAGAATGAGCCTACTGGTTTGTTATCTTGGCCTAAGCCTGCTCGACTCATTTTAATGGCTTCAGATAATGCATGAATTGCAGGATCTTGACCAAATACCAACATTTTTAATTGGTTATCGAGATTTTTCAGTATCGATTTATCACTACTAGATACCGTTTTTTCAGGGATACGTGCAATTTTAGCAACTACTGATTCAATATCAGAAACATTGATCGTTTTTTTGCGTTTACTTGGTGCAATTAAACGTGTTTTTGCACCCGCTTCATCAATAACATCAATGGCTTTATCTGGTAGATGTCTATCTGTAATGTATTTAACGGACAAATCCACCGCGGCCTGAATCGCTTTATTGGTATAACGTACATCGTGGTGCGCTTCATATTTCTGACGCAACCCTTTGATGATTAAAACGGTTTCATCAGCTGAAGGTTCTGTTATATCAATTTTTTGGAAACGACGCGCAAGCGCTCTGTCTTTTTCAAAAATATTACTAAATTCTTGATAAGTCGTAGAACCTATAACTCGAATTCGCCCACCTGATAACAGAGGTTTGATTAAGTTTGCCGCATCTACCTGCCCACCTGATGCAGCACCTGCACCAATAATGGTGTGGATCTCATCAATAAATAAGATGCTTTTCTCATCTTTTTCAAGGGTTTTAAGTAACGCTTTAAAACGTTTTTCGAAATCACCACGATATTTCGTTCCCGCTAATAGCGAACCAATATCTAGTGAGTAAATAGTGTAGCCTTTCATAACGTCAGGAACATCATCTTGCTCAATACGCCATGCAAGCCCTTCTGCAATTGCCGTTTTACCGACGCCTGATTCACCTACTAATAATGGGTTATTTTTGCGACGACGACATAATACTTGAATGGTTCGTTCTAATTCAGCTTGACGCCCAATCAAAGGATCTATTTTACCTTGGCGTGCTAACTGATTAAGGTTAGTTGTAAAATTATCCATATGATCGTCACCTTGAGGCATCTCTTGCTGAGATTGTGCGTTCATATCATTCATGTCAGAAAGATCTTCGTTTTGTTGATCTTCTTTTGAAATACCATGAGAAATAAAATTCACAACATCAAGGCGACTAACGTCATGTTTACGTAATAAGTAAGCTGCGTGAGATTCTTGTTCACTAAAAATAGCCACCAGCACATTAGCGCCAGAGACTTCATTTTTGCCTGATGATTGAACATGAAAAACAGCACGCTGTAATACACGCTGAAAACTCAGCGTTGGTTGTGTTTCTCTGTCTACATTTTCAGGCAAAATAGGGGTTGTTTTACGAATAAAGACTTCAAGTTCTTCGCGTAAGACTGCCAGATCGACTTTACAAGCTTCCAATGCTTCGCGTGCCGATTTATTACTTAATAGCGCCAACAACAGGTGCTCTACAGTCATAAATTCGTGTCTGTTATCACGGGCTTTCGCGAATGCAACATTAAGACTCAGCTCTAATTCGTGATTAAGCATAAGCACCTCCTCCTTAAAAGACTAACCGGATCATGCTTGTTCAAGAGTACATAAAAGTGGGTATTCGTTTTCTCTTGCATACAGATTAACTTGTGCCACTTTCGTTTCAGCAATATCCGCACTATAAACCCCACAAACTCCTTTCCCTTTATGATGAACGTCCAGCATAATTTGTGTTGCTTTTTCCTCACTGAGAAAAAAATACATCGTAAGCACTTCTACAACAAAATCCATGGGGGTGTAATCATCATTATTCAAGATCACCTTATACATTGCTGGTGGCTCATTTACCTGATGAACATCATCCCTTAACGTGGTTTCTGTTAAAAAATCAAACTGACCCATTGTTTTGCATTACTCATAGTTTTGTTAAACGTCACTTTCAATTATGACATTTAGTTTACCATCTCACAGGAAAGTCTGCCTATCAACGCTTTTTTATTCCCTCTTTTTACATCCAAAAAATAACAAAGCGTTAGCTACATCAAAATTTCACCTTATCGAAACACTTTCTGTCCCTTTCACCTCTTGACGACTGAAACAATAAAATAGAGTATGTTTTATGAACAGCTCAGTAAATATACTGAAAGTGATGTTAAACAAATAAATACAAGTATATGAGAGAAGCTAAGTATGGAGACAGGTACAGTAAAGTGGTTCAATAACGCTAAGGGCTTTGGTTTTATTACCCCAGAAAAAGGTGGCGAGGATATTTTTGCCCACTATTCAACAATTAGAATGGAAGGCTACCGCACACTTAAAGCGGGGCAGAAAGTTAATTATAGCACGATAAAAGGGCCTAAAGGTGACCATGCTGACCTTATCATTCCTATCATTGAATAGAAGATACGCACAGTATAGATAAACCTGATAATACCTTTTACCCAATGAAGTCGGGTATTTTCAGTCAGAAAGATACCTTATTCATTCAAATAAAAGCCCTTAATATACTTAAGGGCCTTTATCTTATTGTTTGAATTATTCTCTGGCTAATGCATCAATGGGATTCATTTTTGCAGCACTCCTTGCCGGTAAAAATCCGAAAATAACCCCAATAGCAGTTGAACAAATGAAAGCACTGATTAATGCAATAGGTTGGAATACAAAATGCCAATCCGGTAACATTACGCTTGCAATCATTGCAATACTAAACGAAAGAGCAATTCCTAACACACCCCCTACTAAACAAACCAGAACAGATTCAATGAGAAATTGTTGCATCACGTCACTCGCCCTCGCACCAACCGCCATTCTAATACCAATTTCTCGCGTTCTTTCAGTCACAGAAACCAGCATAATATTCATAACACCAATGCCACCAACCACTAATGAAATAACTGCGACAAGTGTAAGAAATAATTGCATTGTTTGCGTGGTGCTCTCAGCCGCTTTAATAAAACTATCAAGGTTATAAGTGAAAATATCTTTTTTACCATGTCTGATCGTAAGCAAACGGATCATTTGTTGCTCAGCTACACTGGCATCATAACCGTCTATTGCTCTTACCGTAATGCTGTCAAGATATGAGCGATTTAAAATACGACTATTTAACGTACTATAAGGCACCCAAACACGTAATGACTGCCCATTACCAAAAGCTGATTTTTTATCTGCAATAACTCCGACAATCGTAGAAGGAATATTGCGAATAATAATTTGCTCACCAATCACATCTTTCTTAGTTGGGAAAAATCGATGACGAGTATTTTCGTCAATTACAACAACCTGAGCTTGTCGTTGGATCATATCTTGGGTAAATGAGTGACCTTGCGAAAACTTCATGGCATATACAATAAAATAATCTTCACTCACACCCGCAACCGAGGCTGGAGAATCTTGGTTTCCACGGCGTAATCGCGTGCTAAATTGCACTTGTGGTGTGACCGCTTGCACATAAGATTGCTGTTTTAAAGCAAAAACATCTTGTAGCGTTAATGATTGTCTGTCTTCAGGGGAATCACTACCGAAATCTTTCCCTGGATAAATATCGATGGTATTCGAACCAATGGCTTTTATATCAGAAAGCACCATACTTTTTGCAGCATCACCAATGACAATAATCGTCACGACAGAAGCAATTCCTATAATAATGCCGAGCATTGTCAATAATGTACGTACTTTATTGACAACCATGGCACGCCAAGCCATTTCTAGCGCTTGAGTAAAGCGCCCTACAATTTGTCCCAAATAAGAGGAAGTTAAAACAGGTGTCGTTTCTTTTTTAACTTTATGTGTCGTTGTTTGATGACGGTTATCACTAATAATCTTACCGTCTTTTATTTCGATAATTCGCTCGGCTTGTTCTGCAATTAAAGGGTCATGCGTTACGATAATAACTGTATGCCCTTGTTCATTTAATTGCTTCAAAATAGCCATTACTTCTTTACCTGAATGACTGTCTAATGCACCAGTTGGCTCATCAGCAAGAATAACCTCACCACCATTCATCAACGCTCGCGCAATACTTACACGTTGTTGCTGACCACCAGAAAGTTGATTAGGTCGATAATCAACACGCTCGCCTAATCCTAAACGAGTTAATAATTCACGTGCCCTTTCTTTACGTTGAGTGGCATTTTTATCTGCATAGATGGCTGGAATTTCAACATTCTGCTCTGCACTTAAGTGTGCCATTAAATGATAACGTTGAAAAATAAACCCAAAGTGTTCGCGACGTAATGCAGCAAGTTGATCACCTTCCATTTGTGCAACACTTTGACCTGCAACTTTATATTCACCGCTACTTGGCTTATCCAAACATCCTAAGATATTCATTAAGGTCGATTTACCAGAGCCGGACGCTCCCATAATCGCGACCATTTCACCCGCATTAATCGTTAATGAGACTTTATTGAGAACAACGGTTTCTTCTTCACCATTGCTATATACGCGACTAACCTCATTGAGTTCTAATAATGCCGGCATTATGCATCTCCTGAAGTTTCACCCAGAATAACCTCATCGTTCTCTTTTAATCCGCTGAGGACTTCAGCATAAACATCAGTACGCATACCTATTTTTACTGTGCGTTTTTCTGGCTGACCATCAACTAAAACATCAACATAATATTCATTAATACCCGCATCTTCACCTAAGACAGAAAGCGGTACGAGGAGTACATCTTTCTTATTTTCGATAAGAATTTTAACTTGCGCGGTCATTTGTAAACGTAGTAAATGTTGTTCATTAGGCACTTCGAAACGGGCATAGTAAAAAATAGCATCATTAATTTTTTCAGGCGTTGGCAGAATATCTTTTAACTTGCCACTAAAAGCTTTATCTGGCGCGCCTAGCACTGTAAAAGAAGCATTAAGATCAGGTTTTAAATAAATCACATCTGCTTCAGATACTTCCGCCTTTACTAGCATCGTATCTAAATCTGCTAAAGTTAAAATCGTTGGTGCTTCTTGTGCCGCAATGACGGTTTGACCTTCTAGAGTTTTAATAAACGTCACAATGCCATCCATAGGCGCAGTGATACGTGTATATTGAAGGTTAGTTTTTGCTGTATCTAAGGTCGCTTGATTCTTTTTAATCTGCGCTTCATAGGTGATAATACGTGCTTTTTTAACATCAACATCAGTTTTAGTACGATCAAGCTCATCTTGTGCAATGGCATGTGTACCAATCAGCTTTAACTGACGTTGATATGTAAGTTGCGCTAAACGTAATTCGGCCTGAGCCTGTTGAAGATTTGCTCTAAGCTCATTGTTGGTTTCTTGAGATTCAGTGACTTCGTTTTGCGCTTTTTTAGGATCAATAATCGCTAACAAATCTCCCTTTTTAACCGCATCGCCTTCTTTCACAAACAAAGTTTGTAATTGGCCACTGACTTGCGCACCTACATCAACTTTACGCACAGCATCAAGTTTACCCGTTGCTGTCACTTCTTTTGACAGCTCACCTCGCGTAATGATTTGTGTTTGATATGACGGTACATTTTCTTTCGGCCAAAAAAAATAGGCAACAATAGCAACCGCAATTAAAATAAGGGTGAGCACTTTCCCGCGCTTTTTTAAAGATAAAAAAGCCATACAATATCCTTCCTAAACATAACAATTTAATAAACCATAAGAAACTTTAGCGATGATATTCATCTTCATCGCTAAATAGAATTTACATTGATCCCGTGCGTTTATCTTTCTTGCTATAACGGCCTAATTTGCTTTGCCTCTAGCAAGCCATGCAACACGAGAAAACATACTTTTCAGTATGGAGGGGATGGAGTCTACTCCTCGTTGAGCAGCATTGTTAGCTACCGTTAGTGCGAGATCTGGTTTTGATGAGCGTTGGATAGCTTTAATAATCACACGTCGAGTTGGCCATTTTTCATTATCAGGTACACCTGCAACATCATGATACACATTGCGAAAGCCTTCTTTGTATAAAAAATGTTCCATATCTAAGGCGGGGAGTTTTGTTAATCTATCACGCTCCGCATCATTGCTTTTTGATGCAAAATCTTTAACGGTTGCGGCATATTTCTTACCCGCTTCATCACCATCCACTAAGGTATGCCATTCTATTCCCATATACGTTGCATACTTTAATAATGGCTTAAGTCCACATTGTGCAAATTCAATAACTTTTATTCCTTCGGCTTCAAAGAAATAATTACATTGTCTTGCCAACTCGTTCATTAACCAAATTTCTGTTTCACCTTCAACTAATAACCAGCAACGAGCAAAAAGTGCAGACGGCCTGTTATAACGAATATGAAATGAAATACGTCGTTCTTCATCTGAATGTAATTGCTGATTACCAACACGATAAGCAGCTACTTTGTCAGTATCACGTACTAAACGACACACACTTTCTAATGGTGCTAATGAAAGTAACTCACCTGAATTAGTCGTTGTTATACGTTGTAGTGAAAAAAGATTAAGTAATCCCCAAGCCACCGAAAGCATAATAGGATGTAAACGTGTTTCAGGGTTTTCTACAATAACGATAGGCCTTGCATAAGGATCTAATGCAACGCTACCTCGAGACTGTAATATAGAGGAGAACATTCCTAGGATAATTAATCGAATGCTTCGTTGATTCGGTTTTGCCAACACCTTATTAATATTTTCTAATGCGTGCCAGCCACGTACATGAGGCTCATTGACTTTACGATGACGAGCATGTGATTTAAACAACAATGAACCATGATCAGCAAAATAGTGCCCTAGTAGCTGTTGCATGGCATCTAGCCCTTCACGTAAATCCTCATCTGACAACTCGTCTGGATTTTTAACTAATGCCTTGGTTAACTCACTCATTTTATTATTAAACGCTTCTCGATGAGGGTTATTATGAGGATCGATAACGTCAGAGGTAAGATCACGAACAAAACGCGCATCTTGCAAGCGAAGAACAGGATAAAGCCTAACAATCTCTGCAATAATTTCTTGAGTTTGTCCATTAGGTAAGCGAATTTGCTTTCCTTCTTTATCCAGAAAATAGCGGAATGTTTTTACATTTTTTTGTTCATCTAATTCAGCACTGATGCGGTAATAGATATGTTTTAGTTCATCACCATTTGCAACCCATACAGGCGCTATTTTGTGAAAACGATAAGAACGATGTCGTCCAGGGCGTGATTCAGTAAATGTCAGAATAATTTGTAGCGTTTTTTTACTATTTTCTTCCGGCTCATTCGGCAGACGATGGAAATCATCAGGTGTAAATGCATATTGATAGGTTTCAATACCCAAGCTGAGTGTTAACGCATCAAGTAATGAGCTTTTACCCCACGCATTTTCACCCACTAAGACTGTATTCATATCAAGAGGTAATGAAAGACGATTAAGTCCACGGAATCCAACTATTTCCACTCTTTCTAAATACATAAATTCCCTCGTTAGTTACGACTAAGCTATGTTTTTTATTCTTCCTATCTTAATTTTATGCTTAATCTGCCAATAATTTCACTTAATGAATGTTTTCATTAAATCACAGTTAAAGAGTGTCGTAATAAAATTTACTCAACTATTCGATATATACCCAAATCGTTCGCTTTTCAAACAATTAAAGCCACTTATCGGTAAACATGTTAGGCTCATGGCTTCAATAAAAATTTTAGATTTATCTTAGCTTCTGTATCCACAACAACATAAGTAAATGTTATAATGCAGACAACGTTATTAGTTTATTTTATAATTTGAGTGCACTCAGTAAGGAATAGAAATGTTATCAGGGTTATTGATTATCCTACTTCCGCTTTTTGTAGGGTATTTGATTAAATTAAACAATCGCCCATTACTTCATCTGGCAAATCGCCTACTTAGTGCGATGGTTTACGTTATCCTATTTCTAATGGGCGTCAGTTTAGCCATGTTAGATAATATTGGTGAAAATTTAGTCTCTATTCTTGCTTATGCCAGCGTTTTCTTTTTATGTACCTTTGGGGCAAATTTACTATTTTTATGGCTATTGGATAAAAAAGATCCTTGGCATGTCCCTGCACATAAGCAATCTAAGCCACCATCACGCATAAAAATGGTACTTGAATCGCTGCAATTATGCGGTGTGGTTGTTGTCGGTTTTTTTGTAGGCTTAACGGGTTGGTCAATTTTTCATTATGCATCTCATGCCAGCCAAGGTGCGCTTATCTTCTTGCTATGGCTAGTAGGATTACAATTGCGTAATAGCGGAATGAGCCCAAAGCAAATTTTAATTAATCGCAGAGGAACAACCGTTGCTGTCGTCATGGGGGTGAGTGCGCTTGCAGGTGGTGCTTTAGCTGCTTATTTACTAGGATTACCGATGAAAATGGGATTAGCCATTGCATCTGGATATGGTTGGTACTCTTTATCTGGGATTGTACTTACCGATGCATTTGGCCCTGTTATTGGTAGTACTGCGTTTTTCAATGACTTAATGCGTGAATTAGCGGCAATTATGCTTATTCCTATCATTATTAATCGTTATAGAAACACGGCATTAGGGATTTGTGGTTCAACTTCCATGGACTTTACGTTACCTGTTTTACAAAGAAGTGGTGGTGTTGCCATTGTGCCTGCAGCCATTGTGCACGGATTCGTGTTAAGTTTAATCACTCCAATATTAATGGCTTTCTTTACTTCATAGAAAAATCAGTAACAATAGAACAATAACGTTCTCTTTTTACAGTGGATTAACAATGAATCAACAGCGTGTATTAGTACTTGGTGCAAGTGGCCATATTGGTCAAAATCTTATTCCAGCTCTGATAAAACAAGGTCATCAAGTCACTGCGGGAGCGCGCAGAGTTGACTGGATGATGTCTCAAGGTTGGGAAAATACACGCTGTATTTTTGTGGATTTACACAATCCAGAAACCTTAAACAAAATCATGCATGATACTGATATTGTGTACTATCTTGTTCACAGCATGGGCGATGCACATAATTTAGTTGAGCAAGAGCGTAAAGCGGCAATTAATGTTGTGGAAGCATTAGAAGGCACAGAAGTTAAACAAATTATTTTTTTAAGTGCCTTACAACATGAAGATCAGCAATATTCACCTCATCTCATTGCCCGAAAACTCACGGGTGAGGTATTAAGAACAAGCGCGATCCCTGTAACTGAAATTCGTACCTCAATGATTGTCGGCCCTGGCTCTGCCGCCTTTGAAATTATGCGTGATATGGTTTATAACCTCCCTATTCTTACGCCTCCGCGCTGGGTTCGTTCAAAATCGTCTCCTATTGCCTTAAAAAACTTAATTCACTATTTAACAGAAATTATCCATCATCCCACACATCAACATCGTATTTTTGATGCTGGTGGCCCCGAATATATTAGCTATCAGACCCTTTTTGAGCGCTTTATTAAAATCTCAGGTAAAAAACGAGTGCTGATCCCGCTACCTATGCCGGGCAGTCTTATTTCTGCGGGCTTTATCAGTATGATAACGTCTGTGCCAACCTCTATTGCCAAAGAGCTGATCCAAGGGCTTAAATATGATCTTCCTGCCAACGATGAGCCATTACGTAAACTTATTCCTCAATCCCTAATTAAATTTGATGATGCAGTAAAAGAAACACTCGCTGATGAAGAAGCGGCTTTAGATAACCAAGATTGGGGTTACTCTCCTGCTGTTCGTAATCGCTGGAAACCGGGTTATGGTTATTACCCTAAAAATGCAGGTTGTACAGTATCTACACCGGCAAGCGCGGCATCCCTTTGGCATACTGTGCAACAAATCGGTGGAAAACAAGGCTATTTTTATGGTAATGCGCTATGGAAAACCCGCGCAATTATGGATGATATGGTCGGAAATAAAGTGACTTACGGACGCCCTTCTAGAGAAACATTAGAACTTGGCGATATGATTGATGGTTGGCGAGTGATCAAACTAGAGCCAGAAAAACAACTAACCTTATTATTTGGAATGAAAGCTCCCGGTTTAGGTCGCCTTTCTTTTACTATCCATGATAGTGGTAATCTTCGTTCAATCGATGTTCGTGCTTGGTGGCACCCTGCCGGTTTTAGTGGATTACTTTATTGGTTTGCGATGATGCCTGCGCATTTATTTATTTTCAAAGGCATGGCTAAAACCATAAGTAATAACGCTTATGAACTGGATAAAAATTCACCTAAGAGTGAAAAAAAATAGCTGAATTACCCATTTTTACGTAAAAAAACCACTTTATTATGCAGTTTTAGTTGCATAATTATTCTTACCGTTTTATTATTTGAACCAGTTAATGACTATTCAGAAAAAACGCATGAGTATTCAATTAAAAAACATAAATTGTTTCTACGGTTCGCACCAAGCACTCTATGATATTAATCTGGAATGCTCTGCTGGTGAAACAATGGTTCTATTAGGACCAAGTGGTGCAGGTAAGAGCTCACTAATGAGAGTTCTTAATTTATTAGAATTGCCACGTTCAGGCGAATTAGAAATTGCAGGTCTACATTTTGACTTTAACCAACAGCCTAACGCAAAGGCAATTCGTTCATTACGCCAAAATGTGGGCATGGTATTTCAACAATATAATTTATGGCCGCACCTGACGGTTCTTGATAATTTAATTGAAGCACCTTGTCGTGTATTAGGTTTATCAAAACCGCAGGCTAAAGAAAAAGCAATGAAGTTACTTGAACGTTTACGTTTAAGTGATTATGCAGGACGCTTCCCACTACATTTATCGGGTGGACAGCAACAACGTGTTGCCATTGCAAGAGCATTAATGATGGAGCCTCAAGTTCTCTTATTTGATGAACCGACAGCGGCATTAGATCCTGAAATTACAGCTCAAGTTGTTGATATTATTAAAGAGCTTTCTGAAACGGGTATTACACAAGTGATTGTGACCCATGAAGTTGAAATTGCACGCAAAGCCGCGAGCAAAGTTGTATATATGGAAAACGGCCGTATTATAGAGCAAGGTGATAACTATCGTTTCACTGCTCCACAAACGGAAGCTTTTGCTAATTACTTGTCACACTAAATCGGGATCAGACAATGAAAAAAATATTATTTGCAGCACTTCTGACCAGTATTACACTTTCTGCAACTGCGGCTGAGAAAGAGACAATCCGTTTTGCCACTGAAGCAACATATCCGCCATTTGAAATGATTGATGCGAATAACCAAATTGTAGGATTTGATGTTGATCTCGCCAATGCAATGTGTGCAAAAATTAATGCGGATTGTACCTTTACCAATCAGTCTTTTGATAGCTTAATTCCTAGTCTGAAATTCCGTCGTTTTGAAGCATTAATGGCAGGTATTGATATTACCCCTGAGCGTCAAAAACAAGTTGATTTTACGGATTCTTACTATGATAACTCCGCTGTATTTATTACAGTAACAGGTAAAATCTCTGATGTTGCTAGCTTAAAAGGTAAACAAATTGGTGTACAGAATGGGACTACCCATCAGAAATTCATCAATGAGCAACACAAAGAAATGAAAACTGTTCCTTATGACAGTTACCAAAATGCAGTATTAGATCTTAAAAATGGTCGTATTGAAGCTATCTTTGGTGACACTGCAGTTGTAAATGAATGGCTGAAAAAAAATCCTGAATTAGGTATTGTAGGCGATAAAGTTGCAGATCCTAACTATTTTGGTACAGGCCTTGCGATCGCAGTAAGAAAAGGCAATGCTGATTTACAAGATAAATTAAACAAAGCATTAGCTGAAGTAAAAGCTGATGGCACTTATGATGTCATTTATAAAAAATGGTTTGAATAACAATAATAGCTTAATAAATGAATGAAATAACAACTCTAGCAGGTGCGGCCGTTACTACGGTCTCACTTGCTATTTCTGCTCTTATCATTGGATTAGTTCTCGCCATGTTGTTTACAGCATGGGAATCCGCGAGATGGAAAGCCTTTGCTTTCTTGGGAACATGCTGGGTAACACTAATCAGAGGACTACCAGAAATGCTGGTGGTTCTTTTTGTCTATTATGGCACCTTACAAGGTGTCATGATCTTAATGGATGGCATTGAATTAGGTTCTTTCACCTTACAAATAGATTTTGGTGATACTGAATCTCTACCTTTCTATTGTGGTGTTATCGCCCTTTCACTTCTTTATGCTTCTTATGCTTCACAAACATTACGTGGCGCCTTAAAAGCGGTACCAACAGGACAATGGGAAGCCGGCCAAGCGTTAGGTATGGGTCGTATTACTATTTTCTTCCGCTTTATTATGCCTCAAATGTGGCGTCATGCTTTACCTGGTTTAGGTAATCAGTGGTTAGTTTTATTAAAAGATACGGCTTTAGTCTCATTAATCAGTGTTAATGATTTAATGTTACAGACACAAAGTATAGCTAATAGAACTCAAGAGCCTTTTACTTGGTATAGCATTGTTGCACTGATTTATTTAGCCATTACGCTAGTCAGTCAATATATCCTGAAATGGTTAGAAATGAGAACAACTCGATTTGAACGGAGTGCCTCATAATGTGGGATTATATTGTTGATATTTTACCGGGATTACCAACCAGCTTGTCATTAACATTAGTGGCTTTATTGGTAGCATTTACACTTTCAGTTTTAATGACCTTTATTTTGGCATTAAAAACCCCTGTTATTACTCAAATTGTAAAAGCGTATATCACCTTATTTACCGGTACACCGTTATTAGTGCAGTTTTTCTTAATCTATTATGGCCCTGGACAATTTCCTGTGTTGCAAAAATTCCCTCTGATTTGGGAGTTATTATCAACACCGTGGTTTTGTGCCATGGTCACATTAGCATTAAATAGTGCCGCTTATTCAACCTTACTTTTTTATGGTGCAGTAAGAGCTATTCCTTCAGGACAATGGCAATCTTGCCAAGCATTAGGTATGTCGCCAGTGCAAACAGCAAGAGTAATATTGCCTTATGCATTTAAGCGTGCGCTTTCATCCTATTCAAACGAAGTTGTATTGATATTTAAAAGTACCTCACTCGCCAGTACGATCACATTGCTTGAATTAACAGGTTATAGCCGACAAGTATTTGGTCAAAGTTATGATGTGATGGTCTTTGTTGCCGCAGGTATTATTTATTTAGGCATCAACGGAATACTGACACTTCTAATGAGATTGATTGAGAAAAAAGCCTTAGAGTTTGAACATCGTAATTAAAACGTCTAAACCAAACTGTCGATAAAAAAATACCCCAGATTTTTTTCACTCTGGGGTATTTTTTATGTTGGAATAAACAACAAATACATGTCCTATTTTTGTGTAGCCTGTTTTTCTATTAACGCTTCTTTATGGCTTACTCGATACGCATTCCATGCCAACAAACTCCCAATTAACATGACAACAGCTAACGCTAATTTAGGTTGTACAGGTGATGCCAGTGCAGTTAAACCAAAAGCAGCACCGCCTGCCATTTGAATAAAACCAACTAAAGCAGAGGCAATGCCTGCCGTTTGCGAATATGGCTCAAGTGCATAACTTGTCGCAGGCCCCATAATAAAGGCTAATCCAGCACAAGCACTTGCTACAGGGAGCATATAAATCAGCCAATGGTTTTGTATTCCAGCAGGAATAAACATTAAGCTTAATAACAAACTCACGCAGCCTAATCCCATTAATCCGCCTCCTAAGATCAAACAAATAGGTCTGCCAACACGGTGGATCACACGGTTTGCATAAAAACTGACAAACATTATCCAAAAACCATTTACACCAAAAACAATGGAAAAAATCAGCGGTGATAGTTTCGCATCATTCATCAACACAATAGGGGCAAATGAAACATAAGTTAACGCCATTCCCATTGTGCCTGCATTCACTAAGGCAAAAGTTAAAAAACGTTTACTACATAAAATCTCAAGGTATGTTTTACCTAATTTCTGTTTTGATTGAGCTGTATTTTCAGGTTTAGTTTCAGGCAAGAAGCGAGTGATCAAAACTAGCACAAATACCGAATAGAAAATTAAAAATCCGAAAGGCGCGCGCCATCCCCAATACTCAGCTAATAATCCACCTAATAAAGGTGCAAGTGCAGGAATAATATTTAAGGTACCATTTAAAAAGCCAAAAACACGGGCGGCTTCATTACCATTAAAACAGTCACGAACGCAGGTAAAAGCCACAACGGAGGTACAGCACACTGCTGAAGCTTGTAATAATCGCGAAATAATAAAAAGCGTTGAGTCTGTCGAAATCGTTGCAATGACAGAACCCACAATATAGATAAAGATCCCAGCGATAGCGATAGGTTTACGACCAAACTTATCCACCAAAGGCCCTGATATAAGTTGCCCTATCCCCAACACTAAAATAAATAAAGCGATAGTCGATTGAATAAGGGATTCACTGCTTCCTAAATCTTGAGCAATTGCAGGTATAGTCGGTAAATAGAGATCAATCCCTAATGGCCCTAATAGTACCATCACTAATAACAACGCTTTTAAATTCTGCATAAAATAAAATGCCTATCTAATCAAAAAAGAAAACGCCCGATGTTATCCATCGAGCGTTAAATACTTATTTATACTAACACCCATTACCTATTTTGTAATGAATATCTTAACTATCTTGTAATACCAATAATGTAAGCACTTCATAATGAGCAGTATGAGGAAACATATCAAACAACTGCACTCTATCAATACGATAATGAGAAAGTTGCTGAATATCTTTAGCCATGGTTTGAGCATTGCAGCTAGAGTACAGAATAAAGCGAGGTTTCATTTTATTTAGATAACCGCACAATGCCTCACCAATACCTCGCCTTGGCGGATTAACAAGCACTAATTCAGGCACTGACTCTTTAGCTAATGCATAACCGGTTGAATCTAAGGCTTGAAACTCAACATGCTCTAGCCCTAATTCATGAGCAGAGAGGCGTGCACATTCTATTGCTTCAGGGCTAATTTCAATTCCTGTCAATTGGGTCAATTTATCTGCGCAATGTAATCCAAAGCCTCCTGATCCACAAAACATATCCCACAAATGTGAGATATTTAATTCTCTTACCCAACGACCTGCCGTAGCATAAAGTGATGAAGCAACCTCTGGATTAGTTTGGAAAAAACCTCTAGGACGAATATGTAATGGAATTTGATTAAAAGATTCATCCAAAAATGCTTTTTCAGTCAGAATAATTTCTTTTTCACCTTCAAGAATAGCCATATGAACAGGTTGAATATTCACAGAGATAACGGCTAATTGAGGCAGTTGTTCTTGTAACCACGGAAGTGCTTTGTGAAGTTGTTCTAATTTTTTTTCTGAGCGCAAAACAAAACGCAACATTATCGTGCCATTGCTTCTGCTTTCAGTTAATAAAATAAACTTAAGTTCACCACGGCGACGCTCAATGTCGTAAGGTACTAATCCTGCTCTCGCTATAAATGTTTTTAAAATTGGGAATGTCGGTGCAAAAGAGTCAGGATAAAGAGGGCATTCGCATAAATCGACAGCCACACCCTCTCGTGTTTTTAGACCTAATACAGGTTTTTCAACACTGCCACTGACTACCATTTTTGCTTTATTACGAAATTGCGCTTGCTGGCTTTCAACAGGCGCTAATTTATTAAAAGCATAATCTTCAGGTAGCAATGATAATAAGCTGTGCTGTTTTTTCTTGATTTGTTCAGAATAAGCAAGAGAAAGCCATTCACAAGAATGACAATCACCCGCACTAAAGCGTGCGCATTGCATAAGATTTTGTGACCGTTATGGAGATTAATATTAATGTACAGTATAGGAGGAGTCAGTTGATGAACTACTTATTTCAACTTCTTCTTCATCTTCTTCTTCATTTTCGTTTTCTTGTTTTTCACCATACAAGAAACCATTATTAAAAATTTCACTGACAACTTCAGCCGATTGTTCTTCTGCTTTTTGTAAGAACAGATCAAATTGATTCAGTGAGATCCCCGCAGCAACAGGGAATGATTGGCAGAATACTAACTTAGGTAAGTTTTCATCACTAATTTCTAAAAATGTTTTAATAAACAAAGAACTTGCATTTATTTGGCTTAGATTTGCCATTAAAGGCACTATTGCTGAGGGTTTTAATTCAGCGATAGCGGTAAATACAAGCACATCTTCGAGAATATCAATTTTAGCATCAAATATGCCGCTGATATATTGAAGATGTGGTAAATGTAACGCCTGACAAGAGTCACATTCATAATAAGCAATCTGTAGTTCATCAAGCCAAGATTTTAGCTGATCCAGATCGGGGGTAACAACAGCGTTCATTCAAATAACCTTTACGCGCTAAAGAAAAGAGTGCCTTTTGGCATTAAGGCTATTTTGCCACTTTTTCTATCTTGAAGGCACTAATAAATAGAAAAACTAAGAAAATTAAGCCAATTTACAAATTGGGTTTTCTTAGTTTTTCATGCTTTGTTGAGAAAAAACAGTACGCTATTCTTTGTTATTCTCTTTTTTCTTTTTATTATTTGCGGGATTGTTATCAATACCTAAAAACGTTAAGCGATAAATCGCCCGCCATACAATATGAATAGAAGGTGGGATCATACAGATAACGCCCAGAACAACCAGAGTTAATTGCCCCGTGTAGGTACCTAACCACTGCGGAGAAGTGATATATTGATTGATATATAAGTATGCAACCACTAATAAAATAATCCCCACGATCTCTATGATTATGATGGGTTTTGGCATATCAGACAGTGATTTCATATCCCGTTTAGAAGGCTTTTCCATATTTTCTCCGCTAAATGCTGTATCGCAGTCCTATCTCATTATTCGGCAAATTGGTATAATTTATCACACTAAAAGGCAATAACTGTTTTTGTTTAGCCTAATAAAAGGGCATAGTATCAACCAATAAAGACTATTATGCCTGAATTTTATTTCCTCAATAAGGAGTGTCGTATGTTTGTTGTTATTTTTGGTCGTCCGGGTTGCCCATATTGTGTACGTGCTAAACAACTGGCTGAAACTCTGTCTGAAAAACGTGACGATTTTGATTTCCGCTATGTAGATATTCAAGCTGAAGGAATTACAAAAGCTGATTTATCTAAAACCGTCGGTAAAGAAGTTGAAACTGTGCCACAAATTTTCATTGATGAGAAACACATTGGTGGTTGCACAGATTTTGAAGCTTATGCTAAAGAAAATTTAGGCATATACAACTAATTAAAAAAGCGCTAAAACAGCTTAACTTTCAATATGTTTTAGCGCTTTTCCCTTTTTATTTTACTCATTATCTCTTTATATTCCCCTCTTTCCAAAAAATAATCCTACTTTTTTTCATTAGTCAGCGAACTTTCTATCTAACCTGGAGTCTGAATTAGTGCCACTGCTTTTCTTTGATGTCCCCAAATATTGAGGAGCCCGATAGTTTCAACCCCTTTGGTGAAATAACTGTCGGGTTTTTTATTGCCTGCAATCTAATAACACTCGCCTTGCAATGTCACAATAATACGACGACGGCCACCACGATCACGATGTTCCCCAAGATAAATCCCCTGCCAAGTTCCTAAATTAAGTTCACCTTGACTAATAGGGATCGTGACGCTTTGCCCAAGTAAACTACTTTTTATATGGGCTGGCATATCATCACTACCTTCATAAGTGTGAAGATAGTAATCTTCATCCTCTTTAACACTTTGATTAAAGAAACTTTCAAAGTCACTTCGTACTGTCGGGTCGGCATTTTCATTAATCGTTAATGAAGCTGATGTATGTTGAATAAAAAAATGAGCTATTCCAATTTTATATTGTCTTAGTTCGGATAATTCTTGAATCAATGCCTGTGTAATTAAGTGGAACCCTCTCGGCCTTGCGTTGAGTATGATGTTTTTTTGGAGCCACATTTTTATACCTCGTTGAAAATAAGAAAAAAGAACAATGCGAGAGCGATACCATAAGCGAAATACTCTTTTTAAGAGTGCTTTAGCTCAGTTAAATCTAAAACTGACAATTCTTTAAAAAAAGCACAATTAAATAAGAAAAAAACACTTTACCCTTATTACTCCCTCATTTACCCTTAAAAACTTGCGTATTATGTATCATAAACATCGCTTATCAGCACGACATGTATGGAGCCTACTTTGCTGGAACAATTTAATTTAGCCGTATTTTCAATGATGAATGCAACACCTGCGGCATCTCCTTTCAAAATCGGTATGGCGATAATTATTGCTAAGTACCTTGTCTATCTTTTTCCTTTATCTTTAGTGTCCTATTGGTTGTGGGGTAATGAAAAACATCTTAGCCAGCAAAGAACATTAGCCTGCAAAGCCGCAGTATCTTTAGCTATTGCATTGTCTATCTCTTGGTTAATTGGTGCAATTGCTCCGCATGAGCGTCCTTTCGCTGCTAATATTGGTCATAACTTCCTTGATCATGATGCAACACCTTCATTCCCTAGCAACCACGGTACGTTTGTTTTTACCATTGCATTAGCTTATCTGTTTTGGCATAACAGTAAACGTATTGGTTATATCATGCTAGGTTTAGGACTAGCGATTGCTTGGGCTCGTATTTACCTTGGTGTGCATTGGCCAATCGATATGATAGGTGCCTTTATTGTGGCTTTGCTTTCTTGTGGCTTAAGTCAGATGTTCTGGTCTAAGGGCGGAGATATACTCCAAAAATGGGTACAACAGCTTTATCAGCTCTGTTTTGCTTATCCCATTCGTAAAGGTTGGACAAAAGCCTAACCTTTTTTACATTGAAAAAGACCATATTTATTGTGGTCTTTTTTATATTTAACTTAAGTCAATCTCCACGTTGATATATTAATATATAAATAAAAATATCCTCTATTATTATATTATTTGTCCAAAAATAAATATGTTGTTATTTTAATCAAAATGAAGTTTTTATATTCGTTATATAGTAATGTATCAGACTCATTTATTAACAAATTTATTGTCGTAATAATAAACAATATTCTACTTATGATTGAATTGTTGTTATATTTATTTCATAGAATAAAGAAAAATCATTAATAAATAATCGTATTCCCTTATTTTTATATTCTTTTGTCTACTTTTATACATAAATAAAAGAAAATAATTAATTAATATATATCAACAACATGCAAGGTTAATATAATGTTTTAATTGTGAATAAAAATAACCAGATTGATTTAAATCATTTATTTTAGAAGAAATAAAAAAGCCTAAATTTAATCATTAACATATGAATATTTAGATATTTGGCTTTATTTTCAATTCCGATTAAAAATGGAAAAGTATTTCAAAATGTTTTAAAACCCCCTCTAAAAACACAAAATATAAAAAATGTTACATTTTTAGGTTTTTCAGTTATATTTAGCATTTGAGATGGTGATCACGGTAGTTTATCCTGAAAAACACTATATTCTGCACCTCTTAAGTCTGGATATAAAATTATTGAATATTTTTTCAAATTTTAGAAGAGTCTAATTCTTTTGAAATTTAAAGATTTTAGTATGTGGTAATTGAAGATATTGAGATAACACCAGGTACTCAATGCACTCATTTATTCATAATTAAATTTATGTCGTGATTGTTTCTGATAAGAAATAAAATCACGCTCTTATTTTTATTCATTATTTTTTTTACCGCGTTATTTCGGAGAGTATTATGGATACAACCAAAGCTGGTTCTATCGCATCGGGTAACACCCAAGGTGATTACAAAACATGGCGTAAATCAGATACTGTATGGATGTTAGGTTTATATGGTACGGCTATCGGTGCTGGCGTTCTATTTTTACCTATCAACGCAGGGATCGGTGGTTTAATTCCTTTGTTGATCATGTTAGTGCTTGCATTTCCAATGACCTTCTTTGCACACCGTGGTATGTGCCGCTTTGTGTTATCAGGTAAAAACCCAGGTGAAGATATCACTGAAGTTGTTGAAGAACACTTTGGTAAAACAGCAGGTAAACTGATTACTCTGCTCTATTTCTTTGCTATTTATCCTATTTTATTGGTTTATAGTGTTGCTATCACCAATACAGTAGAAAGCTTTATTGTGAACCAAATGCACATGTCTGCACCACCTCGTGCAATTTTATCACTGATACTGATCATCGGTATCATGTCGATCATTCGCTTTGGTGAACAAGCTATCGTTAAAGCAATGAGCGTGTTAGTGTTCCCATTTGTTGCCGTCTTGATGGTTTTAGCGTTGTATCTTATTCCTGAGTGGAATGGCGCAGTACTTGATACTCTTTCTTTTGATCACGCAACAACATCAGGTATGGGTCAAGGCCTATTAGTCACACTGTGGTTAGCCATCCCTGTAATGGTGTTCTCTTTCAACCACTCTCCAATCATCTCTGCGTTTGCTGTTGCAAAACGTGAAGAATACGGCGAAAACGCTGAGAAAAAATGTTCACGCATTTTAGCTTATGCGCACATCATGATGGTTATCACTGTAATGTTCTTCGTGTTTAGCTGTGTATTTAGCTTAACACCAGAAAACTTAGCAGAAGCAAAAGCACAGAACATCAGTATCCTGTCTTACCTTGCTAACCATTTTGAAGCACCAGTTATCGCTTATATCGCTCCATTTATTGCTTTCGTTGCGATTACTAAATCTTTCTTAGGTCACTACTTAGGTGCTCGTGAAGGTTTCAACGGTTTAATCATCAAATCACTGCGTGAAAAAGGTAAAACAATCGAAAAAGATCGTTTAAACAAAATCACTGCACTGTTTATGCTGGTTACAACGTGGATCGTGGCAACGTTAAACCCAAGCATTTTAGGTATGATTGAAACATTAGGTGGTCCAATTATCGCAATGTTACTGTTCCTGATGCCTATGTATGCAATCCGTAAAGTACCAGCAATGAAGAAATACGAAGGCCATATCAGCAACGTATTCGTTGTAATCATGGGTCTTATCGCAATCTCAGCAGTTTTCTATAGCTTAATTAACTCTTTCGTGGGCTAATAAGGCATCTAATGGCTACTTTCGTAAAAGGAAGTAGCCATTACAGATTTAGACTTCAAAACTGACACTTATCACTCTAATAATCACACAGTTGCGCCTTTAAATTAATTAGGGAGGCGAATATTATGGTTAGCGTCTTTGATATTTTTAAAATCGGTATCGGTCCTTCAAGTTCACACACTGTAGGCCCAATGAAAGCAGGTAAAGAATTCGTTGATATCCTTGCTGAAAAAAATCTACTTTCTTCTGTTTCCCGCGTTATCGTTGATGTTTATGGCTCTTTATCTTTAACGGGTAAAGGTCACGCAACTGATATTGCTATTATTATGGGATTAGCAGGAAATTTACCCGATACTGTCGATATAGATTCTATTACCCCATTTATAAAACAAGTAGAAGCAACAGGCCGCTTAATGCTAGCAAATGGCATTAAAGAAGTGGATTTCCCTGTTGATGGTGGTATGAATTTTCATAAAAGCAATTTACCCCTCCATGAGAATGGTATGACCATCACCGCTTATAATGGTGAACAGGTTCTATTGAAAAAAACCTATTATTCTATTGGCGGTGGTTTTATTGTTGATGAAGAGCATTTTGGTCAACCTGAAGAAAATACGGTTCAAGTCCCTTATCCTTATCAATATGCGGCTGATTTACGTCGTCATTGTAAAGAAACAGGTCTCTCTTTATCTGCATTAGTGATGCAAAACGAATTAGCATTGCGTAGCAAAGAAGAAATTTCGGCTCATTTAGCTGCTGTTTGGGAAGTAATGAAGTCTGGTATTGAGCGAGGTGTAAATACCGAAGGCTTATTACCAGGGCCATTACGTGTACCGCGCCGTGCTTCTGCATTACGTCGTATGTTAGTAACAGAAGATAAAACCACAACCGATCCTATGACTGTTGTTGACTGGATCAATATGTTCGCCCTTGCCGTCAATGAAGAAAATGCGGCTGGTGGACGTGTTGTAACAGCACCGACAAACGGAGCATGTGGCATTATCCCTGCGGTACTTTCTTACTACGATAAATTCATTCGTCCTGTAAATGAAAATTCTTATACTCGCTTTTTCTTAGTCGCAGGTGTTATTGGTTCTCTTTACAAAATGAATGCATCTATCTCCGGTGCTGAAGTGGGTTGCCAAGGCGAAGTGGGTGTTGCTTGTTCAATGGCGGCTGGTGCATTAACTGAGCTTTTAGGCGGTAGCCCAGAGCAAGTTTGTATTGCTGCGGAAATTGCAATGGAGCATAACTTAGGGCTTACCTGTGACCCAGTTGCAGGACAAGTACAAGTTCCTTGTATTGAACGTAATGCTATCGCAGCCGTACAAGCAGTAAATTCATCTCGTATGGCGTTACGTCGTGTCAGCGACCCTCGTATTTGTTTAGATAAAGTCATTGAAACAATGTACGAAACCGGTAAAGACATTAATGCTAAATATCGTGAAACTTCTCAAGGTGGATTAGCGATTAAAATTTCTTGTGACTAAACCTGAGAGTCCAAAATACAGATATTTATAATGGGTAAGGCGCTGATATCAGCGCCTTTTTTATTATCTAAAATCAAGAATGATGCTCTTCCCTTTGAATATCTTTTTTGGATGAGATTAAATTATCATCCTTAGTTAAAATACGGGTAGAAGAAAACTCAATATTGAAAACAGAAATATCACTCAATATAAGTAGCAAAATGTCAAAGATAGGAGTCTGTTACAAAAATTATTTAAAGGGTGTGACGATAAACACGTTATCGAATAGAAAATAATTACAACTTAATCAATCTATTGGCCTTATTTAGATCCTTGGCTACAGTTGATGAGTAAAGATCACTAGAGACATCAAAAGCGGGATAAAAAAGAGAACTAAAATGAAATCAGATATTCAAATCTCCCAAGAAGCACACCTCTTACCAATTCAAGACATTGCTAAAAATTTAAATATTGATCAAGACGATATCGAGTTTTATGGCAAATACAAAGCTAAATTTAGCCACAGCATTTGGCCTAAAGTTGCTACAAAAAAAACAGGAAAACTGGTTTTAGTCACCGCAATTAATCCTACCCCAGCAGGTGAAGGTAAAACAACCGTCACCGTTGGATTAGGGCAAGCCCTTAACCATATTGGAAAAAGTGCCATTATCGCATTACGCGAACCCTCATTAGGCCCTTGCTTTGGCATTAAAGGGGGAGCCGCTGGGGGTGGTTATTCTCAAGTTGTGCCAATGGAAGATCTTAATCTTCATTTTACTGGCGATTTTCATGCGATTACATCAGCAAACAACTTACTGGCCGCCATGCTTGATAACTCCATTTATCAAGGTAATCCTTTAAATATCGATCCTAAGAAAATCGTGTTTAAACGTTGTATGGATATGAACGATCGCGCTTTACGAAATATTGTTGTGGGATTGGGTGGCGAAAAAGACGGTATCACAAGAGAAGATAACTTTGTTATTACTGTTGCTTCTGAAATTATGTCAATCCTATGTTTAGCTGAGGATATTCAAGACTTAAAACAAAGACTTTCTCAGATCATTGTTGCTTATTCTTACAATGGCGCCCCTATCACTGCAAACGATTTACAAGCTGTTGGCGCAATGGCCAGTTTGTTAAAAGATGCTATTAACCCTAATCTAGTGCAGACACTCGAAAATACGCCAGCAATTATTCATGGTGGCCCATTCGCTAATATTGCCCATGGTTGTAATAGTGTGAGAGCAACAAAATTGGCTCTTCAACTTGCTGATATCACTATTACAGAAGCGGGTTTTGGTGCTGATTTAGGTGCTGAAAAATTCTTTGATATAAAATGCAGAATAAGTGGATTACACCCAGATTGTGCAGTGATTGTTGTGACTACAAAAGCACTAAAATATAACGGTGGCTTAGGGAAAGGAGAATGGAATAATGAGGATTTAGTTGCGCTTGAAAAAGGTATTGTCAATCTAGAAAAACATATTGAAAACCTTAAAAAATATGGCTTACCTGTGATTGTTTCACTTAATGCCTATGTTACCGATAGTATTGCAGAACATCAGTTTATCGAGCAATTTTGTCTAGATAGGGATTGTCGATTTGCAATTACAAAAGTGTGGGAAAAAGGGGGCGCAGGCGGTATTGAATTAGCGAATCAAGTCATTGATACACTTGAAAATGAACATAGTCAATTCCAATTAATTTATCCTGATAATGCCTCACTTAGTGAAAAAATTAATACTGTCGCAAAAGAGATCTATGGAGCAAATGGTGTGACCTATAGCCAACATGCTCGCAAAATGTTGGAAAAAATAGAAAATATGGGTTTCGGTCATTTCCCCGTATGTATGGCAAAAACACAATATTCTCTCTCGGATAATCCCGCTTTATTAGGTCGCCCTACTGATTTTTCGATAAATGTGCGCGAAGTGTATGTTTCTGCTGGTGCTGGCTTTGTTGTCGCACTGACAGGCTCTATCACCACTATGCCTGGACTACCGAAAACGCCAGCAGCCATTGCCGTAGATGTTGATAATCAAGGGAAAATTGATGGACTTATTTAAATCTCTAAAGTGTGCAATCTCTTTATCTCATTAAATACAAAAAATCCGTAATCATTATTTTAATTACGGATTTTTTTTAAAAACAACAACTAATCTTTCTTTATGGGTGAAATCTCAGTAACGCATTGATAAAACTATTATTGATAAATTAACCAAAAATAGCGTTAAACCAGCCAGATACTGTTTTAACCACAAAATCCCAAATACGACTAAAGAAACCACCTTCTTCAACCGCTTCTTTTACCACTAAAGGACGTTGTTCAATGATTTCATTGTTTAATAAGAAGTTAACTGTACCCACAACCTGATTTTGCGTTAGTGGCGCTTCTAATACTGGATTAGTTAAAGTAAACGAGGCTTTTAAATTTTTCAGTTCACCTTTAGGAATAGTGATTGAAGCATCATTAGCGACACCTAAAGCCACTTCACCTTTATCGCCATACCATACTTTTTGCGTTGTTAGTGGTGTGTTTTCTTTAACCGGTGTTACCGTTTCGAAAAAACGAAAACCCCAGCCTAATAATTTTTCACTTTCAGCAAAACGGATTTTATCTGATGGAGTTCCTAAAACAACCGCAATTAAGCGCATATCACCTTCAGTTGCCGAAGATACAAGATTATATCCAGCACCACTCGTGTGACCTGTTTTCACACCATCAACATTCATATTCTTATTCCACAATAAACGATTGCGGTTTGGCTGACGAATATTGTTGAATGTAAATTCTTTTTCTTTATGTATTTCGTATTCTGAAGGAACATCACGGATCATAGCAGCTGTTAACAGTGCCATATCTTGTGCTGTTGTATATTGCCCGTCAGAATCTAATCCATGGACTGTTTTAAAGTGCGTATTTTTTAAACCCAGATTGTTAGCATAGGAGTTCATTAAATCCACAAAGGTTTCCTGACTGCCCGCAACATGTTCAGCTAATGCGATACTCGCATCATTACCTGATTGAATGACCATACCACGATTTAAATCAATGACTTTGACCTGATCACCCGGTTTCAAGAACATCAATGATGAACCTTTTAATACCGGATTACCTGTTGCCCACGCATTGCGCCCTACAATCACCATATCGTCTGGCGACATTCGCCCTTCTTTGATGGCTTGTCCAACCACATAGCTACTCATGATTTTGGTCAGACTTGCGGGATCTAAACGCTCATCAGGTTTCTCCGATGCCAAAATTTTTCCGCTATTGTAATCCATTAATACATAAGATTTTGCCTCTATTTGAGGAGGTACAGGATTATTTACCGCAAATGAAGGACTAGAAATAATTAGCAGTAAACCCATTCCCGCGGTAACCTTACCCAGAACAGATGGAATATTTTTTTTCATTACCGATCACCCTTTTATATCAATTTGTTAAAGCTTTCCTACTATATGGCTTTCTGGAATAAGACGCCAACATTGATATATAGAGATTTATCTTATATTCATGTTTAGCGCCCTATAGAGGGAAATTTTATTACTTATCGTGGTTTAGGAGACCTTTATGTTAAAAGTCTGGGGTAGAAAAAACTCATCTAACGTTAAAAAAGTTCTTTGGTGCTTAAAGGAGTTAAATGTTCCTTATGAGCAAATTGATGTTGGAGGCCCATTTGGCGGACTCAATGAAGCAAATTATTTAGCAATGAATCCCAACGCTTCTATCCCAACATTACAAGATGATGACTTTGTGTTATGGGAGTCTAATACCATTATTCGTTATTTATGCTCAAAATATGAGAATAACGCACTCTATCCAATTGATCCTAAACAACGAGCAAATGTAGAAAAATGGATGGATTGGTCAAATGGCAGCCTATTTTCACCCATTCAACAAATGATGATAATGATTGTTCGCACACCTAAAGAGCAACAGAACCCCGAGCTTGTTGAAGCATTAAAAGAAAAGCTTAACAAACTGATAAAAATTGCAGATAACCAACTGGCAAAAACAACTTATTTTGCTGGAGATGAGATCTCTCTTGCTGATATCGCTATCGCACCACTGGTTTATCCATGGCTCGAGATTTGTAAAGACCGACCTCACTTCCCACATATTGAACGATGGTTTACACAATTAAGTGAAAGATCTCTTTTCCGTGATATCGTGTTACTGCCTGTAAGTTAATTCATTGGCATTTTGTCGGGATCTGGATAATGGTAATGGAATCCAAGATCTCGACAGATCTCCTGACCGTCAATCTCCCGTATTAACGGCTTCTCTTCATCTGCAAATTCTGGGGGAATAAGATCAAGCAGAGAGGATACTCTTGAGTAAAAATCTTTCTTTTTAGGATGAATTGGGGCACATAAATTATATAAATGACCACCTTCATTTTGTGCAAGCAGTTGTTCAACCGCAAAAATTACATCATCTAAATGGACTAAATTGACACACTGATGCGCGCCTTTTACCTGTTTTTTACCTGATAAAAAACGTCCAGCATGACGACCGGGGCCAACTAACCCAGCCAATCGAAGAATATCAACTGTGGTTAACGGTAAACGATGTAACCAATTTTCAACTTCAGCTAACATTTTTGCCGATTGTGTTTCTGGTCGAATATCCATTTCTTCTGTGATATTACCTGTTTGATTGCCATATACAGAAGTAGAACTAATATAAATCACTCTTGTAACATGGCGAGACATTGCACTATCCACTAACGTTTGAATAGCTTCAACATAATCATAACCGCCACCAGCGGCACTTGGTGGCAACGTGATGATCAGTACGTCAGTTTCCATTAAGTAATCAAAATCATCTCTATCACATTCAATTGCGGGTGTTAAATTCACTAAACAGCAATCAACGCCACTCATTCTTGCTGCTTCTACGCCATCTTCGGTGGTTTTAGTCCCTTTAACTTGATAACCTGCATCACGCAACGCAGCGGCAAGTGGTAAACCTAACCAACCTAATCCAACGATGGTTATTCGTTTCATTTTGCTCCCCTACTTAAATGGCTTAGTTAAAGTATGCTATAAAATTTTCATTTCGCCATTACATATAAATACTACTTATATTTCGTTAATTTTTAGCATACCCCCATATACTCGCTCACTTACCACATTAAGTAAATAAGAGAAATATTAAAATAGCATTAAAAACAAAAGGTTACAAAATAATTAAATTATTATTAAAAAATAGGTTGCTTTTCACTTTGCAAATCATGTAGGTTGAAAGGCAGACAAATTCTGAATGTTGGTTACTAAATACAAATTAATAGTAACGGGCATATCAAATAACAAATAGTGTAATTAGCTAGGAAAATAATTATGTATAGCATTCAACTAAACCACCATCATCACCATCATCCTGACTAGTCTTTCAGGCGATGAGTGCTGGAAGACGTTTAAGAAACGCTTCCGGTGGTCTGAATGCAGACAAACAATAAAAACCCCGGAAGGCAACTTCCGGGGTTTTTTTATAGCTAATTTTTAAACAAAAAATTGAGACAAGGACAGGGTAATATTATGTTAGACAAAACAAGATTAAGAATTGCAATGCAAAAATCAGGTCGTTTAAGTGATGAGTCTCGTGCCCTTTTAGCGCGTTGTGGCATCAAAATTAACTTAAACCAACAACGTCTGATCGCTTATGCGGAAAATATGCCAATCGATATTTTACGTGTAAGAGATGACGATATTCCAGGTCTAGTGATGGACGGCGTGGTTGATTTAGGGATTATTGGTGAAAACGTATTAGAAGAAGAATTATTAAAACGCCGTGCACAAGGCGAAAACCCAAGCTATCTCACGCTACGACGCCTCGATTTTGGTGGTTGCCGTTTATCTCTTGCGACTCCTGTTGATTTCGACTATCAAGGTGTTGAATGCCTAGATAATACACGTATTGCCACCTCTTACCCCAATCTACTAAAACGTTATTTAGACCAAAAAGGCATCAAATTTAAATCATGTCTATTAAATGGCTCTGTTGAAGTCGCTCCTCGTGCAGGTCTTGCTGACTCTATCTGTGACTTAGTTTCTACTGGTGCAACATTAGAAGCTAACGGTCTGAAAGAAGTTGAAGTTATTTACCGTTCAAAAGCGTGTTTGATCCAACGCGACGGAGAAATGGAAACCGACAAACAAGCCCTTATCGACCGTTTACTGACGCGTATTCAAGGTGTCATCCAAGCTCGAGAATCAAAATACATTATGTTACACGCACCAAGTGATTGCCTCGAAGATGTCATTGCGTTACTTCCTGGTGCTGAAAGACCTACTATTCTGCCTCTTGCGGGTGACCAGAATCGCGTTGCAATGCACATGGTCAGCAGTGAAACCCTATTCTGGGAAACCATGGAAAAACTAAAAGCATTAGGTGCGAGTTCAATTCTTGTTTTACCAATTGAAAAAATGATGGAATAAGGTGAAATGATGAAAACGGGTTTTAATACATTAACTTACTGGAATGAATGCACGCAAGAACAGCAACAAGTGCTATTAACTCGCCCTGCTATTTCAGCATCCGGTTCAATTACAGAACAAGTTGCTAGCATCATTTCACAGGTACGCAATGATGGGGATAAAGCGCTTAAAGCACTTAGCCAAAAATTCGATAAGGCAGCGCCGGAAAGTGTATTGGTGCCAAAAACGCAAATTGATGAAGCCACAACAAGACTAAATAACGAAATAAAACAAGCAATAGCACAGGCGATGAATAATATTCGTCGTTTTCATGAAGCTCAAATTCCTAACACTATCAACGTGGAAACTCAACCTGGTGTATTTTGTCAACAAGTAAGCAGACCCATTGATGCTGTAGGACTTTATATTCCTGGTGGTTCGGCTCCATTACTTTCAACCGTAATGATGTTAGGTATCCCAGCGCGTATTGCAGGTTGTCGCAAAGTTATTCTTTGCTCACCCCCTCCTATTGCTGATGAAATTTTATATATTGCTCAACAAATTGGTATTGATGAAATATTCCAAGTGGGTGGCGCGCAGGCGATTGCCGCAATGGCGTTTGGTACAGAATCTATCCCTAAAGTAGATAAAATTTTTGGCCCCGGTAATGCTTATGTTACGGAAGCCAAACGTCAAGTCAGCCAATCGCTACAAGGTGCAGCTATTGATATGCCAGCAGGCCCTTCAGAAGTTTTGGTGATTGCTGATGCAGATGCAAATCCTGCATTCATTGCTGCTGACTTACTGTCGCAAGCAGAGCATGGCCCTGATTCACAAGTCGTATTATTAACCCCAGATGAAACATTAGCCAAAGCCGTTATTGCTGAAGCGGAAACACAACTTACTCAATTAAGCCGAGCTGAAATTGCCAAACAAGCTTTAGCTGAAAGTCGAGTCATTATTACTCGCGATCTCGATCAATGTATTGAAATCAGCAATAGCTATGGCCCTGAACACTTGATTATTCAAACTAATGATGCTGATGCACGTGTTGATAGCATTACCAGTGCCGGTTCTGTTTTTCTTGGTGCTTGGTCTCCTGAATCTGCGGGAGATTATGCTTCAGGCACTAATCATGTTCTACCGACTTATGGTTATACCTCAACCTACTCAAGTTTAGGTCTAGCTGACTTTATGAAACGCATGACTGTACAAAAACTCACAGCACAAGGTTTATCTGATTTAGCACAAACTATTGAAATACTAGCGCAAGCTGAACAATTAACCGCTCACAAAAATGCGGTCACACTTCGTGTTAATGCTTTGGCTCAGGGGAAAAATAACGATGAAAAATGAATTTGATATCACCTCACTTGCCCGAAAAAATGTACGTGAGTTAACTCCTTATCAATCTGCTAGACGTTTAGGCGGAAATGGTTCGGTTTGGTTAAATGCAAATGAATACCCTGTTGCACCTGAATTTACTTTTAATGAAAAAAATTTAAACCGTTACCCTGAGTGTCAGCCTGTTAATGTCATTAATCGTTATGCTGCATATGCAGGTGTTAATCCAAATCAAGTCTTAGTCAGTCGTGGGGCAGATGAAGCCATTGAACTACTTATTCGTGCGTTTTGCGAACCTAGTAAAGATGCTGTGCTTTATTGTCCTCCCACTTATGGCATGTATAGCGTAAGTGCAGAAACATTTGGTATAGAACAACGTGTTGTCCCTACACTTGCTGATTGGAGCCCTGACGTCAAAGCCATTGCATCAAAGCTTGATAATGTAAAACTGGTCTATATTTGTAGCCCCAATAACCCAACAGGAAACATTGTTAACCCTTCACTTATTCGTGATGTATTAGAACTCGCTAAAGGCAAAGCTATAGTTGCAGTTGATGAAGCTTATATAGAATTTTGTCCACAAGCATCAATTGTTTCATGGCTTGAAGATTATCCGAATTTAGTCATTTTGCGCACCTTATCGAAAGCATTTGCATTAGCAGGGTTGCGCTGTGGATTTACGCTTGCCAATCCACCAGTCATTGAATTATTACTAAAAGTGATCGCCCCATATCCATTGTCAACACCTGTTGCCGATATTGCAGCACAAGCATTAACTGAGGTAGGTATTGATGTGATGAAGAATCGTGTTGCTGAAATATCACGTAACAGAGCGGTCTTATCTGAAGCGTTAAAAAAATTACCGAATGTCGAGCAGGTTTATAACAGTGAAACCAACTATATTTTAGTGAAATTCACTGATGCTAATCAGGTTTTCCGTACTTTATGGGAGCAAGGGATTATTTTACGCGATCAACAACGTCAATATGGGCTTAATGGTTGCTTGCGTATTTCTATCGGTACTACCGAAGAATGTGATAGCGTGATCAACGCTATAAAAAACATTCAAACTGCAAACGTATAAAAGATAAAACGATAACAACAAAAATCGCAACTGAGGGAGCTTACCATGAGCCAAAAAATTCTTTTTATTGACCGTGATGGCACTTTAATCACCGAGCCACCTACAGATTATCAAGTTGATAGACTCGATAAACTCGCCTTTGAAAATGGTGTAATCCCCGCACTGACCGCGCTACAAAAAGCAGGTTACAAGCTTATTATGATCACTAATCAAGATGGATTAGGTACAGAAAGTTTTCCTCAAGCGGATTTCGATCCTCCACATAATTTGATGATGCAAATTTTGTCATCACAGGGAATAACTTTTGATGATGTTTTAATTTGTCCTCATAAACCTGAAGATAACTGCCCTTGTCGCAAACCTGAAACAGGGCTTGTGACACAATACTTAGTTGATGGCGCACTCG